>NZ_NXLR01000040.1 GCF_003364255.1 Helicobacter marmotae
CCCTTTGTTTGGGGGGCGGGGAAGTGGTGAAAAGAGAAAGAAATTGTGGGGTGTTTGGGGGGTATGGAAAAGGTTATTAAATTTTTGGTTTGGGGTTTTGGGTGGGGGGGGAGAACATAAGAGTAAAAAAAAGGGAAAAAAGGAAAAAAAGGAAAATGAAGTAAATTTGGAAGATGTGGATTTCCTTTTTTTTTGGGGCGTCGGGGGGGGGGGGGGGGTAATAATATATCTTTTTATCATTGTTTGGTTCCATTGCATTATCTCGTTTATTTGTCATATTATTTATAATTTTTAATTCATTTTATAATTTTTCGTTTGCACGGGATTGTAATAAAAAATTTTTAACGAGATAAGAATTTCTTATATAAAATAATTTTTATTGACTTTAAGCCTGCTTCCTATCTCCCTAGTAAGGGTGCAAAGTTTGTTATGTCTAGAGCCTCCTTTAGGGGATGAAGAATTGCTGTTTGGATTACTAGTAAATGCTGTTATTTTGTCATTCTGAGCTTTCGCAAGAAAGCGAAGGATCTCTGCGGGCTTTCTAGTAGGTTTGAAAGAGATTCTTCGGTCGCTACGCTCCCTCAGAATGACAAAATAATTTCCCTTGCGGGTAGGCAAGTTTGTCATGTCTTTACCCTTTAGGGTGAAGAATCTCCACCAGAGCCACCAACGACTCCGTCATTTTGTCATTCTGAGGGCTTTATGCCCGAAGAATCTCTAAAGGAATCACTAGTCGTGCTTTTTGGTGATTCCAACAGAGATTCTTCACCTAAAGGTTCAGAATGACAAAGTAACCGCCTTTCTAGTGACTCGTTTAAAGAGTCTTTAGCAGATAAGAGAGATTCTTCGCTTGATTCTCAAGCTCAGAATGACAAACTTAGCTAACGTTCTAGTAAATCCCACAGAGATTCTTCGGTCGTTCTCGCGCCCGCCCTCAGAATGACAAACTTGGAGAATTTCTGGTGTATCAAATAGCGATTCTTCACCTCTTTGCAGAGGTTTTGGACATAATAAAAGGGCAGAGTTTTGGTCTCCTTATACTTTTTCATTTCCACTTTTTGCTTCCGCCAGTGCATAGCAAGTCTAAGATTGAGTAAAAAAGTAGCATAAAAATACAAATATATAAAAATACATATTGTAATTTAAAAAATATGTAAAATATTGGCTATCATTATGCCCATAAGTTAGCACAAACTTAAGAAAAACTTACAATACAAGGAGGAAGTAATGGGAGGCAGGAAACAAATTCGTTTTAACGCCTTTGATATGAACTGCATTACGCATTTAAGCCCGGGGCTGTGGCGTTACCCGGGTGATCAGGCTTTGAAGTATAAAGATATAGAGTATTGGCAAAATGTCGCCAAAATCGCCGAGAAAGGGCTCTTTGATGCGATTTTTATCGCTGATGTGTTGGGCGTGTATGATATTTATAATGGCAATGATCTCAGTGCCCTAAGGGGTGCGGTGCAAACGCCTGTAAATGACCCCGTGCAGCTTGCTGCCATTGGTGCGGCGGTTACGGAGCATGTGGGCTTTGGTATCACAGCGGGCGTGCCTTTTGAGCACCCTTTCCCCTTTGCTAGGAGGCTTAGCACTTTAGATCACCTTACTAAAGGACGCGTGGGCTGGAATATCGTTACAGGCTACTTGCCAAGTGCGAACCGCCAAATGGGAGAAAAGGAGCTCCCACATGATGAGCGATATGAGGTAGCTGATGAGTATTTAGAGGTGATTTATAAGCTTTTAGAGGGGAGCTGGGAAGATGATGCGGTGATACTTGATAGAAAGAGCGGGGATTTTGCTAATCCTTATAAAATTCATCATATCGGGCATAAGGGTAAGTATTTTGATGTGCCCGGAATCCATGTCTGCGAGCCTAGCATTCAACGCACACCCGTGCTTTTCCAAGCCGGGAATTCTCCTCGCGGTATGAGGTTTGCGGCTGAAAATGCCGAAGCGATATTTATCTCACCCATTTCTAAGGAGTACACCAAAATCGCAGTTAAGCAAATCCGCGATGAGCTCATCAAAGCAGGGCGCGACCCTTATAGTGCGAAGATATATGTGCTAGCGTGCATAATCACTGATGAAACGCAAAAGCTCGCGGAAGCAAAATATAAAGATTTGCTAAGCTATGTGAATGAAGAGGGCTCTTTGGTGCTAAATTCGGGCTGGCTGGGTGAGAATTTAGGTAAATATAACTTAGATGACGCACTCACAGAGATTAAATCAAACGCCATCATTGGTAAGGTAACTGAATTTGCTAATTCTCGCACAGATGATGGCAAGGTTTGGACCTTAAGGGAGCTTATAAAAGTCGCAGGAATTGGGGCTTTGGGTAATAAAATCATTGGTGGCAAAAAGGAAGTTTGCGATATTTTGCAAGAGCTTATAGAATATAGCGATGCTGATGGCTTTAATCTAGCATATGCGACAACCCCGGGGACTTTTGAAGATGTGGTGGAGTTTATCGTGCCTGAATTGCAAAAAAGAGGCGTGTATCAGCAAGAATACACCAAAGGCTCATTGCGTCATAAGCTTTTTGGGCAAGGCGATAGGCTACCAAGCTCGCATAGAGGGGCGAAATACCGCGTAGGAGGCGAGCTCTCCAGTATTGATGATTATGCGACTTCAGGGAGAAAGCAATAGACTCTTCTGTGTTGGGGTGATTTGACTTTACGTTGGGGCTGACAAGGTGGCTTACCTAAAGGGGAGTTAGTTTCCAACTCTTTGCTTTCGTAAGAAAGCGAAGAGGTGACAATAGGGCGATTTTTTTAAGGAGTCTTTAGTATATGAGAGAGATTCTTCGGTCGCTCTCACGCCCGCCCGCAAGAGGCGACAAAGTAACGGAGTTGTTAGTGATTCTTGCAGAGATTCTTCGGTCAGGCTTTGCCTTCCCTCAGAATGACAAGCTAATTTCCTTTGCAGGTGTTTATTGTGTGTGGGTTTCCTTTGCAGGTGTTTATTGTGTGTGGGTTTCCCTTGCGGGTAGCTAAGTTTGTCATTCTGAACCCCTGCAAGGGGTGAAGAATCTTTGTGGGCTTTCTGTGAATCATTGCTTTTTGGATTAGGAGTAAATGCTGGATTCATTGTCATTCTGAGCCTGCATAGCAGGCGAAGAATCTCTGTTAGCGACTAGTGACTCGGGTAGAGATTCTTCGCTTCGCTCAGAATGACAAACTAACTGCCTTTCTAGTGATTCCCTTTTTTCTTTTTCTATAAGGGGGAGGGGCTTGAATTGCGAAGTCGCTCCCTCCCCCTTATATATCCCCCGCCCCGACGACGCTTTAAGAGGTGGCACTTCGTGCGCTTTAATTTTATCGCAGTGAGAATATATCTCACTGCTG
>NZ_NXLR01000041.1 GCF_003364255.1 Helicobacter marmotae
AAGCTTCGTGCTAGGGCATGAGAAAATTAAAAGTGCTAAAACCCAACTCCAAGAACTCATAGACACAAAGCAAAAAGACTTACAATCCTTGCAAAAAGCCTTCAGCACCGAGCCTTTAAGCAAGGAGTTTTATAAGGAGATTAAAAGACATTTTGATAGCTTTTGTGCGGATATTCAAGCCCCCGAGCTAAACTCCCAAGAGATTAAAGAATTTAGCATAAAGCTCATAGGGCGGATACTTTTTATTCGTTTTTTAAAAGAGATTGCCCTTATCCCCCAAAATATTTTCACCCCGCAAAAGGACTATTACCACTCTATCCTTACCCCGCTATTTTTTGAAGTGCTTAACACCAAGCAAGAGGAGCGCAAGCCCCATATTAAAGATAATCCAATTTTTGCTGCAATTCCCTTTCTTAATGGTGGGCTCTTCGCTCCTAGCGCACTAGATTGCTACCAAGAAGTGGAGCTTGGCTCTCTCTCACGCATAAATATCCCTGATAATATCTTTGAATCGTTGCTAAATTTGCTTGATTCCTATCATTTCACCATTGATGAATCCACCCCGAGTGATACCCAAATCAGCCTTGACCCTGAAATGTTAGGACAAATCTTTGAAAATCTCCTAGCAGAGCTAGACCCTACCTTAGATGACACCAACAACATACGCAAAGCCACAGGGAGCTTCTACACGCCTAGACATGTTGTAAGCTTTATGTGCAAAAACGCCATAGCCCAAGCCCTAAAGCACAAGCTCCCCCAAGATCTCCACCCCCATATAGACGCCCTCTGCCAAAGCCTAAACCATAGCAAAGAAAGCCCCGCCCTAACTCCACCCCAAAAAGCCAAGATTCTAGAAGTACTAAATACGCTCAAAATACTTGATTTATTCTGCGGCTCAGGGGCATTCCCTATGGGGATTTTGCAAGAGATTATGAGCGCTCAAGAAGCTTTAGGTGATACCCGAGCAGCCTATTGGCGCAAACTTGGCATAATAGAGGGCCAAATCTATGGGGTAGATATACAAAATATCGCTACAGAGATCTCGCGTTTGCGCTGTTTCCTCTCACTCATTATAGAATCCCCCAAAGCCCAAACCCCTCCTCCACTGCCTAATTTGGACTTTAAATTCGTATGCGCGAATGCCTTTGCAAGGCTAGAAACACGCTTAGATTATGATGGCTATGTGGAAGATAAGCAAGCTTTGAAATCCATACGCAAAGCCTACTTCCTCCCAACTGCAGATAAACAAGCACTTAAAAAGGACTTCCAAAATATTAAACACAGAATCTTTGATAATCTCACACTATCTAGCGGAGAGAGCCACCCATTAGCAAGCTATGACCCCTTTAATGCCCAAAAAAGCGCAGAGTTCTTCGATAGTGAGATGATGTTTGGGATAGAATCATTTGATATTTGCATAGGCAACCCCCCATATATATCTAATAAAGGCAAAGCCCATAAGAAAAATGAGATGATATTAAAAGCCCAGCAAGGATTCTATGATGATGCATATAATCACGCCTTTTTTAGTGCCTACTATTGGTTAAAGCCTAGTGGCGTTATCTCTCTTATCACTCCTAAGACCTTTTGGACTATCTCAAGCAAATTAAATTTGCGCCAATTAATCTTAGAAAACACTTTGCATTTTATCTGTGATAGTGCTAATCCTTTCCAAGCACCTATGGTAGATACGGGCATCACGCAATTCTCCAAACTCCCCTATACAAAGCAACAAGAGAGTCAAAATAATTGCCTCTATATTGACGCAAGGGGAGGCTTTGAAGCCCTAGAATGCTACCCATTCTCTCAAAGCCTTTATAGAAATGCCAATAATTGCGCTATCTTCTGCCCAAGTAGTACAAACCTAGATATTTATAACAAATACAACGCCTCTATCAAATCCCTTATGCAAAGCTGGTGGGGGAAGATAAAAACTTCTAAAGATATAGCCAAAAACCGCAATGCCCTAGAGTATTATAGAAATTCGCTAAAACCCGGTGATATTACATTATTAGGACTCATTACTGATGGTGGGCAAGGGTTAGCCACTGGGAATAATGGCAAATACATAGCCTACAAGAGCAACTCCAAAGAAGCCCTAAGCTGTAAAGAGAAGCGCGCAGAGAAGCTTTATTCGCAAAAAGATGTGCAAAAAGATTTAGGCATAGAGCTAAAAAGTAAAAAAGAGGCGATGGCGTATTTAGAGCATTTAAGCGAGGAAGAAATCCAAGCAATCTTTAGCGAGGCTAAAGCTAAATATGGCAGAGATGTATGGGGGCAAGGATTTATATATAAGATTATAGATGAGCATTTAATAGCCAATGTAGAATCTTTAAGTGAAGAACAAAAGAGCGAAGGCATAGAATCTAAAGCCTGCTATGTCCCATATGATAAAGGCGATAAAGAAGGCAATAGATGGTATTTACCAACGCCCTATTATATTGCGTGGAATAAGCAGAATGTCCAATTCTTAAGGACAGATAAAAATGCTCGCTATCAAGGAACTGCATTCTACTTCAAAGAGGGCTTTTGCTGGAATTTGATCCTGCATTATGAAAAAG
>NZ_NXLR01000042.1 GCF_003364255.1 Helicobacter marmotae
TACCTTTATGCTTTCCTTACTTTTATAGGGAGTGTAGGCTTTGTCTTTTTTATGGGTAAAAGGTTAAAGCCCATTATGGGTGTGCTAAGTGTATCTTTAGTCGTGCTAAGTGGCGTGTCGTTGTATAAAATATTGAACCACTCAAGTGAGTATAAGCTAGATATTCCCGTAATTAGCGATAAGCCTTATGAAAAGGAGCTTTTCACGTATGCGAAATATGAAAAGAACATCGTGCTTTTTGTGCTCGATATGTTTAGCGGTTCGCATTTGCATGCTATTTTAGAGGAATTCCCCGAGTTAAAAGAGCGGTTTGAAGGTTTTATCTTTTTTGATAACACGCTTTCTACTACGAATTCTACGATTCATAGCATAGGCTCTATCATCGGTGGGGAGCATTATGCTGTGTATAATATGAATGCAAGGGAGGATAATTTAAGAGAGAGTATCACGCAGGCTTTTGGGCTTATTGGCGATAGTTTTGTGAAAAGTGGTTATGATGTGAGCTATTTTATGAGCGTAGCTCCAAAGCCACCACAATACATACAGGCGTATAATCAAAATATCTTTGTTGTGCAAAATCTACAAACCTACACACCATATTTTTTTAGCAGTAAGCCAGATTTAGCTCAATCTTTTGCAGAGCTTTTAGGGCAAGCCAGACATAGTAATATTTCTTTGCTTTTAAGTGTGGGGCTATTTCGCTTCTCTCCGGAGCTTTTTTTCCGTCCGCGGATATATAATAATGGTTTTTGGCTTATTGGCGATAAGCAAATGCGCAGTGTTATGGAGGCTATAGCTTTTGCCTCATCTTTATATGCCTTTACGCACTTGCACCATATAGACCCTCAAAGCAAGCCAACTTTTAAATATCTTCATACTTTAATGACGCATTTGCCCTTTGATTTATATTACGATAATGGCAAATGTTCATTTTTTAGAGAGCAAAGTGTATGGGAGGAATACCCCCATACACAAAAAATGCAATATATGAAAGAAGAGCACATAAGGGATTATTATAAGCATTATGATACCGAAGTCTGCGCACTTGTGTATTTAGCAGACTATGTGCAATGGCTCAAGGATAATGATATATATGATAATACCCAGATTTTTATCTTAAGCGACCATAGCGGGCATGATAGTATAGGTATCCCTGAAATGATAGTGCAAAATGAAGGACGTCCAGATGCGCTCTTTTTATTCAAAGATTTTGAGAGTAGGGGGAAGCTCCAAGTGAATTCCGATTTAATGACAAATTATGACGCTCCAAGTATATTTTGTGAATCCTTAAGTAACCCTTGCCCTTATGTGGGCTCAAATATTCTTAAAGCTTATCCTGAGCATAGAGCTGTGATTAGCACTATTCCCACTCATTGGGATATTGAGAGACATAAGAGCAATCAATGGATTTTAAATGCTATTTATGAGGTGAAGGGGAATATCTATGAGGCTAAAAATTGGAGAGATATAACGCAAGAGGTAGCAGATGGTAAAATGCGTATAGATAATAAGCCCCATTAGGCGTTAGCCTTTTATTAAGGCTAATGAGATTTTTATTCTCTGTTTATGGAGAATATCTTAATATTTGTGATGAGGGGTAAGTTTGTTAGGCTAAATTCGGCTTTGCGACTTAGCCTTGCGTTGGCTTTTTGGCTCTCCGCTTGTCTTTTGCGTGTTTTTTAAAGAGCTTGCTTTTTTGTGTCGCTTACACGCACACTTAAGTGCATGCCATCTACTCAAAGCTACACAACTTCAAAAATCATCACAAAATATTTTGCGGTTTGCTTATTTAAAAACAAGCTAAAAGCACACTTTTTAAGACTTTTTGCGAGAAGCAAATTTGGGAATCTTTCTTTGGTAATCCAAGCGGTAGCTAAAGTTTGTTAGCTCTAGTGCGAAGCCAAAGAATTACTGCTTGAAACACCAAAAAAGTCCCTATCAACCCTACAGAGAGTTTCTTACCTGCTATGCAGAATCTAAAGCTAATAAAGTAATAGAGTTTTTGAGTAAATCTTCTTAGAATTTCTTCTTATTCACATCATCTAATATATCTTTAGCTACCTTATCTACTCTCTCACTGATTTGAGCACTTGCAGCAGCGATTTCTACATTCTCTTGG
>NZ_NXLR01000043.1 GCF_003364255.1 Helicobacter marmotae
GATTGAAGCACTTCAGTTTCTATAGATTCTAATTCTTGATAATATTTTTTCTGTGCGTGAAGTATCTCTCTGAATTTAAATCCTAACATAACAATCGTATAAAGTTCAGTTTTATTTTTTCTCCAATTGTAAAGCGTTTTTGTATCAATTTTTAATATTCCAGCAATATCGCGTTGTGATAATTTAGATGAAAGTAGATGATGTTTCATGTTATTTTGTCCTTAATTTTGGATAGCAAAGTCTATAGTTTTTTTAATAATTTTTCAATAAGAGGAAATAATGCTTTCAAATATGATTTATCAAGTAAAAATTACTTTGTTTAAATTAAAGTTAAGTTTAGACACAATCCCGCCTTATAAAAAAATAACTATATGTAAGGAAGGAAATGATGTTAAATAAGTTTGGTATTGGAAGTAAAATTATCGTTTCTATATCTTTAATGCTCGCCCTTTGTATGGGCTTAATGTCTGCTATATTGATAAGTCTTTCAATGAAAACGAGTGCTGAGGATGCTGAAAAGCTTTTGGTAAATACTTCCAAGAGAGCAGGGAATGCGTTAGAGGGGTATATTAATGAAATATTTGTAGCATTGAATTATTCTCAACGCGTTTTAGATACTTATTTACGTAGCAATATGCTTAATGAAAGCAATATGCAAGAAACGCTCGCAACACTTTTAGATTCTAACCAATGGATGAAATATGCTTACATTTACATAAAAGACGCCTCAAAAATCAAAGGTTTAGGCAAGCAATATTTGCTTCAAGACGGCGGTGCGCTGATATATGGGATAGATAATGAGCCTAATCGCAAAGGCGGTATAGAAATACTCCCAAATGATTTAACGATATTAAGTGATAGTGGCGTGCAAGAGGCGTTAAAAAAAGCGAAAGTGAGTGTTGGCGACCCTACACTTGGGGCTACACAGCAGCAAGATAGTATGCGCGTTACATTAAATTACCCCATATTCTCCCAAGATGGTGCAGTAGAGGGGGTAGTTGGAGTTACATTGCATACAAAGCTTGTGGCTGAAGATATGTTTTCAGAGAGACGCAAGGTCTTCCCAGATGCCTATAGAGTGCTTTTGACAAATGATTCTGCTTTGATTGTGCATCCAAATGAGGGATTCTTAGGGAGAACTTTAAGAGATATTAATAAAGAAAACATAACTATAAAACCCCTTTTAGACGCATTAGAAAAGGGAACATCTGGTATTTATGAGTTTATTAATTTATATGGCAAAGATAGTATGGCAGGATTAGCCTCATTTGAAGTAGGAAGAGGCTTGAGCGGCAAGCATTGGGGGACTATTATTATCGCTCCTAAAGATTCTGTATATCAGTCAGTTTATACACTTGTGAAAATTATTGCTATAAGTGTGATTTTATGTGTGATTGTCGTATCTTTATTTACCTTTGTCTATGTTCGCACTACTATTGCACGCAGAATTTATAAAATCTCCCACACACTCTTTGAATTCTTTAATTACCTTAATCATAAGAGACAAACACCACCTGAGCCTTTAAGGATTATAGCCCAAGACGAACTTGGTCAAATGGGATTAGCCATTAATGAAAACATACAACAAACCAAAATAGGCTTAGAGCAAGATGCCAAAGCCGTAGAACAATCTGTAG
>NZ_NXLR01000044.1 GCF_003364255.1 Helicobacter marmotae
CCAAGAGAATGTAGAAATCGCTGCTGCAAGTGCTCAAATCAGTGAGAGAGTAGATAAGGTAGCTAAAGATATATTAGATGATGTGAATAAGAAGAAATTTTAAGAGGATATTTCTCTCACAATATGTGTATATGAAGCACTCAATGCAAAAGCGTGCAAGATGAAGTTGTGGCAAAAGGTTTATAAGCCTCTAAGCTATCTTTAGTTTATAGGCCTCATATCTTTATAATGAGTGAATCCTGCGCTAAGGTAGTTTAGCTCATCTGGCGAGATGATACATAGGGGGTGCATTTTAGCGATTTTACTGAGTTCTATAGATATGTAACAGGCCATATCTCTTAAACATTGAGAGAGACTACATTGCTTTTATTATATGCTTTTTTGATTTTGCAAGCTTGTGTTTTATATATGTTCCAATTCCCTAAAGCTTAGCAATTGCTCCCTATAGTATTCATATTGCTTCTTCGTAAATTTATCTCTGCGGGGACCTTGAGTGAGGTCATTCACTAAAGTATCAAACTTATCTAAAATTTGCACAATCTCTTCTTGCACACTTAAAGGCGGGAGGGGGATGGGGAATTGTGAATAAGTCTGTATATATTGTCTTGCATGTTCTCTTGGTTGGTATTTAATGCACTTCATTGCATAAAATACAAATTTAAAACTTACCTGTTTTTCTCGCAAAAAGGGGTTTATCCCCCTCCCGTTCGAAGATATACTTCTCACCCCTTAACCCGAAAAAGTCGCCGCTTTTTCGGCTTCTGCTTGCAGTGATGTGGAACGAAGCGGAACGAACATCAAGGGGAGAGCCTTGCTTATCCGCTTCTAGCTTCAATCGTGCGGAGGCACTACTGCCTCCTTTTTCCACGATTTCCGCACCACGAAGCGGGCGAGATTCTGCTAGGGTTAAAATTTTCATAGCTGATGATTTGATTTTAAAAGGAAAATCAACCCAATGAAAAGAAGTGGTGAAATCATTAAAGATAATGCAAGGATTTTCTTTGCTTGCATTGTAAATTCCATTTGTTTCATCAGTATAGCCTAAGATAAAGCTTGCCCCAGCAGTTAAAACAGGAGTTTTAAAGCTATCATCATAATTTGTGTTTTTTACAATATATCTGCTAGGCTGTTCGTATTGTAAAATCTCTCCTAATGCTCTATATTCCACACCATTAGGGCAAAGGTCTTTTAGTAATTTTTTGATTTTATTCATTGTTTTTGCCTCCTGTTTTTGTCATGTCTAGAGGCTTTGCAAAAGCCAAAGAATCTCTCTCCGAATCACTTAGGGCTCAAACAGAAATTCTTCGGTCATTACCGCTCCCTCAAAATGATAAAGGGAAAGGGTATAAATAAGATTCACTCATTATAAAGATATGAGGCCTATAAACTAAAGATAGCTTAGAGGCTTATAAACCTTTTGCCACAACTTCATCTTGCACGCTTTTGCATTGAGTGCTTCATATACACATATTGTGAGAGAAATATCCTCTTAAAATTTCTTCTTATTCACATCATCTAATATATCTTTAGCTACCTTATCTACTCTCTCACTGATTTGAGCACTTGCAGCAGCGATTTCTACATTCTCTTGG
>NZ_NXLR01000045.1 GCF_003364255.1 Helicobacter marmotae
TCCAATTCTTAAGGACAGATAAAAATGCTCGCTATCAAGGAACTGCATTCTACTTCAAAGAGGGCTTTTGCTGGAATTTGATCCTGCATTATGAAAAAGGGCAGCTTATTAAATGCCGCTTGAAGCAAAAGACCATTAATGATGTAGCGAGTATGAGTTTATATACTTTGTGTAATTTACCCATATCTTATTTTGTGTCAGTGCTAAATTCAAGCTTTATGTATGAGTATCTTAAGACTTTTGTAAATAATACTTGCTCTATACAAATTAATGATGTCCGTGCCTTGCCTATCATAATCCCTAGCGCTAAGCAGCTTATATCCCTTGAAGCGATATTTAATAAAGCCCTTAAATTACAAAAAGAAAAATTCCAAACACATAGAGATAACACTCTTGCACTTAATGCCCTCCAAAAGGAGCTAGATAGGGAAGTCTATGCACTTTATGGGATTGAAATATAGATAAAGATTAAGGCTAAAACTTGCTTAGCTCGCCCTCTTTCCCTTAGCAATCCAATTTAGCCAAATAAATCGCTATGACTTCCTAGCGAAACACAAGTAAGGATTAAAAAATCTTCTTCTCTTTGATAGGTAAGCAATAAATTGGGTTTGATATGGCATTCCCTAAAATCCTTATATTCACCTTTGAGCTTATGATCTCTGTATTTTTCTTCTAGTGGCTGATCATTGGCTAACTTTTCAACGATCGTATCAACTAACATTTGATTATCTTTTGAGAGTTTTCTGTATTGCTTTTTGTAGCCTTTAAGAATCTTGATTTTATACATTAAGATTTCATGGCTTTTTTATATTCTTCAAAATCCTTGCAAACTTCATACTCTCCATTTTTTATCTCTTTAATCGCTTCTTGCATTAAGTTTGCTTTATGCCCTTTGACTTTACTCCTAGCTTTATAAAGCTTTAGCATAGGTTTAATAGCCCTCTGCAATGCTTTGCTAGCATCTTCAATAATCAATGTCATTTGTTTCCCTTTAATGAGCCTAAAAAAGTATGAGTGCGCCAAGCACCGCCGCGAATGGAAGTGAATAGATAGTATGAGATTTTTACTTAGGATATACTTAATATTCCAATCTCTATTCCCTCATTTCTCTAATCCATATAGCTTATACACTAAGCCATCTAGCTCTTTTTGTACTAATTCTAGTTTAGCTTTTGCCTCTGTTTGGCTTAGGTGATTAGCAAATTTATCTTGCTGGATAGCATATGCTTTATCAAAAAGTGCTTCAAATATTTTCAGCTGTGAATTTGTAGGGATTATTATGGGAATTTGCCTCGCATCGTTGATTTGAAAATGTGAAGTATTGTTGATAAAGTTACACACAATATCACTCATAAGTCTTGCATTAATAATGCAAACAAGATATTTGTCTGAAGTTTGGCTAAATTGGGAATACAACGCCATACTTAACACATCATTAACACTAATGCCTTTCTTTCTGCATTTTATATCATAAGACACATCTGTCCAGCAAAAGCCCTCTTTGAAGTAGAATGCAGTTCCTTGATAGCGAGCATTTTTATCTGTCCTTAAGAATTGGA
>NZ_NXLR01000046.1 GCF_003364255.1 Helicobacter marmotae
AGTAGTACGTCGGCAGCGTCACATGTGTACAACAGCCAAGACACAAACAACAAAAAAAAGATAAATTATTCCCCCCCCCCCCCCGCTGACGCCCCAAGATAAAGGCATATCGCTATCTGCAAATTTCACTTCATTTGCCTTTGTCTCCTTTGTGCCATTTTACTTACTGCTATGTGCTCCTCCCCAAGCAATAGCTCAAATCCAAAATTTCAATACCGTTTGCAATGCCCCTCAAACTCCCAATAATTGCAATGTAACCACTAACCACAATGTAACATACGCCAATACCACTGGAGCTGCACCTACCACACTTAGCATTCAAACCACTATCACAAGCAATGCCACCGGGCAAAACTCCGCACTCATTCGCAATACTGACACGACAAGCCCTTTAACTATCACCATAAATCAAGGGGTTAGCCTACAATCTACTACTGTTACATATATCCTCTCAGCACAAAGAAACACTACTACCACCGTAAATAATAGTGGCACTATGCAAAGAGTTGTGCAATCATTTGGGAATCTCACCTTCACTAATCAAGCTGGTGCAAATACAAATCGCATTGCCCATGCCATAGGTACTGCAAGTATCACCAATGATGGCACTTTTGGTTCAATAGACAATCAAGCTGCTGGCATAATAAGTAATTTAACTAACACTGGCACTGGCACTATCACTACCCTACAAACTAGAGCCGGCACCACTATCACAAATGCAAGCAATTCTGGGACTATCACTACCCTACCCAATGCTGGCACTATCACTACATTAAATAACAACAATGGGACTATCACTACCTTTAGCAGCTCTGGTAGCATTGGCACCCTAACCAACACTGGGAATAACGCAAGGATAAATACACTCAATACCTCTGGGACCATTACCACTCTAAACAACACTGCTACAATGACCACCACAAATAATACCGGCACGATTACTCAAGTGCAAAATTCTGGGACAATGACCACACTCACAAATAATGGCAGGAGAATTGAGCTCATAACCAACACTGGCACGATCTCAAATGGCACAACTGGCGTTAGCGGGCTACTTAATGCTGCTGGCACTATCCAGAATGGGAACTATAATTTTCGCGGAAGTGGCACTATCGGCACGCTAACCAACTCAGGCACTATCTCTTCGCGTTTTATTAATGGCACGGGCGGGGTTATTACAACTCTCACTAATGAGCAAAACGGGAATTTCTCTAATACGAATCAGAACGTTCAAGGTAATATAAACTTTGGACAGATTCAAAATCTTACCAATAATGGCACTTGGGCTGTGCTTGCTAATGGCGGAAGCTCTTCTGGGAGTGGTAGAATTACCAATCTCACAAACAATGGCACATGGACTACATTCTTAAATGAAGATATAGCTCAAAATGTTAATACCGTTACTACGCTAACCAATAATGGTACTTTTGCAACTATTAATAACCAAGGCGCCAAATCTCGCATAACCACCCTAAATAACCAAACTAGTGGCACCATTACTACCCTAAATAATGGCACAGGAGCGGTAATTACTACCCTA
>NZ_NXLR01000047.1 GCF_003364255.1 Helicobacter marmotae
AGAGATTCTTCACCCCTTGCAGGGGTTCGTGATGCCAAAATAATTTCCCTTGCGGGTAGCCAAGTTTGTCATTCTGAGCCTGTGAAACAGGCGAAGAATCTCTATACGAGTCACTAGTCGCTAAAAGAGATTCTTCGCCTGCTATGCAGGCTCAGAATGACAAAGTAACAGCATTTACTAAAAATCCAAACAGCAATTCTTCGCCTCCACTTCGTGCTCCTAAGACAGCACAATTAGCCTTAAGCCTTAAAATCTCCTCTACTCATCTGGTGATTTTAAGATTTTTTAATCTTTCCTAGTTTAGCAACTGAAGTGATAATTGCAGGAAGCAATGAAAGCCACGCATTAGGCTTATCTTGTATAACAAGGTAGGCAAATATTCCCAAACTCCCAACAATATAAATAAACGCCGTTATAGCCCCTAAACTTTGCAAGCGATAAAACCAATGGCTATCACTTACTCTGTTTTTCTGCTCCTGTTTTTCTAACTCTAATATTTCTCTATCCATTTGCATTTTGTGTTCGGCGGTTTTTTCCAGTAAAGCAAAAGCACGGTTTGCTAGAGGTTCGGGCAATTTGCGTATGGCATTAAGCTCATTTTCCATAAAAATATTGTTTTGAATATTGAGCTGATTTTGTGGATTTGCATTGCTGGAATGACTATCTTTTCTTGCAGGTTTTTTATTCATTCCCAAGACTTATTCTTTGTTTTTGATGCTTTGTATTGATTTGCTTGTAAGCTTGTATTTGCTTTTGTTGAATCTCTTTTGCAATCTCTCCATACTTCTTGGGTGCAGTCGGTGAGGGTATCGCCGAAAATCCACTCGTATATCCCTCTATAAATCCATCAATGCGAGTGTTCTTACCAGAATCTCTTTTATAAAGATTATAGAGCAAAAAACCTGCACCAGCAGTTAAAATACCAAATAACAACCACTTTGATTCTTTCATTACTCACCCTTTATTCTTGTTGCCTCTGCATTTTAACACAATGGCAATAAATTTTAACCTATTTTTATGATTTTTATTTCTTCCTCGCTTAGACCATATAATTGATACACCAAATTATCAATTTTAGATTCTAGCTGGCTTGTGTTATTTCTGCCATATTGAGTCAAAGCCGAAGAATTGCTGTTTGGATTTCTAGTAAATGTTGTTAGTTTGTCATTCTGAGCTTGAGAATCAAGCGAAGAATCTCTAAGGGAATCACTAGCAGATTCTCTTTTTTCTTTTTCTATAAGGGGGAGGGGCTTGAATGTGCAA
>NZ_NXLR01000048.1 GCF_003364255.1 Helicobacter marmotae
ATCCCCCTTCCTCCCCTTGAAACACAAGAAAACATAGCTCATATTTTAAGTGTGCTTGATAGCAAAATAGAGCTAAATAATCGCATAAATAAAGCATTAGAAAAGCTATCCAAACTTCTCTACACACGCTATTTTGTGGAATTTAACTTCCCTAATGCAGAGGGCAAGCCTTATAAACAAAGCGGCGGAGAGATGATATATAACCCCACACTCAAGCAAGAAATCCCCAAAGGTTGGGAAGTATCAAATATGGGAAAAAGTAGCCTTGCTTGGAGCATACAAACAAAGATTGATAAATTCATAGGTGAAAAAACATATCTTCCAACATCAGCAATCCAAGACGATACTATTGTGGATTTCTCAAACAAAATCACTTTCGAGAAAAGGGAATCAAGAGCAAATATGCAGCCTATCAAAGATTCTGTATGGTTTGCCAAAATGAAAGATACGAGAAAATATTTATACTTTGGGGAATATTCAGAATCTGTTCAAACTTTTATACTCTCTACAGGTATGTATGGCTTGGCTTGCAAAAAGAATGCTTTAGAATATATGTGGAATATCATTAGCTCAAATAAGTTTGATACTATCAAAAACGCATTTGCTAATGGCTCAACACAACAGG
Organism: Helicobacter marmotae; assembly: GCF_003364255.1. Taxonomy (GTDB): domain Bacteria; phylum Campylobacterota; class Campylobacteria; order Campylobacterales; family Helicobacteraceae; genus Helicobacter_C; species Helicobacter_C marmotae. The sequence goes on from NZ_NXLR01000048.1 coordinate 626, forward strand.
CAATCAATGATGAAGCCCCGAGTTGGATTCCATTACTCATTCCAAATGAGAGTGTATTAAATGATTTTCATACAAAAACTTATAAAATTTATAAACAAAAATATTTCAATGAGAGAGAATCCCAAAAGCTAAGCGCACTGAGGGATTATCTTTTACCACTTTTATTCAATAATCAAGTGGAAGTGTGCTAATGATTTATAGGTTT
>NZ_NXLR01000049.1 GCF_003364255.1 Helicobacter marmotae
AATGGTTTTAGCATTAGTTAGCATATCCATCGTGGCATTAGCATAGTTATTTAAGGTGGTTATGGTGGAATTATTAGTGAGATTTTTCATCGTGGCATTGGTCGCAGCAGTAGCTGCTGCAGTGGCAGCGGTTATTTGAGTGCCTGTAGTAGCACTCCCATTATTAAAGGTCGTTATACTCCCAGCATTAGTAAAATCAGCATTAATGCTGCCATGGTTATTAATGGTCTCTATACTCCCAGAAGTTTGATTATCTAAAGAGCTAATCGTGCCATTGTTAGTTAAGGTTTCTATTTGAGCATTGGCATTATTGGTGATAGTGGTTATGGTGGCGTTGTTATTATTATTCAGTGTAGTAATGGTGCCAGAGTTGGTGAGGCTAGATAAAGTGGTGTTAGTATTAGTAAGTGTGGTTATGGTGGCATTTTGTCCAGAGTTTGTGATTCCATTAGTGATAGTTCCACTATTAGTAAGTGTGGTTATGGTTTGATTATTGGTGAGTGTATCTATAGTAGCATTAGCTTGATTATCTAAGCTTGTTATGGTATCACTATTCGTTAGTCCTTTAAATTGCCCGCTTGATTTATTAGTTAGGTTAGTAATACTTCCACTATTGGTAAAGTCATTAGTAATCGTGCCAGAGTTATTTAAATTATTAATCGTGGCATTTTGCATATTAGTTAAAGTTGTAATGGTGCTACCTGTGGTATTTTCTAATGTATCTATGGTGGCATTAGCATTATTAGTAATACTTGTAATAGTAGAGCTAGCATTATTATTGAGTGTA
>NZ_NXLR01000004.1 GCF_003364255.1 Helicobacter marmotae
TCGGGGCGGGGGATATATAAGGGGGAGGGAGCGACTTCGCAATTCAAGCCCCTCCCCCTTATAGAAAAAGAAAAAAGAGAATCACCAGCGACTCCGTTAGTTTGTCATCACGAGGGAAGGCAACGCCTGACCGAAGAATCTCTCTTATCCGCTAAAGAATCTCTTTCAAAAACACCAAAAAGCACGACTAGTGATTCAGACAGAGATTCTTCGGTCGTTTCACTCCCTCAGAATGACAAACTTTGCTACCCGCAAGGGAAACCCACACATAATAAACACCTGCAAAGGAAATTACTTTGTCATTCTGAGCGTTATGGAGAATCTCTTCACAAAGCCACTAGACAATCCCTATCTTATTGTCATTCTGAGCGAAGCGAAGAATCTCTACCCGAATCACTAGTCGCACTTTTTAGTGACTCTAAAAGAAAGTCTCTAGTATATAAAAGAGATTCTTCGCCTGCTATGCAGGCTCTAGACATGACAATGAATCCAGCATTTACTAGAAATCCAAAAAGCAATGCTTCACAGAAAGCCCACAGAGATTCTTCACCCTTTATCAGGGGTTTAGAATGACAATGAGTCTAATCCGCAAGACAAATTACCCCCTAACCACATTAAAAAGTATAAAAAATGTAAAAGAAATGTGTAATTTCTACCAAAACATATAAAAATGATAGTATTTATTAATACATCTTTAAGTGTGAAGTGATTATAAATTCATTTGGACAAATAGCTTAAATAATAAGAATTATTTGTGATTTTCTCAAAAAGGTTTTACAATGAAACAACATACTCCAAACAAAGGTATGCGCGTGGCTCTAAGCCTTGCCTTAATCAGTGCGCTTGGTATCACAGGCACACTCGCAGATACGCTTCCTCTTAGCGCAACAAGCGAAGATTTAACGGGGGGGGGGGATAATGTAAGAAGTGTGAATCTTGGTCGCTCCGTGGTAAGTGCTACAGGGTATGAGCAAGATATTAAAGACGCTCCAGCTTCTATAGCCATTGTTCCTAGAGAAGAAATCCTAACTCGCCCTATTAGAGACTTAGGTGATGCAGTGCAAGATATTCCCGGTGTGTATGTGGAGTCCTCTAAAACAGGGGGTAATACCATATCTATGCGCGGACTTGGCTCTGCTTATACATTGATCCTTATAGATGGCAAACGTCAAAATGTCGCACAAGGCTTTGATAGCAATGGCTTTAATGGGACTTTTGCTTCATTTATGCCTCCAGCAAGTATGATCGATAGAATCGAAGTCATTCGAGGACCTGCCTCTATCATCTATGGAAGTGACGCTATGGGAGGGGTTATTAATATCATCACAAAAAAGCACAGCGATACCTTTACTTCGGGCATACAAGTAGAGACAGATTTAGCAGAGCATTCTAATACCTTTGGTCATCAATATGGAGCTAATGCCTATGCCAATATCCCATTTATCAAAGATATGCTTTCTTTAAACATTAGAGGAGGCTATAAGCAAGGGGATCAAAATGCTTTCTATAAGCCCGGCTTTGGTCCGCATTCTCCCGTTGTGCAAGGCACAAATAACCCCTATCTAGGCTGGAGTGCAGCGGCATATACCAACTGGAATGCAGGCGGACGGATAAACTACACGCCGAACAAAAACAACTATATTTATTTAGATTCTGAAGTGTATTTTGCTCGAGCAGGGACGCTTAATACCTCAGGAAATGCCATTGGTGCGATACGAGACTTTTATAAATTTAATAATGTCCTAAGCCATGATGCAAACTATGACTGGGGGAAGCTTAGCTCCTATATCCAATATAGCCAAACCCAATGGGCACCGCATGCACAAAATGGGCTAAGCAGCGGGGTAAGCCCGGGAGCTAAAAAGGGTGATAGCGTTGATTGGAGTCAGGCACGATATAATCGCGACTTGGTCTTTCAAAGTGCGTATATGAATGACTTTGACTTTGGCGGGGCGGGAAGCCTCATCTTCAATGGTGGGCTTTATTACCTCTGGGAGGAGCTAGAGACAAAAAACACAGGCTATAAAGGGCATATGAATCAAGTGGCAGTCTTTGCTGAAGGGGAATACCTCATCAACCAATATCTCTCTACCACATTAGGCTTACGATACAACTATAGTGATATATTCCAAGCTATTCCTAATCCGCGATTTTATGTGAATTACAACCCCACAGATTGGCTGACATTTAAAGCAGGGATTGCTACAGGTGTGCTTGTGCCACAGCTTAGCTACCTCTATGATGGCTATACACTCTCCACCGCTAGAGGTAGTAGTAGTACCACCACTGCGATTTATGGAAACAAAGACCTAGAGCCAGAGAGGAGTTTAAGCTATGAACTCAGCACGATAGTAGATAGTGAAAGTGCTATGCTGATACTCACAGGATTTTATACAAGCTTTAGTAATAAAATCTCAAGTGTTACAGGTATCCAAAAGGGTACTAGCATTGATGGCGTAGCATGTGACGCAGATACCGCTACAGAATGTACCTTTTATCGTAACCTTGATAGTGCGATGATTACAGGGGCAGAAGCCAGCCTTAAGGTAAAGCCCATTTATGGCATATCCTTAGATGCAAGCTATGGCTTTACTTACTCTAGGACGCTAGAGGCAAAAGAGGGGCAGGAGTATCTCGTAGGTGAGCCTGTGAATAATGTCCCCCGACATAAATTCACCATTAAGCCTACATATCAGTATAAAAACTTCAACGCCTATATCCGCTGGAGTGGGAATTATAAAACTCCAACTTCTGCTGTAGCTTCAAGCTCACTTGCTACAAGTGCTAGAGGTATTTTAGGGAATTTCTATAGAGACTATCAACTAGTGGATTTTGCCGCTACTTATAAGTTTAGCAAAGTCTTTGCCCTCACCTTAGCGGTAAATAACCTCCTCGATGTTGCCTTTTATGATGATTTAATCGCCTATTCGGGAAACAGAGGCACTACTTCCTATCTCAACCCTTATCAGAGAATCTTACCTAGCAGAAATTATTGGATAAGCTTTAGGGCTGATTTTTAATCCCATTTCACTCTTATTTCACACTTAACTCACAATCTTTAGATAAGATTGTGAGAATTTATTTCACTTCAATTTCACTTTCTTACTTAAGGAGACCCACTTATGAAACTTCACCGCAAATTTTGGATGCAACTGCATTTATACTTAAGCCTCTTTTTCCTCCCTGCAGCTCTTATTTATGCTATTACCGGTGCGCTTTTTATCTTTGAAATACGTGCAAACTCTGGGGCTACCATTGAGAAAATCCCGCTAGATTCTAAACCGGCACGGGGAGAAGAGCGAGACTTTATCATCAACATACTACAAGAGCATAATCTCAAAGTCCCTGATAACACAGAGATAAAAATGGGTAAAGGAGGCAGCCCAAGTATGGGGAATATCAAGTATTCTGCTTCGATAGTCAATGACCAAAAAGATGGCTTAGTGCTACAAGTCATAGATAGAAGCCTCTATGGAATCTTAGTGCTTATGCACTTTAGCAAGGGGGATCGATTTGAGCTTGGGGGCTTTAAGTTTATGTGGTTTGACTTTATTGCCATTACCTTTGGGCTATCGATGATACTCTTTTATCTCTCTGGGCTCATTATGACTTCATTTTGTAAAGGCAAACGCAAAGCAGGCTTTGGCGTGATGATTTTGGGCTTTATAGTAACTATAATAGCTACATACTTTAGTATATAATTCTAAGCTTAAGCCCTAAATATAGGGCTTTAAACCTTAAAATTCTTAACATACAAAAGTTTGAGTCCGCAAAAGTTTAAATTGCAAAGGTTTTAAATCCTTGCTACTCCGCTTTTAATAGCCGCCTCTGCTACGGCATTGGGCACTACTTCAATTAATCGCTCATCAAAGGCTGAGGGGATAATGTATTCCCTCCCAAAGGCTACCCTCTGCCCTAAAAGTATCTCTAGCTTTTCTGTAATCTCCTCTCTAGCAAGCTCTGCTATAGCCCTTGCCGCAGCAAACTTCATCTCTTCGTTAATCTTGCTCGCGCGTACCTTGAGCGCACCTTTAAATATAAAGGGAAATCCTATGACATTATTAATTTGATTAGGGAAGTCGCTTCTACCTGTGGCGATAATCGCATCAGGGCGCACGCTTTTAACGACATCTGGCATAATCTCTGGGATAGGATTGCTTAGGGCAAAGATAAGCGGAGATTCTTTCATACCTAAAATATCATCTGCTTTTAATAAATCTCCTTTGGATAGCCCTAATAGCACATCTGCTCCATGAAGTGCGTCTTTATATGAGCTATAGTTTTGCTTGCAGGCAAACTCTCTTTTAATATCACTAAGATCGCTCCTATCCTCGCTTATTACGCCCTTAGAATCAAACATCACAATATCTCGCACGCCAAGGGCTTTATACATCTTCGCACAAGCAATGGCTGCTGCCCCCGCACCAAAGACTACTACTTTAATATCTTCTACCTTTTTATTCACAAGATGAAGCGCGTTGATGATTGCCGCAGTAGAGATAATGGCTGTACCATGCTGGTCATCGTGCATTACAGGTATATCAAGCTCTTCAATTAATCTTCTTTCTATCTCAAAGCATTCAGGGGCTTTAATATCTTCTAAATTAATCCCACCAAATGTAGGAGAAATTGCTTTCACTATAGCGATGAATTTATCTATATCTTTTTCATTCACTTCAATATCAAACGCATCTACATCAGCAAAAGTCTTAAATAAAATCGCCTTCCCCTCCATAACAGGCTTGCTCGCTAATGCACCAATATCACCTAAGCCAAGCACCGCTGTGCCATTACTAATCACAGCTACAAGATTGCTCTTAGAAGTATAATCATACGCACTTAAGGGCTCTGCCTCTATTTGCTTACAAGGCACACTCACCCCGGGCGTATAAGCCAAGGCTAGCTCATCAATAGAGCGCAATCTTTTTTTAGGCGTAATTGATACTTTACCACCGATATGATATTTGAGGGCTTGAGGGTAGGCAGCCTTAAGACTTTCTAAATTCATCTTTTCTCCTTTATGATTTATAGAAAGCAGATTTATAATACTTTTTCACAAACAAAAATTAATATTTCAAAATTCTACAAACGCTTAAATCAAGTGCTTAGAGGCACTTTAAAAGGAGAAAGATTCCTTACTTTTTAACACTTAGGCTAACTCTAAATACACAATCTCACTTGGGGCTAAAAACCGAATCGCAGGTCCCCAAAATCCCACTCCACTACTGACATAAAGTTGTGTGTGCTTTGCATTAGGGATATGATAAAGCCCATGCACATAATGCTGATCTAACCACACAAGCAAAGAGAGCGGGAAGACTTGCCCTCCATGTGTATGCCCACAAAGCACCACATCAAAATCACTTACATCATTTTGATATACAAATTTAGGCTGATGGGCTAAGAGAATGCTAGGCTTATTGGGGTTAAGTGCGGCTTTTGCAGCTTCTAAATCTGGCTCTAGCTTACCAAAACGATAGCCCGCTAAATCGCTCACACCCGCGAGATTAAAAGACTCAAATTCAATGCTCGTATTATGCACTATATGGAGATTAAGACTCTGCAAGTGCTCTAAAATAGGCTCTATGCCATGATAATACTCATGATTACCCGCCACATAATACACTCCAAGCTTGCTTTGCAAATCTTTTAAGGGTGCTAAATCTGCCTTAACAAATGCGATTTTAGCATCAACCAAATCCCCCACAATCACCACAATATCTACATTTAGGGCATTAATCTTCTCTACAATACCCTCTAAAAACGCCTTGCCTAGTGTATTGCCTATATGCACATCACTTATCATAGCAATACTTATTTTGCTATGAAGATTCTTAACGCGCAAAAAGAGTTTTTTTACAGGCGGGAGGTTTAGGGCATTATGAAAAGCCTTAAAACTAAAGAGGCTAAAAAGTAGCGCTAAAGCCCAAGAAGTCATCTTCGCTCCAAATGCACGACGCGATTGTATGAAAGAATCTTTTGGGCTTATGCGTTTAAAACAAAAACGCACTATATCCACGCATAAACAAGCCATAAAAAGTGTATAGCTAAATACCACACAAGAGCCTACAAGGAGGTATTGCCAACGTGCGATAGGTGCGTCTCTAAGGAGCAAAAGTGCGACTTCCCCAATGGCTAAAATCACTAAAAACCCAATGCTCATATATTTAGGGATAAAGGGATTAAAGCGTAAAAAACGCAAATACACATAGCATTTCATGCCACTAAGCACGATAAAAACAATCCCCACAAAGACAAGAATCTTTAACATCTCTCCTCCTTAAAAAGCACCCCAATCAATGGGGCTTTGAGAATGCTGCTTTAAGTATGAATTTGCCTCTACAAATACATTACTTCCCACAAAGCCACGTGCTAAAGGGCTAGGGTGAGGGGCAGTGATAAGTTTATGTTTCCTTGTATCAATCAAATCTGCCTTTTTCTTCGCGTAATTCCCCCATAGCATAAAGACTAAATGCTCTTTATGCCTAGATAATGCCCTAATCACTCCATCGCTAAATTGCTCCCAACCAAAATGCTTGTGTGAAGCGGGTTTATTAGCCTGCACGGTTAAAATGGCATTAAGCAAAAGCACGCCCTGCTTCGCCCAAGCACTCAAGTCCCCATGTGAGGGCGGAGTAATGCCAAGACTAAGGGCAAGCTCTTTATAGATATTCTGCAGTGATGGCGGGGGAGGTAAGGGGTTGGGCACGCTAAAGCTTAGCCCCATAGCTTGGGGGATAATCTCGCCATTAATAATCATACTGCCATGATAGGGATCTTGCCCAAGGATCACTACTTTTAGTGAATCTAAAGGCGTTAAATTAAATGCGGCAAAAATATCCTTTGGCTTTGGGTAGATAATCTCCCCCTTATGCAAAGCCTCCATATAATGAGCCTTAATCTCTGCAAAATATGGGCTTAAAAGCTCATCTTTAAGGAGGAGTTTCCAATCATCGGGGATTTTAACAGCCTCTAAAGTAACACTACTCAATGATTTTAGGCACAATGAAGAAATTATCTTGCGCGTGTGGCGCGTGGGAGAGGACATCTTTAGCGATGTTTGCATCTTGGGGGACATCTTCTCTCAAAGGTGTTTTAAGCTGCTCTTCAAAGCAATCTTTCTGTACCTCTATGATGGAGAGATTCTCCACAAATCCTAGAATCTCTGTAAGCTGGGCTTGCGTAGAAGCGCGTTTATTCTCATCAATTTTTAACATACTTAGTCGTTCAAGCTTGGATAAAAGTGCATCATCTATCTGCATGGCTCCTCCATTACTCCTTATAAATGCGGGGGATTATATCATACATTCTCTTTTCTATTACTATTGATTTTTCAAGCACTTCTAAAAGTGTCCATACTAAAGACTGCATTGGTAATCAATGCTAAAACAATTAAACTTTTTAATTCTTCTTTTCATTTCTTGCCTTTAAGATATTCAAGTTTAAAGTTTTTGTATCCAATGTAAAATGGCTGATATATTTAATCAAATTCTATTGTTTTACAATTTGTAACAAATTCATCGTTATATATTATTGCTGATTCTGTAAGTATCACATCTTCTATCTTAAGTGTTATGTTTTTTAATCTTTTTTTGTTTATCTCATTTATCTCGTAGTCTGTTTTATTATTCCAACTCCATTCATTTTCATACCCAATGCTTTCTACACTACTTGAAATAATGTAACCCATTTTGCATTCTTGTGCTAATTTGTTTAGCTCGTTTCTTCTATTAATTGTAAATGGATTTTTTCCAATCTCGCATTTTTCTGTGTACGTCTTTAGCTTGGTTGTATAATAAAATTTTCCTAAATCTTTTCGTTCATCTGTATCTTTAATCTTAAAATCTTTCATTCCTATGCTTGCAATTTTCCACTCATTCTTAAAATCTCCCTCTTCATATCCATTTTCACAATAAATCTTAAGCGTTTTTGCTTCTACTACTGCATTTCCCATTGAAATACTTAAAAATAATCCTAATGCTAATTTATGTATCATCTCTTGCCTTTCTTGTTCTCTTAAGTTCTGTAAAGTGTTGGATATTCCTTTGTGTTAAAGTACTCCATTTAAACACTACATATTGTTCTTGGTGTTCTATTTACACAAATTATATCCTCCTTTTTAGCGCTTCATTGCTTTTAACTCAAATCTTTCTCTTGCTTCATTACCTTTTTAGTATCTTTTTATACTCGTTCATTATTCGTTGTGGCATATCTCCCTTAGCCACTAAGAAACCATCTTTTACTTCCTCTCTATAATTTTGCATTCTTCATTTTCTAGTATTTCCTTAATAACTTTGTTGTATTCCTCTGCTATGGCTTTTTCTATTTTGTTTTCTAATATATCTATATATCGTTTGTCTATCCCATATAGCTTTTTTCTTCCTGCTGGATATAACTCTTTTTCTTCTCCTTGTTGTATTTTAGCCTCATATCCCCCTTTGCATTCTTCGCATTTATATATGGTTGCATTTTGAAACCATAGGCTACTATCATCGTATTTGCATACTATCCTTACCTTGTTTTTGTCTATTATTCTTGCTTTTAGTTCTTCCTCTGCCCTTTTCTTTGCCTCTTCCTTTTCTTCTTTGTCCTTTTTTGCTTTTTCTTCTTTGTCTATTCTCTGTTGAATAAGCAAGGCATTTGTGATTATGTCGTTATATGATTTGTAAAATGCGTTTATCACTGCTTTATCAGTATTGTTTCTGTATTTTGTGTAAATTGGGCTTCCATATATACCGCTATATTCTATAATCGCTCTATAGTCGCTTATTATGCTTGTTTTATATCCTTTATCTTTGTAAAAGTCTTTTGTATTGTTTGTTCTCTCTTGCATTGCTTTTTTGTATTCTTTTTGATTTTTTATATATGCTTCTATTGCTTTACTCTTGTAAATATTAACAACTTTAAGATATTCATAGTCGTCTTTGTTTTCGTAGTCTTGCCTGTCAAATACTTCTAATGTTTTTATAAGTAATAAAAAATCTCTTAAGCTTAATAAACTTAAGTATTTGATTTCGTTGCTTTCTAGGTTTATATAACAATCTTTGTTTTGTTCTTGCCACTCTTGTAATAGTCGCCTATAAGTCTTACCTTTTTTAATAGTCGCTTGTATGTCTTCTATTCTCTTCATATATCGTAAGGAGTTACCTGTTGCTTCGTATGCTTCTATTGCTAACACCTTTTTTATGTTTTCTGTGTCTTTAATGATTTGAGTGCAAGTGAGTTCTGCTGTGTAACTTGGCGTGAGTGTAATTGTGCCTATTATTGCTAGCGATGTGAGTATGTATTTCATTGCTTTATCTGTCCTTTGAGTGTTTTTATTTCGGCATTGATGTTTGATAGCCTTATTTATTCTTGTAAGGCTTCTTTGTATCTGCTTCTACATTCTCATCGCTAAAGTAAAACCCTGCGCATAAGTGAGGCAATATCTTGTGCTTGCAAATGCAAACTTGGGAGAAAAAGCTTAAAGGCAAGGGCTGCTTGGTAAATAAGCATATCTCTGCCATCACTGCAAGTGAGATGATAATCTTTTGCCAAAGATAAAAAGGGCGTAACCTTGCCATAAATTAAATCAAAGGCATAAGAAGCTTGGTTAAAAATATCTCTAAGAATCTCCTCGCTACAAGGTAAAAGATTATCATTAAGCCCCGCACTTGTGGTATTAATAACTAAATCATAACTCCCCTCTACGCTAAATTCATCGCTTAAAAAACAATTAAAACCTCGCTGTGTGAAAAACTCAAGTTTGGTTTTAGAGCGATTAAGCAATGTAGTAGCGATATTATGCGCTTTAAGTATGAGAGCTACCGCCTTAGCTGAACCACCCGCACCAATAATGAGCGCACTTTTTACCCCATAGTCTTTAATACACTCATAAAAGCCCTCTGCGTCGGTATTATAGCCCTTAATCGTATCATCAACACTAACCCAAGTATTACACGCGCCAATCTCTTTGGCTATGCCGCATACCTCATCGCATAAATCATAGGCATATTCTTTAAAAGGAATGGTTATATTTGCCCCACTTAGATGATGTGATAAAAAGCTCTCTTTCAAGCTTTTGCCATCAGTGAGTAAAATACGACCATAATACGCGCCTATGCCTAAATGCGCATAAGTAGCATTATGCAAAAGCGGTGAGAGGGAATGTGCGATAGGATTCCCATACACGGCAAAGAAGCGAAGCATTATTTTTCTTTAGCAATAAAATGAATAGAGATGTAGCCATATTCTTTATTGGGTAAAAGAATCTTCGCCCACTCATCTTGGATTTGGAGCACTATAACGCGCGCATTATACGCAAGGCGAGTGAGAAGCGGGGCTTGCTTATCTGGCTTAGTCCTTACATTAAGAGCATTGGAGAGCACAACATAGATCTCTCCCTTATCTCCATCCTCTGCCTTATCTATAAGATGTGAAGCCACATATCCCTCTATCCCTGCGTGATTCTTAATCTTGCTCCATTCACTCTGCCAATCAAGCACCTCTAGCACTTCACCTGTATTAGCACGAGCGAGTATTTGAGCTTGAGCCGATGGGGTTTTACGAATATTAATATGATATTTTGCATAAGCATATATAGCCTTAAGCTCCTTTGCAGGTGCTATTATAGGCTCTATCACCTCTGGCGTGGGCTCTATGTAAGGCGGATTTGGATTATCATCAATATCTTTAACCCCATGAGGGAGGTTAGTTTCTAATGGAATCTGGGATTGAATATCTTTATTTTCTTTATCATTTTCTCCGCTATTTTGCTCATTTTGAGGTGGAAGTGTTTGTGTATTATCAGGTAATTCCCTTGAAGGCTCTTCTAGCGCAGGGGGATTATCAAGCTTTGATTTGGTATTTAAATGAGCAATATGCTCTAAAGTAGCTATATCTTGTGCGTCTGGACGCGAAATAATCAAATCCTTTTGCTCCATAAACATAATCAAAGCACCATATATAGCAAGTGCACATACTACGATAAAAAAGGGTAATGAATAGATTTTAAAAAAAGTGCGTATATTCAAAATAAAACCTCTAAATCTATAAATTAAAATTATATGAAATGTATGCCCTCTTGCTCGCATACCTCGCCGATAACATACCCATCAAAACTCAAAGCAAGCTGCAATATTTCATCAACTTTGGTTCTATCCACAGCAAGAATCATACCAACACCCATATTGAAAGTGCGATACATTTCACTCTCTTCCACATATTCGCCAAGAAGCCCAAAAATACTTGGGGTTTTTATGTGGCTTTTATAAATCTTTGCTCCCAATGTTTGAGGCAAAATACGCGGGAGATTCTCCACAATGCCTCCACCGGTGATATGTGCCAAACCATGCAAACAATCACGTAAAGCAGAAGCATAAATCTCTCTAAAAAGCGGGACATAAATACATGTGGGACTAAGGAGGGTATCAATCAAGGGTTTTCCCTCAAATACTTGCTCAAAAGACATTTGGAGATGTTCAAAAAGGACTTTTCTTGCCAAAGAATAGCCATTGCTATGCAAACCGCTACTTCTTAGGGCAATTAAGACATCACCCGCGAGCACGGCTTGCTTCTCTACATCTTCCCTCTCAGCAATGCCCACCGCAAAGCCCGCTAAATCAAAATCATCTTTAGCATACATTCCGGGCATTTCCGCACTCTCCCCGCCGATTAATGCACATTTAGCGATTTTGCAGCCTTGTGCTATCCCGCTAATGACTTCAAGGGCTTGGGCTTTTTGTAATTTCCCGCTTGCATAATAATCAAGGAAAAATAAAGGCGTAGCAAAATTGCAAATTAAATCATTCACACACATTGCTACCAAGTCGATACCCACGCTATCAAGCCGCTTTGAGCTAATGGCGAGTCGTAGCTTTGTCCCTACGCCATCGGTTGCCCCCAAAATCACGGGGTTTTTATACCCTTGAGGCAAGGCATAAGCCCCAGCAAATGAGCCTATACCGCCAATTACATTTTCATCAAAAGTTGATTTCACAAGAGGCTTTAAGCCCTCTACAAGGGCATTGCCCTCATTAATATCCACACCTGAATCTTTATAGCTTATCATTTTCAACTCGCTCTTCTCATCTTAAAAGAGCGCAACTATACCATAAAAAGCTTATTGAATAATGTTTTCGCCGCTTTTATGGCTTTGGGGCTTAAGCTTAAAGTTTTAGATTAATTACTTGTGCGATAACGAAATTGCCCATTTTTTAGCACAAGTTTAAGCCCACCAATGCCAAAAAGCCACTTATTTTCAATAAAATTCTTTAAAAATGCAGCCATTTCTCCGCTAATTGCCCTCTTATAGACAATACCCACACCATCGGTATGTCCAATAGAGCACACCGTCCCACGATGAGCAAAAGCAAAGGTTTCCTTTTGTGTTTGATTTTTTAAAATTTTTATAAGGCTTTTACCCACATAATCCCCCATTTGCGCGGAGAGCTGAGCTGTGGGCGCATGGATAGCATCGCGTGAGGCATAAATCGCGCAATCTCCCACCACATAGACATTATGATATTCCGGACATCGCAAAAACTCATCTACCTTTATGCGTCCCTTAGTAGTTGTAAAGCATGATTTCTCAAGGCTATCATTACCTTTCACCCCTGCACTCCATAAAATGGTATTGCCTTTAATATGCTTTATCTCATCATTATGCTTAATAATCACGCCATCTTCTCTGCATTCTTGCACCTCACCATTGCAAATAATCTCCACACCATAAGCCTCCAATTTCTTTTGAGCAAGTGCGCTTGAGGCTTTACTAAACATAGGCAAGATTCTCTCACTTCTGCCAATGCAAGTAAGCTTAGGGACATTGCGAGGAATACCACTAATCAAGCATAGCTCATCAAGCCTAGAGGCAAGCTCAGCGGCAAATTCAATCCCCGTAAAACCTGTCCCACACACAATCACACTTAAATCATCTGCATTTTTAGTATGGCAATATTCCTTGAATCTATATTCAATCAATTTATCAAGCTTTAAGGCGGCATTGAGTGAAGAAAGCTTATGGGCATACTTTTTTACGCCCTTTATACCAAAATCATCAGGGCGAAAGCCTAAGGCTATCACCAAATAATCATATTCATACACTCCTCCATTACCAATCACACGCTTTGCCTCTGGCTCAAAAGAGAGAATCTTGTCTTTAATAAAATGCACCTTATTTAAATCAAGAATCTTGCGAATGTAGATTCTCGCTTTACGCGCGCTTAATGTGCCAATGGCGACTTTATGTAAAAGGGTGGTTTGGTAGTGATAGTCATGCTTGCTAATGAGTGTAACCTCTGCTTCATCTTTAAGGTTATTTTGTAATGTAATAGCTGTGCGTAAGCCCCCATAGCCCCCACCAAGAATTAAAATTTTGGGTTTCATACTCCACCTTTTTGTGATAAGTTTTGTAATAAATATGGCGGATTCTAACGCTTTTTTGCTAGTTTTATGCTAATTTTGCCCATAAAAGTAAAAAAATAATTTATTTTTTGTGGTTTTTACTCATTTTAAGATACACTCACGCTATGGAAAAGATACCCAACCCCCTCTCTCCCCAAGACAAAGCCAAGCGCATAGCCCCCTTATGGCGTGAGCTTGTGCTCACATGGTATAAACAATATGGGCGAAGTGCTTTACCATGGCGGAATCTAAGCGGAGAAAACGCCTCTTATGGGGTATATGTCAGCGAGATGATGCTGCAGCAAACCCAAGTTAAAAGGGTATTGCACTCCTACTACAAGCCATTTATGGAATCTCTCCCTACACTTGAGTGCCTTGCTTATGCCCCAGAAGAGAGGGTATTAAAGCTATGGGAGGGGCTAGGCTACTATAGCCGCGCAAGAAATATGCTTAAAAGTGCCAAAATATGCGTTGAACGATTTAGCGGGGCTTTACCCAGCTCTTATGAAGAGCTCATAAAGCTACCCGGGATTGGCTCATATAGTGCGGGGGCGATTTTATGCTTTGGATTCTATAAAAATGTGAGCTTTGTAGATGGCAATATTAGGCGGCTTTTATGTAGAGTATTTGCCCAAAGTGAGCCAAAAATGGCACTTTTAGAAGAGCTTGCTGCATTGCTTTTAGATGTAAAAAATAGCTTTGATTATAATCAAGCCCTGCTTGATATTGGCGCTACACTTTGCACACCTAAATCGCCATCTTGCCTCCTCTGCCCTCTTATAAAGCTTTGTCAAGGGCGTAACACTCCCCATTCTTACCCGATACCCAAAAAATCTACCCTTGAAGCCCTGAGTTTGCATTTGGCTCTTTGCGTATATAATGAAAGCATAGCCCTTGTACGCTCCTCACAAGGGCTTTACCATGGGCTTTATAACCTCCCCCAACTCCCAACAAAGGGCAAAAACTGGGGCATAAAATATGGGCAATACAAACATCACTACACAAAATATGCTATCACTGCTTATGTGTATGAAGTCAGTATAGAAAGCCTCAAAGAAGATATAGCTTGGGAAGAAGTGGAGTTTTTACCAATAAAAAGTCTTCATTCTAAGCCGCTCTCATCATTATGTAAAAAGGCTCTTAAAATGGGAGGCTATAGGTTGTAAGGGAAAATAAAACTGCAGGAAACAAAGAGTTTAGCCCAAGCGATGATAATTCCCTTGTCATATCTAAGCGGGAACGAAGGAGGCGAAGAAACTCTTTTAAAACCACTAGTGATTCGCACAGAGATTCTTCGGCTTTTGTAAAGCCTAAGATATGACAATAGAATCAAGATTTGCTAGTGGATTTGTGAAGAGAGTCTCTAGTAGATAAGAGGGTTTCTGTCTTTGTGGTGGCAATTGGCTTTCTCGTGGGGGTAGCTAAATTGAGTAGGGAATTATAGAGTGGGAGGATTGTGTTAAGGGCAAGCTTTGAGAGAAAGAGGTGCATTCTCCCAAAGCAAAAAGACAGATGAGCTTAGATAACTCCTTGGTCTATCATCGCTCCTGCTACCTTTCTAAAGCCTGCGATATTTGCGCCAAGCACAAAGTTTGTAGGCTCGCCAAATTCCTCTGCGGTTTGACTGACATTATTATAAATGCTCTCCATAATGCCATGAAGACGTTTATCCACTACTTCAAAACTCCATGGATTCATACTTGCATTTTGTGCCATTTCTAAGCCACTCACTGCCACGCCACCTGCGTTTGCAGCCTTGCCGGGTCCATAGCAGATTTTGGCATTAATGAACTGATGCACAGCATCTATGGTAGATGGCATATTTGCTCCCTCACTCACGCACTTACAGCCATTAGCAAGCAATGTTTTTGCGTCATTACCATTAAGCTCATTTTGCGTAGCTGAAGGAAATGCAGCAAAGCAAGGCACAGCCCATACAGGGTTTATCCCCGCAGGATATTCGCTTACTTTAGTGTATTTTGCACTTGGTCTTTGCTTGGCATATTCTGCTAAAGAGCCTCTTTTAACTTCTTTAATCTCTTTTAATAATGCTAAGTCAATGCCCTTTTCATCATAAATCATACCTTGAGAATCACTTGCAGTTACGGGGATTGCTCCTAATTGTTGAAGCTTTTCAATCGTATAAATTGCCACATTGCCCGCTCCAGATACACTACATATCTTACCCTCTAAGGTTTCGCCTCTAGCTTTTAGCATTTCTTGTGCGAAATACACACAGCCATAGCCTGTAGCCTCCGTGCGCACAAGACTACCGCCCCAAGAGAGAGCCTTACCAGTAAGTACGCCATCAAAGCGATTAGTGAGTTTGCGATATTGCCCATAGAGGTAGCCGATTTCTCTTCCGCCTACGCCAATATCACCCGCAGGGACATCGGTAGTCGCGCCGATATGGCGATAAAGCTCATTCATAAAAGCTTGACAAAAACGCATAATTTCTCCCTCACTTTTACCTTTGGGGTCAAAGTCGCTACCGCCTTTACCACCGCCCATAGCTAGTGTAGTAAGAGAATTTTTAAAAATTTGCTCAAAACCTAAAAATTTAATCACACCCTCATTCACGCTTGGGTGAAAGCGCAAACCACCTTTATATGGTCCAATAGCAGAGTTAAATTCTATACGATAAGCTCGATTGGTTTGGATCTTACCATTATCATCAACCCAACTTACACGAAAATGTATTTCTCTATCTGGGATTGTTAGACGCTCAAGTATTGCATAAGATTCATATTTCTTATCTTTTTGCAATGCAAGATCAAGCGATTCAAAAACTTCCTCTACAGCTTGGTGAAAAAGTGTCTGTGAAGGATACTGCTCTTTGAGTTTATTGAGGATATTGGTTGCATATGACATGGTATCTCCTTCAGATATTGGATTATGCGTTAAACGCAAAGCAATTCTATGGCATATAAGCTTAAATATTCTTAATTAAGTTTATATAAAGGTATAAATTACAAACCAAGTCCTAAAACTTCCCATAATTCATTCACTTCCCAATCATCAAGCATAATGCTACTTGCGCTTTGCAAAAATTGCACGATGCTATCCTTCTTAAAAATATGCCCTCCAACACATGCGCTATGCCCAAAGAGAAACCCCCGAGAGAGGGCTATACTCTCCCCCAATGCTTCTTCGCATATAAAACATAGCGATTCTTCTCTATGATATGCCCTGCCCTCAAAGGCTAATATCTTCGCATACATTTCAAGCACCACACGTTTGGGATTTTGCACATGGAGATTCTGTGCGCCCTCTTCCAAAAGCTGGAAATAAAACTCATCAATCTCATGCACATCAAACAAATGCCTATACAAAAGCTTAATAAAATGCTGCCATATATAATAGCGCGTGTTATCAGATTCCCACTTATGTCCAAGATGTAGTATATGCTTAAGCTTAGGGAGAAAGGTTATACTCGGCTCTTCTTCAAAATCAATCTTACGTCCTATATTAATGATACTATGGCGCGCACCATAAAAGCGATAAAGCGTTTTAAGATATAAAGGAGTGAGCACTTTTACAATCAAATCCTCACCACGTGTTTTTTGTATATGCAAAATATAGCCTTGCACCAACTATCCTTAATTTAAGAAAATCTAGCGCATAATTTTAGCCCAAATTGTTACATATCACTTTCATATAAATTTCACATAAAGGGTTGCTTTGAGCGCATTTTTACACCAAGCTATTCTCGCCACAGATGAGATTATTAAAGCCATGCAAAAAAGAGAGGCGGCACTTTATGAGCTGCATGAAGTTGGCGCGGGAGGAGATAGGAGCATAGGAGCAGATTTATTAAGCGAGCAAATATATGCAAAATACCTCCTCTCACTTGCCAATATCCATTCTGAAGAAAGTGGCTTTATGCAAGGAGTGGGGGAAGATTGTGTGATACTTGATCCTTTAGATGGAAGTGATAATTTCCTCTCTCATATCCCTTATTATGGCTCTTCTCTTGCCTTATGCGACAAATCCCATAAACCCAAGGAAGCGGTGATTTTTAATTTCTGCACGCAAGAGGGCGTAGCTCGCATAAATGCAGAGGTCTTTAGCTTTTCTATCCCTGCCTATCTCACTAAAGGCAAGCAAGCCTATAAACCTCTAAAATGCTCAACCCATAGCAAATGTGGCATTTTTGAAAAAGCATATTGTAACCCCCATATTGCTGCATTATTATATGAGAAGGCTTTAAAATTCCGCTCTTTGGGGGCAAGTGCCCTCTCTATGGCTAAGGCTTATGAAGTCAATTTTATGCTCTTTGCAGGGAAGATTCGCGATTTTGATAGCAAGGCTGGATTGTTTTTATGCGAGGATTTACATCAACTTTACACAGATAATTTTACGCTTATAAGCAAAGATAAGCATATTTTTGATATGATTTATAACATTTTGAACTCAAAAGCATAAAGGATAACTGATGGGATTGGGTGATTTTTTTAAAACCAAAAAAGAAGAGAGCAAAGAAAATAACAAACATAAAAATGATACCCCGCCCAACCACTGGCTCAAATGCCCGAGTTGCAACGCACTTATGTATTATAAAGAAGTCTTTTCACAATCTCACATCTGCCCCAAATGTAACTATCACTTTAGAATCTCTGCTAATGAACGTATAGAAATGCTTTGTGATAAAGATACCTTTATTGAATTTGATAAAGACTTGCACCCTATTGATCCGCTTGAGTTTGTAGATAAAAAAAGCTACAAACAACGAATCCGCGAGAGTGAAGAAAAAACAGGCAGAGCAAGCTCGGTAATCGCAGGAGAAGGGCTTGTAAATGGCGTAGAAATGCAAATTGTGCTTTTTGACTTTGCTTTTATGGGAGGCTCGCTTGGCTCTGTGGAGGGTGAAAAAATCGTGCGCTCCATTGATAGAGCGGTAGCAAAAAGACAAACGCTTGTCATTCTCTCCACAAGTGGCGGGGCACGTATGCAAGAATCTACCTTTTCCCTTATGCAAATGGCTAAAACTTCTTGCGCACTCAATAAGCTATCTGACGCGGGCTTGCCCTTTATATCTGTGCTACTTGACCCAACTTTTGGCGGAGTGAGCGCGTCATTTGCATTTCTAGGAGATATTATCATCGCTGAACCCGGGGCGATTATTGGCTTTGCTGGACCTCGCGTTATTAAGCAAACTATAGGGGCAGACTTGCCTGAGGGATTCCAAACAGCTGAATTTCTCCTAGACCATGGGCTTATTGATATGGTCGTGCATAGAAAAGACCTCAAAAAAACATTGAGTGATATAAGTAAAATGCTTAATCCAAGCTATGCAAATCAACATTTATTCTATAGCTAAGAAAGACATCGCCTATCAAGCACTACAAGAGGAGTTAAGTATGCAATGTAAGCAATTCAATGCCCAAATCGCACATTTTGACCTCTTCCCCCAGTCTGTTAAAAACGCACAGAAAAGCTCGCCCCTAGAAGCTAAGCGTTCCTATACACAAGCATTCTTTCCTTATATCAACAAAACTGCCCTTAATATCGCCCTCACCCCACAGGGCAAAAGCTATGATTCTGTGCAATTTGCGCATTTATTAGAGCCGCACAAATTGGTGCAATTTTTTATAGGTGGTGCCTATGGTTTAGAACCCTCTTTTCTCAAACTCACGCAAACACTCAGCCTTAGCTCTATGACCCTTAGCCATAAAATCGCTAAGCTTGTGCTATGTGAGCAAATTTATCGAGCTTTAAGTATTTTGTCATCTCATCCATATCACAAATAAGGGAATTTATGATTGATTATACTTTTTTTGAGACACTTCTTAATGAGCGCCTAAAGAAGCTTTATGAAAGCATTGAGCATAAAAACACGCATATTAGCCAGATTCAAAACACTCACCACAAAGATGAGGGGGATATTGTAGGGGCGGGATTACAAGGGAATCTAGAAATGAATATGATTGATTTATATCATAATGAAATGCGTGAAATTAGCAATTCCCTAAGGAAGATAAAAGAGGGAGTTTATGGAATATGTGAGATGTGTGATGATGAAATTGACATAGAGCGTCTCAAAGTCAAACCTCATGCGAGATATTGCATTAACTGCCGTGAATTATTTGAAAAAACTAGCAAAAAGGAGCGATAGTGAAGCTGAAATATTATGTTACATTCTCTTGTATTTTTATGCTTGCTTTGGGGCTTTATGTATATAGCCTTGATAGCACATATTATACTTATACCCTACCCTTTGGCCAAAACCACCTCTCTTTGCCCATTGCGATATGGATAGTGGGCATTGTGGGTTTGTTTTTTATCGCCACGTTGATATTCTTTGCCTCTGCTTGGGCGGGAGATTTATTGGAGGGGTATTATCGTAAAAATGACTATGACAAGCTACTCTCACAAATTAACGAACAATCCCTCAATCAAAAGATAAAAAATCGTGTGTATAAATGCAAGAGTTTCTCTGAATTATCAAAAATCCTGCAACGTTTCTACCTCAAACCGCGCCTTGATTCAGTAGAGAGCTTTAATCGTAAAATTGATACGCTTTTTGAAGATTATAAAAATGTAATGAGCGGTAAGGTGGTGGATTTAAAAAGCTACCACTTAAGCAAAGATAATAAATTTAATATCCAAAATCTCAAAAATAAAATTGCTAGCAACTATAAAAATGGATTTAATATCCTAGAGCAGGACTACCCCAATGAGCTTAAAAGCTATGCTGCACAAGAGATTCTTAAAAATGCCCAAAATAAAGAGCTTGATAAGCTTAAAACCATCTTCCCCGCAGAGATTTTAGATAAAAACTTAGCCCAAGAAATCTTCAAGCTCTATCTCAAACATCATCAAAATATTGAAGATAAAAACATATATGAAGTGCTAAAAAGTGTAGGCACAAATGGGGCAGAATATGTCCAGTATGCGATTAATGCCAAGGGTGAATTGCCCCCTGATAGGTGGATACATTTCTTTGAGGCTTGCGCAGATAATGATGAAAACGCAGAAATGGCACTCTTTTATGTGTTCTTTGAACTTGAAATGATTGATAAAGCAAAAGAGAGACATCGCTCACATGCTAAAGGCGAATATAAAATCATCGATGCGTATTTGGATTTAAAAGGCATAGGCAAGCACTATCCATTTGATATATTTCTTTTGCATACCTAAGTCTCTAATAGCCTTAGGGCATTGCCACTTTGCACGCGGTAACTTATGCTTTTATGCTTGGCATAGCTTACTTTGCCACCAGAAGCAGGCTTGACAAATCGCCGCCTTGTCCAATCCACTACAAAATCCCCCACCCCCTTGCGTTGCACATAAAGCCCTATGAGTATCTCGGCTACCTTTTGCAAGGTATCGCTTGATGGCATTTGCTTCCCACAATGAATAATCCCATGCGCGCTGGGCACATCACGGATATGAAGCCATATATCATCAGCCTTTGCTAATGCCAAAAGCCTTTGATTATCTTTTGCATTACGTCCTATACTCACCTTAAAGCCATTAATATAAAGGGCTTCTGTGCTCTTTGTGCGTTTATTTTTAAGGGCTTGGCTAAATGGCTCACTCAAATCATCAAAGCGCTCTATAAGGGCGATTTGCTTATCTATAAAATCTATTTTATCTTGCAAATTTTCAATCTGTATGTCTAAATGAAGCGCCCTTTTACGATATTTTTTACTTTGCGTGAAGTACCAATTCCCTACTTCTTGCAAATCTCGCATATTTTGAGGAAGCGGTATTTCCACCTTAGCATTACCATCTTGCAAAATAAGCGATGATGAAGTGATTTTATGGGTTGAGAGTAAATGTAATGAGCCAAAGATAAGCTCTCCATAATGCGCATATAATGCAGCATGCTCTAAAAGCTTGTCATAACAAGGGAGGGAAGAGAGCGCATGAGAGAGCGAAGAGCGCTTTAGCCTTAGTATATGAAGAATTTGCTCTTTTTTAGCCTGCCTGCTCTTTTGATATGATTTTTTGTAGTTTTCTCTTAATGCAAAAGATAACTCCTCAAAGCCCAAAGGCGCATTTGTTTGTTTCAAGGCAGGTTGAGGCAAGGGCTTTAGCACTTGCCCTATGCGCACTTCACGCCAAGATTTATGCCTAGGGATATGCCGCAATGCTTCAATCACAACCCAATGTTTATCACAAAGTATCACATTGGTATGTTTGCCCGTAAATTCACATACGAGATAAAAATGCCGCATTTTATAGCTCTCTTTTTGTAAAAGCAAAAACTGCAAGATTCTATTCTCACCATCTAAGCGCAACTCTTCTATCATAGCCCCATTCAGGGAAGCAAGCTTTAAATCAAATGGTGCGCAAAACTCCTCCCCAAGTATTTGTCCCTCACTTGTAAAAATACTGCTTTGCTGGCGGGTGAGGTCAAAGTAAAATGTCTCTCTTTGCCTATTTTTATCTTCACACACAAGCATAAAAAGATTATTTCCCTTGCGTTTAAAGCAGAGCATACGCCTCATATCTTGCATATAAGCAACAAAGCCTTTTAAAAAAGCAAGATTCATTGCTTACCTAAATGTGCCTTTGCAAATTCAAGGGCTTGAGGTGTAATATTTGAGCCACTAATAATGCGTGCTATCTCACGCACTCTGCCATCATAATCTAACTTCCTAATACAGCTATGCTCTCCAACTTTTTCTACAAGGTAGTGGTTATCGGCTAAAGAGGGCATATGCGTTTGATGAGAAATAGCAAAAATCTGATAATTACGTGAGAGTGCTTTGAGAATCTGCGCTACCCCCTCGCTCTCCTCCCCACTTAAATTCGCATCAATCTCATCAAGCACTAAAATACCACTATGAGGGCTAAGTTCCGCCTCAATACACATCATCACTAAACGCAAGCGATTATACTCACCCGAAGAGAGTGTATTAACCTCACTTGAGCCAAGCTTAATGCTGCATTCACTCACACCCTTAGCATAGAGAGGTACTTCTTGCAACTCCAAAGAGCTTGGTTGTAAGCGCAATGTCTCACAAAATGTATTTATGTGTTTGTTGAGGTCTTTTACAAAGTTTAAGCGAGTAGCATGTAGCGCAAGTGCCTTTTGCTCGCATGACTGGCTAAGTGTGCTTACTTGCTTTTGTAATGAATGCTTATCAAAGCTAAGATTCTCATATTCTAAGAGTTTTTGCCTTTGCTCTTCAAGGTAGGCAAGTGCCTCTGTAATGCTCCCAAAGCGGCGAATAAGCTCTGAAAGTGCGGCGATTCTATCAAGCACTTCCTCAGGATTAATATCACTTACTCTCTCTAACTGCTCCTCTTGGTCGCTGACAATGGCTTCAAACTCACTTAAGGCATCAAACAAACTCGGGCAGCTTTTATCTACAAGTTGTAAAAATGCCTCCAAATCTCCTGTGCAATCAAGAATTTGATGCACTTTATAGAGTTGTTCTTTAATTTTCTCTTGCTTTGATAGCATTTTTTTTAAGCCCAATAACTCCTCATATTCACCCTCTTTAGGCTGAAGAGATTCTATTTTTGCTATTTCAAAGGCACAAAACTCCTTGAGTGTGGCGATATTTGCCTCTTTAGATTCTAAATCTGCAAGTTTTGCCTTTATGCAAGAGAGTTCTTCAAACTCTGCTTGGAATGCTTGGAGAAGCTCTAAATGAGCACTTTGAGACTTTGCAATAAATAAATCAAGGATTCTTAAAATATTGGCATTTTTAAGTTCATCTGCACCTTTCGTGCTGATATGCTTGGCAAAACCACTTACAATATCATGTAGTCTTTTTTTGGAGCTAGAAGTGTGGTTAATAAAATATCGTGTTTTGTCCTTTTTTAAAATACTTAAGACTATCTCTTCTTCATCATCATTGGGAATCCCCTCTGCTAGCCAATCAAAATGTATAGCATCTAAAGAAATATTTGCTTCAATCAAATCTGCATTGCTCTCTTTAATGCCAAAAATAGCGAGCAAAGATTCCATAAATACAGATTTACCACTCCCGCTTGCCCCGCTAAATACATTAAACCCCTCTTGCATATAGAGCTCTACATCTTTAAAAGCTGGGGAATTATGTATTAAGATTCGCTTAACCATTTGTATCTCCTTGCTCTCTTGCTAATCGCCCCATTTGAACTTCTCTTGCAATACATGAAAATAGTCTCGCGTGCGGGGGTAGATAAGCTTAGCGCTCTCCTTTAATGCCCTAATGCGCAAACTATAAGCGGGCATAATATCAATCATCTCCTGCCCATCGATAATAAGCTTTGCCCTCTGCTCTGCGCAAAATTCTAACACAAATTCATCACTTAAGACTAATGGTCGCTGCGTGAGGGAATGAGGCGCAATGGGAGTAAGCAAGATATTACGACAATATGGATAAATCACCGAACCCCCCGCGCTAATATTATAAGCCGTAGAACCCGTAGGTGTGCCGATAATCAAGCCATCACAACTATAGGTATTAAAAGGCTTATTATCAATGCTCGCATGGATATGCACCATACCGCTAAGCTCGTGCTTGGAGATAAGAAATTCATTAATAGCAAGAAATGTATGCAAAAGCTCTTTATTTTCATTATATACCTCTGCTTGCAGCACGAGATGATTTTGCAAGGTGTAATCCCCACTTTTAAGCTTGGGGATAAAATCATGTAGCTCATTTGGCATAAGTGCGGTTAAAAAGCCTAGACGCCCTGTATTAATCCCCATGCAAGGCAGCCCATATTCAAAAGCCCTGCGCATCATAGCAATTAATGTCCCATCACCGCCTAAGCTTAAAAGCGCATCACATTCTGTAGCAATATAGCCAAAATCCCTCCCCAATAGCTCAATCATACCTCCGCTAATGCTCTCTAACATCACTTCGATATTACCCCCGATAAGCTCTTTATGCACATGTAAAAATACGCTTTTTATCTCGGGGCTTGAGGGACGTAAGATTACGCCCACTTTATGAATTGGTGCATTGGGTTGATTGGTATTCACTTTATGCCTTATATGTGAGAGTGAGTAATTCTAGCAAACTTCTTGCTTATTGCACATAAAATGCTCGCACGATAAATCCACGTTCCTCATTCTTTTGCTGGCTTAGTCCTTCAAAAACAGCAATATCAGGCAGTGTTTTAGCAATTATATTGATAGCTTCCTTTGCACGAAAGCTAGCTAACCCCTCCTGCTTAAGCTCTGGGCTTAAGCCCGCATAAGGGCGTGTATCAACGATACCTGATACTTCAAATGCGACAATAGTATTATCCTCATTTTTCATCTCTACAACAGCATTTGAGAGCTCATCTAAGCAGTGTTTAGGTGTATCCCAACGTCCAATTTTACTATCCTTGCAGTGGGCTACGACTTTCTCCTTTGGCTTAATAAAGTAGCGTAATTTTGCAGGCACGCTTTGTTGTGCTTGCTTGATTTCTTCATTTTGAGCCTTGAGAAGTTCTATTTGCCTCTCTTTTGCTTCAAGGGCTGAATTTTGGCTATCAATATCTCTTTGCTTTTGCAAGAGGGCAGATTCTATGCTTTGAGTCATATCTTCAAGGGATTGAGAGGAGAGTGTCTTCATATAATAATACCCTCCACCAAGCACGATAAGAAGGGCAATAATGCTACCCACAAAATACCATAAGGCTTTTTTCTTTGCCATACATACTCCTTTCACGCTAATGATTTAACTTATCCAACCATAGCAAAGATGCAGCAAAAAGCATTCCTATAAATAGCACCATTATTTGGATTCATAAACTCCACCCTAACTCTTGTTTCTTATGATAAAAACTGATAAAAACGCTTGTTTAAAAAGAGATTTTATGCCTATTTCCCTACAAATAAGCGCTTAAAATGTAGAGATTCTACACACCTCACTCCGTAATGCTTGGCTGAAGTGTATAAATTAAACACACTTAGCATATTATTTATGGAAACACAAAATTTCAAAAATGGAGGAAAATATGGGCTTTATTGATTCTATAAAAGCACAGGCAAAAGCGTGTAAAAAGACTATCGTTCTGCCAGAGACAGATGATATACGCACGCTTGAAGCAGCAGTAAAAATACTTGATGAGGACTTTGCAAATCTTGTATTGCTTGGCAAGCAAGATGTGATTTTAAGCAAAGCAAAGTCTGAACTCTCTCATCTCAACACAGACATATTACAAAGGGCAACTTTTCTTAGCCTTGAAGATAAGGCTCTTTTAGAAGAGCTCACCGCCCTTGTGGTGAAGCTACGTGCGCATAAAGGTATGGATAGCGCACAAGCAAAGGAGCTTTTGCTGAAAGATTGCCTATATTTTGGCGCAGCTCTTGTAAAGTCAGAAAAAGCAGATGGTATGGTCGCGGGTGCTACTCATGCGACTTCTGCGGTTTTGAGGGCGGCATTGCAGATTGTAGGCACAGCTAAAGATTCTAAACTCGTATCAAGCTTTTTTATTATGGTAGTGCCTCATTCCCCATATGGGCTAAATGGGACATTTGTCTTTTCTGATTGCGGGCTTTGCCAAAATCCTAGCGCACAGGAGCTCGCACACATAGCTGTCTCAAGTGCGAAAAGCTTTGAATCTATCACACAAAATGAACCTATTGTCGCTATGCTTAGCCATTCTACTTATGGCAGTGCAAGCCACCCTGATGTAGATAAAGTAATCCAAGCTACACAAATTGCCAAAAATCTAGCCCCAGCATTTAAAATCGATGGCGAATTGCAGCTTGATGCAGCCATTATCCCTAGTGTGGGGCAATCAAAGGCTAAGGGCTCAAATGTAGCAGGCAAGGCAAATGTACTTATATTCCCTGATTTAGATGCGGGTAATATTGGCTATAAACTTGTGCAAAGACTAGCAAATGCGGAAGCCTATGGACCTATCACGCAAGGTATGAGTGCGCCTATTAATGACCTATCAAGAGGTTGCAGTGCTGATGATATTGTCGGCGTAGTGGCTCTTAGCGCGCTTCAAGCAAAATAAATTCACACAAAGGAAAGTCTATGAATGTTTTAGTGATTAATTGTGGGAGCTCATCGCTCAAATTCCAGCTTATGAATGTAGATACAGAGAAGATTCTTGCAAGCGGTATATGCGATAGAATCGGCATTGAGGGGAGTGTGCTCTCATATAAAGACACGCAAGGCAAAAAGTATGAATACAAAGAAGCCATGCCCAATCACACCAAAGCTATAGAAATGGTGCTTGAGAGCCTTGTAAGCAAGGAATGTGGAGTTATTAGCTCACTAGAAGAAATACGCGCTATTGGGCATCGCGTGGTGCATGGAGGGGAGTTTTTTAAAGAATCTGTGCTCATTAATGAAAATGTCATCAATCGTATTAAAGAATGCTCTGACCTCGCCCCCCTCCATAATCCTGCGCATTTAATGGGTATTGAAGCATGCCATATAAAAATGCCAAATACGCCTATGGTAGCGGTATTTGATACAGCTTTCCACCAAACAATGCCCCCCAAAGCCTATATTTATGGTGTGCCTTATGAATGGTATCAAAAGCACAAAGTCCGTAGATATGGATTCCACGGGACAAGCCATAAATATGTATCACAAAAGACTGCAGAATTTTTAGGGCTAGATTATCATAATTCTAAAATCATTGTATGCCATTTAGGCAATGGCTCATCTATTTCAGCGATTAAAAATGGGGAATGTGTGGATACAAGTATGGGGCTTACCCCACTTGAGGGCTTGATTATGGGGACTCGTAGCGGAGATTTAGACCCTGCGATATTAGAATACATCTCCAAACGCGAAGATTTAGATATTCA
The DNA here is from genome assembly GCF_003364255.1 of Helicobacter marmotae. Lineage (GTDB taxonomy): Bacteria > Campylobacterota > Campylobacteria > Campylobacterales > Helicobacteraceae > Helicobacter_C > Helicobacter_C marmotae. Next base: position 27,098 of record NZ_NXLR01000004.1, read on the forward strand.
AAGCCTGCTTAATATCCTTAATAAAAAATCCGGTGTGCTTGGTATTTCTGGGCTTTCAAGCGATTTTAGAGATTTACTTGATGCGGATTTAGCGGGGAATGAGAGGGCAAAGCTCGCACGTACAGCATTTGCCTATCGTGTGATGAAATATGTAGGCGCATATTGTGCTGCGATGAATGGCGTAGATGCGGTGAGTTTCTGTGCGGGTGTGGGTGAGAATGCCAAATTCATACGCGGTATGATTGTAAAACAGCTCGAATTTTTAGGCGTGGAGCTTGATGAAGAGGCAAACAACATTTGCGGGAAAGAAGCAATCATTTCTACTCCTAACTCGAAAGTCAAAATATGTGTAATCCCCACAAATGAAGAGCTTGTAATCGCTAGAGATACAAAAACCATAGTCTCTCAGCTCAAACTCTAGGGGCAAATAATGAGAAGCATACTCAAAACAAAGCGTATGTTATTTGTCTGTATAGATATTCAAGACAAACTTATAGGGCATATAGCCCATAAAGAGCGGGTGATAAAAAATGCAAATATCCTTTTAGAATCTGCCGCATTGCTCCATATCCCTACACTCATCACTGAGCAATACCCCAAGGGGCTTGGCAAAACCTGTCAAGAGATAAAGATAGCAGGGCATACGCATATTTTAGAGAAAACGCATTTTGGAATCTTCGCAGATGAGCAAATCGCACATTTTATAGCTCAAAGCAAAGCAAAAACACTTGTGTTTTTTGGCATAGAGAGCCATATTTGCGTACTTCAAAGCATTATCGAAGCACAGAATCTAGGCTATGAGTGCCTGCTAGCTGCTGATGCGTGTAGCTCTAGAGATAGCCACAATCACCAGCTCGCACTTGATTTCTTTAGGCAACAAAATGTAGTAGCACTCCCTACAGAATCGCTCCTTTTTAGAATCTTAGGCGATGCCAAACACCCCTGCTTTAAGGCTATTTCCTCACTTGTGAAATAGCCTTAAAGCACAAACGCCCTCATTGTATTTTAAACCCTGCAAGCCCTACACGCTCAAAAGCTTAAATTCATCGGCTTAGCTTGCACGCAAATAACGTTTAATCTTCTCATACGCTTCTTGAATCTTCCTAAATCTATCATTATAGCTCTGCACTACCTGCTCATCTTGCCCAAAGACATTATCAGGGTGATATTCCTTAACAAGCTTGAGATAATTCTTTTTAACATGCTTAAAATCATCTTGATAATGGCATTCCAAAGTCATATAGCAGCTACGTAATACCCGCTCCTCATCGGTAAGAAATGATGATTCTAACCCGCCTAGTCCCCCGCGATTAGTAAAGCTATCATAATCAAAATCCAAAATCACATTATGTATTACCTTAAAACTAATAAGATTCATAATACTCTCCCAAAAGTAGGGCTTCGTGCTATCTAAATATATTTCACTCCTATCGCAGCCCACATAATAATCTTCAAACATATGGGCAATATAGCGTCTTGCTACACTATTTGCCTTATCCATTTGCAGAATCACACGCTTTGTATTAAGCAATCTCAAAGCGATTTTCACGCGCATAATCAAAGCATTTTTACTTACAATTTTAATGCGTATGGGCAGATAGGTAAAATCAAGCAAATACTTTAAATCAGCCAAAGGCTCCTCTGCTAAGCTATCTTCTACAGACTGCTTGCTAGCATTTTCTCTATGGATTTTTTGGTGCTTTTCATCTTGCCCAAAGGCATGATATGCCCAATTCACAAGATAATCTTTCTTAAAACGTTCGCCATCATCTAAAATAAGTACCGTGCGCGATAAACGATAACTTTTAGAGAAATATTTTTGAGCATAGGCGAGGGCTTTATGAAGAAACTCATTATCTTCTTCAACCGTGATTTGAATAAAATTTTGCGATAATGTTACATTCATAGCACCTATCTTTCCTACTTTTATTTTGTTAAAGCAAATAAAGTTCCTATAGCTACCTCACCCTCTAAGCAAATGAAAATACATTCTCATCACAAATATTTTGTGATAAAAAGAGCAAAATTGGGTAAATATGAAACATTATTTCACAAATAAAGCCTATCAAAACCTTGCATTTCACTTTTGATTCACTTTTATTAGAATACTTACAAATCATTCTTATTATTAAGAAAGATTATATATAACTAAGGAGTTTTTATGAATAAAATATTATCTTTTACATTCGCATTATGCACTCTCACCCTAGCGGATGAAGCCTTGGAAGCAAGCAGGGATAGAGATGAAAGTCTATCTCATACCTCTACTATCCATTCTGTGAATCTTTCTCGTTCTGTGGTGTCTGCCTCTGGTTTTGAGCAAGACCACACGCTAGCCCCTGCCTCTATTTCTGTTATCACCCCGCAAGAGATACAAACCCGCCCTGTGCGAGACTTAGCCGAAGCCCTAAGCAATGTCCCGGGTGTGAGTATAGATTCAGATGTAAGCAAAACAGGAGGCTATGGCATTTCTATACGCGGTATGGGAAGCTCCTATACGCTTATCTTAGTTGATGGTAAAAGAATTAATAGCGACTCTAGCCTTTTCCCTAATCGCTTTGGAGATTCTATTACTTCATTTATGCCTCCACTGAGTGCGATTGAACGTATTGAAGTCATTAGAGGTCCTGCTTCTACACTCTATGGAAGCGATGCTATAGGTGGGGTAGTAAATATCGTTACCAAAAAGTCCTTTGGAGAATGGGGAGTGAGCTTTGGCTATGATTATACTATGCAGCAAGAAAAGCATTTTGGGAACACGCAAGGCTTTAATTTCTTTGGTGCGGGGGCGTTAAATGCAGCTAAAAACTTAGGCTTAATGCTAAGGGGACGAGTTTATACGCGCGATTTTGTCTCTAATAATAATTTACGTGTGGTGCCTACAAGCAATGGCACAAATAATACTGCTAAACGCAATGAAATCGTAGGCTTAGCCCCAATGCAGACCTATAATATCGGAGCTAGGCTGCTCTATAATAGCAAAGAGGGCATAAACAACACTCCAAGAGATCATATATACCTTGATATAGATTATGCACAACAAGATTATGACAACTCACAAAGCCTTTAGGCACCTATAGCACCACAGAAACTGATGAGAGTGCAAGGAGGGGAGCAAATGGATATGGACCCGAAATGCACTTTTATAGGTTAAATACCATTCTCGCCCACAAGGGAAACTATCTCCATAGTCCAAATGTGCTTTTGCAATCCTTGCAAACCGATACATCATTGCAATATAACATCACTACCAATCCCGACCGCTTCGTGCCTAATGCGACTTTTGCAAACTCTGCTACTTCCGCTAATGGCGTGAATAGAGGCGATAGCAGGGAGCTTAGCAATGAAGATATTATCTTTGATATTAAAAGCAGGGCTTATCTTAATTTCACACCATCTTTTGGCTTAAATGCCACACTTGGGGCGAGATATTGGTATAACCGCTTTAAAGATAAGCTTTTTCAAGCAGCAGGCAATAGTGCTACACAAGACCAACATATCGGCGCGCTCTTTGCTGAAGGGGAGTTTGGGCTTTTTGATAGGGCATTTCTCACACTTGGTATAAGGGGGAACTATAATTCTATCTTTGGTTCTAATGCTAGTCCTAGAGCTTACTTTGCATATGATGTGATAGATTCTTATCTTGTATTTAAGGGCGGGATAAGCACAGGGTATAAAACCCCAGCCCTCTCAAACCTTGTCGATGGTGTAGCAAACTTAAGCACACAAGGCAAGAGCCACACCTATGGTAACCCAAACCTAAAGCCAGAGCAAAGCATTAACTACGAAGCCTCACTGCTAAGTGATAATGAATACTTTAGCGCTTCACTCACGGGCTTTTATATAGATTTCACGGATAAAATTGCCACAAGCCCAATTGTATCTACCTCCCAAGCCATAGGGGCTTATACCTGCTCTGCCACAATGGGGTGCAACTCTTATATCAATTATGACAAAGCCAAGAGTTATGGCACAGAAGTGGCTTTTAGCATAAAGCCTATAAGTGTAGGATATGGTGGCGTAAGCTTGAATGCAGCTTACACATATAACCAAACAAAAGTTACAAAAACCCTCCCAACCCCAAGAAGTGCCTCTACTATAGGCACAAGGCTAACAAATATCCCCCTGCATAACTTCAATGCCTCACTCAACTATGACACCTTTAAATTTGGAGCATACATAAGAGAGGAATTTAAAGATGGTATCTATCGAGGCAACCCCAATGTAGCAAATTCCGCTGCTGCGGTACTTGGGGAGTTTTATAAGCCTATTTATCTTACACATATTGGCGGATATTATAAATTTAAGGAGAATCTCAAACTTAATCTTGCTATCTACAATCTCTTAAACCTTGATTTTGTGGATTATCAAGTCTATAGCAACGCTCAAAATCAAATCGCTTATGCCAATAACTATAATTATATTAGAGAGGGGAGGAGATATTATTTTTCTATGCAAATGGATTTTTAGCCCCTTTAGCCTCCATTTCAAATGTTATGGCAAAGCCTCCTGCGTGCGTAGCAATGCTTTCTCATAGGCATTAGGAGGATAGAGCTTATTCCATTTGCGCATAAGCTCTAACTCCTCTTTTTCAAGCATAATATTATATGTTTCACTCATATAGAGGTAGATTCTCGCGATGATACCCTTGGAGTGATTTTGCGGATAGAATCGCTTTGCCTTAAAATCCGCATATACTTTGCATTGCCCATATTGGCTATAGACTATATCTTTAGGGGCATCAGCAAAGCTAAAATTACTTCTATCTGCATTAATCTCACCTATGGCTGGCACAAGATTGCGTCTATCTCCCTCCATTTTTATAAACTCCCCATCATTTTTGCACGCCTTTCTCCCGCCATTACGCCAACAAGGCAAATCTTTACCAAAGCGATGAGCACTCATAATATGCTCAAACTCTATCCTTTGAGTGCGGGGATTGGGTTTGTTTGCTTTAGTGGTGGGGTTACGTGGGGTATAGTGTGGAGAAGGAATAAGTGCGAGTGTGCTTGGGTCAAACTTCACACCACAATAAAATTCTTCTTCAAAGGGCTCATTCTGATAAGCCCTTTGTAATGCCCTCTTGCTTTGTGAAAAGCTTAATGTACCATCCTGCTTTGGGCTTATTTGTGGAGCTTGACAAGCACATAAAAGAAAAGCTATGCAAAAGCTAAAAACAAAGCGCACAGACGCTCCTCTATGCCTTAAGGTATTAAGATTTATGAGACTTGCGATACTCCAAAATCATCGCATAGGCTTCATCTTTCAGTCGCAATTTTTGCTTCTTAAGGACTTCTAGCTCCATATCGCTCATAACTTCCTCTCCGTCTTCTATCTTTTTGATTCTATCATCTAGCTCATTGTGCTCATCAAAAACCTTTGCAAAATGTGCATTACTTGTCTTTAATGCAGTAACTTCATCTCGATATTCATGGAACATACTCACTCCTTGTAATGTAAAATAAGCCCTTATTGTAAGATATTTTGGGTAATAGCCTATTATACCCCCACACTCCCCTTATATGCGGGAAGTTAGGCTAAGCCTTAATGCCTTTATTAAGGGCTTTGAAGCGAAGAGTCTTCTTTAGAATCACCAAAAAGTGCGGCTAGTGGCTCGGGTGGAGATTCTTCGCTCAGGCGTTGCCTTCCCGCAAGAGGTGACAAAATAATTTCCTTTGCAGGCGATTGAATTTGCTATGTATGGATTTCCCTTGCAGATAGCAAAGTTTGTCATACTAAGGCAAAAGTCAAAAATATTTGCAAATAAAAGCCATACCTACAACAACAAACATTAGCCAAAGTGGGGAAAGCAAATGCCTACTAACTCCTATAATCTGCATTAATTTTGACATACTCATGCCCCAAATCACAGCCATAAGCCACAAACTTACCTTCCCCGATGCCTAAATCACAACTCACCTTAAAGCTCTCCTTTTGCATAACTTTTGCAGCTAAGGCTTCTCTCTCTTCATCAAAGCAAATCTCTCCCCTATCAAATACCACTATATTATCAAAGGCTATGCTTAGACTTTCATACGCGCATTTCACGCCACTTGCGCCAATAGTAGAGGCTATGCGCCCCCAATTTGGGTCCCCACCAAAAAGGGCAGTTTTGACCAAAAGTGAATTTGCCAAAGCTTTTGCGGCTTTTATAGCTTCTGCCTCATCTTGTGCGCCACACACTTCAAAAGCCACAAGCTTGCTTGCCCCCTCGCCATCAGCTACCATATCCATAGCAAGCTTGTGCATAACTATACTTAATGCCTCTTTGAAAGCCTGCTCATCATATGCCCCGCTACGACCATTAGCAAACAAAAATACAGAATCGTTAGTGCTCATATCGCCATCTACACTTATGGCATTAAAGCTATGTTTTACACATTCTCGCAAGATTCTCTCCCCCGCATCTTCGGGCAGGAGTGCATCGGTAGTGATAAAGCATAGCATAGTAGCAAGGGCTGGGCATATCATACCCGCCCCCTTTGCCATAGCCCCAATGCAAAAGCTCTCCCCATTGCTAAGATTCACCCTAAGGGCGATTTCTTTGCTAAAAGCGTCTGTTGTACGTATCGCGTCTGCTGCGCGTGCATGGGCATACTCATCTTTAGCAAAAATCTCAAACCCCCCAAAAGCATTGATAATCTTTTCTTTAGGGAGATATTGCCCTATCACGCCTGTGCTTGCCATAATGGGATTTTGCACAAAGTCAAAGCGTGCTTTTAGAGAATCTAAAATCTCACACACATCTTGCACGCCTCTTTGTCCTGTCATCGCATTAGCATTCTTGGTATTAATCAGCACAAAATTGCTTTTTTTACCCTGTACATAGTGCTTAAAATGTGTAATGGGAGCGGCTTCAAAGGCATTACTTGTAAAAAGTGTGAAAGGCTTTAAAGGCTCTTCACTATAAATAAAAGCCACATCAAGCGCATTTTTGCCATTGCTTAAAGGGGGCTTTAACCCTGCACTTACGCCATCAGCATAGAATCCTTGCGGGGCATTAATGCCTCCTTTGATAGGAATAATCTCAAACACTATATGCCTCCTTAAACATAATCTACTTCTCTTGGCTTTTGCTTCTTCATAATCAATCTCTTTGTAGAACGTATATTTTCACTCGTGCCAATCACAAGGAGCTTACATTCACTTGAGACAATGGTATTACCATTAGGCATAGTAATATATGTGCCATCTTTTTGCGTAAGCCCTACTACAGAGATATTGGTTACATCACGGAAATGCGCTTCTTTGAGCTTGCGTAATACAAGCCATGAATAACGTGGTACGATAATTTCCTCCAAATCTAGCGGTGTATCATGACGATACAAAAACCGCTCTAAAATATTCTCCATATCAGGGCGCACTGCCATGGCAGAGATTCTTTGAGCCATAAGCTTTGAAGCAGAGATAACAGAATCACAGCCGAGTTTTTTAAGCTTATTATCTTCTTCTTCAGAATTCGCAGTGGCAATAATATAATAAGGCTTCCTCCCTAGCTCCTCTTCAAAAAGTCGCGCACTCACTACCATAGTGATATTATCTGCAGCATTTTTAGAAAAACTCACAATACCCTTAGCACTTGAGAGATGAGATTTAAGCATAGCAATATGTGTATGAGGGTCATCAACAATATAATAAGGATATTTTTGCTTTTGGGCTTGGGCTTCAAAGTCTGGAGAATTATCCACCACTACAAAGGGAATATGAGATTCTAAAAACTGCTGGGCAAGCTGTATTGTAAATTCGTTGTGATAGCAAATCACATAGTGGTTTTGCAAACGCGCGATTTTATACACCATTTTTTGCTCCTTAATTAATCCAATAAGTGTGCCATTATTTACCACACTCATAATAAATGCCACGCTAAAGGTTACAACCCCCGCTCCACATACCATAAGCACAGCGGTAAATATAATCGTAATCGTGCCAAAGCTATCTTCTTTCAATGAGCCAAAGCCTGTATTTGTAAAGGTATAAGAAGTTTGAAAAAATGCCTGCATTAAATCATAATCTTCTAATATTAAATACCCTAAAGTGCCAAAAAGGAGAAAAAATTGAACAAGAATAAGTGGAATGCGGAAAGGCTTGAGCTGCTCATAAAGCTCGCTTGAGAGAGAAATGTCTGGCTTGGGGTTATTCCCCCAATGAAGCAATCTCTTAAGCTTTGAAAACAAGAAAATTATAGCCCTAAGAGTATTTCTTCATCGTGCGTAAAGTAGAGGCTGCTACCTTCACGCGTACCTTTGTGCCATCTTCAAGTTTCAGCGAAACACTGCGGAGATTAGGAAGTGAGCGCTTTTTTTTCTTATTATTTGCATGACTTACGTGATTGCCAACCATAGGACCTTTACCTGTGAAAAAACATTTTTTTGCCATGAGAAAACCTTATGTGTAAAATAAACTTAAGATTCTAATCAACTTTAACACAAAACTACCTTAAATCAATCAATCAGCACGCTCATACCTACGCGCAAGCCGCTCACAGGAGCAATCGGATAAGCCTCTACTTCAAACGTCTTAATATCATAGCCCTTGTGCGCACTTGTAGCTCTCCAAGTAGCAAAATCTCCCATAACAGAGACAAACTCCACCTTAAACTCAACTTCTTTCTCTAATGAGGGAATATAGCCCTTAAAAGTACTCCCCTTAGGAAAGTCTTTTAGGCGATATTCAGGCACGTGGAAGCTAATCCACGCATCTTGCATATCAACCATAAGCACCACAGGGAATCCACTTGAAGCAAGCTCGCCCTCATGGAGCAAGACATTGCTCACTTCTCCGCTTGCTGGGGCTATGGCTTGGGTATCTTTAGCATAGCTCTCTACTTCACTCACCTGCCCCGCTGCGGCATCTTCTTTAGCTTGGGCGGCGATTTTCGTCTCACTTGTTGCACCATCAAGGGCGATTTTATACTGCTGGAGGGCGACATTTTCATTATGTTTGGCTGTAGTATAGTTTGCATAAGCTTCATCTCGCCGTTGCTGGCTTACCACGCCATCATCATACAAAGATTGTATGCGCTCATAAGTGCTTTTAGCAAGATTTGCCATAGTTTTTGCACCCTGCCACACATCTTTTGCAGACTGAATCGCCTCTGCCCTCATACCTTGCTTTGTTTCTGTACTTAAGGCTTTGGCAGCCTCATAGCCTGCCTTTGCTTGCTCTAATTTGGCTTCAAGCTCTGGGGAATTAATACTATAGACTAAATCACCCTTTTTTAGCATATCACCCTTTTTGACAAAGATATTTTCTACTCGTCCTGCGACTTTAGAGCTAATGGCATATTCACGCGCTTGCACTTGGGCATAAATCCTCTCATCTTTAGGCTCATAAGCACGAACAAAGCTCACCATAAGCCAAAGCACAAAGCAAAGTATGATGAAGATAAGTGCTACAAACTTAAGTGATACTCTCATTGTCTCTCCTTTCCCACTATTGGGTTAAAAATGTATAGAATCGCTCTACTTCATTACTTAGGGCTAAAAGTCGTGAGAGGGCAATCGTATAGTGATATGCTACACTTTGACGCTCTATAATAGCTAAAGCTAGGGCATTTTGTGCATCGCTTACTTCTGTGCTTGTGCTCATACCTTGTAAAAACGCACTTTGCCTTAGCTTGAGATTCTCTCTTGCAAGCTCGATAGAAGAGCTTAAGCTAAAATATTGGGATTTATAAGAAAGCACCTCATTATAAGTTTTCTCACAAAGTGTTTTTAAATCTTTCCTTGCTTGAGAAGTCGCATATTGGGCTTCTAGTGTGGCGATTTTGCTCGCTTGATATTTTTGGATTCTCCCGCTTGGGGTTAAAAGCGACCACCTTGCTCCAATACCTACATACCACTGGGGCATTGCCTTCTCAAGCAGTGAGGTATTATCATTTATCATATAACTCCCAAAAAGCCCCACATCTGGCAAAAATGATGAAAATTCAATATGTTTAAGCTCGTTGGCGGATTTGATTTTGTTATCCATGATTTGCAATGCTGGATACACCTCAAGTGTTTTTTCTACGAAATATGAGGCACTTTGCAAAGGGGCATCTTCTTTAATATCAATAAACTCCACAAGCTCTAAAGGCAGCGCCATATCTCTGCCCAATATCGCATTTAAAGCCATATTCGCACTCTTAAGGCTATCTTTTGCTTTTTGTACTTCAATACTTGATTTATCATAATTCACTTGTGCTTGGAGCGTTTCTAGGCGAGCGATTTGACCTTTTTCTTGGAGTTTTAAGGCATTTTGATAATGCGCTAAATGCCCGCTATTGGCATCTTGCAAGGTTTGCAAGACTTGATTAGCCAAAACTACTCCATAATAGAGCTTTGTGCAATCTTCAAAAAGGCTAAGCTCTTTAAGCTTAAGTGCAAGCGTGGCATCTTCAAGGGCAATTTGAGAAAGCTTATTGGCAAATATCTTTTTCCCTCCGCTAAAAAGTGGATAGACAATATTAATCGCACCAAAAGTGATATTCTCATCTTGCAAGGTAATAGGCTGGGCTAAAGGCGCAAGCAAGGGGGCAAGCAAAGGCTGCGTTGCGGGGTTAATTTGAGAGGTATTAACAAACTGGGCAGTTATAGGCTCTTGCAAGTGAATATAAGCTACATCAATTGAAATTTGAGGGAGATAAAGCATTTTAGTCGCACTTCGCAACTTTTCTTGCTTGCTAAGCGCGCTTTGAGAGCTCTTTAAGCCATCATTATCAAGCAAAACTTGCTGATAGGCATTCTCTAAAGTCAAATACTCCGCCTGCATGATACCCTGAAGCATTGCAAAGAGGAATATCCATTTTTTCATCATACACCTCTGAAAATGAGTTATGTTAGAATGGCAAGATTCTAACGCATAAACACAAATAATTAGGAGAGGAATGCAAAAGCTAAAAGCCACCCTTGAAGCACACTATGCCCTAGCGAACACCCCTGAAGAGCTAAGTGAAAACAAGCCCGACCCTCTCCTTGTAGCAAAATCACACCAAAATACACCCTATAGCGCAGAAATTGCCCTCATATGTGCCATGCTCTCATACGGAAATGCTAAAGCCATCGTAAAAATGCTTCAAAGCCTTGATTTTAGGCTTTTAGAATCTGCACATAAAATCCACACTAGCCCTATAGAAGCATTCCCATACTATAGATTCCAAACTAGAGATGATATAAAAAACCTCTTTTTCATCGTGGCTTTATGCTTAGAGCGTGGAGGCATTAAACAATATTTTAAACAAGCCTATAGTAATCCGCCTTTTGCACAAAAAGCTTGGAAGCAAAGTAAAAACCCCTATCATGCGCATATACTTTATGGAATCTACTGCTGCATAGATATGCTTAAAGACTATGCAAAGCAGTCTCATATCCCTATAAGTAAGGGGCTTAACTTCGCACTTGGGACATCTCTAAAAGAGCAACTTCAGCAAAAAGTCGCCCTTAGCCATAATGCCTCTGCACTGAAACGTTGGAATATGCTCCTTCGGTGGCTTGCGCGTAAAGATGAGCTTGATATGGGTATTTGGCAAGATTTTATCTCTCCAAAACATTTAATCTTGCCCCTTGATACACACACCTTCAAGCTTTGTAAGCAATTAGGCATACTACACACTCATGCTTATAATCTCCAAAGTGCGCTTTATGCAAGTGATACACTCGCCTCTTTATGCAAAGATGACCCCATTAAATATGACTTTGCGCTCTATCGCTTAGGACAAAGCGGAGAATATAGGCATTTATTTGTCTAAGATTCTATCTGTAAAGTCTTTGCACAAGGGCAAGGCTAGGGGGCAGAATATTTTGGGATTGACTAAAAATGTAGATGGCTCTATACTAAAAGAAAGGCTTTGAGTGCCAATAGTAGCAGTCAATCTATGAGGCTCAAGCACAAAGCCACATTGTGCTCTATTTGTGCGCGTGATGTTAGAAAGCAGGGAGTAAGCATAGGCACTATCAATCTTTTCTTCTCGTATGAAACTATCTGTGTAATAGGCACTTAAGGCATTTTGAGCATGACTTAGTTGTGCTTTTAAATGCAAGAGGCATTGCTTATGTGAGACATAGCCCAAATAACGCACACCTATGCTTGCTAATATAGCCACTATCATCACTACACAAAGTAATTCAAATGCACTAAAAGCGGGCTTTTTAGAATATAGCATTAGAATTGCTTAATGGCACTTCCCTTGTGGTTTTATGACGTTCAAAAAGCTTAAGACATAATGCAGAATCTGCCTTTTGCTGCACAGAAAAAACCAACTTGCCATTATCTTGGGCAAGTGTAATGCAATCATTTTGGCTATCAAGAACGCCATTTTTAGCAAGTTTCACACCATTGCCTTGTGCTACCCAGCGAGAATGACTAAGCCCAGCAAGTTCTAAAATCTTTACGCCATCAATACTGGAAGGCTCAATATTTTGACTAAATACTTCGCGTTGGAGGGCATTTAAAGCACTAATAATGTCATTTTCCACAGCAATTAACTGCGCATCAGAGCGCGTAAGTGAGAGGCGAGGGATAGCAATAGCTGCAAGAATCCCTAAAATGATGATAACAAACACAAGCTCCATCATACTAAATGCCCCGCGTTTGCAATTCATTTTTACAAACAATCTCATTTTCTAAAATCTTCAAGCATAAATGGGGGTAAAATAAAGTCAATGCTCGCACTTGCCTCAATATTACCCTCTGGGTTATCATTAATGATAAAACGCATAAGAACGCCCTTAGGCACAAGTGCGCGGAAAGAGGGGCAAAGGTAGGTAGCAAAGCTCTTTAAATCTGGCTGATGTCCTACAATAAGCACATTTGAAGCCTTCTGAAATGCCTTTGTCTGTGTGAGTTTCATATATCCCTCAAGCCCACAATCAGGGGCAATCTCCTCACAAATATGAATGCAATTTGCGTTAATGTATTTCTTCAGAGGTTTGAGGGTTTGCTGCGTTCGCTTAGCAGGGGAGCAAAAAATGGCATCAAAGTCTAAATGTGCTTTGGCAAAAAGGGCAATACTCTTACTTTGGCTTTTGCCAAGCTTGCTTAAAGGGCGAAAAATATCGCTTTTATCTTTCTTATTTCTTAGCTTATATTCTTCCCTACTAATCGTATCTGCATGTCGCAAAAGTGTAATAGTCTTCATATTTCCTCCTATTGTAGAATCTTCGCACACATCTGCACCACAAAATCTGCACTTCTTTTTGCAGAACTCTCCAAAAATTCATCAAAGCTTATATCCGCGCTTCCATCGGCATTATCACTAATAGAGCGCAAAATGCAAAATGGTATCCCGCACGCATCGCATACAACCGCCACTGCTGCGCCCTCCATTTCTACCGCTATGGCATTAAATTGCCTAGCTATCCACTGCTTTTTTTCTCCATTAGCAATAAAGCAATCACCCGAGGCGATAATTCCCTCTTTTAATGGAATTGCCTGTGAGTTTGCAACCTCTCTGGCAATGGCATTAAGTGCGGGGCTAGATTCCACATATAGCTTACTCTCAGGGATAAAGCCTAGAGCATGTCCAAATGCACTAATATCCACATCATGCTGGCATAATTTTAAACCTAGCACTAAGTCTCCTACTTTCAATTCAGCACTCAAAGCCCCCGCGACACCACTAAAAATAATCTGCTCACAGCCAAAGCTTAGAATCATCGCCCCCGCGCTCAAAGCAGCATGCACTTTGCCAATCTTGCTATAGGCAATAAAGATTCTATGCTCACCCTGTGCGATTTCATAATACACATTACCGCCCTTATGGTGCTCTTTATAATGACCAAAGTGTGCTAACAAAGGGGTGATTTCTTCTACCATTGCTCCAATAATGCCAATAACCATTTCTCCTCCTTACTTGACTTCTTCCAAAGCCTCGATACATTCTTTTAAGCTTGCAAGATTTGATACATTATATGTAGGGTGCTTGCTTAGACGTTTATTCAACCCACGCAAGATATTCCCATGACCAAATTCAATAAATACATCAACCTCATCTTCAAGCTTTGTGATACCTTGCTTATAATGCACAGGCTGCACAAGCTGGGAGCTTAAAAGCTCTTTTGCCCTCTCTTTAGTATTATAAAGCTCCAAAGTCGCATTAGAGAGAATGGGTGTATTGAAAGTAGCATTTAATGTCTGTTCTAAAAGCTCTTTAAAAGCTAAAGTCGCGCGTTCTAGCAAAGGGCAATGACTAGCTACTGACATAGGCAAAAGCAAGGCACGTTTTGCTCCTAATGCCTTAATATCTCCCTCAAGTGCGCTAAGATCGTTCTTTAGTCCTGCTAAAACGACTTGACCATCGCCATTATAGTTCGCACACCAAATACTTTTGCCTGCCTTTTGTGCATTTTTACAAAATCCCTCTAATACCTCATCACTTAAGCCTACAACAACCATCATACCAGCATTTTTGCCCTCACATGCCTCTGCCATAAGCTCTCCTCGCTTATAAATAAGTCTTATAGCAGAGCTAAAGCTAGCCCCTCCGCTTAGTGCAACCGCACTTACCTCACCAAGAGAATGCCCCATAGCTACATTTGGACTAATGGGATATTCATTTTGCAAGATATTATAAGCAACTGCGCTTACAAGAAAAATAGCAGATTGTGTATATTGTGTGAGATTTAGCTTATCATTTTCTTCAAAAAGAAGCTTTTTCATATCGATTTTTAAGACTTCTGCTGCTTCTGCAAAAAGCGTTTTTGCTATTGCAAAGTTTTCATAAAACTCCTTACCCATACCTACGCTTTGTGAGCCCTGCCCGGGGAATATAAAAGCATATCTCATTCTTATCCTTTAAGTAATCTTCAAATGCGTGAGATTGTAGCAAAAAGTTTGCGTAATTTACAATTTAAAGCTCCACTCTCTTGCTCCCCATTTATTTAATGTTAAGTGTTTTTTTATGATTACTTCCATATAATGCACACTCTTTTTAGCAATGGACAGGTGGGTGAGTTGGCTGAAACCACATCCCTGCTAAGGATGCGTAGTCGCAAGATTACCGAGGGTTCGAATCCCTCCCTGTCCGCCATACCCCCGTTTCATTGAATCCGCCCCTTTTAATCTATCTGTTACCTTGTCATTCCCAAATACATTTTAAATTGCAAATATGATAATACATAAAAGAGCATTGCACGCACAATGCCACGTACAATGCAGAGACCAAACACTATGTTTATTTAATCGCATTTATCTTTTAAGGTACTATCTT
This sequence comes from Helicobacter marmotae, assembly GCF_003364255.1. GTDB lineage: Bacteria > Campylobacterota > Campylobacteria > Campylobacterales > Helicobacteraceae > Helicobacter_C > Helicobacter_C marmotae. The sequence goes on from NZ_NXLR01000004.1 coordinate 42,285, forward strand.
TAATAAAAATAGGATTAGAAGAGCCCCAAATACCTAAACTTTCTGAAAGTATCGTACCTGTGTGCTTTTCTATCTCGCTCTGTGTGATTGCTTGAGTGCATTGCTTCCCAAAAAGCACAACTTCATCACCGCTGCTAATTTGGGGATAATCGCTCACATCAACCATAAAGGTATTTTTTGTAACCCTCCCCACGATAGGAAGTTTATGCCCTCTAATAAGCACATGCCCCTTATTGCTAAAAGACTTCGCATAACCATCATAATAGCCCATAGGGATATTGGCAAGGAGTGAATCTCGCTTTAATGTATAAGTGCCATCATAGCTAACCTTACTGCCCTTGGGGTAAGCATTAACACCTGCCACTTGAGATTTAAGACTCATAACCTGCTCTATACCTAAAGCTTTTTCATCTCCACCATAGCCGTAAATGAGCTTTCCGGGGCGAATCATATCAAGCCTTGATTCTCTCACATGCACTGCCGCCCAAGAAGCTGCTGCATGAAGCGTGAGAGATTTTGGGTTTAAATGTGCATTTTCTATCACAAACGCACTATCGGCTTGAAATCTCTTCAAACCCTCTTTGATTTTTTTCACATCTTCATAAGGGAAGTGCGTCATTAAGCCCTCAACTTTAAGATGTGGCAAAGTAGCGATACTCACTACATCTGTTTTACCACGACTTGTGCTTAAATCAATGCCATTTCTATCCATACCGCCAGAATTAAGATTAATGTGAATAGGGAGTTTCTTGCCCTTTGCTAGGGTATCAAAATATTTAGCTTGCTCTAAATTCCCTATCGTTTCAGTGATGTGATACGCCAAGCCATCTTTTAGCTCTCCTGGGGTTGCCATACGTATTCTTAACACCTGCCCCTCATAGCCTAACTCCCTAACTACCCTTGCCTCTTCATTACTTGTGATAGCCACGCAAGGGATTTTGGCTTTTATCACACTGGGAAGGACATTAGCTATACCCGCTCCATAAGCATCTGCCTTTAAAACAGCACAAACCTTAGCATTCCCTGCAATGTCTTTAGCAACTTGGAGATTCTTTTCAAACGCATTCAAATCTACTTCCATAAAGGCATTCGCATTTTCGCGCGTGATAGTCGTATTTTTATGCAAAATAGGCGAGGCAAAGCCCACACTTAAAAAGCTGAAAACAAAATAAGTTGCAATAATATATTGTTTCATCATATATCCTTTATTTAGTGATTGTATGGCATAGCCATATATGATTTTTATGTATAAAGATTAATATTTAATGTTTGTGAGCTTCTCCCTTGACAAACACTAAGTGTCAAGCTCTATAATATACATCTAATCTCATCTTATAAGGAGCATATATGCTATTAGAAAATAATCTCACGCAAGCCATAAACGGGACACAAATCGACGCATTGGGCTATAGTGTTGGGCATAAAAATGACACTTTTAAGCCCTTTAGATTCAAACGTCATGCCATGGGAGAATATGATATTTTACTAGAAATTCTCTATGCGGGAATCTGCCATAGTGATATACACGCAGCAAGAAGCGAGTGGAGGGAGGGCATTTACCCTATGGTGCCCGGACATGAGATAGCAGGCAAAGTTGTAGCTATTGGTAACAAAGTGAGTAAATTTAAAGTAGGAGATTATGCGGGAGTGGGTTGCATGGTGAATTCCTGCGGAGAATGCGAATCTTGCAAAGCAAGCCAAGAGCAATTTTGCGAAAATGGAAAAGTAGTCTTTACCTATGATTGCCTTGATTGCTTCCATGATAATGTGCCCACTTATGGTGGATATGCCAATAATATAGTGCTAAGTGAAAAATTTGCCATAAAAGTGCCACCAAATGCCCCGCTAGAAAAGGTAGCCCCATTGCTTTGTGCGGGCATTACTACCTACTCTCCTCTACAATTTAGCAAGGTCAAAAAGGGAGATAAAGTAGCAGTAGCAGGATTTGGCGGGCTTGGAATGATGGCAGTAAAATATGCCCTTGCTTTGGGAGCTGAAGTCTATGTCTTCGCAAGGAATCAAAACAAAGCCCAAGATGCACTTAATATGGGAGCAAAAGCACTCTTTAGCCAGACAAAGGGCATCAAAGAGAGATTTGATTTTATCATCTCCACTATCCCCACAGCCTATGATGTAAAGGCTTATCTCAAATTATTAAAATCAGGGGGAGAAATGGCAATCGTGGGCTTACCTCCCATAGAGGCAAAAACGCATATTGATGTCTCAAGCCTTGTCTTTAATGCCAATAAAAAGGTGTATGGCTCGCTTATTGGGGGTATTAAAGAAACGCAAGAAATGCTTGATTTCTCACTTAAACATAACATTTACCCCGAAGTAGAAATTATCAATATCACACAAATTAATGAGGCTTATGAGAAACTCACTAGTGGCAAGGCGAGATTCCGCTATGTCATTGATATGAGCAGCCTTAAGGCATAAAACTTAGGGCTGCAGGGCGAGATTGACAAAAATCTCCCCCCGCTCTTTATAGGAGCTAAATTGATCTAAACTTGCTGCTGCTGGAGAGAGCAAAACCACATCGCTAGCATGCTCCTCCCGCTTTTGCTTAATGCAATCCATAGCTTTATATATATCTCCGCATAATTGCAAAGGAATATGATAGCTTTTAGCAAGTGTATGTAAGCGCTCTTGATTAGCCCCTATGGCAAAAATCTCAATATCCTTATCTTGCATATATTCAAAAAGTGGCACTAAATTCGCTCCCTTATCATCACCACCAAGAATAAGCATAATATGCCTTGATGTATAGCGCCCAATAGCACAAATAGTCGCATCAACATTTGTCCCCTTACTATCATCAACCCAAAGGCGATTGTGCTTATCATAAAACTCTGCGATTCTATGAGCGCCAATATGAAAGGTATTTAAAAGTGCTATATTATCTGCATTAAAGGCATATTTAGCCACTCCAAGCGCAAGAAGAGAATCTAGCAAAAATGGCTCTTTAAAAGCAATATCCTCTAAAGTAATGCCAAGCTGCTCGCTTAGATCCTTGCTCCCCTCATAGCATATAAGTTTCCCTTTAAAAGATGAAACCAAAGCATGAGAGCCAAGCTCCACAGGGATAAATGCTACAGAATCTAAAGCCATGCGCGCTAGTGGGCTAAGCTTATCATCAATATATGCCTCAAAACTCCCATGCCAACTTATATGGTCTTCTCTCACAGGGAGGAGGGCATAAATATGAGGAGTAGCCTTATGCGTATAATGCAAGCTAAAGGAGCTTGTCTCAAGCACCCATACTTTTGTCTTTTGTGTGTAGAGATGCACAAGTGGCGTGCCGATATTCCCCCCACTTTGTGCGCCAAACTCCTTTAATAAAAGCGTGCTCATCTCTGTTGTCGTAGTTTTACCATTTGTCCCGCTTATCCAAACCATAAAAGGCATTTCTTTATTATCTTGGGCTAAAAGCGTGGCAAAATAATCATATTCACTTATAAGGTGTTTGGCACTGCACACAAGAGGGTGAGAAGGAGGTATCCCCGGACTAAGAATCTCCATATCGCTTTTATTAGGGTCAAAAGCAGATGAGGGAAGCAGGGCATTACCATAGCTATCCATGCTCTTCTCTTGGAACTTATCATCATAAATATGAAGTGTATGCCCCTGATTGTTTAAAAATGCCACTAAAGGATGGGTTGTTACACCATAGCCAAAAATACTTATGCGCATGATGTCTCCTTTAACGAATCTTGAGACTTAAGAGGGCAATAAGATTTGCCAAAATCGCAATAATCCAAAAACGCACTATGATTTTGTTTTCTGCCCAGCCTCTGACTTCAAAATGATGATGAATAGGCGCCATAGCAAAGATTCTCTTATGCCGATACCTATAACTCCCCACTTGCAAAATCACAGAAAGGGCTTCGATAACAAAAATAACGCCAATAAGCAAAAGAAGAATTTCATTATTTGAAACGATCGCCATAAATGCTATAAATGCCCCCAAAGCAAGGCTTCCGCTATCCCCCATAAAGACTTGTGCGGGGTGGCAGTTATACCACAAAAACCCAAAAAGTGCCCCAATAAGTGCCACAGAGAGAATCACTAACTCCCCGCTATCTACGACTTTGGGCCAAAGCAAATAGCCTGAAAATCCCGCATGTCCAGCCACATAAACAAAAATAGATAATGAAAAGAGCGCACAAATACTTGGCACGGTGGCTAGCCCATCAAGCCCATCGGTAATATTTACCGCATTGCTCGTGGCTAAAAATACAAGTATCCAAAAAGCCATTGCTATAGGGGGAATATGGGCGATTTTAAACGCACCCATATCAAAAAGAGGATATTTCATAAAAGGCAGATAGAAGTTGGTATTATGCCCAATATACACAAGTGCGCTTGTAATGACTAATGAAGCCAAAAAAAGTAAAAAAAACTTCATTTTCGCACTCATGCCTGCATTGCTCTTAGCAGCAATTTTCATATAATCATCTCTTGCACCAATAAGGCTAAAGCTCACAATACAAAATAACCCTAACAACACATAAGGATTAAATAAATTCGCACAAAGCAAAGATGAGAAGAACATACTCATAATGAACACAATGCCCCCCATTGTTGGGGTGTTTTTCTTCCCTTCATGTGCAGCTACATAAGTAGAGATAGGCTGATTTGCCTTTTTTGCCTTAGCCCATTTGATAAAATAAGGCATAAAGAACATACTAAAGCCAAAAGCAAGGAAAAATGCCACCCCTGCACGGAAAGTAATGTAAGAAAAAATATTAATACCAAAATGCTGATAAATCCAATAAAGCATCGGCAATCCTTATGTGTCCCTAGAGTTTAAGTAAAGCCCTTAGAAGAGTTAGTGTTTATTTAGTGAAAGGTTTTGGATTTTAGCTACAATAAGTTAATGCTAAATCTCTATTCAAGGAGTGTGTATGAAAACGATTCTTGTGATTACTGATGGCATAGGCTATAGCCATAAAACACAACACAACGCTTTCTATCATGCTAAAAAACCTACTTATGATTATCTCTTTGCACATGTGCCTTATAGTATGATAGATACTTTTGGCTTAAGCGTGGGCTTACCAAAGGGTCAAATGGGGAATTCTGAAGTGGGGCATATGTGTATTGGCTCAGGGCGAGTGCTCTACCAAGACTTAGTGAGAATCTCACGCGCTATTGAAAGCAATGAACTCAAAGATAATCCAGCCCTCCTACAAGCAACTAAAGACAAAGATGTAGTGCATTTATGTGGGTTATTAAGCGATGGAGGGGTGCATTCTCATATCGAGCATTTCAAAGCGTTAATAGAGATTCTTAGCCCCAAAGTGAAAAAGCTCTATCTCCACCTTATTACCGATGGACGCGATGTATTACCCCAAAGTGCGCAAAAATACATAGCAGATATAGCCACTCTTTGCAATGAAAATGTGCAAATAGCAAGTATTGCGGGGAGATTCTATGCCATGGATAGAGACAAGCGTTGGGAGAGAGTGCAAAAAGCTTATGAAAGTATAGTAGCGGGGGCAAACCCCACTCCTCTCTCCCCAAGAGACTATGTAGATTCTATGTATGAAAAGGGGATTTATGATGAATTTATCGAGCCTGCGAGCTTTTATGAATATAAAGGTATGAATGATAATGAGGGCTTTGTGTTTATTAATTTCCGTTCAGATAGGGCGCGCGAGATTGTTGATGCCTTAGGGAATGCACAATTTAACGGCTTTATGCGCTCGCGAGTAGTGCATTGTGATATTGCCACGATGACAGAATATGATGCTACTTTCCCCTACCCCATTCTCTTCCCAAAGCAAAAATTACAAAATACCCTTGCTGAAGTGATTGCCTCACATGGCTTAAAGCAACTCCACACAGCTGAAACTGAAAAATACGCACATGTTACATTCTTCCTTAATGGTGGCGTTGAGGAGCCATTTGAAGGAGAAAAGCGCATACTTATCCCCTCTCCTAATGTCAAAACCTATGACTTGCAACCACAAATGAGTGCCCATGAAGTAGGTGATGAGGTGCTAAAGGGTATAGAAGAGGGCTATGATTTTATCGTGGTGAATTTTGCCAATGGCGATATGGTAGGGCATACGGGGAATTTTAATGCCGCCATAAGTGCGGTAGAAGCGGTGGATAAGGAGTTGGGACGTATTTTACAAAGTGCTAGGGTAAATGGTTATGCGCTTTTTATCACAAGCGATCATGGGAATTGTGAAGAAATGCAAGATGAAGAGGGCAATATACTCACAAACCACACTGTTGGGCAAGTATGGTGCTTTTGTGCAGCAGAGGGAGTAGCCAAGCTTCATAATGGGGGATTAAATAATATCGCCCCGAGTATATTAAAAGTTATGGGCTTGCCCATTCCCAAAGAAATGGATAAACCCCTATTTTAAAGGTGAGAGATGAGCATTGAAGTGCTACTTTTAATTGGCTGTGTAAGTGGAGTGGCTGCGGGATTCTTTGGCATAGGGGGAGGCGTGATTATTGTGCCCTGCCTTTTATTGCTGGGTATGGAAATGGAATATGCCATTGGCGTATCGATTATGCAAATGGTATTTTCATCAACCTTTGGTTCTATTATCAATATCTATCAAAAAAAGCTTGATGTGACTCATGGTATATTTGTAGGACTAGGGGGGCTTATGGGGGCTGCTTTTAGCGGAATTATTGTAGATACGCTTCCATCTCAAGTGCTGCTTTTGTGCTTTTTAGCCCTCTCTTGCATAAGCTTTTATAAATATGCCTTTAATGTCAAAACCACTGCAAACCCCACGCCGCCTATTACTGACCCAATCAAGCAAAAGTGCCTTATGATTGGGGCTGGCTTGCTTACAGGAATATTTGCAGTAAGCTTAGGGGTAGGCGGGGGGCTGATACTTGCGCCTATTTTGGCATACTATTTGGGATTTGATTCTAAAAAAGTCGTGCCTATTTCGCTCTTTTTTATTATCTTTGCCTCCATTTCAGGCAGCATATCGCTTGCTTCACATAATCTTATCGACTTCCAAACAGGTATTATTGTAGGTATATCATCAATGTTTGGTGTTTCTTTTGGAATCTACCTTATAAGTAAAGTTACTTTGCTTAATCACCGCTACGCCCTCATTGGCATATATGCTATTTCTATTTTGCTCACCTTATGGAAAGCCATAGATTATTGGCACTAAAGCATAAACTTACTCAATCCACAAGCAAAAGAGCTTCTCTAAGAAGCCATATATAATGAGGCATATGCAAAATATGCAAAATTTTAATTAAGAATGGTTATTAATTTATATTTAAGCTTTGGTATATTAAAATAAGACTTGTTTTTAAAACGATGTTTTCCAACGAAATCATAAACCTTATGATTTGGCAGGGTGGGTGGGTTAGAAAGCATCTTTTCCTTCCTTATTTGTTGTTTGATTGCATAAATAGGCTATCTTAAACCATAAAGATAGCCTATGGACGCAACTTCACATCTTAATCTTACAAACCTTAGGAGCTCACATGGATTTTGAAACTATCCTTAAACATATGAATGACCATCATAATAATGAAATTATTGCACTCTGCAAAAAATATGGCAAAGCAGAAAATCTCATTAATGGCGAAGTGCAAAATGCCACCTTAGAGGGGGTGGATTTTGAAGGCTTAGATATTGTATATAACAACAATGTCTCTCTCCGCATAGAATTCCCGCAAAAAGCCGATCATAGCACGATTAAAGATGCTATTATCTCCCTATGCCAAGGGGCAAAAACACCCGATAGCAAAGATATTAGTGATGAAATTGCTGCATTTAAAAAGGAATTTGGCTCAATTATCATTGCAAGCATTGATAAAAATGGATACGCCATTGCCTCATATGCACCCTTAATGCAGGTAGAAAACAAACTCTACATTTACATAAGTGAAGTCGCAGACCACTTCCAAAGCATTTCTGCCAATCCCGACAAACTAGAAATACTCTTCCTAGAAGATGAAAGCAAGGCAAAATCTGTGATTTTAAGAAAACGTTTGAAATACCGCGCACAAGCAAGATTTATCGAGCGCGATTGTGAGGAATTCCAAAAAGCACTTGATAGTTTGCAATCAGCCATGGGCGGAGCAGGGGGCATTAAAACAATTCGTGGAATGCATGATTTTCATTTAATAGAGCTTCAATTGGGCTTAGGGCGGTTTGTCAAAGGATTCGGACAGGCATACGACATTCTTCCTGGTGGTGAAATTAAGCATATCGGTGGCTCTGCTAACCCTCACTCTACTTCACCGCACTCACCGCACAAAGCACATTAACCAAATATGTATTTGGCTTATATTCACTATAAGCCAAATATTCATAGCAATACAACCACATAAAACACACCAACAATGATAAAATTACCCTCAATACACCTTGAATTCAAACCCACTTTTTCAAAAAATATCTCATAGCATTACTCTCAAATAAAGGGAGTTGGGTTTTTATTAAAGCCAAAGAAAATGTATCGCCTCAAAATTTCTCGCTTCTAGTGAAAACACAAACAAGTGAAGAATCTCTTAATACAAGCTTGCTGGTAATTTTACACTGGATTCTATATTTTCCTTGCCCTAAGAGTGTGCTATAATACCCCCACACATCGCAAAACAAAGGCTTATTTTGTCTATCTATGAGCAGCTCTCTCCAGCGACGCAATCCCTTAAAGGTGGCAAACATCTTCTTGGATTCTCTGGAGGTGTAGATTCTGTAGCATTATTTTTTATTCTTCTTAGGCTTAATGTGAGTTTTGATATTGCCATTGTGCATTATCATGTGCGTAAGCAAGCCGATGAGGAAGTCCTCTATGCCAAAGAGTTAGCACAAAAGTACCACAAGCAATGTTTTATCGCACATGCTCCACATTTTCACTCAGATTTTGAGCATAATGCCCGCAATTTCCGTTTTAGGTTTTTTAATGACATTATGGCTACACATCATTATCATAGCCTTATCCTTGCCCATCAGCTTAATGATAGGTTTGAATGGTTTATAATGCAGCTCACACAGGGGGCTGGGCTAAATACATTGCTAGGCTTTGATAATAAACGCACATATCCTATTGTGCGCCCTTTAGAATCTATCCCTAAAAATAGGCTTTATGAGTTCTGCAGCGTGCAGAAGCTTAAATATTTTGAAGATATAAGTAACACAAATACACATTTCAAACGTAACTACTTCCGCCATACATTTTGCAATCAAATGATTGAGCACTTTAGTGGAGGCATCGCTAAAAGTATGGCATATTTAGAGCAAGATAAACTTGCCCTTCTTGCCCAACTCTGCCCACAAACCCTTCATTTAGAATCTTTAAGTCAAAAACTTTCCTGCACGGATAAAACCACTATCTTTGCCTTTGATAATAAAAATGAACATCTCTTATTGCTCGCTTGTGATAGGGTAGCAAAATATTATGCATATATCCTTAGCAGCAAGCAAAGAGATGCCATTAAAAAAAGCCATTTTAATTGCAAGATTCACCATATTATCATTGCCAAAGCCCCTCATAAAATGTTCATTGCTTTTGACATACTTTCTGCCTATAATATCTCCACACATTCACCTATGGATAAGGCTTTTAAGGCATTATGTGCTTCTTTATATATCCCCCCCAAACTCCGCCCTCTCCTATGGAGTGAATTTTGCCTTTTTGCTCAAATAAGCGACTTTCCACAAAAAAATACAAATACCGACAAAAGCACCTTAAATAAAGAAATACACCACTTTTGCCACATCTTTTATTCCAAAATTAAAGACTTTTTTTCCCCATAAATTTTTTTTATTATTTTTACATTAACTTTTTAAGGTATCTATAATTGCAAGGCTATTAAAATCTCTCTTGCATTTAAATAAAAATAAGGAGAGTACATGCAGACAAACACACTCGAGTACGATTACTCAATTGCTAAATTATTTGTTTTCTCTGCGATGGCATTTGGATTTGTGGGGCTACTCATTGGGGTTATTATCGCATTTCAAATGGCTTTTCCAGATTTAAACTATTTAGCTTCAGAGTATGGGACTTTCGGCAGGCTTCGACCACTCCATACCAATGGCATTATCTATGGTTTCACACTTAGCGGTATTTGGGCTTCGTGGTATTATTTAGGGCAAAGGGTGCTGAAAATCACCTATAAAGAGCATCCTTTCTTGCGAGGAGTGGGGCTAGCACATTTTTGGATTTATATTGTGCTTATGGTTCTTGCGGTTATTTCGCTTTTTGCAGGATTGACACAATCAAAGGAATACTCTGAACTTATTTGGCCCCTAGATATTATGGTGGTCGTTGTATGGGTATTATGGGGAGTGAGTTTATTTGGGAGTATGGGTGTAAGACGCGAGCAAACCATATATATTTCATTATGGTATTTTATTGCTACATTTGTTGGAATCTCTGCACTTTATATCTTCAATAATCTCTCCGTTCCAACTTATTTTATTGCAGGTGTGGGTAGCATTTTACATTCTATTTCATTCTATGCAGGCACAAACGATGCGATGGTGCAATGGTGGTGGGGGCATAATGCCGTTGCATTCGTCTTTACTTCTGGTATTATTGGGTTAATCTATTACTTCCTTCCTAAAGAATCTGGGCAGCCTATTTTCTCATACAAACTCACACTCTTCTCATTCTGGGGTCTTATGTTTATCTATATCTGGGCTGGCGGACATCATTTAATCTACTCTACTACACCTGATTGGATTCAAACATTAGGCTCGGTGTTTTCTGTTATCCTTATTTTGCCCTCATGGGGGACAGCCATTAATATGCTTCTTACCATGCGCGGACAATGGCATCAAATCAAAGAATCGCCGATGATTAAATTCCTCATTCTCGCCTCAACTTGGTATATGCTTACCACACTTGAAGGTCCTATTCAATCGATTCGTTCAGTCAATGGACTAGCGCATTTCACAGATTGGATTATCGGGCATGTGCATGATGCCGCTCTTGGCTGGGTAGGATTTATGGTGATTGCCGCGTGCTTCCATATGGTGCCTCGTATATTCAAACGCGAGCTTTACTCCAAAAAGCTTATGGACGCACAATTTTGGATTATGACCACAGGGATTATCCTTTACTTCTCAAGTATGTGGATTGCAGGTATTACACAAGGTATGATGTGGAGAGATATTGATAGCAATGGGAATCTTGTCTATAGCTTTATTGACACCGTATCCGCACTCTTCCCATACTATCTTATCCGTGCCATTGGGGGCTTGATGTATCTTGCAGGATTTGTTATGTTTATCTATAACATTCTTATGACAATCTCATCAGGCAGGGTTCTTGAGAAAGAACCTCAAAACGCTACGCCAATGGCTGCATAAGGAGGAATAAATGTTTAGTTTTTTAGAAAAAAATCCATTCTTTTTCACAGTCGCATTTTTATTGGTTTTTTCTATTGCGGGGCTTGTAGAGGTATTACCCGGCTTTGCTAAAAAGGCTCAGCCTATTGAGGGTTTAAAGCCTTATTCACTCCTTGAGACTGCAGGGCGACAAGTCTATATTGCTGAGGGTTGCTATAACTGCCACTCTCAACTTATCCGCCCATTTAAAGCAGAAACAGATAGATATGGTGCATATAGCTTAAGTGGGGAATACGCCTATGATAGACCTTTCTTATGGGGTTCTAAACGAACAGGACCTGATTTGCACAGAGTGGGCGATAGCCGCAATGCCGTGGATTGGCATGATGGGCATATGAGAGATCCAAAATCTCGCGTGCCAAACTCCATTATGCCCGCTTATGAGCATCTCTATACTAAAAATGCTGATTTTGAAACTGCATTTGCTGAAGCCTATACGCAAAAAGTTGTTTTTGGTGTGCCTTATGATACAGAAAATGGCGTGCAAATTGGGGCACAAGATTATCAAAAAGGAAATGAGGAGACACTCAAGGCTGCAAAAGAAATCTTTATGCAAGAGGCAAGGGCTATCGTTGATGATATGGTAAGTCAAGATGTCAAAGACGCGTTTGAAAAAGGTGAAGTCAAGCAAATTGTCGCACTTATTGCCTATATGAATAGCCTTGGGCAATCTCGCCGCACATCAGCACAAATATCACAGGCAGCACAATGATAGTCCAGTTCGTCATGACTCATCAAAAAGAGATCTATCTTGTTGTTACACTTTTGCTCGTAGCATTTTTGTATGGATATGTCTATCATCTCTATTCTTCACAAGCTAAAGGCGTGAAAGATTATGAGAAATATGCCAAACTTGCATTAGATGATAATTTAGAGGACGAACCCATTGAACCACGAAAACAAAATCCAATAAAGGGGAAATAGATGAATTGGTCAGATAATATAACAACGCTAGGGCTACTAGGTGCATTTGTTATCTTAATACTCACTATCTCTGTAATGGGGATATATCTTAAAAAAATTAAAGATAGCAAGGCTGAAGGTGAGAGCATAGGTGAGAGCTGGGATGGTATCGGCGAGCAAAGCAATAATATCCCTGTTGGCTGGGCTGCGTGCTTTTTAGGTGTGATTATTTGGGGATTTTGGTATATCTTCTTAGGCTATCCACTCAATGCCTATTCACAAATAGGAGAATATAACAAAGAAGTCCAAAATTACAACAAAAAATATGCCACAGCTTGGGAGAGCCTCGACCAAAAAGGGCTAGAAGAAATGGGCAGTCAAATTTTCTTAGTGCAATGCTCTCAATGCCATGGCATTAGCGCAGAGGGAATGGATGGCAAGGCAGGAGACCTCACAAAATGGGCTAAAGAAGAGGGGATTATTGAGGTCATTCAAAAAGGAAGTAAGGGGCTAGAATATATGGCAGGAGAAATGACCCCACTAGGCTTAGAAGATGATGAAGCCAAAGCCATAGCCGCCTATGTTATGCAAGATATTTCAGCAGTTAAAAGCACAAAATACCCACTAGAAGTAAGCAAAGGCAAAGAACTTTTTGCACTTAATTGTGCTGCGTGTCATGGAGATGAAGGTAGAGGCGATGGCGGCGGTATTGAAGGATTCGCACCCGATTTAAGCAAATACGGCACAACGGAATTTCTCGCAGAAGTGTTGCAAAAGGGTAAAAAGGGCTTGATTGGCGTTATGCCATCATTTGGATATGCCAATCTCGCAACAAGTCAAAAAGAAGCTCTCAATAGCTTTATCCGCAGCTTAGAATCTCAAGCAGAATAAGGAGGCTAATATGAATGGTTTATTTGGTTTAAATGGTTTGAGCGGTTATATTATTGCTGTGGTGCTTTTATTAAGTGTGGTTGCAGGCTTAGGCACTTGTGCTATCCTCACTCAAAAATCAGTAGCAACTCAATATTACACCATTGATACAAAAGATATTGAGCAAATTAATGCTGATAACGCAAAATACCGCACCGATGTGCAATAAGGAGAGAATATGAAATTTACACCTATTGAAAAGCTACTTGGGGCATTGCTCATTATTACTATTGTTGTGACCATTGTCATTCCTTTTATTCCTAATTTCTTTTTGCACTTGGTTTAATAATGCTTTCTTTGATAAAGAGGTTAGTTCTTGCTAGCCTCTTGTACATCTCTATACTTTATGCTCAATATACCCCCATAGATTCCCAAACTTCTTATATATGTGATAATTCAGACTGGCTACTCGTGCCAAAAAGCGTTGATTTTGTCCAAACCTTATCAGAAGAGCTATATGCGAAAACAGGCTATTTTCTCTGCGTGGCTGTGATTAATAAACTTCCACAAAGCAAGGAGCAAAAGCCTCAAAACTCCACACAAGCAGCACTTGCTAAACTTAGCCGTGATGAATATAGAAATAATCTCACAAAGCATCTCCCCAAGCCATACACGCTTATTTACTTTATGAAAGATTCCCAAAAAATGGGCATTATAAGCTCAGAGCCTCGCACATACCTTGATGAGGATAAAATATATTTTGAATACATGGTGCCACTCTTACCAAAGACCAAAAACGATGAGCTCACACCGCAGCTCATATCTGCTATCGTGCTTAATGGCTATGCGAGCGCTGCGGATATGATAGCCAAACACTTTAATGTGGCACTTCAAAATAATATGCCCCTTGATGAAAGCGGTGGGCGAGAGTTTGTGCGCTTTAGTATGTATGCTATGTTGCTAATTATGTTTGCCATTATTGGTGCTCTTTATCTCACGCGTAAAAGTAAAACTTAAGGAGAATATATGAAAGAAAAAAATTATTGGCCCCTAGCGATTATTGGTGTCTTGCTTTTTGGTGTGTTTATGGTGAGTGTGTCTATCACTATCGCACTTAAAAACCCCGTGCAAGATGAAGATACTTACCTTAGCTCAAAACGCGATGTCGATGAAAGAATTAATGAAATCATCAAAGACCAACATCATTTCTTGCATATGTATAAGCCAACTTTTTCATTCCTTGATTCACAAGGTTATGCTATCACGCTCAATGACTTTCACTTCCCCTATATTACTAAGCCTAAACGCAATAAAAAAGAGCAGCAAAGCTCTAAAGAATATCTCCCCAATCAAGGACAGCTCTACATCGAGCTAGCCCCACTTACACAAGAGTCAAATATCCCCCTATCAATGCGACTTTTCCTCGCCTCATTTCATAAGGCAAATGCACTTGAAGATTTAGGAATACTCACCGAATCCACCAAACCCTTTGTGTATATCTCCGATTTACTCTCTCTGCCTTTTGGTCGTTGGAAATTTATCCTTGAAGTTACATATGATGAAGATAATAAAAAAGCCTATTTTGAGCGCGAGATTTTTGTAAAAGCAATCAACCTATGAGGAATACCCGCCCTGCCTTTATGCTCCTTGATGCAGTAATGGGAATCTCCATTTGTGCAAGTGCCTTTATGCTTGCCTTTACATTCCTCCATACGCTCACACCTAGCCCTACCCCCTCTACCTACAGGGCATATAAATATCTTTTTCTCTCACCCCAAAGCTCCCCTCTTAGCATAAGCACCTCTTCTGCGCCCACGCTTACCTATGAGCTAAGAGAGCAAAGCTATAGCGACCCACTTACCTTTGAGAAATTACGATTTTATATCCCCACCAGCCTCCGATAATGCCAAAGCTCCATAAATTTACCCATAATGCTTTCTCGCTCTTTGAAGCCCTGCTTTGCATTGTGATTTTAGGCATTATTGGCGTGATTTGTAACTCCATGCTATTAAACATCACGCAAAACATCACTTACGCCAAAAGCTTAAATAGCACAAGCGCGCATATTGCTTTATTACAGATAGAAAATCTCCTCCAATATGCCATTATAGAATCTATCCAAACGCAAAATGCCGCCCTACTCAATGCACCCACTTCTGCTATTACCTTCTCTAGCATACAAGAGCCCTTGCTTTTTGGCGGTGGGGTGAAAGCCTCTAACCAAGAAGTACTAAATAACACGCTTTTACCCCATATATCACTTCATATACAATCCCACCATGATGACATACTTTATTTTGACAAACTCAAAGGTTGGCAAAAGTCCCAAGAAGCCTATCTTTTTACCGAGCCCAAAGAGCCATTTAAGCCATATCATATTGTAGAGCTTAACACTCAAAGCCTCAAGCTTGATAGAAATCCTACTCACACACCCTTAGCCATTCTCCCCATACAAGCCCACCAAATTAGCCTCCATGATAATATACTCTGGCTTGATAACACACCCCTAGCCCACAATGTGCATTCATTCCTTATTACACCCCTCTTTTTTACAGAAGGTACTTTCCTTGAGTTAGAGCTTTGCATAAGCAGAGGCGGGAGAGTGCGTTGCCAAAATGGCGGCGTATGGCTTGATCATATTATGGAGCTTATCTTGTGAGTTTTGCCACTAAGCGTCATAGTGCATTTTATATGATTTATGCGATTTTATTTATCCTATCCATTGGTTTAGCCTGTAGCTTCTATCTCCACCAATCCTATCAACGTTCATACACTCATAGCGCGCTTCATGCCAAAGTCCAGCTTCATCTCTATGCGCGCAGTCTTAAAAATATGCTAAAGCTTTGCTTGCAAACTTATGATTTCAACACTTGCCAAATGCAAACATTCTCCTTCCCTAATGACTATCACTTCCGCGCTGCCCTAACCGAGCTTAACTCTCAAGTCATTCTCCTTGATATACATGGGCATATCCTTCACCCTACAAACAACAACACCTTTCGCATTACTAAACGTTACGTGCTCCTCAATCCCCCAAAGCACTCCCCTTAGGACTACTCACAGAATCCACCAAATAAAGCAGATTCTGCCAAATAAGATGTGTTTTATCATTTAAGCCTATCTCACAAGTACTTGAGCTTGCAAACCCTAGCCTTAGCTTTTGCCCATTATGCGCATAAAATGTGCTTAGCTCTCTCAATGCACTTGCATTCAGTTCGGGGCAAGTAAAGCCCTTATTCCCCGCAAAGCCACAACACTGCGTTTTCTCATGCTTAATAACCTCTCCGCTTACACACGCTCTTGCGATTTTTTCTAAAGAATCTTCCCATTTGCCCTTTTTAGTCGCACACATCGCATATAAAGCTATATCTTCATCTTTTGGGCTTAATAAAAGGCGTGATAAGAGGACAGATTCTATATATTGGGGCATATCATAAATCATCATCTTATCATTTATCTCCCCTATCTCATCACTCACAGAATCTGATTCTATGTTTGCTACATTACTCATAAGCTCATAGCTACACGCACTATGATCACACACTATGGCTATCTTTCCATATTCCTTTTGTGCGGCTTTTAGCACATTGTAGAGTTCTCTTGCTTTTGCTTTTGCAATTTGAGGATAGTCTTTATATGCCTTGCCACAGCAGAGATTGGCTAAGCCCTTAGGATATATCACGCTCACTCCCGCCTTTTTGCATACAGATTCAAACACTTCTTGCAAACTTCGTTTATCCCATGCCTTTTGAGAAGCCCCAAAAGCCCGATTAAGGCACGCACTAACATACAGCACCGCCTCAGTGTTTTTGTGCGTTTGAGCATTGAGCCTATAGGCATTAGATGTAGGCATAGCACTTGGGATATAAGGGGTTTTGATAACCTTATGTGCCCCAAGACTTAGCTTACTTACTCTCTTTGCCCCCAAAGCAGCACTCAAAGCATTATTTAAAACAAGCGCCCCCTTTACCCCTCGCACGACACTAGAGAAATGCGCGCTTGTTTGCTTGGCAATAAATGTAGCCACATCGTTAGATAGCGTGGGCTTTAACTTTAAGGCAATGCGCGCGGTATCAATTTCTAAAGGGCAGAGCTTAGCACACATCGAGCAAGTCGCACAAGTCTCTATACCTTGATACACATAGCCCGCTTCAAGCTCGCTTAATAGTTCCTGCTCTTCACTGCTCTTATCCTCTTTATTCTTAAGTCTTTGTATTTCCTTACGCAAGGCAATTCTCTGCCTTGGCGTTAAGGTTAGCTCTTTGCTAGGGCAGACCTTTTCACAAAAGCCACATTCCATGCATTGGTTGATAAAATCCTCCACTTCACTAGAGGCTTTAAAGTTTTTCATATGGATTTGTGAATCTTTTGAAATAATCACATCAGGGTTAATAAGCCCCTTAGGGTCAAAGATCGCCTTTATTTTGCAATTTATACCATATGCTTTCTCTCCCCATTCTCTCTCTACAAATGGCGCTACCATTCTTCCGGTGCCATGCTCTGCCTTTATGCTCCCTCCTAGCTTTAGCACGTTATCACTCATCGCCTCCATAAAGCTCCCAAAACGCAAAGATTCTGACTCTTTATCCAAATATGGCGTGATGATAAAATGCACATTGCCAGAGAGCGCATGCCCAAATATAATCCCCTTATAATCAAACTCCCTAAAAAGTTGCGTGATTTCCTCTATCCCTTGGGCAAAAGATTCTATAGGGAAGCAAATATCTTCGGTAATAACAATGCTCCCGCTAGGGCGGAGGCTCGCAGAGAGGGGGAGGAGGGCTTTACGAATTTTCCACCATGAAGCCATCTCTTGCTCTTTAGAGCTAAAATGCACGCCAAAGAGGCTAGGGATAGGAGATAAAGCCTCACAAATAAAGGCAATCTTACTTTCTAATGCGGCTTGTGTGCTATCCTCAAGCTGGACTAGAAGCGCACAAGCCCCCTCTTGCAATGTTGATAACTCACTGGGTGCGTCCTCTATATTTTTAGCACTCTGCAAGCACGCATAGTCCATAATCTCTGCAGCACTCACTTTATCTTCATTATGCGCTAGGACTTGCACAGCCAAACTTGCGCTTTTAAGATTAGCATAAAATATCAGCGCACAAGCCTTAAAGCTAAAATCATCGACACATTCATATTCCACCCTTGAGACAAAGCCCAAAGTCCCCTCTGCTCCGATAAAAATATGATTTAATATATCTTTTATATCTGCAAAATCAAGCAAGGTATTAATGCTATAGCCTGTCGTGTTTTTAATAGCAAATTTCCTTTTAATAAGCGCGCTTAAAGAGGCATCTTGGATAATCTCTTCTCTTAGGGCTAAAAGCGCCTTGCACTTCTCTTCATATTTTGCAATAAAGGCTTGAGTGCCCTCACTTGGCTTTGCCTTAGGGCTCGTATCAAGCACAAAGCCATCATGGAGGACCACTCGCACGGATTTAATGGTGTTATAACTATTTTGCTTCACTCCACAGCACATACCGCTAGAATTATTAGAGTAAATGCCTCCAATCATCGCATTATTAATAGTCGCAGGGTCTGGTCCTATCTTTTTACCATAGGGCTTAAGGGCAGCATTTGCCTCACTGCCTATCACTCCACAATCACAAAATATGCTCTCCCCATTTGGAGCTACTTCTATGCCCTGCCAATACGCATTTGCTAGCACAAGTACATTTTCACTGCAACCTTGCCCACTTAGGCTAGTCCCTGCTGCCCTAAAGGTAAGTGGGGCATTGTATTTATCGCTTAGGCTAAAAAGCAAGATAATCTCTTCTTCATTGATTGCACGCACAACTACCTTTGGCACATACGCATAGCATGAGGCATCTACCCCATAAGCAAAGCGATGTAAATAATCTGTATAGATTCTATCCTTAAAGTAAGCCCTAGCCTCCTTGGCAAAGCCCTCAAAATCCGCATTTTCTCTCATCTTTACTCCTTTATTATGACCCTCACATTGTAAGATAAATCACAAAAGATTAGGTTAAGTTAGCTAAACTTGCAAAACACATTCACACAAAGGGTAGAGATGATAGAGAGCAATAATCTCAAAGAGGTATTAAAAATTTTAGGCTTTAAGCCCAAAGATTCAGACACAATCCCACATTCATCTCCAGCATCTCCAGCCCAGCCCATAACTCAACCCAATAATACACAAGTTTTAAGCGATGAGCTCAACAGGGGGGGGGGCAGAACAAGACTTTATAGAGTTTATAAAGCATAATATTTTCATCAAATTTTTTAGCAAAGATACTTTCATAGAAGTAGATTTTAAAAGTGGGAGCATTGCTTATCCAAAAGATATGATAATAGAAAGCTCCACCACAAGCAATTTCTTGCAAAATGAAAATTTTGTCGTGCTTGAATGCGTTTGTTCCTTGCTTGAAAAGGGCTATTTGGCAAGTGATTTAGCCTTAGAAAAAACTTGGACTTTAGGGCATAGTGGCAAAAGTGGAAGAGCAGACATTACTATTTACAAAGAAAATGACAAAAAAGACAAAGAAGTGTATTGTATCATCGAATGCAAGTGTGCGGGCAAAGAATACGAGCAAGCCAAAAGAGATTTAGAAAACAACAGCTTGGGCAAACAGCTTTTTTCTTACGCAGCTCAAGCTAGAAGCGTGGAGTATCTAGCACTTTATGCGAGTGATTTAGAAAAAAATTGCATTAAAAGATATGAAACAACCTTGCGTTTTAAAGATGATAAAAACATCTTAGATTTAAGCAAGAAAGATGATAGTTTGCTCACTTTTGAAGCCGCAAGTGAGGCAAAAGACTTTTTCCGTGTTTGGGAAGAAACGTACAACAAACAAAGTTTTAGCGATATTTTATTTAGCTCAAAAGCTTATGAAATTGGCGTAAAACCGCTTTTAAAAAAAGATTTAAAGCCTTTCAACAAAGAAGATGGCATTAACATCAAATTCAAAGAAATCCTAAGGCACAACAACATCAGTGATAAAGAAAATGCTTTTAATAAACTCCTAAACCTCTTCCTTTGTAAATGTGTTGATGAGCAAAGCAAAAATGATAATGAAGAGCTAGATTTTCAATACAAAAGCTTTAGTGATGATTATTTTAGCCTTTATGAGCGTATTTTTAAGCTTTTCATTAAAGGAATGAATGAGTTTTTAAAAGAAGAGGTCTATAAAACCAAAGATAATTTCATCGCAAATGCCATAGCCTCCTACACAGGCAAAAATCGCAAAGTTTTACAAAAAGAGCTAGAAAAAGAGATTCAAAAAGCTACGCTTTTTTCTTCTAACGCCTTTTCTTTTAAAGAAACGCACAATGAAAACCTTTTCAATCAAAATGGCAAAATTCTCGTTGAAATCATACAGCTTTTTAGCCCTTATAAAATTTCTTATTCAAGCAAAGAGCAGTTTTTAGGTGAGCTTTTTGAGCAGTTTTTGAATGAGGGCTTTAAAGAAGATGAGGGGAGGTATTTTACGCCTATTCCTATTACTCGCTTTATTTGGAATGCCTTGCCTTTTGAGAATTTTATACAAAATTCAAAGCTTCCTAAAGTGATTGACTTTGCTTGTGGTTCAGGGCATTTTTTAACCGAAGGTGTGAGTGCCTTAAGCGAATACCTTAAAAACACGCTCGAACCTAAAGAAGATGAAGAAATTTCAAAATTTTTTTACGGCATTGATAAGGACAATCGCCTTACCCGCACCACTCAAGTAGCAATGCTTTTAAATGGTGCAAATAAGGCTAAGATTAGAGCCATTGACGGCTTAGAATACAATGCAGATTTTTACGGAGATAAGCAACAAGACTTTGACATTCTGGTTTCAAATCCGCCTTATTCTGTGAAAGATTTTAAGCAACATTTAAGTAGAAATATCCTCAAAGCCAAAGAGCCATTTAAGGAATTTAAAGTCCTAGAGCATATCAGCTTAAATTCTAAAGCCATAGAAAATGTATTTGTCGAGCGACTTACTCATTTATTAAAGCCAAATGCCCTAGCAGCTATCATTTTGCCTAGCTCCATACTCTCAAATACCGACCTAGCCACCATTACCACAAGAGAGATTTTACTTCAAAATTTTGCTATTGTGTCTATCGTTTCTTTTGGGAATCAAACCTTTGGCACAACGGGCACAAACACCATAGTTTTGTTTTTGAAAAGATTTAATGAGCCACCTATAAAAACCGAGCTTATAAAAGATAGCATAGAAGCAATTTTAAACGCTGAAAATTTACAAGATTTTGAAGATGAAGTGCTTTTTAAAGCGTATTTAAAAACCTTAAAACTAGATTTTAAGCTCTATGAAGACTTTTTAGCAGAAAATGAATCTTGCTTAGAAAATGAGTATTTTAAGGCTTATTATAAAGATTTTTTAGATTCTAGTGAGGCAAAGGCTCTAAATAATTCCAAAGCCTTTAAAGAGTCTAGCCAAGAAGAAAGGCAAAAACAGCTTTATCATAAATTTTTTAGCCAAGCTAAAGCAAAAGAAAGAGAAAAATTAAGTATCTTTGCTCTCACTTTCAAGCAAACTACCCTTATCATCAACGCCCCAAGCGAGAATGCTGAACAAAAAAGATTTTTAGGCTACACCATAAGCCAAGCCAAAAATAAAAGTAATGGTTTAGTAGAAACAAGCGGGCTTTTAAGCGATAAAAATAACCGCCAAGCCAAAGACAAACTCGCCTATGCTATAAAACTAAGTTTTAACAATGAAATGTTAGAAAATGAAGCCCTAAAACCTTATTTAGTATATGCTAAAACCTGCTCTTTGCTTAGCTTTGATTTGCCAAATTTCACAAAGGCAATTTCTTTAAATCCTAGTAATATCCTAAGCGGTGAAGCAAAAAATGTAAGCGAAAATCCTTTTGCAAATTGTAGATATGAGTTGGTGAGATTGGGGGAAATTCTAAAAAGTTTGGGCAAAGGGAAAAGACCTGCCTCTTTTGAAGATAAAAATGGAACAATCAATTTTTATAAATCTTCATTAGAAATTTATAAATGCAACGAATACGATTTTGACACTCAAGCTTTGATTATAGGCGATGGAGGCAGTGCAAATATACATTATGAGAATGGTAAATTTTCAAGTTCAGACCATACTTATATTTTTACAAAAGCAAATGATGAAATTTCTTTGCGTTATGTGTATTTTGTAATAAGAAATCATTTAGAGCTTTTAGAAGTTGGATTTAAAGGTATTGCATTAAAAAATATTGCGAAAAAATTTATAGAAAATGAAGTTAAAATTCCTAAACCGCCCTTAGAAATTCAAAAGCAAATTGTAGAAGAATGCGAGAGGCTAGAAGAAGCGCATAATACCATTGAAGCAAGCATAAAGCAGTATCAAAAGCTCATTAAAGCGATTTTAATCAAATGTAAAATTTGCCAAAATACCGATGAATTAGGTGAATTTGATAACATCGATGAGCTTATCAATGCCATTTTATTAAATTTACAAAATTTACAAGCAAGGCTTAATGAGAATTTTCTTTACCATTATGAAGACTTTGAGAGCGGAGAATCTTCTAACGAGTCACAAGCCAATCCGTTAGTCTGTCATCACGAACCCCTGCTAGGGGGTGAAGAATTGCTATTCAAATCACTAGTCGCCCACAGAGTTTCTTCACCCTCCATAAAAGCTGAAGCTGACAAACTTAGCGACCCGCACGAGGAAGCTATTTATCAACACAATGCTAAAAATCCCCCCTTGTCCTCCTTTGAAAAGAAGCAAATACAAAATCAAAATTTAGAAGAGTTAAAAAAGCTTTTAAAAACCTTGCCTATCCCTCCCACTGAAGGTTGGGAAAGCGTAAGAATTTCACAAATTGCAGAGGTTCAAAGTGGTGGAACTCCCAGCCGAAATATAGCAGAATATTGGAATGGAACTATAAATTGGATTAAATCTGAAGTTTGTCAAAATTGTTATGTTTATGAAAATCAAGTTGCAGAAAAAATTACTGAATTGGGATTAAAAAAATCATCGGCAAAAATATTAAAAAAGAATTCAGTATTGATTGCACTAGTTGGTGCAACTATTGGTAAGGTAGGTTATCTCACATTTGAAAGCACAACAAATCAAAATATTGCTGGTCTATATCCTTTAGATTTACAAATATTAAATACCAAATTTTTATATTTTGCTTGTGCTGGACTTTACCCAAGATTTAAAGAACTTGGGGATTTTTCTATGGCAAATTTAAGTTTTATAAAAAATCTTAAAATCCCCCTCCCGCCCTTAAACGCTCAAGAGCAAATTGTTTCTGTGATTGAAAATATAGAACATAAAATTTCAAAGATTGATAAAGAGCTTGAAATATTAGAAAATCAAAAAGCATTTATTCTTAATAAAAACTTAAATGCAGACAACGAGAGAGAGAGAGAGAGAGAGAGAGACGAGGCTAAGCTTAAATTAATCTTAAGTCAAATTGCCTTTTTACTTTCTCAAAAAGCTTTTTGGCAAAATGCTATCAGTTTAGCCTTACAAAAATGCGGGATAAAACAAGACTTTTTAACTTCCTTAAAACATCTTATCGCCTCTTTGCCCACTCCTCCCGCTGAAGGTTGGGAAGTAAAAAAACTCGGCGAAATTTTATCTTTAGAATACGGCAAAGCCTTACAAGAAAACAAGAGAATAAAAGGCGAATATCCTGTAATGGGTTCAAATGGAATTGTGGGTTATCATAATGAATATATTGCAAAATCTCCTTGCATTATTGTAGGACGCAAAGGTTCAGCAGGAAAAATAACATACGTAGAAAAAAACTGCTATCCTATTGATACAACTTTTTATGTAAAAACAAAAATTCAATACGATATGAAATTACTTTATTTTGTAATGTTGAATTTAAATTTAGAAAAAGAACAGATTGGAATTGGTGTGCCGGGAATAAATCGCAATCAAATTTATGCTCGACAAATCCCCCTCCCACCGCTTAAAGCCCAAAAGCAAATTATCTCCATAATAGAAACCATAGCACTTCAAACAAGCAGCTTAGAAACGCATTTACACAGCCTAGCACGTCAAAAGCAGCACTGCCTCAAAAGACATCTTTTCACAGAGTAAGAAGGAGCAAGAAGTTTTCTAACTATTAAGATTCTTAATTAATAATTAATAAAGCAAGGCTTTATATAAACTTGCTTTTACACCTCTAATTTATCATTTTACAAGGACTACGTATGCACCTAATGCCAAGAGAACAAGACAAACTTATACTTCATTATGCTGGGGCTTTAGCAAAGCAAAGAAAAGAGAGGGGCATAAAACTCAACTATATAGAATCTATAGCTTTAATCAGTATGGAAATTATGGAAAAAGCCCGAGAGGGAGAGAAAAGCGTAGCCGAGCTTATGAGCTATGGCAGGGAGATTCTCAAAGCAGATGATGTAATGGAGGGCGTAGCATATATGCTCCATGACGTGCAGGTAGAAGCCACCTTCCCCGATGGTACAAAGCTCGTTACTATCCATAACCCCATTGAAGAGCGCGGGGGAGTGAAACCCGGGGAGTATATCCTTAAAAATGAAGACATAATCCTCAATGCCAATAAACCATCCATAACCCTAGAAGTAAGCAATAAGGGAGATAGACCCATACAAGTAGGCTCGCATTTTCACTTTTTTGAAGTCAATAGAGATTTAGCATTTGATAGAGAGAAAGCCTTTGGCAGGCGCCTTGATATACCATCTGGCACTTCTGTGCGCTTCGAGCCCGGAGAGAGTAAAAGTATAGAGCTTATTGAATTTGGCGGGAAGAAAAAAATCTTTGGCTTCAATGACTTAACCAATGGAGAACTTACCCAAACCAAGCAAAATGCCCTTAAATGCGCAAAAGAAAAAGATTTTATAAACAAGTGAGGAAAGTATGAAAACAATCACAAGAGAAGCATATGCCTCTATGTATGGACCAACCACAGGCGATAAAATCCGCCTAGCAGATACGAATTTATTTGCAGAGATAGAAAAGGACTTTACACTCTATGGTGAGGAAGTCAAGTTTGGCGGGGGGAAAACAATCCGTGATGGCATGGCACAATGTGCAAGTGAGAAACCTTGCCTTGATGTGGTTATCACAAATGTAGTGATTATCGACTATAGCGGTATTTATAAGGCTGATATAGGCTTGAGGGGAAATAAAATCATCGGTATTGGCAAGGCGGGTAACCCTGATATACAAGATGGCATAAGTGAAAATATGACCATAGGGGCTAGCACTGAAGTAATCGCCGGAGAGGGGCTTATCTGCACTGCTGGAGGCATTGATACGCATATTCACTTTATCTCCCCTACGCAAATCCCAACTGCACTTTATAGCGGCGTTACTACGATGATAGGAGGAGGCGTAGGACCAAGCGCGGGAAGTAGTGCTACTACCTGCACACCCGGCAAATTTAATATAGAAGAAATGCTCAAAGCCGCAGAGGCTTATACGATGAATATTGGCTTTTTAGCTAAGGGCAATACCTCTAATGAGCAAGCCCTAAGAGAGCAAATAGAATCTGGAGCGGTGGGCTTTAAGATTCACGAAGATTGGGGCTCTACTCCTGCGGTTATTAACCACGCCCTAAATGTCGCAGAAGCGTATGATGTGCAAGTAGCCATACATACTGATACGCTTAATGAAAGTGGCTTTGTGCAAGATACGCTAGAGGCTATAGGTGGTAGGACGATACATACTTTCCACACAGAGGGCGCTGGAGGCGGGCACGCCCCGGATATTATTAAAGCTGCAGGATACCCAAATGTCTTGCCTGCTTCGACTAACCCGACATTGCCCTTTACTCAAAATACGATTGATGAGCATTTAGATATGCTTATGGTGTGCCATCATTTAGATAAAAATATCAAAGAAGATGTAGCCTTTGCTGATAGTAGGATTCGCCCTGAGAGTATAGCTGCAGAAGATACGCTCCATGATATGGGGGTGTTTTCTATCACAAGTTCAGATTCTCAAGCTATGGGGCGCGTGGGAGAGGTTATCATACGCACGTGGCAAATGGCAGATAAATGCAAAAATGAATTTGGAGCACTTAAAGAAGAGCGCGGGGAAAATGATAATTTTAGAATCAAAAGATACATAGCAAAATACACCATAAACCCCGCCATTGCCAGCGGTATAGCCGAATATGTAGGCTCTGTAGAAGTGGGCAAATTTGCAGACTTAGTCCTCTATAAGCCTGCGCTTTTTGGGGTAAAGCCTGAAATGATTATCAAAAATGGAATGATAGTTGGCGCAAAAATGGGAGATAGCAATGCCTCTATCCCCACACCTCAACCCATAGTATATAAAGAAATGTTTGGCGCACACGGAGGGGCAAAATATGACACAAGCATTACCTTTGTCTCACAAGCGGCGTTTAAGGCTAATATCAAAGAAAAACTAGGCTTGCATAAACTCATCTTACCTATCAAAAACTGCCGCAATATTGGCAAAAAGGATATGAAATATAATGATGTAGTAACCTCTATAGAAGTCAATCCCGAAACCTATGAAGTCAAAATTGATAATCAACTCATCACCTCTAAAAGTGTGAGTAAAGTGCCTCTTGCACAACTCTATCATTTATTTTAAAGGATATGTATGTTAGGACTTGTTTTATTGTATGTCGGGGCAGTGCTTATCAATAATGGTATCGCTCGTTTAATCAATATTGAGCCAAAAGCCACAGCGATTTTAAATCTCTTTGTGGCATTTCTCTCTATTAGCGTAAGTCTCATTATGGTGATATGTGCGAGCATAGGCTATGGGGGAGCAGATTCTTATTATGGGGCGGCTATGGGCTTGCTTTTTGGCTTTACGTATTTATTCATCGCTTGTAATTTACTCTTCAATTTAGACTTAAGGGCGTATGGCTACTATAGCCTCTTTGTAAGCATAAACACGATTCCAGCAAGTATCCTTAGCTATGGGGAGAGTTTGCAAGAGAAAGCATTTACTTGTATATGGCTTGCTTGGGGCGTGCTATGGTTTGTGGGCTTTATAGAATGCGCCCTTAAACGACAAATGAGATTTACTCCGCATTTAGCGATATTAGAGGGTATTTTCACAGCATTTATTCCTGCTTGGCTCTTCTTTTTAGGGTATTGGCATTGATATATGTTGAGCATATTTGTGGGAATATCACAGATTTCAATTTAAGAGATATTGAGCTTGATAGCATAGCCATAGAGTGGTTTGATACATATAAAAAAATCGCCCGATTCACTTCAAGCAAGGGAGAAGTGATAGCCCTCAAGCTCCCAACAAATGCAAGGGCTCTTAATAATGGTGATATACTCTCCTTACACAATAAAAGTGCGATTATAATCTCTATTATCCCATCTGCTGCTCTTTGTGTGAGTTTGCAAGAATATATGAGCATAGCTCTTTTTTGCTATGAAGTGGGGAATCTCCACGCACCATTATTTTACATACCCTCGCAAGGGGAGTTTTGCACGCCTTTTGAGCCCCCTGTGCAAAGAATGCTAGAGAGGTTAAAAATCCATTTTGCAATAAAAGATTGTATCTTAGAGCCTAAAGATAGAGTGCAGATAGCAAACCCTATCCTCAAAGAGCCAGAGCTTATAAAAAGCCCAGATTTTCAAATCCACCTTAGGCAAAAAGTATGAACTTCCTCCTTTTGCAAATTAATGATTCCCTCTTCCCCATAGGAAGTTACACGCATTCTTTTGGCTTAGAGAGCTATGTAGCCCAGCAGATACTCCAAAATCAACAAGACGCAAAAGCCTATCTTCACTCATATTTGCATACACAAATCTTATATACAGATTTGCTTTCCATTAAGCTTAGCTTTGAAGCAGAGGATATTGGCTCTATCCTCCACTATGAATCTCTCCTTTATGCTTCAATGGCTGCAACCCCATCACGTAAAGGTATGCAAAAAATAGGCACGCGATTTATAAAAACCATACAATCCCTCCCGCTAAAGCCCCATGCACTTTTTGAATCCTACCTCCACCAAAGTCTTTACTTTATGTATCCTATCAGCTATGCTACCTTTTGCAAGGCATATATAGGTGATTTTGAGAGTGCTCTTAAACACTATATGTATGCTCAAATTGCTAATGCCCTAACTAATTGTGTAAAACTTATCCCCCTAGCCCAAAGTGAGGGGCAAGCTATTTTATATGCTTTATGCGCGGAATTTGATGAGGTTTATGCGAAGTTACAAACCCTCACGCAAGAGGACTTTTGCTGCGCTTGGGCGTATAATGAAATTAAAGCCATGCAGCATGAATATCTCTACTCTAAACTCTATATGTCTTAAGGAGCAAATATGGTAAAAATCGGCGTATGCGGACCCGTAGGAAGCGGTAAAACAGCCCTTATAGAATCACTCACTCGCCTTATGAGCAAGCAGTATTCTATAGCAGTTATCACCAATGATATTTACACACAAGAAGATGCGCAGTTTTTAAGCAAAAACTCTGTTTTACCGCAAGAGAGAATCATCGGCGTAGAGACAGGAGGCTGCCCACATACGGCGATTAGAGAAGATGCCTCTATGAATCTTGAAGCCATAGAAGAGCTACAAAAAAGATTTTCCAACCTTGATATTATATTTATAGAAAGTGGCGGGGATAATCTCGCAAGTAGCTTTAGCCCAGAGTTAGCTGATTTTAGTATCTTTGTCATTGATGTAAGCGCAGGAGATAAAATCCCAAGAAAGGGAGGACCGGGCATTACTCGCTCTGATTTATTGCTGATTAATAAAATTGACTTAGCTCCGTATGTGGGGGCAAGCCTAGAAGTTATGCAAAGAGATTCTAAAATGATGCGCGGGGAGAGGAAGTTTCTTTTTACCAATATTGCTAAAAATGAGGGCATAAGTGAAGTTATTGATTGGATTAAAACTTATGCCCTCTTAGAGCAATAAAAGGCAAAAGTCATAATGAGCCATTTCCCCCAAGCAAGCACGCTTAAGCTTAGCACCAAAGTAGGCTTAAATGGCAAAAGCATTATCGATAAAATGCTTTTTACCCCACCTTTTAAAGTCATAAGCCCGCTTTTTCATAAACATTATAGTGAGATTATGCTCCTTTGCGTGAGTGCTGGGCTTTTAAAAGGCGATAGACAAGATATAAACCTCCATATAGGGGCAAAAAGCCAAATTCTCCTAAGCACTCAAAGTTATGAAAAAATACATGACACACAAAATGGGGCTGCCAAACGTGAAATGTACATCACTTTAGAAGAAAATGCCCTTTTAGAATACGCACCCCTGCCTTGCATTCCCTTTGCAAATGCTTGCTTTAGCAGTTGCACCAATATACACTTGCATGAGCATTCAAAGCTCTACTATAGTGAGATTCTATGTGCGGGGAGGGTAGAGAGAGGCGAGATATTTGCCTTTAGGGAGTTTCACTCCAAGCTTTTTATCTCTCTTAAAGGGCGGCTGATATTTTTTGAAAATACTCATCTTAACCCCCAAACTATGCCTTTAAGGAGTTTATGTGCCTTTAGGGAATACACGCATAGCCTAAGCTATGTGATTTTTGATAAAAACCTAGATAAAAAAGCACTTGAAGCAAAAGTACTATCAAGTCCTATCAATGTGGGCATTAGCTTTTGTGATGATGTGGTTGTGATTAAAGCCTTAGCAAAGCAAGCCCAAGCCCTCATTGAATTAAGAGATAGCCTAAGTGCTTTGAAAACATCTCCCAAGCTTTAATTAGCTCTTCACACATCGCTACACTAAAGATAGCAACGATGCTAAACCCTCAATATTAACTTGTCGCCTCCAGTGAATGGAGGCAAAGAATCTCTCTCTTTTTTAAATCTAGTGTTTCAGATAGAGATTCCTCACACTCTAAAAGCCAACACAAAAAGCAAGTATTACTATGTCGCCAATGTCTCCAAAAAGCTTGCATAGAGGGCATTCAGCTCTTCTAGCTCTTTAGCATGGCAGCATTCTGTACTACTCTCTAGAATCTGCAAACGTTTAAAGAGATATTCAAATAACGCCCTATCAATGTCAGGGAGCTTATTGACAGCATTTATATCTTGTGCGCGCCCTTTGAGGATTACACGTGCAGGGATTCCCACAGCAGTGCAGTCCTTTGGGACATCTTTAATCACAACAGAATTTGCCCCAATTTTTGCATTCGCCCCTACGCGTATATTCCCTAATATCTTCGCTCCTGCGCCTATGACCACGCCATCTTCAATGCTAGGGTGGCGCTTGACTTTATCAAGGCTAGTCCCGCCTAAGGTTACACCCTGATAAATGACTACATCATTGCCTACTTCTGCAGTCTCACCTATCACCACACCCGTAGCATGGTCAATAAAAACCCGCCTGCCAATGCGCGCTGCAGGGTGAATATCTACATTCGTAATAAAGCCTGTAAGCCCCATAATAATGCGTGCTATCACTTTAAAGCCGGCATTATGTATGGCATGAGCTAAACGATAATGCACTAAGGCTATAAGCCCGGGATAATTAAAAAACAATTCTATGCTTTTATTAATAGCTGGGTCTTTTTGCTTAATAACGCAAAAATCCTCTTTAATAATCTGCCATAATGAAGCCTTTTTTTCATCTTTGTTTTGTGCTTGGTTTTCTTGCACTTCAGTGGTATGTCGTTCCACTCTCTCTATTCTCCTTTAGTTGTAATCGTGCGTAAATAGCCATTTTCACTTAGCATCACATAAAGTCGCCCGAGCATTTTCTTTTTGCCCTCACTATCAAGGCTTTGATTATCCTCTATATGTTGTTTTAATCGGCGCTCTATGTCCTTTGTATCATAATCTAAATCATCAAGCACATCTAAAATGGTTTGTGCTTCAATCAAGCGCGATAATTCATAGCCTTTATTTAAGTCATCATCAAACTCCACGCTAAATTCTGTAGGGTGAGTGAAGAGATTATGGCGCATACCGAGCACCTCTTGATACGCTCCCACAAGGAAAAAGCCTAAAAAGTACTCCTCTTTTGTTACATCTACATCATGTAAAAAGAGCGGTTTATTAGCATTAAAGGCAATCTCTCCATCAGAATCACAAGTAATATCCCATAAACTCGCGCTTCGATTGGGGCGGCGATTTAGCCTATCAAGGGGCATAACGGGAAAATTCTGCGCTAAGCCCCAATAATCGGGCAAACTTTGAAAAAAGCTGCAATTAAGCAAATACCGCTCTTGAACTTGCTCTTGAATCTGCAAAATTTCATTGTGGTTTTTATGCTTTAGAAGCTTAATGACCTTTTTAATAATCAAATGCACCAGCACTTCGGTATTTGAGCGGTCTTGCAAATCAATATAGCCTAAATCAAAAAGCGTAAGAAGCGATTCCATATGATCAAGGCTATCATGCAAGTATTCAATGGCATTTTTCTCCACTACACTATTATAGAGGTCAAAAAGCTCTTCGATTAATGGCGGGTTTTGCTCTTTAAGTTTTAGGGCTTTTTCATCATATTCTTGGGAGAAAAGCTCTAAAACAGGGGCGATAAGCACTGCGTGGCTTGCAGCGATAAAGCGACCAGATTCTATAAAAATATCAGGCTCGGGCTCGTTTTTATTTTTCGCAATTTCACGTAAAGAAAACACCACATCACCACTAAATTCACTTAATGTATAGTTGCGATCATTAGCACCCTCATGTTGGGTATATTCTACTGCTAAGCCTCCGCCGATATTCACACATTGCAAATTGCTAGCCCCTTTTTTACGCAACTCCGCATAGATATTACCTGCTTCTCTAATAGCCCGCTTAAGGGGGGAAATATCGCTAATTTGACTCCCAATATGAAAGTGAATCATCGTAAATTTATGCAAAAGCTCCTCTTTTTTGAGCATATTAATCGCCTCTAAAAGTTCTGTGCTTGTGAGCCCAAACTTTGAGTTAATCCCTCCGCTCTTTGCCCAAAGCCCTATGCCTGTGCTATGGAGGCGGATTCTTAAGCCTATATTAGGATAAGGCTCGCCCATTTCTTTTGCCACCTCAATAATGGTTTCTAGCTCATTTAAGCCCTCAATAGTAAGCGTAATATCATGCCCCATATTTGCCGCGCTAAAGCCTAAGGAAATCATCTCCCTATCTTTAAAGCCATTAACCGTTATAGGGGCGTTTTCATTGGTATAAGCCATAGCCAAAATAAGCTCAGATTTACTCCCAGCTTCTAAACCATAGCATTTATCCTTACTTAACTCCACTAAGGGAAGGACGAAATTTGGCATTTGATTTACCTTGAGGGGGAAGACGGCTTTAAATTTACCTTGATAGGAATACTCTTTAATAGCGCCCTCAAAGGTAGCAAAAAGCTTATCAACTTGACTTTTAATCAAATGTGGGAAACGCAAGAGCAGAGGTCCCTTATAGCCCCTCTCTCTTGCATCTTGGACTATATCAATCAATGCGGGCTTATGTTTATAATTGACCTTGACTTTACCATCGATGATAATAAAGTCATTATTGCCCCAAAAGTTAATGCCATAATCTACCATACTCCACCTCGCCTCTCTAGCTAAAGGTGTGCATTATAACACTTTAAAAGTACTTTATGGCTATACTTAAAGCGATAAACTCTTTGATAACGGAGCGACTTTTGGACAAACATATACCCGCACTTGATATATCTAGCCCCATTGATTTGGACTTTTTAGAAGATGTTTTAAGGCATATCTATACTTTGGGTTTGCTTGCTTATAGGGTGCAAAATTGCGTTCTTGAAGTGATTGGCTTAGATAATGAGGGCATAAGGGAGTTAAATGCAAACTTTAGGGGCAAGGATATGCCCACTGATGTGCTAAGCTTCCCTCTAGTGTGTGATATGTATAGCACAGATTTAGCCCAAAATAGCGCGCCGATATGTCTAGGGAGCATTGTTATCAACTATGAAATGGCACAAGATGTGGCAAAGAGACTTCAACATAGCTTGAGAGATGAGCTTAGCTTGCTTTTTGTGCATGGGTTTTTGCATATATTGGGCTATGACCATGAGGTTGATAATGGCGAACAAAGGGCATTAGAGCAGAGCATTATAGAGAGTTTAGGTTTAGCCAAAAGCCTTATAGTGAGAGCAGAGGGGTAGTTTTGTATAATGCAGCCTCTATATGGAAGTTTGTTTGCTTGCAAATCAAATATGGCTATATAAGCAAAAATATTTGTCGCTCTAAAATCTCAAAAAGAGGTAAGAAAGTTTTTGAAATTACATTGATTTAATGTCTTGGTATGTGTGAAATCAATTCACACATACCGCCTAAAGATTGACTTATAGCTAAGCTACGCTTATCTATCAAGTCTTTTTCTAAGGGCTTTAAATTGTCGCCTGAAAGTGCCTGTGGCTAGGGGCATTTCTATTAATTTGATGTCTTGGTTTGCAAAAATAAATTTTGCAAACCACCTAAAGCGCCTTTCGGGGGGCACTATTTTTGACTTTTTACCTTTTTGGGTGATTTGGGTTTCTCCTACAAAAAGATAGTTAGTTTGTCATGTCTTAGGCTTTGAGCTGAAGAATCTCTACTTGGATTTCTAGTAGATTCCATCCCGTTGTCATTCTGAGCCTCCTTTAGGAGGCGAAGAATCTCTATTCGAATCACTAGTCGCCCACAGAGATTCTTCGCTTGATTCTCAAGCTCAGAATGACAATCAATCCAGCATTTACTAGTAATCTAAAAAGCAATTCTTCACCCCTTATTGGGGTCTTGGAATGACAAAGTAACTGCCTTTCTAGCGATTCTGTTAAAGAGTCTTTAGCGGATAAGAGAGATTCTTCGGTCAGGCGTTGCCCTCCCTCAGAATGACAAACTTGGAAAATTTCTGGTGTATCAAATAGCAATTCTTCACCTCCTAGCGGGGGTTTGTGATGAGAAATGAACAGCATCTACTAGCAATCCAAATAGAGTTTTTCGCTTGTTTCACAAACCAATACACTTCCAAAAGTTAGCTATTAACGCTCATGCGCTCAAAGTATAAGCCAAATCTCTTAAAGCCCTATAAAGCCCTTAAAACCTTGCCAAAGAGAAAGCCTTGCTTATATTGCGTGATGAGTGCGCGGTAATAGCCCTCTTTTAGCACAAGCATTTGCCCATTGTCATCGCAGATTTCACTATCATTTATGAGAATCTCCCCATCAATATCCCGCCCCCATAACTTCAGCCGTGCTTTGTAAAAATACTCACTTATCTCACTTTTACCCTCTAGGATTATATCTACTTGCTTGCCTATGAGGGCTTTATGAGAGGCTTTAAGCTGGGCTTTGATGATTTTATTAAGTGCGTTAATGCGTTTGTTGGTGATAGTGGAGCTTGGGCGATTGGGCATATTAAAAGCGGGGGTGTTTTCTTGCGGTGAATAGGCAAAGAGGTTGATTCTATCAAAGGCAAAAGATTCTATAAAATCATACAGCTCTCTAAAGTCCTCTTCCTCCTCGCCGGGGTGCCCGATGACAAAACTTGTGCGCACAAATGCCTCAGGCACTTCTCTCATTGCCTTTAAAAGCTCTATATGCGCTGCTTTGCTCGCTCCTCTTCTCATAAGTTTAAGCATATGCTCTGAAATATGCTGGATTGGCATATCAAAATAAGGCAAAAAGCTTGTAGAGTTGGCAATCGTTTCTATGAGTTTTAAAGAAGTGGAGCTCGGATAGAGATAGAAGATTCTGCAGCTTATATCAAGCTTTAGGCTATCAATACCTTTAATCAAAGCCACTAAGCCATCTTTTTGCCCTACATCACGCAAATATGAGCTACTATCTTGAGCGATAAAGCTAAAGTCCCTAAAGCCCTTCGCATAGAGATTCTCTAGCTCTTTAAGTGTGGAGCTTAATGTGCGCGAGTGGAGTTTGCCCTTAAAGGAGGGAATCGCACAAAAGCTACAAGACTGATTGCAACCTTCACTTAGCTTGATATAGGCATGAAAATGCGAGCCAATAACCACGCGCTCATCTTTTTCATCGCATAAAAATACCTTTTTAGAGTGTATGCCTCTCTTCTCTTCTAGCATGCTATCGATTTTGTCATAATCACTCACACCTGTGATAATATCAATCTCTGGTATCTCCCTTGCAAGCTCTTCTTTGTAACGCTCTGCCAGACAGCCACTGACTACGAGCATCGCTCCTTTTTTGCGATTTATTGAGGCATCAAAGATCGTTTGTATGCTTTCTTGCTTGGCAGATTCTATAAAACCGCAGGTATTAATAATAATCACATCTGCCTCATTGAGATTGGGGGTAAGGCGATAAGCTTTCAATCGTCCTAACATCACTTCAGAATCTACGAGGTTTTTAGTACAGCCTAAAGAAATAAGGTGGAGATGTTTCGCTTCTCTAAAACGCATGAGGGAAATCCTTTGAGATAGTGAATATTGCAAAGCCTGATTATAGGCTAACTTGCCTTAAGGGCTTTGTAAATAACATTACAAAAGGTAACAACAGACATAATATTTATAAATTACATAATAATATTAATTCTTACTATGTAATATCTCATATCAAATCATAATGAAGATTTTAATCCATAAATGTGATTTCTATATTATGGTTTGCGAAATTGATGAGTTGGTGAGGATAAGCTGATGAAAAAAATGATTCTTTTAAGTATGTTTGCCATTGGTCTTTTTGCAAATGAGCAAAAAGCCTATCACATCATAGCTATCGGAGGGATAGGCTCTCAAGCTACTTATTTGAAAGATCAAAATAGCAATGTCAAATGGAGTAATGCAGATAAAACGCTCCATTCCTATGCGGGCAAACTTAGTGGATATGGAGCAATAGGGCTAGAGCTTGATAACACACAGAGGCTTTTTAGCCGAATCTTGCTCGAAGCAAGTTATGCTAACATACCAAATATCGCCCAAAATGCTTCCTATAGGGCTTATGGTATAGTCATAGAAGAGGGTTATAAACTTTTACCGCGATTCTATACTTTTGGAGGACCGGGCATTCATTATGCTTCTCTAAAGCTTGATGATAGCTCCATCAAAGGCATAGCCGTGAATGTAAATCTAGGTTTTGGATTTGTAGTAACACCATATGCAAATCTTGAAATCATGGCAAGGGGTAGCTTCCCCTTAGATAAAGATTTCAAAAAAATAGGTGCAAATGAGCAAACCCTAAGTGCAAGGGTTGATTATTTTGCCAATATAGTAATCCGCTTTTAAGGGCGGATTAAATCCCAGCGGGGTGTAAGCTTACCATCAACTTCTTGTGTAGCACACATTCCCATAATGTTATACCCTGCATCAACATAATGCACTTCCCCTGTAACGCCACTTGAAAGCGGGCTTAACATATACATCGCGGCATTTCCCACTTGCTCAATACTCACATTCTCTTGTAGTGGCGCATTGGCTTCGTTCCACTTAAGCATAATATTAAAATCCCCTATCCCACTTGCGGCTAGTGTTTTAATGGGTCCAGCAGAGATAGCATTAACACGAATGCCCTTTTTACCCAAATCATAAGCCATATATCGCACACTTGATTCTAAAGCAGCCTTTGCTACACCCATAACATTATAATTGGTTACATATTTTACGCTTCCCAAATAAGTAAGTGTAAGGATAGAGGCATTTTCATTCAATAAAGGAAGCATAGCACGAGTAAGCTCGATGAAAGAATATACAGAAATCTCCATAGCAGTATTAAAAGCTTGTTTGCTTGTTTGGATAAACTCTCCCTCCAATGCGTCTTTAGGCGCAAATGCTACAGAATGCACCAAAAAGTCGATGTTGCCAAAGTCTCTTTTAAGCGCGTGAGTGAGTGATGTAAAATGCTCGGGCTTACTCACATCAAGCTCATAAACATAGCTTTTTGAACCCATTTCCTCTGCGATAGGTCGCACTCGTTTTTCTAAGGATTCATTAAGATATGTAAAGGCGAGTTCCGCACCTTGAGCCTTACAAGCTTTTGCTATACCATAAGCGATTGAGCGGTTATTTGCCACACCTACAATCAGCCCCTTTTTTCCACTTAATATCCCAGACATAATGCCTCCTTAAGAATGATATAAGCTCGCATTATACATTTTGCTTTTTAATATTGTTTGTACTTGGCTTATACTTGTGTATTCTCAAACCCCATCTCCTCTGTAGAAAAAGAATCTAAAAAAATTTGTAGTGATTTGGGCAGAGATTCTTCGCTCAGGCTTACGCCCTCTCTTAGAATCACAAAGTGGCGGAGTCTTTAGTGAGTTCCAAGAGAGATTCTTCGGTTTTTACAAAACCTAGGACATGGCAATGTAGTTTGCAAAGGAAATTAGTTTAGCATCACGAACCCCCCTCTAGCGGGGGGAGTGAAGAATTGCTGTTGGAAACACTAGCGAATCTGCCCTTCTTGTCATTCTGAGCCGCAGGCGAAGAATTGCTGTTGGCTTGAGTAGTGATTCCTTTAGGGTTTCTTTGGTCGCTACGCTCCCCCAAGAGCTGATAAATTTGCTACCCTTTAGAGTTTAGGTAGCAATTCCTCACCCCAAAAAAAGGGGGACTCAATATGACAAAGTGTTACATGTAACGCACAAGAAACTCGCCTTATCATAGCCCCGCTTGAATGATCCCCTTAAAACTCTCTAACTCAAGGCTTGCTGAACCCACAAGCACACCATGCACATGCTTTAAGCTTAAAATCTCTTTAGCATTGCTGGCATTGACACTTCCGCCATAAAGGAGTGGTGCGCTTGTAAGGGTAGATAACATCGCATGCGTAGAGGCTATCTCTTCCATACTCGCACTCACCCCCGTGCCAATCGCCCAAATAGGTTCATAAGCAATAATAAGCTTAGGGTAATCAAGCGCTATCCCACTAAGTTGCGAACTCAAATAATCTTTTAGCGCGTTTTCTCCCTGCTTTCGCACATTTAAAGGCTCGCCGATACAATAATACAAGCTAAAGCCCGCTTCTTTATAAAATGCAAACTTTTCATTAATGTGCTCTTGGCTTTCATTAAACATCATTCTACGCTCACTATGCCCGATAATTAAAGAACAAATATTAAATTCTGCTAATTGTTTTAAGGTTATCTCACCTGTGAAAGCCCCATTTTGCGCATAATGTGCATTTTGCGCGCCGATTTGGAAATGTGCGAAGTCATTAGCCAATAAAGCTGTGTGTGAGGGGAAAATGCTTACTTTGAGATGAGGGGCTTGAATGTGGGCAAGGTAAGATTCTAACTCTTGGCTATAGGCTTGCACTTGAGCGCGTGTGAGATTGGATTTAAAATTAGCGGCTATATACATAATGATTCCTTTGTGTGGCTTAGATAAATCAAAATTGAATATTACTTTGTTTTGTTGTACGGCAAGGCAGTGGATAAAAATTGCTAGATTTTTGGCTTTATAAAGGTATATTTACTGCTATCTCTCATTATCTTTACCTTATCTTAGTTTGGGGGCTCTAAGGCAAAATATCAATTTAATTTTTTGCGTTAGAATCCGCAACTTTAGCACTCTATAACCTCAAGTGAGATTCTATGAATACCTTAAATGTAATTGATACTTTTGGATTTTTTTTCAGAAGTTTTTATGCCTTGCCACCTTTGAAAAATGCGCAAGGATTCCCCACGGGATTGCTTGTGGGATTTTGCAATTTATTACAAAGTTTATATAAAGATCCATCATGTACATATATAGCCTTTGCTTTAGAGGGAGGAGGAGAAAACAAAAGGCGCGAGATTTTTAAAGACTATAAGCGCAATCGCCAAGCTCCACCACAAGAGCTTCTTATGCAACTTCCCATAGCTATAGAGTGGATTAGCAAAATGGGTTTTTTAAATATCAGCATAGAGGGCTATGAGGCAGATGATGTGATAGCTTCTGTAAATAAAGTCGCAAATGCCCAAAATATCGCTGTGAGGATTATTAGCCACGATAAAGATTTATATCAACTCATTGATGAGAATACTTACATTTATGACCCTATTGGCAAAAGGGATATTAAAGAAGCAGAATGTATTGAAAAATATGGCGTGAAGCCTAAGCAATTTATTGACTATCAGGCATTAGTGGGAGATAGTAGTGATAATGTCATGGGCGTAAAGGGCATAGGAGCTAAAAGTGCGCAAAAGCTTATAACCCATTTTGGGAATATAGAGACCATGTATCAGAGGGAAGAGGAGCTTACAAATGTAGTAAGTCAAAGGATCGCTAATCTCATTCTTGATGGCAAGGATAATGCGTTTTTAAGCAAAAAGCTTGTGAGCTTGCATGATGATTTATTGCAAGATATTGACTTAAGCAAATGCCTAATGAGCGAATCTAATCCTATGCTAAAAATCTTAGATGAGCTTAAAGCCTATGATTTAAAAAACATTATCTCCAAAGTGCAGTCCCCCCATGAGCGATACGCCCAAAAAAAGGGAGCACAAAAGGGTATAGGTAAAAGCACGCAACCCCCTCATTCAAAAGAAAATTTTAGCTTTAAAGCGCATTTACTTGATAATGTAGCAGATATACAAGCTCTCCTTAACCCTCTTAGTAAAGATGTGAAAATTGGCTTTGATTGTGAAAGTGATAGCCTTGATATACAAGAGGCAAGCCTTGTAGGCTTTAGCTTTTGCTTTGATGGAGAAAATGCCTATTATGTGCCTGTGGGGCATCGATATTTAGGAGCACCCAAACAACTAAGCTTGCAAGAAGCAAGGCATATTATCTCACTTATTTTTACCCATCCTCTAATTGGGCATAATCTCAAATTTGACTTAAGCCTTATTTTCCATACATTGGGCTTAGAGCATAAGGGGGCAATTTATGATAGTATGATTTTAAGCTGGCTTTATGATTCTATCGCGCCTGTGGGGCTTGATAAGCAAATGCTAAAGCACTTTAAGCATACGATGATAAGCTTTGATTCTGTCGTGGCAAAGGGAGAGAACTTCTCGCAAGTGAGTATCGCTGCAGCCACTCAATATGCCGCAGAAGATGCAGCAGCTACCTTTGCACTTTATCATCGTTTGGAAGAGGAATTTTATGCGCGTGAATGGGGCGGGATATTAGAGCTTGCCTATAATTTGGAATTTCCTTTTATCAAGGTGCTTATGGCTATGGAATGTGAGGGCATTAAGGTAAATATGGAACTTTTAGAATCGCTTAAAGAAAAGGCAGGGGAGCATATTACGCATTTAAGCAAACAAATTTTTGAGCTATGTCATGAAAATTTTAACCTCAACTCCCCACAGCAGCTCTCCCATGTGCTTTTTAATCGCTTAGGTTTAAAGCCCGGGCGCAGTGTAAAGGGGGGATTAAGCACTGATGAAAAAACACTGCTAGCTATTGTGGATACCCACCCTGTGATAGCCCTTATCTTAGACTATAGGGAAATCAATAAGCTTAAAAATACTTACATTGAGCCGCTTCTACGCTTTGGCGGGGCAAATAGCGAGCATAGAGTTTATACATCATTTTTGCAAAATGGCACAGCCACAGGGAGATTAAGCTCTAAATCACCCAATTTGCAAAATATCCCTGTGAGACGAGAAGAGGGGCGCAAGATTAGAGAGGCATTTGTAAGCAAAGAGGGGCATAGCCTTATTAGCATTGATTATTCACAAATTGAGTTGCGGCTTTTGGCACATTTTTGCAAAGATGCTTCACTCATTGATGCCTTTAAACATGATAAGGATATTCATTTTGAAACAGCTGCTAGGCTTTTTGGCTTAGAAAATGCTAAGGCAAAGCGCGCTGTGGCAAAGTCTATTAATTTTGGGCTGATTTATGGCATGGGGAGCAAAAAGCTCTCTCAAACACTGCAGATTCCATTAAAAGAAGCTAAAAGCTATATAGAGAGCTATTTTGCACTTTTCCCTACGATTAAGGACTTCCTCAATGCCCAAGAGCACTTTTTGCTCGAAAATGGCTATTCACAGACATTATTAGGGCATAGGCGGTATTTTGACTTTGCGCGGGCTACGGATTTTATGAAGGCAAATTTTTTACGCGAGGGGATTAACTCCATTTTTCAAGGGAGTGCAGCAGATTTGATTAAACTCTCAATGTGTGAGATTCATAAAATCTATGCAAAAAGTGATTTAAAAATGCTCCTACAAGTGCATGATGAGTTAATCTTTGAAGCCCCAAGTGAGAAAGCTCAAAGTTATGCTAAAGAAGTAGCAGAAATTATGAATAATATCTATACCCTAGAAGTACCGCTTAAATGCGGCATTAGCATAGGGCAAAATTGGGCAGAGCTCAAATAGACTAGACTTCCCTTAAAGTTTCACGTCTTTTATAAATCAAAACCCCAAAGGCTAAAAAGAGCAAAAATGGTGCGATTTCACATAATGTTTTGAATGCGCCAAAAAAATCCACTCCATAATTTGCTACTTGCACATAAAGCTTGAGATAATGACTAATAGGCAAGATTGTATGCCAAAAGCTCCCAAAAGCCCCCATAGAGTTTGCAGGGAAAGTAATCCCTGTGAAAGCAAAGCTTGGAGCACAATAAATCGCTGCTAGGGCAAGTGCGCGAGTGTGGTCTTTGAGCAGAGCATAAGCAAATACCCCCACACCCCCATAGCCCAATAGTGTGAGCAATGCGCCGCAATAAAGCGTGAAATAACTCCCGCGGAAGCTAAAGCCCAGCATATGAAAAAATATCATCATCACTGCCCACCAGAATGAAAATATCCCCGTATATGCGCATACTTTCGTCAAAATATAGACATTTGCCTTGATACCTTGAGGCATTTGGCTTGCTTTATTGGGGATAAATCCCACATCACTTTCATCACGAGCTAGAGAATTGATAACGCAAATAATCATAAGCATAATAAGCGAACAGGGTAAAATGCCTGTAATAAGAAATTGTGCGTAGCTATTATTGCTATTATAAAGTGGTGTGATTTGCATAAGGATAGGCGAGCTTAAGGCAAGGGCGGCATTGAGGTTATGGGTTTGGATAAGGTTTTTGCCTAATTTTGCCTTGACATTGCTTGAGAGGATAAGTTGTTTAAATGCCCCCTCAATGGATTTAGCCACCAGCATTAATTGTGCATTATAATAAATGGGGATTTCAGTTAAAATGCCTTTTTTGCTCCGTGCTTGAAGCCCTTGTGGAAGCACCATAAGCGCGTATATATTGACATTACTCATATCAGCCTTTGCTTCTTGCAAACTCTCATAATAATGTGTAACTTTAAGTGTGGGGATACTCTCAAGGTTAGCAATAAGCTCCCTGCTTAAAGTGCTTTTATCTAAATCCACCACGCCAATACCCGCAGCCCTTACAAAACTCTCTGAAAACACCGCCCATACAAATGCCCCAAGCACTAAAGGAGCAAGTGTGCAAAGAAAGAGTGAGAATTTATCCCTAATAAAACCATCAAATTCACGTTTAAAAAACTTCAAAAAATGGAGAAAATATGTGCTCATAGAATATCCTTGCTAAGCTGTGCTTCTCTTTCACATTTTAATAACCACACAAATACCTCAACTACCGCATTATACATCTCTGGGGGTATATGAGATTCAAGGGGGACTTCAAGGAGAGAATCTACCAATAAGGCATTTGCAAAAAGGGGAACATCAAATTCCTTTGCCTTTGCAATAATTCGTGCTGCAAGCTCATTTCTACCTTTGGCAACCACTCTTGGGGCGCTATCATCTTTGATATTATAGCTTAGGGCAACTGCCTTTTTATCCTGCATATTTGCTCCATATTAATAACTCAAATTCAGCATATCAATATCGTTCCATGACGGACTTTTGGACAGACTTTTGGAGAGGTTTTTGTCTTGCTGGGATAAAAGAGCGCGCATAGTGCTTACGACACTGCGAGTGATAATATCTGTTTCAATATTCACTCTTCTGCCTACTTCAAACTTCCCAAAAAGCGTTGTTTGCAATGTGTGGGGAATAAGCGTTAGTTTGAAAGTATT
Organism: Helicobacter marmotae; assembly: GCF_003364255.1. GTDB lineage: Bacteria > Campylobacterota > Campylobacteria > Campylobacterales > Helicobacteraceae > Helicobacter_C > Helicobacter_C marmotae. Next base: position 85,202 of record NZ_NXLR01000004.1, read on the forward strand.
TTTAGTGCATTCAACAATAGTTAGACTGATACCCTCTACGCATATAGAGCCTTTTGGAATGATATAAGGAACTACATCATTTGGAATCTCTATCCAAAAATCACTTGAATCCCCATGGTGGCTGATACTTACAATGCGCCCTACTCCGTCAATATGCCCTTGTACAATATGCCCATCAAATCTATCTCCCACTTGCAATGCGGGCTCTAAATGCACAAAAGCACCTTGTCTGTAATTTTCTAATGCAACGCTCTCTTGTGTGTGCTTGCTAAGCTCCATACTCATACCACCGCTAAAAAACGTCATAGCCGTTAAGCACGCGCCATTAATAGCTATAGAATCTCCGATTTGTGCCTGATATGGAGTGAGTATCTCAAGTGTATTGTGAGTGAAACTTTTGACTTGTGCGATGTGTCGCACCAATCCGCTAAACATACTTTGCCTTTGTTTTTATTTTATTATGCTAGAATCTTGGATTTTAGCATAATTCCACCAATTGTAAGGATTCTTCATATGAGCGCAAGAGAGATTGAGAATTTAAGCTATCTTATAGATACGCATTGTCATTTGGATTCTCAAAGTTTTGAAGATGATCTTAATGAAGTCATTGAACGTGCCTTTAGCCATAATGTGCGTAAAATCATCATTCCCGGAGCTGATATACGCACTTTGCCTAAAGCACAAGCGATTGCACATAAATATGAGCATGTGTATTTTGCCGCAGGCGTGCATCCTAATGATATTGATCTATTTGATATGGCTTTGCTTCAAAGCTTTGCTAAGGATAAGAAATGTATAGCCATTGGTGAGTGCGGATTAGACTACTACTACCTCCCTAGTGCTACCATAGAGGCAGAAGAAGGAGATACAGCACAGCAAAGATTAGAAATCAAGGCAAGACAAAAAGCATATTTTATAGAGCAAATTAAGCTCTCCATCGCTTTGCAAAAGCCTCTTATTTTGCATATACGTGAGGCAAGTAATGATGCCTTTGAGATTCTAAAAGATTTTAATAAAGCCTTTGGAGTGCTGCATTGCTATAACGCAGATAGAATCTTGCTTGAACTCCAAGAGCGGTTTTATTATGGCATTGGCGGGGTATGTACTTTCAAAAATGCAAGACGTTTGATTGAAGTTTTACCCTTAATCCCAAAGTCGCGCCTCCTGCTTGAAACTGATGCCCCTTATCTCACGCCCCACCCTCATAGAGGAAGTCGCAACGAGCCCTATTATATCCCGCTTATTATGCGCCAAATCGCTTCTGTGCTTGGTATGAGTGAGGAAGAAGTGTGCCAATGCAGCACACGCAATGCGTTAAGACTTTTTAATATATAAGAAGACAAAGGAATATAAATGCCTGCATTAAGAAACTTAGCTTTTATCTGCATTTTAAGCTTCGCCCTAGCAGAGCAAGGGGATTTCTACACAATGACTTATAATAAAAACTCTCATGCGGTGTTAAATTCCTTTGGGGTACATGCGGGATTTATGACAAGCATTACCGATAGTGTGCGTGCGCAAAAAATACAAGCAAGATGGCAGTATTTTATACAGAGATTTGATAGTAGCTATGAGTTTATCCCCACATTAAGAAATATGATGGCAAGAGAAGAAGTGCCAAAGGAATTTTTATTTCTTGCTATGGCAGAATCAGAATTTACCACCACTGCCAAAAGTGCGAAAAAAGCCATAGGAATCTGGCAGATTATGCCCGCTACTGCTAAAAACCTGGGATTAGAAATCAATGCTTATATTGATGAGCGCAAAGACCCCATTAAAAGCACAGAGGCGGCTATTAAATATCTTAAATACCTCTATGATGCTACAGGTGAGTGGTATCTTGCTGCTATGGCGTATAACTGCGGATTAGGGCGATTAAAAAGGGGCATACAAGAAGCAGGGGGCGATAGCTCTATTGAAGCATTACTTGATGAGGAGGCACATTATATCCCTGCTGAAACGCGTAACTATATCCGCACAATTCTTGCAATGAGCCTGCTCTTTAATGATGTAGATTTTCTCAAAGCTCAAAATGCAGATTATTTGCTCAATCGAGGTGCGACAGATAGCATTACTAGCGTGAGTGTTAAAGGTGGGATTTCCCTTAGCTCTATTGCCAAAAGTGCGAAGATTCCATTAAGCGAGCTACAAAAGTATAATCGCCATTTTGTCCGCTCTGTACTACCTCCGGGCAAAAAATATTATAATGTCTATCTCCCTTATGACAAACTGCGCACTTTTAAACAAAATTTCAAAGAAGACTTTGAAGAATCAGTGTTTATCACTCATATTGTGCAAAAGGGTGAAAACCTAAGTACGATTGCTAGAAGTTATAAAACATCTATAAGAGAGCTCCAAGATATTAACCAAATCAAGGGTTCGCGCATTTATGCTGACCAAAAGCTGACTATCCCTATTTTAAAAGATAGCAAAGTCGCAGTTGCTGCAGTTACTGATAGCAGGGATAATAGATAGCTAAAGCCAAAGAAAGGAGTACTAACGATGAATACTTGGAATACGATAAAGACTTACAACACCCTAAAACGTTGGAAGCATACTTTAGGATATATGATTATGCTAGCACTTTGTAGCTACTTTTTTGGCTGTGTGGAAAAAAGTGCTGCATGGAATGAAAATGCTAAAAGCACAAAGGGCTTTAATGATAGCTTTGATGATTTAGACGCGTTTAATCAAGGCATTACCTCCAATATTGGCGGAAATTCTATGAGGGAATCTCCTGCTATCCAAGAAGCCACTATGCGCCCCTATCAAGTAGCGGGCAAATGGTACTACCCTGAGAAGGTAAGTTTAGGTGATAAATTTGATGGATATGCAAGCTGGTATGGAGAAGACTTCCATGCGAAAAAAACTTCAAATGGTGAAACCTATAATATGTATGCCCATACTGCCGCTCATAAAACTTTCCCCATGAACACGGTTGTAAAGGTACTCAATGTAGAAAATGGCAAAAGCACGATTGTACGCATTAATGATAGAGGTCCATTTGTAGAGGGGCGTATTATTGACTTAAGCTCTGTAGCAGCCCATGATATTGATATGGTGAAAGTAGGCACAGCAAAAGTGAGACTAGAGATTATTGGCTTTGGCGGAGTCATTAATAAAGATGCCAAAGAAGAAGTACAAAATGTGCAAAGTGATGATGTGCTAAAAAATGAATTTCAAGTCTCAAATACTCCTAAATCTGTAAGCGGAGGGGACTTTGCTATCCAAGTAGGGGCGTTTAGACGATATGAGGGCGCGCAAATTACACAAGAGAGATACTCTCATATGCCTCCCTATCAGAGTGTGATTAAAGAGTTTGAGCTTGATGGCGCACCTATTTATCGTGTATTTTTAAGAGGATTCCAAAGTGAGCAAGAAGCACGCGACTTTTTAAAGAAAAATACACAGATTCAGGGGGGATTTTTTATCCGCGATTGAAAGATAAGGAGCAAATATGAAAGAGGCACAACGTATTCAAAAATCCCGTAAAACCAAAGAAACAGATATTGCATTAGAATTGCTGCTTTATGGCAAGGGGAGTGGGCATATACAAAGTGGCATAGGGTTTTTTGACCATATGCTAGAAGCTTTAAGCAAGCATGCCCTACTTGATTTAACACTCCAATGCAAGGGTGATGTGTATGTTGATGGGCATCATAGCATTGAGGATTGTGGCATACTCTTAGGGCAGGCATTCAAGGAGGCGATTTATCCTGCAGCGGGCATTGAGCGATTTGGCAATGCGAGTGTGGTTATGGATGAAGCCTGTGCAGAATGCGATATAGATGTAAGCAATCGTGCGTTTTTAGTCTTTGACACACATGCCTACAAACTCCCTTTTAAAGGTATGGTAGGAAGCCTTGATGTGGAGCTTGTGGAAGAGTTTTTCCGCGCATTATGCTTTAATGCAAATTTGAGTGTGCATATTGTTTTAAAAAGAGGCAAGAATCTTCATCATATTATCGAGGCTATCTTTAAAGCCTTTGGTGTGGCGTTACGTAGGGCATTACACCCAAATCCTAGAATCTGCATTCCCTCCACAAAGGGTGTGTTGTGATAGAGCTTTTAGTATTTGATGTTGATGGCACACTCAGTGATGGCAAGGTATATTACTCACAAAGTGGAGAGGAGATAAAGGGCTTTCATATCCGCGATGGATTAGCTATCTATGTGTGGAATCACCTTTTAGGGCGCAAGAGTGCCATTATCACAGGCAGAGAATCCTCCATAGTACGCAAGAGAGCAGAAGAGCTAGGCATAGAGCATATTTTTATGGGAGTGAGAGATAAAAAGGAGGCACTTTACAATCTCCTTAAAGACTTACAATTGCAAGCAAAGCAAGTGGCTTGTATTGGCGATGATTTGAACGATTTGGGTATGTTTGTGCTCTGTCCCTATGCCTATATGCCTAAAAATGGCGATAAAGCATTAAAAAAATATGCCTACAAAGTGCTCAAAACTCGCGGTGGCAATGGAGCTGTGCGCGAGATGATAGAAGATGTCTTAAAGCTTAATGGAGATAAAAAACTTGAAAAATATTTCTTATAGAATCTATGCGTTTTTTATCGCGCTTTTGTGCTTTAGCCTAAGTAGTATTGTGTTTTTCACGCAAGATAATGAGCTTCACAAAAGCATTGGCAAAGAAGTGCCAAATATTGAAATCACAGACTTTACTTTATATCGTAGCAATCTTGCATATACACAGGCAATTGTTTTTGGCAAGCAGGCATTGCGATTTGAAGAGCATGAGGAGCTTTATGAAGTCTTTATTAATCAGCTAAACAACACACTCAATGAATATATGTATGCCCCATATGTATATAGCAAGAATCAAATTTATACATTCTCACAAGGCGTAGATTATTTACGCGTAGATGGGCTTGGATTTTGGAGTAAAATGGGGGTGTATGACTACAATAAAAGAATTTTTAATGGTAAAGATGACTTTATCCTCTATGATAAAAGCACACAAAGCAGGGGACAAAATATTTATTATGATATGCCCGGTGGCAAAATCAAGGCAGATTCTATAAAAATTGATATGGCTATGGGGAGTAAATAATGTATAAAATAGCCCAAATACTCTGTATATGTGCGGTATGTGCCCTTGCTTCAACAGAACAACTCCAAGTGAGCGCAAAGAAAATTGAGAGTGATCTCAAAAAGGGGCAAACGCTCCTTAATGGTGATGTGGTGGTAACAAAAGGCGGAGATACGCTCTGGGCAGATAAGGTGCTGATTGAAACCAATAAGAAAAATCAACCTACCCGCTATGTGGCTAGCGGAAATGTGAGATTCCATACAAAGCTCCCCGATAAGGAATTTAAAGGCAAGGCAAAAAAAGCCATTTATGATGTGCAAAAAGATGAGTATCAGCTTATTGATAATGCGATGATTGAAGAAGTGGGCAAGCAAAATAGCATTAAAGGCGATGTGATTACCTTTAGCCCATCTACGGAAGAAGCCCTTGTAAAAGGCTCAGACAAAAAGCCCAGTGTGCTTACATTTATCATGGAGCCATCGCCATGATACAAGTGCTTGAATCTGCCTTTGTCAAAAGCGCAAGCCATATAGGCAATGCCCCAGCCCCGAGTGCTTCAGAAATTGTATGTCTAGGGCGGAGCAATGTAGGCAAAAGTACGTTTATTAATGCGATTTTAAATAAGAATCTCGCCAAAAGCTCTGCTACCCCGGGTAAAACGCGTCTTATGAACTTTTTTTATTCACTATGGGCTATGGATAAAGAGCGCATTCCGCTTATGTTTATTGATTTGCCCGGATTTGGATATGCCAAAGTCAGCAAGGCTACTAAAGAAGAGTGGGGCAAGGTTTTACTTGATTTTTTACACAAACGGCAATCGATAAAGGTATTTTTACATCTTATTGACTCAAGACACCCTGATATGGAGATAGACAAGACAATGAATGCCATGCTTAAAGATATATGTGCCAATGATCAAGCCATCTTAAATCTTTATACCAAAGCAGATAAACTTACACAATCTGCTCTCAATGCCCTTAAAGCCCACATACAAAAAACACATACGCAAAAAACACATACGCAACAAACCAATGCCTTAAACGAGAATAAAACAAGCTTTATTTGTAGCGCTATTAAAAATCATCATAAATTCACCTCTATCCCTCAAATAAGAGAGGAGATTATTTCTTTTGCATTAGGACTAAAACGATGACTTTTGATATAGTAAAGCCCACTCTTAGGGATATTCCGGCTATGCGTGAAATTGTCAGTATTGAAGTGCAAAATGGTCTTATTTTAGAGCGAAGTGAAGATGAAATGGCAAATGCCATTCGCTCCTATCAACTTGCCAGAGAGAGCCAAAGTGGAGAGATAGCAGGATTTTGTGCATTATATATTTATTCTAGAGAGTTAGCAGAGATTCGCTCTTTAGTCGTTAAAGCCCCTTTCCGCGGCTTTGGGCTAGGAAGCAAACTTGTGCAAAAGGCTGTAGATGAGGGGAAATCACTTGGATTAAAGGAAATTCTCACCCTCACCTATCAAGCCAATTTGTTCCAACGATTGGGTTTTGTTATAATTGAAAAGTCTTTTTTACCAAATCACAAAATATGGGCGGATTGTATTAAATGCAAACATTTTCCAATATGCGACGAAATAGCTCTTATAAACAAGCTTTCTTAGGATTCTTATTATTTATAGGACTATATACATATAAGAGTGCAGCAAGTATGCAAATATGGCTACCCCCGCTTATGGGCGTATGTTTAGGCTTATTTATACGATTTGACAAGGAAGATAATTTCTATGCGTTTTTAGCTATTCTTGCATGGATAATGCTTATAGAATCACAAAATAATCTCCCTATGGGTATGGTTTTAGGCTTATATACGGGGCTCTATTTATTTGCTATACCGCGTTTGCAAACACTGCTTACCACTTCTCGCATTACATGGGTTATTTATGTATTTTTAGCCTATAGTGGGTTTTATATTCTTGCATTCATTATCGATACATTTATGGGCAGTGCCATTGCCCCAAGCATTTGGATCATTCTCTATTTTATTACATTTGAATCTATCATAGCGATGTTTTTATCATGAATATTCGTCATAAAGTCTTTATACTTTTTATGATTATTATATGGTCTATAATCTGTATCCGGCTTTTTATCGTTAATGTCATTAATAGCCAATATTATGAAAAACTTGCAAGAAACAATACCTTTAAAACAGAGGTATTGCTGCCTATGCGAGGCTTGATTATGGATAGAAATGGAGAGCCCTTAGCCATTAATGAACTAGGCTTTTCTATCTCGCTGATACCCAAAATACGCAACAAAGCGATTATTGACAAAGAGGTGCAACGCATTGTCTCCTATCTCCCATTTTTAGATAAAGAGAAGCTTATTTATATCTATCAAAAAAATAACCATGTATATAATCATGCCCCCGTTGAACTTGTGAATTTTGTCCCCTATATTCAAATGCTTAAAGTCTATGCTCATCTTAAACGCTCCCCTTATGTAGTCATTGCTGCCAATTCCAAGCGATTCTACCCCAATGAAAGCACAGCCTCACATGTAATTGGCTATGTCGCAAAAGCAAATGAAAAAGATATGCAAAACAACCCCCTCTCTCTTTATAGCAAGGTCATAGGCAAAGAGGGCATAGAAAAAACCTATAATAGCTACTTGCAGGGCGATGCGGGCTATAGAAAGTCTCAAATCAATTCTCTATATAAAGAAATCAAACTCTTGCAAGAAGATAGTGTCTTGCAGCGCAATGATTTAGTGCTTTCACTTGATTTAAACTTGCAAGAGAGCATTGATGCGGAGTTTGGGGAGCGCTCTGGGGCGGTAATTGTTATGGACGTTCATAATGGTGAGATTCTCGCAGCAGGCAGTTACCCTGAATATAATATTAACTATTTTGTTGATGGCATTAGCTTTAAAAATTGGCGAGAATTAACAGAAAATGTCCATAAGCCCCTTATCAATAAGCTTGTGTATGGACGTTATCCGCCCGGCTCGGTCATTAAAATGGGTATGCTTTTAAGCTTTTTAGAATTTGCAAATATTACAGAGGATACCATTATCCAAACACCGCCTTTTGTTGAATTTGGAGGGAGGAAATTCCGCGATTGGAAAGCTTCAGGGCATGGGAGTGCTGATGCACTCAAAGCCATTAGAGAATCTGTAGATGTATATTTTTATATCCTTTCTCAACGTGTGGGGATTGAGCATATCTCAGGTGTGCTAAAAAGAATGGGTATAGGGGAACTCACGGGGGTAGATATTCCTAATGAAGTAAGCGGTATTTTGCCCACGCCAGAGTGGAAATTACGACGTTATGGGGCACAATGGTATATAGGAGACACCATCACGACTTCCATAGGGCAGGGCTATTTCCTCTCTACCCCTATGCAGATTGCACGCTATACCGCCCTTATCGCCTCTGGTAAGCTTGTAACGCCCCATTTTGCAAAAGATTTTAATGGGCAAAGCAGCACATTTGAGAGTAAAGATATACTCAATGACATACAAAAATCAAAACTCCACATTCTACGCAAAGGTATGTACCAAGTTTGCTCAACGCCGGGCGGGACAGCATATAACCGCACACAAGGCACACAAGTAAAACTTGCTTGCAAAACAGGCACAGCCCAAGTGGTAGGTATCCCCCAAGATGTACAAAAACGGATTAAAGAATCTGAAATGGAATATTTCCATCGCTCTCACGCGTGGATTACGGCGTTTTTACCTTATGACAAACCACAATATGCCATAACCATCCTTATCGAGCATGGCGGGAGCGGAGGGAATGGAGGACCCCTACTTGTAAAGATTGCAAACAAACTCAAAGAATTAGGCTACATAAAATAAGGAGCATATATGAAGCATTTAGTCGATGGCAAGACAATTCTCATTACAGGTGGGACAGGAAGCTTTGGTAAGAAGTTTGTGGAGATATTATTAAAAGAGCATAATCCCAAAAAAGTCATCATCTATAGTCGCGATGAACTCAAGCAATATGAAATGGCACAAGTCTTTACTGATAAAAGAATGCGCTATTTCATAGGAGATGTGAGAGATAAAGCGAGGCTTGAAATCGCCCTTAATGGAGTAGATATTTGTATCCACGCCGCAGCCTTAAAGCATGTGCCCATTGCAGAATATAACCCTATGGAGTGCATTAAAACCAATATTGATGGTGCAAGCAATGTCATTAGTGCCGCCCTAAGTAATAATGTCAAGCATATAATCGCCCTTAGCACAGATAAAGCAGCTAATCCCATTAACCTCTATGGTGCAACCAAACTTTGCTCTGATAAGCTTTTTATTAGTGCTAATAACATCAAAGGCAGTAAAGATTCTAAATTTAGTGTTGTACGTTATGGGAATGTGGTGGGCTCACGTGGCTCGGTGATACCATTTTTCCAAAAGCTTATTGAGCAAGGGGCTAAAGAGTTGCCTATCACTGATACGCGTATGAGTAGGTTTTTTATCACTTTAGAGAGAGGCGTGAATTTTGTCTTAAAAAGCCTAGAGCGTATGCATGGAGGGGAGATATTTATCCCTAAGATTCCTAGTGTGAGCATTACTCAACTTGCCCTTGCCCTCGCCCCGCACTTGCCTCATAAGATTATCGGTATTCGCGCGGGGGAGAAGCTACATGAAGTTATGGTCCCTAGCGATGATTCTCGTTTGTGCATAGAGTTTGATGACTTTTTTATCATCGCCCCAACCATTACCTTTCAAACACCTATTGACTACCGCACCACACTTAAAGGTGAGAAAGGTAAGGGCGTGAAAATGGGCTTTGAATACAGCAGTGATAAAAATACTTGGTGGCTCACAGATAGTGATATTCTCAAAATAATCCAAAAATGATAAAATTTTAAGGAAAGTATCAGAAAACACATTTTACAATTCCTTGTTTTTAAATTCTCATTAAAGGACACAAAATGATTTCAAAAGAAATTATCAAATTGCTCAATGAGCAAATCGCAAAAGAAATGTATGCAGCAAATCTCTACTTAAGTATGAGCTCTTGGTGCTATGAAAATAGCTTTGATGGTGCGGGATTGTTTTTATTTCAACACGCTGATGAAGAAAGCGGGCATGCTAAACGTTTGATAACCTACCTTAATGAAACAGATTCTAAGGTGAATATCGCACAAGTAGCTGCTCCAGAATCAGACTTTAAAGGCTTGCTTGATGTGTTTGAAAAAACTTATGCCCATGAGCAAAAAATCACACAATCTATCAATGAGCTTGTGGATTTCACGCTTAAAAATAAGGACTACTCTACTTTCAACTTCTTGCAATGGTATGTAAGTGAGCAACATGAAGAGGAAGCACTTTTCCGCGGGATAGTCGATAAAATCAAGCTTATTGGACTTAAAGATGATGGTCCTTATCTCGCTGATAGATTCATTAAAGACCTCACAAAATAACCTCAAAATAAGCTTTTCTTTGCTAGATTTTTAGAATCTAGCAAACTCTTAATATAGAGTTAAGGAGAGCGTATGCACCATATATTCACTCATAAAAAAATCCTTATTTGTATCACTGGAAGTATCGCTGTATATAAAATGCTTGATTGCATTTCTCATCTTTATAAATGTGGTGCGCATATCAAAGTCATAATGAGCCAAGAGGCGTGCAAATTTGTCAATCCCCTAAGTTTTGAAGCCCTTAGTCGTAATATTGTGCTAAGTGAATCTACCCAAAGCTGGGCAAGTGAAGCAGGCGAAGTAGCCAATCATATTAGCTATGCAAAATGGGCAGATGTAGTGCTTATAGCCCCAGCGAGTGCTAATAGTATCGCTAAACTTGCTTGTGGGATAGCAGATTCTGTACTTTTAAGCGCAATCTTAGCCTCAAATGCCCCCAAAATTCTCGCTCCTGCGATGAATACGGCTATGCTAGAAGCCCCACAAACTCAAAACAATATCGCCACATTGGCACAAATGGGCTATGAAATTATCCCTCCACGTGCTGATTTGCTTGTATGTGGAGAGCAAGGGAGCGGGGCATTAGCAGAACTAGATGAGATTATATTTGCTCTTGCTAAGGCATTCCTTGTGCATTCATTTTGGGCAAAAAGACCAGTGCTTATTACCGGAGGGGGCTCAAAAGAGGGCATTGATCAGGTGCGCTATATTTCTAACCATAGCAGTGGCAAGCAAGCAAGTGCTTTAGCGCTGGCATTTTATGCGCTTGGAGCGGAAGTGTGCTTTATCTCTAGTGCATTTCCTATAAAGCTCCCCTTAGCCATAAAGCGCATTCACACCCAAAGTTTAGAATCTTTTGACCAAGCGATCCATAGCGAGCTAGAGAAGCTTAGTAAGACGGATAAAAAGCCTATCTTGCTTATGGCAGCAGCTCTTGCAGACTATGCCCCGCATATACAAACAGGCAAGCTCAAAAAGGAGCAAGTGGGTAAAACACTTATGCTCCCCTGCTATCAGACAAAGGATATTCTCGCTCAAATCCCTAAACACCTTGCCTATAAGGTAGGCTTTAAAGCAGAGCTTGATGAAACACACGCCTTAAAGCACGCACAAGCGATGCTAGAAAGCAAAGGCTGTGAAATGGTGTGCTTAAATGTCATTAATGAGCAAAATCCCTTTGGCAGTGAGTGCAATAGCATAAAACTCATCACAAAATCAGACACACAAACCATAGAGGGGAGTAAATTTGAAGTGGCTTTAGGTATAGCACAAGCCCTGCAAGGGCTCATACAGGCTTAAGGAGACTCTATGCTTAAAGCTTTAGAGAAAATCTCTCATGCCCTAAAACACACCCAAACCCCTAAACTTTATAATGCACAGCTACCCTTGCTTATTAAGGTTATTGCTAAACTTAAAGGTGATACCTATCTCTTGCAAGTGGGAGCGCAAAAAATTGAGACTAAAAGTCATAAAGCCCTGCAAATAGGCGAGCGCTATTGGGCAGAAATGGCTAAAAGCTCTCTAGGGCATATCACATTAAAAAACCTTATCCCCCAACCTAAAATTATTGAGATGTTTTCCCACGCACCACTTCAATTTTCTTTGCAGGATTTGCAAGAATTAGGCAAAGAGAGTGATATATTTGAGGGATTTAAAGAATTTTTGAGTGCTAAACTCGCAGAGGCAAAAAGCAAGGAGGAATTTATATTTTTAGGGAATCTCCTTTTAGGGCTTAAAAATGGTGTGCTTAGCCTTGTGATTGGTGAGAAAAATGAAGTCCTGCAGATAAAAAAAATAGCCACAAACAAAGTCCGCTTTAGTGCGATAATGCCACTTCTTGGAATTATAGAGGGCGAGATTAGCCTACCTCATAAGCATTTAAGCATAAAGGTGCTTTATGAGAGCACAAAAATCCTTTTAGAAAAACACCTTGAGCTCTTAGTGGGCTTTAATGTAGCTTCAATCACCCTAGAGAAATCCCTAAGCCCGCTTTATGAGTATAAGGAATCCTTGCTTGATGTCAGGGGGTAGTGATTTTAAGCCCTAAAAATATCTGCTATCTTTATGCCATATCTTTAAGGCTAAAGCCCCATTGTGAAAAAATGTGCGAGAAAATGAGTAAGTAAGAAGCAGGGCTTGCTGTGAGTTTTATAGTGAGCATACATTTCACTGCTTAAAGAAGCTAAGGAGCTTTATATATTTAGCTAGCAGGCACAAGGGGAGCTGAATAGACTCGCTTAAAGTGCTAACACGCAAAGAAATTGCTTTGTCGGCTCTTGCTTGCAAAGCAAGCAAAGAATCTCTTTCAAAATACACTAAAGATTCTAAAGGAAACTCCTCATCTCCGCTCACGCCCAAACACAAGAGCGGCAAGAGGTTGAAATCCAAACAGAGATGTTTGGGCTTACTCTCTCTCATTACCCTTTTTGCAAAAGGCTTAATGTGGCAACAAGCCAAACCCACTACACAAGGGAAATAAGGATTCAAAGCTCATATATCCCCACAATGCAATCTCTGCAATCCCCCAAAAGCAACACCCACATAATCCTAAACCATATATGAGCATTTACTCAAATCCTTTCTTATATGTTTGATAATCTAGGCTAGGATTCCGCGATTGTATGAAATTTCACTTTTATTTCTACAAGAAACATTTTACAACACATATGAAAGGATAAAAGATGGTTACTTTTAAAGGCGCTCCTGTGAGCTTAAAAGGCAAAGAAGCAAAGATAGGTGATAATGCTCCTAAAGTGGAGTTAGTAGCGGGTGATTTAAGCCCTAAATCTGTTGGCGGGGCGAGTGGGAAATATCAGATTATTAATGTCGTCCCCTCACTTGATACCGGTGTATGCGCGACACAAACAAGAACCTTTAATCAAAAGGCAGCAAGCTTAGCTAATACTGAAGTGTTTGTCATCTCTTTAGATTTACCCTTTGCACAAGGGAGATTCTGCTCAACTGAAGGGATTAAAAATGTGCTAGCCTTAAGTGATTTTAAAAGCAAGGCATTTGGTGAGGCTTATGGAGTAGTACTTGGCGACTCGCCTTTGGAAGGGCTTTTGACACGCGCTGTTTTTGTCATAGATCCACAAGGTAAGCTTATCTATAAAGAAATCGTGTCTGAAATCACAAATGAACCCAATTACGAAAACGCTATTAATGCCATAAAATAATGCACAGAGCATTTTAATATTCATTAAGCCTTGTGGGCACCCGCCCAAGCAAACTTAAGAGTTTGCATAAGGCTTAAGCTTGCTTTTAACCCCCCTGCTTAATATTTTGCGATAACCCGAATATGCACAGAGAATGAAATAGTCAAAAAAACTTAATGCTAAAAGCACAATTTAAATACTATAAAGATTAGTGCTTTATAAAGGTGCTATTGCTTTTGTTCTCTATACATTGCAGAGCAGCAGTTGATTATTAATCTTCTCAAAATTATCGCGTTTTATGCCTTTCCATACAAGGAAAAAATCTACAATTGTCCAAATCAAGCCAAGCAAGATAAAGCAAGATAAAAATTTCGCTATGCCTAGCCCAATATCACCCTTATAGTATCTATCTACACCCAAGCCACCAAATATAAATCCTAGTATCAAGCCTATAACAGGGCTTTTGAGTTGTAGCATTCCAAAACTTGCAATTTTCTGTTTGTCTTCTATTTTAGCAAGCCTTGCTTTGAGTAACTCTAAAGATTCTTGAGGGACTTTACCATCCCAATTGCTCGCTACAAGCGAAGCTTCCACAATATTTTCTTGTGTTTTTCCATATTTGCTCCTTTATTCTTACTTTAAAGAAGCAATTATACACGCCCCCGGCACTGAAAAGAAAATATTCCTAAATAATGAGATTAAAGCATAAGCTCCCGCCAAACTTCCAAAGCTTTCATATTAAAATCCTCATCAATTAAGCTAAGCCCGACCCCCTCGCACATAATCCGCAAATGCCGCAGTTTGTGTATATATTCATTTTGTTGCAGGGGATAGAGCACATTATCAAGCCACACATACATAGCCCAAAAAAGCATTTCACTTGCCGCCTTAGGATAGGCTACATTTAAGGACGCATCGGCATTTCCCTCTTCGATGATAGATTCCAAAATCGGGCAGATATGAGTATTATGCCTCAAGCGATAAGCAAGCGCCAAAGAAGAGCCAAAAATCTCCCTTGAATTCCGTATAAACACCTTATGTGCGATAATTAGGCTAAAATGCCGCAAAATAATCCCCTTAAGCTTATCTCTGCTATTACTTGAATAAAGCCCAATATGTGAGATATTATTTATCTCATGCTCATAGCGCGCCAAAATCTCTTCTAAAATCTCTTCTTTATTCCTAAAATGATGATAAATCGCCCCCTTACTTAAGCCTTGTGCGGCGAGCTTATCGACAATATCTTGCATTTTAACTTCCACAAAGCCATGTGTATTAAAAAGCTTGAGTGAAATATCAAGGATTTTTTGTATGGTTTTTTTGGGTGTTCTACTTCTTGGCATAACTTTCCTTTATGATAAATATTGACTAAAAATATAGAGATATATAACATACTATATGAAAACAAAAGTATGTTAAGAGGCTTGTAGCCATTATATATTAGGAAAGATAAGATTCTATATATCGTTCTAAAATAATGCAGGCACTTAAAGAATCTATCATGCCATTTTTTTGTGCCCTAGCCCGGGTTTTGACTTTCATATACCCTAAAGATTCTAAGGCTTCAATACTTGTATAGTCTTCATCTATAAAAATAATCTCCCCCTCAAAGCATAGCAATGAGATAAAATGCCTTATGCGCCTTTGCCCCTCTTCATGCCTTGCCCATCCGCCACTAGGTAAGCCCACTACAAGCCTCTCTATCTCCCGCTCTTTGAGCAATTTATCTAAATCTCTAGCAGCTTGGTTGCGATTAATGCGTATAATCGCCTCTAAAGGCAAAATAATGCCATGCATATACACTGCTAGCCCTATATGTTTTAACCCCACATCACAAGCAAGTATATTCATAGCTACAGCACCACGATATTACTACCTTCCCTTGCTATTTTCCCCATAAGCTCGTATTCATAAACTTTCTCGCCAAATCGCTCATACACTTCTTCAAAGCTAGGGTTACTCGCACAAAATGCCAAAAACTCATCATCATGCCCTACTTTCAGCTTAAGCGTAGATTCCACAAAGTCATTTATATTATAAATACCTTGCGCACGTTGCTGGCTTAAAAGCATTTGCGTACCCTCACTCTCGCCCAAACGATGAGGGAAGACAAAAAGCGGCTTTCGAAGTTCTCTGGCGATTCTCGCACTCTGCATTGAGCCACTCATCTTATCTGCTTGGGGTATCACCACATAATCACTTAGAGCGATCACAAGGCGATTGCGCTCTAAAAAGCTATAGTGATGTGGCTGATACCCACGCTCATATTCACTCATCACTAACGCCTCCCTCATCATTTGTGCAATCATCTTGGCATTACTTTTAGGATAGATAATATCAAGGCTTGATGGCGAAAGCATAATCGTGCGCGGAAAGGCATAGCTATGGGCGATAATATCCACACCTAACGCCCCTCCACTTACAACCACACCCCCACATCTACTAATTTTAGCTGCAAGGCTAGCCACTAAGGACTTCGTGTAAGGATTAGGCTTCCTCGTGCCCACAATGGCAACCTTAGGGACAATAGAAAGCAAGCTCTGATCCCCACAAACAAATAATTCCTTTGGAGGATTGGGTAGCTCCTGCAAGGCTTGGGGAAGCTCTGCAAGGGAAAGTGTTTTAGGGAAATCAAATGCTGGCATTATGGTTTAAAGGGTGCGCGCACATAGTGTAAAGTCTCACTGCCTAAGAGATAAGATTCTAACTCTTGTGGAGAGAGCAACTCCACGGAGGCATTAAGCTGGGAGCTCATCTGATGAAGCGCTTTAAAGGTATTATTATGCGGGTGGCAAATGCCAATGGCATAGCCCTTATTTTTTGCCTTAGCAATAAGTTCCTTTAATTGAGCCTTAATATAACCCACACTTGTTTGATTATCTAAAAACACATCACGTGCCATAATAAGCCTATTTTGCTCCTTAGCTATACGCTCACTTGCACTCTGGGCGATAGTAACACTATCGATAAACTTTAACCCCAACTCATCAAATATCTCTAAAAGATTACGCATATCATCATAACTTTGTGTAAATTTACTTCCTGTGTGATTATTAATATATACAAGAGAGGGGAAATCTGCCTTAATATCTGCTAGCCTCTGCCTTAGGAGGGATTTTTGAGTGCCTACTTTAATAGGTGCAAGCTGGCTTTGTGCAAATTGCAATGCTTCAAGCGGCAAATGGAGCATAAATGCCCTCTCCTTTTTCTCTAAATCTTGTGCAAGCTCGGGGGTTATCGCCGTATGCTTGGTTTTAGGGAAAAGTGAGGGTATTACATTAAGTTTAAGCTTCTCTAGCTTTTGAATCTGCTCTAAGGTAGAAATATCATCCATAATTAAAAGCACTTTGGGCTTTTGTGAAGAAGATTTTAAAGGTTTTAAAGATTTGAGAGTTTGGGGTTTAACATCTTCGCTCTTTGGCTCATCTTTATCTAAAACAATAAAATTATCATAATGAAAAAACACTCTACCCAAGCCATAAACAAAGGGGTGATCGCTTATCTTTGTCGCATTAGCATTATCAAAATGCACAAGAGAATCTGCCATAGTATGGCATAGCATACATATGAATATACAAAAACCCCTCACTCTATATGTCCTATTTATTGCCTAGAGTGATTTGCACTTCAAGGGTATTAATATGCTGATTGCTATTGGTAGTAAAATAAATATCACTTGCTTTGGTATATTTCTGCACTACTTGCAAAATTTCCTTTTTCATATCTTCTAAATAAGGGATATTGGCACTACGTTCATGGGATAAAACTAATGTAAGACGCTCCTTAGCCTTTGAAGCACTCTTGTTTGAGTTAAATCCAAATAAATTCATTTAAATATCCTTCTTAAGGCTGCCATAACGCCATCATTCTCAAAAGATTCAAACTCCACATCTTCGCCTAAGATTCTCCTTGCAATACGCATATAGGCTTTCGCACTCGGGGCTTGTGTGTAGATGACAGGCTCGCCTGTATTAGTCGCACTTACGATTTTACTATCCTCTGGGATAATCCCAATAAGTGGCAGGGCAAGTATGCTAAGCACATCTTCAACACTTAGCATTTCGCCCTTTTTAATCAGCTCTGGCTTAATACGATTAATGATAATATGCTTTTGCACCTCTTGCTTATTTTGCGCCCTTAAAGATTTGGCATCAATAATGCCTATCACCCTATCACTATCGCGCACAGAGCTTACTTCAGGCGTTACCACAATAAGAGCCCTATCAGCATAAAGTATCGCATGTTCAAAGCCCCCCTCAATCCCCGCAGGAGAATCAATCAAAATATAATCAAACTCTGCTTTAAGCTCTGCAATCAGCTTGCCTACTTTGTCTTTATCAAGGATCGTTTTATCTTTTGTCTGTGAAGCAGGGAGAAAGTAGAGATTTTTGGTTTTTTTATGATTAATCAAGGCTTGAGAGAGATTGCATTTACCCTCCATAATATCAATCACATCATAGACTATGCGATTTTCTAGCCCAAGGAGCATATCAAGATTCCGCAAGCCTATGTCAAAATCCACCGCTACTACCTTCTTATCGCTTAAGTGCATAGCAAGCCCCACGCTTAAATTTGCTGTAGCTGTGGATTTCCCCACGCCTCCCTTACCTGAAGTGATGGTAATAACTTCTGCCATATATTTCTCCCTTAAAATACATTAAGCCGCCCTCAAAGCAACCCAAACAAAAGCGACATTCTATAATGCTAAACTTTACAATGTGCTTTAAAAGCACTTAGCCCCGAGTTTTACCCGCGATGATAAAGCGCAAGGCATTGAGTTTAATAAACCCTGCAGCGTCCTTTTGATCATATACAGCATCTTCCTCAAATGTGCTATATGCAGGGTTGAAAAGTGAATGAGGCGAACTTCTCCCCACAACAATAACATTACCCTTATAGAGCTTTAAGCGCACAACCCCGCTTACTCTCTCTTGTGTTTTATCAATCAAAGCCTGCAGCGCCTCTCTCTCCGGGCTAAACCAATAGCCATTATAAATAAGCTCAGCGAATTTAGGCATGATAGAATCTTTTAAATGTGCCTCCTCTCTATCAAGGCAGAGGGATTCTATAGCGCGATGGGCTTTGAGGTAAATGCTCCCCCCGGGCGTTTCATAGCAACCCCGTGATTTCATACCCACATAGCGGTTTTCCACTAAATCTAGCCGCCCTATGCCATGCTTTGCGCCCAAGAGATTAAGCTTATGCCAAAATTGTGCGGGGCTAAGACTTGCTCCATTTATGGCTATGCCATCGCCTTTTTCAAAAGTAATGCTTATACTCTCTGGCTCATTGGGGGCATTCATAGGTGAGGTACTCCAACGCCACATATCTTCCTCTGGCTCAGCATTTGGGTCTTCTAATATCTGCCCCTCATAGCTAATATGCAGCAAATTTGCGTCCATAGAATAAGGCGATTTATTGGGCTTTTTATCAATGCTAATACCCGCAGATTCCGCATAAGAGAGGAGCTTCTCTCTACTATTTAAATCCCACTCTCTCCAAGGGGCAATTACTTTAATATTTGGATTCAGTGCATAAGCCCCTAGCTCAAATCGCACTTGGTCATTTCCCTTACCCGTAGCCCCATGAGCGATAGCATCAGCCCCTACACTTTTAGCAATCTCTACAAGCCTTTTAGCAATCAAAGGGCGCGCTATGGAGGTGCCAAGCAAATATTCCCCCTCATATATGGTATTCGCCCGAAACATAGGGAAAACAAAATCTGATATAAACTCTTCCCTTAAATCTTCAATAAAAATATTTTCACTCTTTATGCCGAGCTTGAGTGCTTTCTCTCGCGCACTCTCTACCTCTTCACCCTGCCCAATATCTGCAGTAAATGTTACCACTTCACAATGATAATTATCTCCTAGCCATTTGAGTATCACACTTGTATCAAGCCCACCGCTATATGCTAAAACCACCTTTTTAATCGCTGCCATTGCCTTAACTCCATATAAAAATTCTAAAAATAGGTAAATATTATAATCTAAAATATCTAAAATGTAGGCTATCAAGCCCTTGAGAATCCTCTTTTGAATGCTCTAGCAAACTCTCCACTTTGTCATTCTAAACCCTTTTTGAGGTGTAGAATCTGCCCAAACTCTAAGCGACAGCAAAAATTATCACATCTAAAGAGAGCAAAGCGACCCGAAGAATCTCTATTCGAGTTACTAGAGTGTTATGAGAGATTCTTCGCTCAGGCTTTGCCCTCCCGCAAGAGGCGACAAAATGGCGAATGTTCTAGCGATTCCCTTATGCCTTACTTCACTTTCAATTTTCGCTCCTAACCAACGTATAGCAAGCCCAAAATTGGGTAAAAAAGTAGCACAAAAATACAAATATATTAAAATACATATTGTAATTTAAAAAATATGTAAAATATTGGCTATGATTCTGCCCATAAGTTTAAGAGAAACTTAAGAACAATCTACATTCTAAATTTGGAATAACAATAAAAGTATATGAAAATAAGGAGTTGGGGGAATGGACAGACGAGATTATTTACATCTTTCTTATAAAGCAGCTTTGCTTGCGGGCTTTAGCCCTTATGTGTGGGGGGTAGAGCCACAGATTTTCAAAGATTCTAAAGGTGCTATAAAGATTGGCTATTTGCCTATCACAGACCATTTGCTTATCATCGCTAAAGCCTATAGGAATGCAGCATTCACACCTGTGAAGTTTGCTTCTTGGGCGGATTTAAGTGAGGCTTTGCGAAGCAAATCTATCGATGGGGCTTTTATTCTTACGCCTCTTGCACTACGACTTAGGGCAAGCGGGCTTGATATTAAAGCCCTCTTAGCAGCTCATCGCAATGGCAGTGCATTAGTAGTGAAAAAAGGCATATTACATAATAAAGAAATTGCAAATCTCAAGGGGCTTAAAATCGCTATTCCTAGTAGATTTTCTACGCATTATCTCCTACTTTGCAATCTTTTGGCTTTGGGGAATCTCAGCATAAATGATGTGAAGCTTGTAGATATGGCTCCTCCCGAAATGCTTTTCGCCCTGCAAAGCTCAAATATAGATGCTTTTATCGTGGCAGAGCCCTTTTGTATCGCGGCACAAAATGCGTCTTTGGGCGATGTATTTATCCTCTCTAAAGATATTATTAATAATCACATTTGCTGTGTTTTAAGCTTTCATAATCAAGTGCTAAAAGATCGCACACAAGAAGTTTTTGCTTTGGTGAGAGATTTTCTCTCAAGTGCGGCATTTATTAATAGTGATACAAAAGGTGCAGCTAAGCTCTCTTCTGCCTTTTTAGGGCAGAAACCCGCACTTATTGAAAACTTGCTTGCCATAAATGAGCGGGTGGTGTATAAGCATCTCAAGCTTGAATCAGCTGATATTAAGCATACATTAGCTGATATGAAAACATACAAGGTCGATGAAAAAATCACCATTTCTTATGAAGACTTTGTAGATAATTCATTTATAGATGAGTTTTTGCCATGAAAGCTCTCTTTCCGCGGTTTGTTTCGCTCATTTTGCTTGTTTGCTTCTTGCTGTATTGGGAGTTTTTAAGCGGAGTGAGGCAAAGCTATGAGCTGGGCGGGGCTATCCCTCCTTTAAGTGTGGTGTGGGAGTGTTTTTTGGAGCTTAGCTCTAGTGGGGTTTTGCAAAGTGCTATTGCTCTTTCACTCTCGAGGTTTATTGTGGGCTTGAGTGTAGGCTCATGTATGGGGATTATTGTAGGGCTTATTTTAGGGCGATTTGTGCGCTTAGAGTTAGCCTTAGAGCCATTTATCCAGCTTTTGCGCCCGATTTCCCCCATTGCGTGGCTGCCTATCATTGTCTTTTTCTTTGGCATTGGTGAGCTCGGGTGCATTTTTGTGATTGTTTATGCTGTGTTTTTCCCTGTGCTTTTGCTTAGCATAAGTGGAGTGAGAAACATAGACAAGGCACTTTTAGCCATGGCACATAACTTTGGCGCAAAAGAAGGCTTGATATTTGTAAAAATCATCTTACCCGGGGCTTTTGTGTATATTGCAAGTGGGCTAAAGCTCGCCGCAAGCATAGCGTGGATACATTTGGTAGCGGGAGAAATGCTAGGCATACAAAGTGGGCTTGGGTATTTAATCATTGATGGGAGAAACCTCATACGCACAGATATGATAATTCTATCTATGTTTTTCATAGGGATTTTAGGCTTTGGAATCCACCTTATTTTTAGCTTTTTGGAGAAGCTTATCCTAAAGAGACTGGGGGAGGGGGTATGATACAGATAGAGCACATAAGCAAAAACTTTGAGGGCAAGGAGATTTTAAAAGATTTATCGTTGAGTGTCGGGCAGGGGGAGTTTGTCGCCTTATGCGGTAAAAGTGGCTGTGGTAAGAGCACTTTGCTTAATATCATCGGGGGGTTTGAGTCTTTTGATAGTGGGTGTGTGAGCATAGCGGGGAGAGAGTTTAAAGAAAGGGTGAGGGTGCGGGGCTGTGTGAAGATTGCGCAAGATTACGCGCTTTTGCCTTGGAGTAATGCGCTTGATAATGTAGCCTTTGGGCTTAGGGCAAAGGGTTTAAGCACAAAGGAAGCTAAGCAAGAGGCGAGATATTATCTAAATCTTGTGCATTTGCAAGGCTTTGAGAGTGCCTTTCCTCATACTTTGAGCGGAGGGCAAGCTCAAAGGGTGGCTTTGGCTCGGGCTTTAAGCGTGAAGCCTGATATTTTGCTTTTAGATGAGCCCTTTTCTGCATTAGATTCCTTTACAAAAGAGGCTTTACAAAATGAGCTTTTACATATCTCTCATCAGCTTAAAACCACAATGATTTTTGTAACGCATGATATTGAAGAAGCCATTTTTCTAGCTTCAAGGGTTGTTGTTTTACAAGAGGGTGCTAAAACCACGCAAGTAAGCATAAAACTTGATAAAACACTAAGAGATTCTTTAGAGTTTTTAAATCTCAAAAGAGAAATTGCAAACCTCATATCATATGGCACTTTGGGGCTAGAGTATAGCATTTGATACTAGAGCTTTTATCATCGCGGTTATAAAAGCCCTAGTATTAACTAGAATCTAACACAAAGGATTAAAATGAAAGTAGCACAAACTTCTTGCACAAGGCTAGAGCCTATCAGTAAAAGTGGCTTAGATGAGCTCATTAAGCAAGGCAAGGCAAACCCCAATGCCATAAAAACATTGAAGTGTAAAACCATAGCTGAGGGGAAGTTTAGACATGCCAATTATATTCGCAATCTCCCAGCTTATATAGTCGATGAGCCGCCGACACTTTTAGGCGAGGATAGCGCGCCAAACCCAAGCGAGGCACTGCTAGCCGCACTTGGGTCTTGCTTAGCTGTGGGGATTCACGCTAATGCTGTAGCTAATGATATAGTGATTTATAAGCTTGAGCTAAAGCTTGAAGCGGATATTAATATCACTTCAGTATGGGGAAGCGGAGATTTAAGCCAAGACAAACCTTTAGGCTTTAGTGCCATTAGAGTTAAAGTGGATTTAGAATCTAATGCGAGTAAGGAGCGTGAAAAAGAGCTTATTGCTCATGCCAAAAAATACTCCCCTGTGGCTAATACATTAGAAAAAGCTGTATCGGTGTCAATTAATGAAAGTATCAATCGATAAAACACTTGAGCTAACACTTCTAAAACTTAGCTCTTTGGGGAGGGAGATTCAAAGGGGATTATACCCCTATAAGATTCTAAAAGAGCTAGGGGATTTAGGGCTTTATGCGAGCTTTTATAAAGAGGGGCAAAAGGGCTTTGTAGAGGCATTTAATAACATCGCTTTAATCTCAAAAACTTGTGTGAATACAGGCTTTTGCGTATGGGCACAACTAGTGTTAAACTACTATTTATTACATAGCCATTATGGGGATAAGCCACTTTTTAGGCAAATAGCTTATGGGGAGATTCTAGGCGGGAGTGGATTATCAAATGCGCTTAAAAGCTTTGCAGGGATTGAAGCAAATAAACTCCGCGCTAAAGGGGATAGCAAGGGGTATATTATCAATGGCACACTGCCTTATGTCTCAAATTTAGGAGCATTAGAGCAAGGGCGCAATGTAAGTATTTTTGCCTTTATAGCAATGGCTAAATCTGGGCATATTATGGGCTTAGCAAGGTGTTGTGAGCTTAGACTTAAAGATAGAGATGAGTTTTGCGCATTTAAAGGGAGTGCTACAAAGAGTGTAGTTTTTAAGGATTATTGCTTGCCCTTTAGTGATGTGTTAAGTCTTTCTGCAAGCTCCTTTGCTGCTAAAGTAGCTCCGGGCTTTGTCTTACTTCAAGTGGCTTTAAGTGCGGGGGTGACTTGTGGGGCTTTACAGAGTTTAGAGAAACATCAACCACACATTGCCAAAACGTTAGAGGATAAAAGGCAGGTGCTTTATGATAGGGCTTTAAGGTTAGCCAAAAATCCTACAAAGAGCAGGTTTAAAGCTATTTTAAGGCTAAAAATAGCCTTTGCAAACTTAGCTTTAAAGGCTACGCAAATGGCTCTGCTCTGTGCTCAAAGTAAGGGTTATAAAGAAGAAAGCAAGGAGTGCAAAATGGCGTTAGAAGCGATATTTTGTGCCAATATTAGCCCCTCATTTTCCCATATACAAAGGATTTTAGGAAGTTAATAAAGTTTTAGCTAAAAGAGCCTATAATTTTTCATACTCAAATCTTAAGGAGGCATTATGAAGTTTGGTTATTGGAGTCCGGTTTTTGGGAGTTGGTTAAGAAATGTCGATGATGATAGCACGGCTTGCTCTTGGGAATATTGTAAGGATTTAGCTTTGAAGGCTGAGGAGTGGGGATATACCCTAACATTAGTGCCAGAGCTTTATCTTAATGATATTAAAGGAGAGAAAGCCCCAGCTCTTGATGCGTGGGCTATTGCTAATGGTCTTGCAGCGATTACAAAAAAGATAGAAATCCTAGCAGCCCTCCGCCCCCAATATCACCAAGTCGCCCTCACTGCAAAGCAAATTGCCACTATTTCACAAATGTGTAATGGACGCTTTAGTATTAATATGGTTTCTGCTTGGTGGGCTGAAGAAGCAAGGCAGTTTGGCATTAATTTTGATGGACATGATGACAGATATGCTTTAACTCACGAATATACCGATGTTTTGCGCGGTTTTTGGAGTAAGAGTCCTTTGAATCATAAGGGCAAGTATTTTGAATTTAGCGATGCCTACAATGAGCCAAAGCCTGCAAAAATGCCTTTAGTCTATGCAGGAGGAGAGAGCGAGATAGGACGAGAGGCGATTACGCAGTTTGCAGATATGTATCTTATGCATGGAGGCAAAGTTGAAGAAGTGCGGGAGAAAATCGCAGATATGAAAGCACGTAAGCAAAGAGCGGGGTTAGAGCCATTTAAGGGCTTTGGTATGGCGTGTTATATTATTATAAGAGAGAGCGAGGAAGCAGCCCAAAAAGAGCTAAAAAGAATCACTAGCATTAAAAATTATGCAGATTATGAGAACTCTTATAAGAATTTCACGGATAATTCGGACTTAGATGTGGAGATTTCTAAGCAAGAATACAGCGTATCAAATCGAGGGCTTCGCCCTAATCTAGTGGGTACAGCAGAGCAAGTGGCAGAAAAGATTAAAGCATATGAAGAAGCAGGGCTAAATCTCTTAATCGTGCAATGTGCGAATATGAAAGAAGAACTAGAAAAAATCGCAAAAGAACTTATGCCCTTGCTTAGGTAAGCATAGAGCAAAATGAAAGGTAGAGAGTGGAGAGAATTATAAAGAGAGTTGTAATAAGCATAGCCCTAGCTTTGGGCTTTGCTTTTGGCTTAGATATGAGAGTAGGGAGTGAAAATGCCTATAAACCCTTTGCATATCTCAATGAAAAGGGCGAGGCAAGCGGGTTTGATAATGATGTACTAAGGCTTTTGGCTTCATATATACCAGAAGCTAGCCTTAGCTTTACTTCTATCCCATGGAATGCCATTTTTAGCGGGCTTGATAGTAAGAAGTTTGATATAGTGGCTAATCAAATCACTAAAACCAAAGAGAGGGAAGCAAAGTATATCTTCTCAAAACAGCCTTATTTTTATGATATAAGCACTTTAATAAGCCTTGAAAATAGCCACATTAAAGATATTGCAGAGCTAAATGGGGGCAAAATTGGTGTGAGTGTGGGCTCAAATCATGCAAAAAATTTAGAAGATTATCTCAAATCTCACCCTGAGCTTAACATTGAAGTGGTGTATTATAAAACAAGCCCGACTTTAGTAGCAGATTTAAAAGCAAAAAAAATCGCCGCTATGGTGAATAATCCTATCGCCGCAAGGGATTATGCCAATGCGCAAAATATCACACTTGATGTGAGTGAATTTTATTTCGAAAAAGTCCCTGTGTATTTGCTTTTTAGGAAAGATAGCAAGGGGCTTGCAGAGAGGCTAGATGAGGCGTTAGATAAAGCTTTAAAAGAGGGCAAGATACGAAGCTTGGTTGTGCAGTATTTTGGCGAAGAATATGCGGTGTTTTTAACTAAGGAGAAAAAATGAGAATATGGCTTTTGGCACTGATTTTTAGTGCATTATACGCACAAGGCAAACCCATAGAGGTTGGCACGGGTAATGCCTATCGTCCCTTTGCATTTGTGAATGAAGCTAAGCAAATGGATGGCTATGATATAGAGGTGCTTAAGATTCTAAGTAAATATGATGAGAGTTTAGAATTTTCCTTTAATGGCGTGCCTTGGAATGCTGTATTTCCCGGGCTTGATAGTGGGAAGTTTGATATTTTAGCCTATCAAATCACTAAAACCAAAGAGCGAGAAGAAAAATACATATTTTCAGACTATGCGTATTTTAATGACATAAGCGGTGTGATTATTAGAGAAGATAAGACCATCAATAATTTTAGCGAGCTAAATGGGAGCAAAATTGGTGTGAGTGTGGGCTCAAACTATGCGCGGGATTTAGAGCAGTATCTTAAGAAGCATAAAGAGCTTCAAGTAGAGATAAAGTACTATAAAAACCCTCCAGCCCTCATAGCAGACTTAGGCGCGGATAGAATCCAAGCTATCATAGGTGAGCCCATTAGCTCAATCAACATCGCCAAGGCTCAAAATATCAAACTCAAAGCTACAGATATTATCTTAGACAAAACACCTGTGTATTTTGTGTTTAAAAAACAAGATGTGGAGCTAAAAAATCGCATTTCAAAGGCTCTCAAGCAAGCCATAGAGGCTAAGGATATAACAAATTTGAGCATTAAATACTTTGGGAAAGATTTAAGTCGCTAATGTTTGCGAGATGGAGATAAAGGGCTTTAGAGGATTAATAGCAGCTATGTTTTATTGAAATATTCAAAATCAAGGCGAGTTGTTTCTTTAGTGAAATGGGAGAGTGTAGGCGACCAAACACACAAAGCGCAAAATTGCGGGCTTGAGTAGGATTCTTTGTATCTAAAGATGACAAGCTTTCTAGGTGATTTTTTAAGGATAATTTGCTTTACATAAAGCCAAGAAAAGTAAGGCACATAAAAGCATACATTTGTATATAAAAACTTTATGTGATTATATTAATATGCTTAAAGAGAAAAATAAGGAATATAATGTTTGACTACCCATACTTTCTGCACACATTTTATACACTTTTACCCGCTTTGCCTTTAACGCTCGCCTTGAGTGTTGGGTCTTTTATATGTGGGGGGATTCTTGGCTTTATTTTCGCGCTTATAAGGGTCTTTGAAGTCAAGTATCTTAATGCCCTCTTACTCCTTTATATATCATTTTTCCGCGGTACACCTCTGCTAGTGCAGCTTTTTATGTTTTATTATGGATTGCCTATCTTGCTAAACTCTTATGATATACACATAAATTTTCATAATTTTGATAGCTTTTATTACGCACTCATTGTGTTTTCACTCTATGCGAGTGCGTATCTCAGTGAGATTTTTAGAGCTGCACTTTTAAGCGTGCCTAGGGGGCAGATTGAAGCTGCGTATTCACTAGGAATGAGCCATGCGCAAAGCTTAAGGCGCATTATCTTGCCCCAAGCATTGATGATTACCTTACCTAATGTGCTAAACTTTTTTATCATGCAGGTGAAAAATACAGCCCTCGCCTCTGTTATCACCGTGCCTGAACTTATGGGCTTAGCAGATATAGAATCTGGCAGAAGCTCAAAATTTTTAGAAGTGTATTTAATGGCAGCTTTGATGTATTGGGGTTTATGCGTGCTGTTAGAGACTTTGTTTGCTAGAATTGAGGGCTATTTTACGCGCTTTAGAAAGAAGTTTGCATGACGCGACCATTTCATTAAAAGGGCTATTGGTATGATAGAGCTTATCTCTTTGCACAAAACTTTTAATCATCATGCAGTCTTAAAAGATATTAACTTTAAAGTGCAAAGCGGAGAAATTATTGCCATTATAGGACCAAGCGGTGCGGGTAAAAGCACACTTTTACGGAGTATTAATTTACTAGAAAAGCCCGATAGAGGGATTATTAGAATCGATGATTTAGAGCTTAATTATGCACATTTTAGTCATAAGCAAATGCTCCAGCTTAGGCAAAAATCAGCCATGGTGTTTCAGAATTTCAATCTCTTTATGAATAAAAATATTGTAGATAATGTCAGCGAGGCTTTGATTGTAGTTAAAAAGATTCCCAAACAGGAAGCCCAAGAAATAGCTATGCAAAGACTGCAAGATGTAGCCCTAGCACATAAGGCACAGGCATATCCTTATAGCCTAAGTGGAGGGCAGCAGCAGCGGGTGGCTATCGCTAGGGCTTTGGCACTCAATCCTAATATTATGCTTTTTGATGAGCCTACTTCTGCCCTTGATGTGGAGCTTATCGCGGAAGTGCTAGAGGTGATTAAAGCTATTAAGGATAAAACGATGTTGATTGTTACCCATGAGTTGAAATTTGCTAGAGCCATAGCAGATAGGATTGTTTTTATGAGTGAGGGGGAGATTATCGCAGAGGGTGAGGCAAAGAGCTTTTTTGATAACCCTAAGCATGAGCGTGTATGTGCTTTCCTTAAGAGGGTTTCATCTTTAGGCTAGAGCCATTTAGGATTTGCCGTCCAGCTTACAGAGAGCCATATTTTATAACTTGGTATTTCTAAAGCCTTCTCAATACGTTCGCGTATGCAGTCAAACTCTTCCATACTTGCGGGCTTAAAATTCCTATCTGTGAGGATATTCACCTCTACCATATAGAATCTCCCCGATTTTGCTACATGTGTGTCATAGTCGCTAAAGCCAAATTCCGCACTCAAAGATTCCATAATATATGTGATTTTTTCATCAAGCTCTGGAGGGGCTACCATAATTAAATCTTTAAAGTTAGCAATAGCTATACGCACAGGGGAGACGCATAGTAACAAAGAGAGGATACCCAAAAGCAGTGGGTCGATATAAAGGGCAAATGTGCTTGAATATGTCAAGCCAAAATATGGCATAGCATAAATTACCCCAAATGCCACCAAAGCCCCGAGATAAAGCACACAATCGATTTTCCACTCTGTATTATCAACCTTAATCAAATCACTATCAAGTGCCCTTGCATAGAGAAATGTATAGCTAAAAAGCAAAGCACAAAACATACAAGCACATAGACTATATAAAGCCGCCCCGCCTAGCTCTACCTCATAGCCTCCATGTATAATGCTCTGCAGGGCGTTAATAAAGGCATACACACAGACAAAGAGCAGCACTAAGGATTTGAAAAGATTCACCATAGGCTCAAAGCGAACATAGCCATATTGAAAAATATCATCATCTTCTTTATAAATATAGCGCGAGGTAATTACACTTAGCGCCCCTAGCCCTACACTAATTAACGCCACAAAGCCATCAAAAATCACAGCCATAGATTGCACAAAAATCCCAAAGCCAATGCCAAAAATTGCCAAAGTAAGCGCACTAAACATCGATACTTTGAGCACAAATTGCTCTTTTTGCGCAGCTTTTAGCACATCTTGGAGGGAATCTTTGAGTTCAGCAATGCGCGATTGTGCCTTATGGCTTGTATGCGGGGTGGAAGCAGAATCTTGTTTATCGGACTTAGGTTTGTTAGAGCGCACGCTTGTGCCATAGCCTAGATAGGATTTATTATGCTTTGGCTTCAGGGAAGATTCATAAGGGTTAGAGGGAGAAGTGCGTGCCATAATGTGCCTTTGTAAGAGATGAGGTATGCAAGAAGTGCATACCTCTTTAACGATTAGTTTTTATCTTTATCTACAAGTTTATTCGCACTAATCCAAGGCATCATAGAGCGGAGGGCTGCTCCTGTTTTTTCAATTTTATGTGAGGCAAGTTTCTTTCTTTCGGCATTCATTCTCACATAACCTGCTTTGCGCTCTAAGATAAAGTCTTTAGCAAAACGTCCTTCTTGTATATCTTGGAGAATCTCTTTCATGGCTTGTTTGGATTGTGCATTAATCACGCGCTTACCACTGACCATATCGCCATATTCTGCGGTATTAGAGATAGAATAGCGCATATTAGCTAGCCCACCCTCATAGATGAGATCTACAATGAGTTTAAGCTCATGGAGGCATTCAAAATATGCCATTTCTTCGGGGTAGCCTGCTTCTGTGAGGGTTTCAAACCCAGCTTGAATAAGGCTTGTAACGCCTCCACAAAGCACCGCTTGCTCGCCAAAAAGATCTGTTTCTGTCTCATCTTTAAAAGTTGTCTCAATAATCCCGCTTCTGCCCCCGCCAATAGCACATGCATAGCTTAGGGCAATGGCTTTTGCATCTTGCTTTGGTGTATCTTGGGCTACCGCAATTAAATCAGGTATGCCCCCACCGCGTACAAACTCGCTTCTCACGGTGTGCCCGGGGGCTTTAGGAGCTATCATAATCACTCCCACGCCCTTAGGAGCTTGAATGCAGCCAAAATGCACATTAAAGCCATGCCCAAAGGCGATGATTGCATCTTCTTTCAAATAAGCTTTAATGTCATTTTCAAATACATCTGCTTGGAGCTCATCGGGGATAAGTATCATAATGACATCAGCTTGCTTTACCGCTTCACTTACTTCAAATACCTTAAAGCCCTTTGCTGCTGCTTTAGCCCAGCTAGAGCCTCCCTTATGAAGTCCTATAATCACTTCCACACCAGAATCACGCAAGTTTTCTGCATGAGCATGCCCTTGACTACCAAAGCCAATAATAGCTACCTTTTTCTTTTGGATAAGTCCCAAATCACAATCTTTATCATAATAAACTTTTAACGCCATAGTATTCCTTTCAAGGCTTTTGCGCCTACTTTTAAGTAAAATAAAAGCCTAGATTATAGTTAAAATAAACTTAGTTATAATTAATGCTTCAAAAGTCTCAACTAGCATAAGCACAAAAGGAACACTATGCAGCACCCTCCCAAGCATTCTCCCTTATTAGGAACTTCGCAGATAGAATTTGTCTCCCAAAGTATTATCCAACTCCTTGATAGCATAGATAAGGAGCTAAAAGAAACATTTATTATCATCAAAGACGCTCTAGAAAAGCAAGACAAAAACACATTGCTCCATACACTTAAATGCTCACAAGATAAAACTTTATCTATTATTAAGGCTTTTACGCTTTATCATATGCTATTAAATATTATTGAAGAGCTCAATTTAAGTACGCAAACACAGCCCAATCAACTCCCCCAAACATTACAAGAGCTTGCAAAAGAGGGCTATCAAAGCACAGATATATTAGAGATTTTAGAATCTTTATGCTT
The DNA here is from genome assembly GCF_003364255.1 of Helicobacter marmotae. Lineage (GTDB taxonomy): Bacteria > Campylobacterota > Campylobacteria > Campylobacterales > Helicobacteraceae > Helicobacter_C > Helicobacter_C marmotae. Next base: position 116,449 of record NZ_NXLR01000004.1, read on the forward strand.
TTATCCTGTATTTACCGCCCACCCTACAGAATCGCGCCGCCGCACATTCCTAGAGGCACATCATCAAATGAGTGAATACATCAAAGCGATTTTGTTTTATGATGATAAAAATGCCAAAGAGAAACTACTTTATCGCTTGAAATTGCTATGGCATACGCATTTAGTGAGAAGTGAGAAAATGGAGATTCTCTATGAGCTAGATAATTTGCTCTATATTATTGAAAGCTCTATCCTCTTCTCTGCTACGCAAGTGCTAGGCTTTGTGCAAAGTATGCTAAATACGCCCTTAGAATCTTCGCCCATTATTTTAGGGAGCTGGATAGGTGGAGATAGAGATGGTAATCCCTATGTGAGTAATGAGATTATGACTAAGGCTATGAAAATCGCACATCATAGTATTATTGATATATACATTAAGCAAACCCAAAAACTCCTCCGCGAGCTTTCACTCTCAATAGATTTCATCAAGCCCTCCCGTGCTCTTATGCAGTCTTTGCATAATGAAATATGCGAACTTCCTAACGGGGAAGCTACACTCTATGCCAAAGAGCCCTTTCGTGCTAAACTTTACTTGATAAAGAAAAAGCTCAAAAACCGCCTTATAGCAATTAATGCTCCTCAAAGCATTAGCTTTACTTATAAGGATTCTAAAGAGCTTTTAGCAGATATTGATATGCTTATAGAATCTTTGGATCCCACATTGGCACAAGGCTTAGTGGAGTTTCGGCATTTAGTGTTGCTTGGTGGGTTTCATCTCTTTAGGCTTGATTTTAGAGAGCATAGAGATGAGATTTTAAACACTATAAGTGAGGTTTTTTGCTTGCTTGGCTTAAGTGATAGCGATTTTAAAGATCTCAACGAGCATAAGAAATGCGAGATTCTAAGCTTTGCTTTAAGCAAGAAATACAATCTCCACACGATTATTGATGAATTATCTAGCCCCTCTAAACGTCTTGTCGGTGCGTTTTTACGCATACAATGGGCAAAAACGCATATCTCAGAGCATATTTTGCAAAGTTTTATTATCTCTATGAGCACAGAGGCGAGTGATTTGCTCTGCGTGCTGTGGTTGGCAAAGCAAAGTGGCTTGTGGAAAGCAGGCAAGGCAGGTAAAAAAGGTAGGGCAAGCATTTCTATCACGCCACTTTTTGAGACTATTGATGACTTGCAAAGGGCTCAACACATCATTGACACACTTTGTGCTAATGCCCACTATAGGCAGTATCTCACTGATAATAACAATACGCAAGAAGTAATGGTGGGCTATTCAGATTCAAGCAAAGACGGCGGGATTTTTGCAAGTAATTACAACTTGCAGAGTGCTATTGCTAATCTCATCGTTTTACAAGATAGGCTAGGGATTAAGCTTGAGTTCTTTCATGGGAGGGGTGGGAGTGTAAGTCGCGGAGGTGGGAGTTTAGAAGAAGCCCTGCTCTCATCTGTGCCCAAAAGTGTGCATGGCAGGCTTAAAACTACCGAACAAGGAGAAATGATAAGTGCAAAATACTTAAATACACATATTGCGACTAAAAACTTCTCCTCCACGCTTGCAGCCTTGCTTAAAAAAGATATAAATGATGCCTATCCCATCGATAATTCCCTTAAAGATAATGCCCATTATATGGAGCTATTAAAAAACGTCTCACTCACTTCTTGCGAGGCGTATCGTGGGCTTGTTTATAAGGATAAAGACTTTATGAGTTATTTTAAAATGGCTACCCCCATAGCATTTATACAGAATCTCAATCTCGGCTCTCGCCCTAGCAAACGTAAAGAGAGTCAAAGGGTAGAAGATTTGCGGGCGATTCCTTGGGTGTTTGCATGGACTCAAAACCGCTCAATAATCCCAGCGTGGTATGGTTTAGGCAGTGGTTTAGCAAGCGGGGATAAACATATCCTTAAAGCTTGCTATGAGCAATCACTCTTTTTCAAAACTACTATTGATAATATCTCTCAAGCTATGCTTAAAGTTGATTTAGACATCGCCTATTTATATGGAGAATTTGTCGAGGATAAGGGCATTAGAGAGCGGATATGGCAGCATATTTTTAGAGAGTATCACCTCACATTGGAGTATATTTTGCACTTAAGAGGGGAGCAGAATCTACTCGATAAGCAAAAAGACATTCGAGATTCTATCCTCTTGCGTAAGCCCTACCTCTCTGTGCTTAATCTCACACAGATTGAACTCATTAAAACATATCAAGGCACCACATATACAAAGGCAAAGGAGAGAATCTTAGAGAGTATCCATGCTACGATTGTAGGGATCGCTCAAGGCATACGCAATACAGGCTGAAGCCAGCAATGTTTGTGGGATTGGAGTTGAATTTCAAAATAGATAGGAATCATAAAGCGAGCAAGGCTTAAAGAACACCTTATAAAGCAAGGCTCTAAAGGTATCTCCTAGTCCCTTGCTTTTGTGGGTTATTTCTTAAGTGCTTCACCAATAGCTGAAGCAGCACCGCCTGTTTTGTCATCTGCTTTTTTCATAGCTTTTTCTTTAAGCTCTTCTTTTTTCTTGCTTGCTTGCTCTTTGCCTTTTTGTACCTTTTGCTTTGCCTTAGTCTCTAGCTCTTTTTTATTCTCCTCTGCAACTTCTTTTGCACTTTTACCACTGGCTAATTCAGAAGTTGTTTGAAGCGTTTTTGACTTCACATCAAAAGCATTTGCGATAGAAGCACTTAAAAATATGCCCAAAATCATAAGAAAAAATCTATTCATGTCTGTCCTTTATTGGAATATTTGCTTAATAAAGCCCTTAATCATAGCAAAAATAAATAATCTTACCTATGTGAGCGTATCATATAGCCATTGCTCATAGGCATCTTGGGCTTTTGCTTCAAAGGTGATGATTTCTGGCACTTCATAGCTATGAGCAGAGAGGATAAGGGATTGTATCTCATCATAATGTGCATTGAGAGTCTTGCAAATAAGCAGCCATTCTTTGTGTTTATGGATTTTGGGGGCTTTGTTTTTGTGCTTTGCCCATAAATATTGGCTTTTGATTTTATAGTACTGCACGCATGCTACAAGACGAGATTCTAAGAGGAGTTGCGCTAGGGCTTTGGCTTCTCTTTTATTTGACGTGGTGGTAAGGAGTATAAGCATAATAGATCCTTTATGTTTAAATAGCCATCATTATAACCCAAGCGCGATTACTTGCAAGTGGAAGTTAGTTTGTCACCTCTTACGGGCAGGCGTGAGAGCGACCCAAGCATCTCTACCCAAATCACTAGAGACTCAAAAAGCAATTCTTCGCTTTCTTACGAAAGTTTTAGACACAACAAGAGCGAGAGATTCACTAGTGAATCCTTAAGATTCCCCAGCTTGTATAAGCGCTATTGTTTTTGCAACTCTTGGCTTAAAAATGCTACGACCCTATCTGCTGCACCACTCAAGCCTTGAGCGCGTAATTTATCTTCCACCGCACTATTGTAATTTGTATTCGTGTTTATATCATAGACCACAAGCTCGCCATTTTCCCTCTCCATAAATTCAACACCCGCCACTTCAATGCCCCACGCTTTTAAAAACTCCTCCAACTTAGCAATCAAGGGGGTTTTGGCATTTATATCTTCCCTTATGCTAAATTTATCCGCTCCCACCTCACAGGCTGCTCCTGCGAGCTCAGGCAGGGCATTCTTACGCTCTATCTCACATGAATCTGCGGGGCATAGCTCAAAGCTCCCTCCGCTAGTATCCACCCTCACCGCATAGTGAAACTTCCCGTCGATAAATTCCGCCCTTGTGATATAAAATGCCTTTGTGCGGATATATTCTTGCAAAAGTGTAATGCCATCAATAGGCTCTTCAAATTCACTTGAACTGACATATTGCTCAAAGCTTGCAAAATCATCAAATCGCCTTACGCCTAAGCCCTTCCCGCCTTGATTATGCTTAGAGATAAAGGGCGTTTGCAACGCCTTTGCGCGATGTAGCAAATCTTCCTTACCAAAGACTGCCAAAGTCTTAGGCGTAACAAACCCCGCCTTATTTAACGCCAAATATTGAGCTACCTTACTCACTTCAAATTCTAAAACCTTAGAGCCATTAATAACTCTTCTCCCATAGGATTCTAACCATTGCAAAATAGCCCGTCCATACTCTTTAGAATACGCATTACCCCTTGTGTGCGAAGACGCACTTAATCTACTCCAAAACACCCCTTGCGGCGGAGGAGAATCTAAGTCAATACTGCCCTTTGTGAGATGAATTTCACCAAAGCCAATCCCCGCTCTTTGAAATGCCGCCGCAAAAGGCGGTATCCACTCCTCATTTTCATGCAATATATAAATGCCTTTTTGCAACTCATTAAACAACATCGCTACTCCTTATGTAAGATATACGCTTAGTCAAGCTCTCGCTTTTTAGGTATTAGCACCACGCATATTATGGCGATAAACATTAAGATTCCAAAATACACAAAAAAGCCATTCTCTAGCCCATGCTCTTTAAACTGCAACGCGACATAATTCGCACTTCCACCAAAGAGTGCTGCCCCTATAGTGTAGCTAAAGCCCGTGCCAAGAGCACGTACATGTGAGGGGAAAAGCGTAGTTTTAAAGATCCCCGCCACCGCAGAGTAAAAGCCCAGCATAAAGCACATAAAGCCTATAATGCCAAACAAAATATAAGGATTGCTAATATCACGCATAAGCGCAAACAAAGGATAAATGCCCACAAAAGCAAAAACACAAAAAATAAGTAAAGAGGTCTTAAGCCCGATTTTATCACTCAGTGCCCCCATAAAAGGCACAACCACAAAGAGCACAGCTAAGCTTGCGAGCATAATATTATTAGCAACACTTGGGTCTATGCCATTATTTATCATATACACCTTAGAATACACCGTGATTACATAATATGCTGGAGAGCACCCCGCAGTAATGCCCAGCACCAATAACACGCTTTTATAAGATTTAAGCAAAGCCCTAAAACTCCCTCTATCTTCATATTTTTTAAGCTCTTGGGCAGAATCATCGCGCATAAAGGTTCGCACAAGCAAGGAAAGCAGCGCCAAAACCCCACCTGTAAAAAAGAGTATCCTCCAGCCAAAATCTTGCATTTGCTCCTTATCAATAAATAAAAACAAAAAGCTAATACTCGCCACAGCTAAAAGCTGCCCGCCAATCAAAGTAAAATACTGAAAACTTGAGTAAAAGCCCCTTTTGCCCTCCGGAGCGACTTCGCTTAAATACGCCGCAGCTATGCCATACTCCCCGCCCACTGCTAAGCCTTGAATCAGCCTAGCAAGCAATAAAAGCAAAATCGCAAAGTCCCCTATGGTGTTTTTATCAGGTAAAAAGGCGATTAAAAATGAGCCTAAAGCCATAAATACTATGCTTACTACCATAGAGCTTTTACGCCCGATTTTATCGGCAATTGAGCCAAATATCACGCTCCCCACCGGTAGCATTAAAAACCCCGCAGCAAACGCCCCAAAAACCGCAATTTGCTGCACTATAGGCGAACTCGCATTGGAAAAATTATGTGCAAAATACACAGCCGCAAAACCATAAATATAAAAGTCAAACCATTCAACCAAGTTCCCACTGCTTGCAGCGATAACAGAGGCGATTCTCTGTGAATGAGAAATATTGCCATTGATACTCAAATTCCACTCCTTTTGTATATTCTTATGCTTAAGGCAAATAAAGCGAGCATTATACCCTAAGGCTTTAAGGCAAGACCTTTGCAGCCTACCCCCTCTCTCATTGCCCCACATTAAGGCTTACTTTGCAGGGGAAGCTCCCTTGTAGCCTCTTACGGGCAGGAGAGCTACCGAAGAATCTCTCTTATCTACTAAGGACTCTTTAATGGAATCACTAGAAAATTTACCACTTTGTCATTCTGAGCCCCCAATAAGGGGTGAAGAATTGCTATTTAGATTACTAGTAAATGCTGGATTCATTGTCATTCTGAGCTTGAGAATCAAGCGAAGAATCTCTGTGGGCGACTAGTGATTCGAATAGAGATTCTTCGCCTCCTAAAGGAGGCTCAGAATGACAACGGGATGGAATCTACTAGAAATCCAAGTAGAGATTCTTCAGCTCAAAGCCTAAGACATGACAACAAGTCCCAAACGTCTTTCAGCAGTGAGACACGCTCTCACTGCGATAAAATTAAATCGCACGAAGTGCCACCTCTTAAAGCGTCGTCGGGGCGGGGGATATATAAGGGGGAGGGAGCG
>NZ_NXLR01000050.1 GCF_003364255.1 Helicobacter marmotae
TACACTCAATAATAATGCTAGCTCTACTATTACAAGTATTACTAATAATGCTAATGCCACCATAGATACATTAGAAAATACCACAGGTAGCACCATTACGACTCTCACTAATATGCAAAATGCCACGATTAATAATTTAAATAATTCTGGCACGATTACGAATGACTTTACTAATAGTGGAAGTATTACTAATTTAACTAATAAATCAAGCGGGCAATTTAAAGGACTAACCAATAGTGACTCCATAACAAGCTTAGATAATCAAGCTAATGCTACTATAGAGACACTCACCAATAATCAAACCATTACCACACTTACTAATAGTGGAACGATTACTAATGGAATCACAAACTCTGGACAAAATGCCACCATTACCACACTTACTAATACTAACACCACTTTATCTAGCCTCACAAATTCAGGCACCATAACTACACTCAATAACAATGCTAGCTCTACTATTACAAGTATCACTAATAATGCTAATGCAAAGATAGATAATGTGAATAATAACGCCATTATTACAACTTTAAGCAATACCACTAATGGGACAATAGATAATGTAAGTAATAGCGGGACATTTACTACACTAGATAATCAAGGCACCCTTACTACCTTAACAAATAATGCTAATGCTACACTTACCACACTCACTAATCAACAAAACGCTACACTCACTACTTTAACTAATAATGGCAATATCACTAACCTAACCAATAGTGGCACACTTACTACTTTAAATAATAATCAACATATCCATACTTACACC
>NZ_NXLR01000051.1 GCF_003364255.1 Helicobacter marmotae
ATTCTCAAGCTCAGAATGACAACAAGTCTGACCCGCAAGACAAAATTACCTTGCAAGGGAAATTAGTTTGTCATTCTGAGCATTATGGAGAATCGCTTCGCAAAGCCACTAGAGAATCCCTATCCTATTGTCATTCTGAGGGAGCACAGGGTGCGACCGAAGAATCTCTAAAGGAATCACTAGTCGCCAAGAGAGATTCTTCGCTTGATTCTCAAGCTCAGAATGACAAACCAACAACATTTACTAAAATTCCAAAAAGCAATGATTCACAGAAAGCCCACAGAGATTCTTCACCCCTTGCAGGGGTTCAGAATGACAAAATAATTTCCCTTGCGGGTAGCCAAGTTTGTCATTCTGAGGAAGCACGAAGTGCGACCGAAGAATCTCTCTTATCTACTAAAGACTCTTTAACAAAATCACTAGAAAGGCGGTTACTTTGTCATTCTAAGTCCTCAATAAAGGGCGAAGAATTGTTTTTAAAAACACCAAAAAGCACGACTAGTGATTCGAACAGAGATTCTTCACCCTCTGCGAGGGTTCAGAATGACAAACTTTGCTACCCGCAAAAGAAATTCTCTCAAGACGATAATGTGGCTTGTATGAGAGGGAAATTATTTTGTCATTCTGAGCGAAGCGAAGAATCTCTAAAGGAATCACTAGTCACCCACAGAGATTCTTCACCCCTTGCAGGGGTTCAGAATGACAATAGTGGCAGAGTTTCTAGTAATTCCAAAAGAGATTCTTCGGCTTTTGCAAACTCTA
>NZ_NXLR01000052.1 GCF_003364255.1 Helicobacter marmotae
ATATTATCTTCATAAATACAAGTATAATCATGCCAAAGAATATCACACTCCCCAATATGTTCTACACATTGCTCTATACAATCAAGACTTAGCATATCATCAGCATCTAAAAAATGAATATAGACTATATCACAAGGCGGCATAGGAGAGTGAGAAAAGATAATACAAGAGTTAATAGAGTAATCAAGGGGCTTGCGTAAATGAGGGGGAATGGAAGTAATACAAGGAGATTGAGTAGGAGAACAAAAAGAGGCAGAATGTGAAGCAGATTCTAAATCTTTATTATGCTTCTTTTCTATCCCCCCCCCCCGTATAATTATTTACTATTTGCTCTCCTGTGAGGTAGTTTATGTTATTTGCACTTAGGGCTTGAGGTTTAAGGATGGCTTTTTGTATAAAGTATGGAGCTTCTATAATAGATGAATATGTGAAGCCATTACTTATATATTCAATCCCCATATTCCTTGCACTGCCTTGTCCGCCATTGCTTTTGCATATTAAACTTATACGACTATCTTTTTCAAAATATGTTTTAGCTATTTCACAGCTTTTATCAGTGCTGCCATCGTCTATTAAAATAATTTCTATATTGCTATAGCTTTGATGAATGCAAGATTCTAGGCAGTCCTGCAAATACTTCTCTACATTATAAAAAGGCACAATAATAGCGACTTTGGGGTTT
>NZ_NXLR01000053.1 GCF_003364255.1 Helicobacter marmotae
GTAGCATCAAATTGTGATACATCACTGCTATACACTGCAAAAGGTGTAAAAACACATATCATAAAGCATATATTGATAATAGCAAGCATAGAGATATGCTGGTAGATTTTGGAATCTTGTGCATTCTCTTTGTTTGTGGAGTTGTGTTTATGTATGAGTTTTTTAAAGAGGGAGTAAAAAGGCTTTTTGTCATAATGTGGCACTTCGTGCGATTCTGTCTTATCGCAGTGAAGACTTGCTTCACTGCTGGGAGACATTTGGGACTTTTTGTCATTCTGAGGGAGCGTAGCGACCGAAGAATCTCTCTTATCTACTAGAGACTTTTCAAAAGAATCACTAGAGACTCTACCCCTCTCATTCTGAGCCTGCATAGTAGGTGAAGAATTGCTTTTGGAATTACTAGTAAATGTTGTTAGCTTGTCATGTCTAGCGGGAGTGGTAACGACCGAAGAATCTCTGTAGGCGACTAGTGTTTCCTTAAGAGATTCTTCGCCTAGAGGCTCAGAATGACAAGAGGATTGAATTGCTGGTGATTCTCTTAAAGATTCTTCGGGCATAAAGCCCAAAGAATGACAAGTGAGAGATTCACTTTTGACTTCACTCGTATTGCTTTGACTTTGATTTATAGAAGTGGGGGTTTGGGAGTGTTTTTGAGTATTGGAATGTTTTGTAG
>NZ_NXLR01000054.1 GCF_003364255.1 Helicobacter marmotae
CTCAGAATGACAAACTAACAGCATTTACTAAAAATCCAAACAGCAATTCTTCGCTTCTCTCTCAAGCTAGAGCTAAGAAACTTAACAGCATCAGAGTCAAATCCCGCAACTCCCACAAAGCAAAGAATCCCACATAAAGGAATAATATGTCTGCACTTGAAACCTTCCTAAAAAGCCCCTATAACTATGAGCATTTTAGGGACTTTATCATTGACACTTTTGGTGAAAATATAGGCATAAAGCGCCAAACAGAAATGACCTATAGCAACAATGAACAAAACATCATACAATCCTACACTCAAGTATGTGAGCCTATCACGCTAGATAGATTAACCAAACTTGGCGTATATGCCTTTAAAACCAAAAGTATTCATGCCAAAGTAGGCTTACATAAAGAGCTAGCCAGTATCTTAAAGCAAAATGGCAACTTGAGTGCATTTCTAGCCGTTTTTTATGAAGAAGATAAAGCAATAGGGAATCAAGCGGAGTTTCGACTAAGCCTTGTAACAGCAGGCTATGACTATCAAGCCCAAAAGCAGAGTTTCTCTAACCCTAGGCGTCAAAGCTTCGTGCTAGGGCATGAGAAAATTAAAAGTGCTAAAACCCAACTCCAAGAACTCATAGACACAAAGCAAAAAGACTTACAATCCTTGCAAAAAGC
>NZ_NXLR01000055.1 GCF_003364255.1 Helicobacter marmotae
AATAGCGGCTCTGCTACTATAACCACTCTCACTAATGGAGCCACAGGAGATATAAAACATATCGAAAATGAAGCTAGCTCCACCATTACTACCCTAACTAACTCTAATCAAATCCAAAACTTAAGCAATAGTGGCACACTCGCTACGCTCACAAACAATAGAGATGCTACGATTAATAACTTTACTAATTCTAGCTCTATTACTACAGGACTTACTAATAATGGCGGGATTACAAACTTTAATAATGCAAGCGGAGGCAATATTCAAACGGCTATTAATAATGGCACAAGTGGGACTATTACTACTCTCACTAATGCTGGCACTGCCCAAAGCATACAAAATAGCTTTGTGATTACTAGCCTCACAAATTCAGGCACTATCACTAATGGCATCACTAATAACAACAACGCTACCATTACTACCCTCACACAAAGCTCTACTACTGCTTTATCTAGTATTAATAATAGCGGCACCATAACTACACTCAATAATAATGCTAGCTCTACTATTACAAGTATTACTAATAATGCTAATGCCACCATAGATACATTAGAAAATACCACAGGTAGCACCATTAC
>NZ_NXLR01000056.1 GCF_003364255.1 Helicobacter marmotae
TGACTCTGATGCTGTTAAGTTTCTTAGCTCTAGCTTGAGAGAGAAGCGAAGAATTGCTGTTTGGATTTTTAGTAAATGCTGTTAGTTTGTCATTCTGAGCCTGCATAGCAGGCGAAGAATCTCTGTTAGAATTGCTAGAAACTCTGCCACTATTGTCATTCTGAACCCCTGTAAGGGGTGAAGAATCTCTTTTAGCGACTAGTGATTCGTTTAGAGATTCTTCGGTCGGGCTCTGCCCTCTCTCAGAATGACAATAGGATTGGGATTGTCTAGTGGCTTTGTGAAGAGATTCTCCATAACGCCCAGAATGACAAAGTAATTTCCTTTGCAGGTGTTTATTATGTGTGGGTTTCCCTTGCGGGTAGCCAAGTTTGTCATGTCTAGCGGGAGTGGTAATGACCGAAGAATCTCTAAGGGAATCACTAGTAGATTCCATTTTTTCTTTTTTTATAAGGGGGAGGGGCTTGAATTGCGAAGTCGCTCCCTCCCCCTTATATATCCCCCACCCCGACGACGCTTTAAGAGGTGGCACTTCGTGCGATTTAAT
>NZ_NXLR01000005.1 GCF_003364255.1 Helicobacter marmotae
AGCTAGGGAGCACCACACAGCAAGCAGAGGCGATAAACTCTCGCACATCTTCAACCTGCCCTAAATAATGCACAATCCCTGCTTTTTCCCATATATCAATTTGAGCTTTGCTTATGCTACTAGGATTAGGCACATCACATGCCCCAAGGAGATAGAATCTTAATCTTTTCTTATGCCCCCCCCCCATTGCTTCTTGCTGCAAGATTCTCGCCGCTTCTACAAACTCACCCACGCCCTTATCCCATAACATACGCGCGATAAGCAAAAACGCAAATTCCTCATCTTCCTTGATTTTATTTTGCTGGATTTTACTTTCTTTAACTTTGGGGCGCTCTCTTGGGGAGAAGTAATCACAATCCACCCCCTCACTATGGAGTAAAAATGCCTGCTCTTGGGTAATGAGCTTGCGGTTTAAAAATTCGCCCATATCATCATTATTTAGAAACCACACCTTTTTTGTACCTTTAAGGGCGTGCTTATACATAGAGCATACGATGGCACGCAAGAGGGCTTTTCTCCAACTACCTTCGATAAACACATAGCCTAGCCCCGTGATAAGAGTAATATTTGTAATGCCCTTAAGATTGCAAAGCCAAGAGCTATAGATGGCAGGTTTAATCGTGTAGTTAAAAACAAGTTTAGGCTGGAGTGTGTTTAGGAGTTTATGGAGACTATAAAGCGTGCGCATATCTTTAAAGGGGTTAAGCGAGCGCGCATTAAGGGGGAGATGATAGATAGAAAATCCCTCTTTTTGTAGCTTTTCTTTACTCTCATCAAAAGGGGCGATAATAGCGATATGAAAGTCCTTTGAGAGGGCGCGGAGTACTTGCAAGCGGAAGTTGTACATCGCTTGGGCGGTGTTACTTACAAAGGCTATAGTGGGCTTACAAATTTGTAAAGATTTCTCATAATGCTTGGAGTGGGAATTTGAATTTTCTTGAGAGTGATTAAATGTGGTATGTGTGGGGTTATTGTCAGCTCTAGCGGGAGCATAAACGACTGAAGAATTGCTTTTTGGATTACGAGTAAAAGTTGTTAGCTTGTCATATCTAGTGCGAAGCGAAGAATTGCTACTTGGATTTCTAGCAGATTCTATCCCGTTGTCATTCTGAGGGCTTGTAAAGCCCGAAGAATCTCTGTCCGAGTCACTAGTCGTGCTTTTTGGTGTTTTTGAAAGCAATTCTTCGCCCTTTATTGAGGGCTCGTGATGACAAAGTGGCAGATTTTCTAGCGATTCCTTTAAGGAGTCTTTAGTAGATAAGAGAGATTCTTCGCTTTCTTGCGAAAGCTCAGAATGACAAACTAACTTCCTTTGCAAGGTAATTTTGTCTTGCGGATTGGACTCATTGTCATTCTGAACCCCTGCAAGGGGTGAAGAATCTCTGTGGGTTTTCTGTGAAGCATTGCTTTTTGGATTTCTAGTAAATGTTGTTATTTTGTCATTCTGAGGGAGTGAAACGACCGAAGAATCTCTCTTAGCGACTAGTGACTCGGGTAGAGATTCTTCGCTACGCTCGTGATGACAAAGTAACGGAGTCGCTAGTAATTCGGGCTGAGTTTCTTCACAATGCTCAGAATGATAAACTAACGGAGTCTTTGGTGATTCTAAGGAAGATTCTTTATGCTCACAATAAGGGGCTGGGAGGGTGCATTCTTGGATAGCTTGTATATATTGGGTGATAGTGTGCTTGATATGAAAGTGCTTGAGTGCGTAGATTCTGCCTCTTTTGCCCATTTCTCTTATACGTGCCTTTGTTAAGAGGCAAATAGCATTTGTGAGACTTTGGGTATCCTTTGGAGGGATAAGTATGCCATTTTGCCCCACAAGGAGGTTTTTATAGGCTTTAAGCGGTGGGGCTACGCATTCTCTTGCTCCAGCTATATTGGTAGTAATGATAGGTTTTCCCATAGCCATAGCCTCTAATAAAGAGCGAGGCACGCCCTCTTTATAAAAGCTAGGGAGCACCACACAGCAAGCAGAGGCGATAAACTCTCGCACATCTTCAACCTGCCCTAAATAATGCACAATCCCTGCTTTTTCCCATATATCAATTTGAGCTTTGCTTATGCTACTAGGATTAGGCACATCACATGCCCCAAGGAGATAGAACTTGCGTCTTTTCATACTATAGCCTTAGCCATAGTTTTACCTTGAGCTATGTAAGAGAGAAGATAAGCCAAAAGCACAAGAGGGGCAAAAGCGGTTTGTTTAAAAAAAGCAAGAGTAAGATTATAAAAATAATGAGTGTTGATGGAGGGAGAGTAGATTAGACCTTTATATGCCCCCCCCCCCACTGCTATTTGTAAAGAGCATAGTGCATTTGTCTTTAAGCTTTCTTAATACCTTAAATGCGATAAACACAGGGAATATACTTAGATGATTCACTCTCCATGCCTTAGCGCATTGGATATTAGCCTTTAAGATATTTTTAAGATTAAGGTTTGAGGCACCCCCGGTGCGCATTTTTACAAAACACTTATCAATATAAAAGCTCCTTAGTGTGTGTTTATATAAAAATCGCAGCATAAGCTCATAATCCGCGGCAATGTCAAAGGCAAGATTAAAGTTTCCATATTGCTCATAGATATGCCTTTTGACATAAAAGCTCGGGTGTGGGGGATGGTATCCACAGAGAAAGGAGAGCTTGCTAAAAGGCTTACCTTTAAGCTCCCTTAGGGGCTTGTCTTTGGCATTTATATATATAATATTTGCATAAATAGCCTCTATATTATCTGGTCTATCAAATCCCCATGCCACAAAGGCTAAAATATCCCCACAAGCAAAGAAGTCATCAGCATTTAAAAAGCCTATAATCTCGCCTTGTGCGTGTGCTAAGCCTTTATTCATACCATCATAAATGCCCTTATCTTTTTGACTTATAAGGAGGAGTTTAATGCCCTTTTTTACATAAAGTGGGCGGTAAGATTCTATAATTTGGAGCGTTTCATCACTGCTTTTTGCATCAATAATAATATGCTCAAAGTCCAAATAATCCTGCAAAAGCACAGAATCTAAAGTTTGCGCTATGGTCTTTTCAGCATTAAAGGCTGTAGTGATAAGCGAGATTCTAGGTTTAGCGTAGTGCTGCATTTGTGTGCCTTGGGAAGTGATTTTACGCACGATTATAGGAAAAATTGCTTAATAGACTATAAGCGCACAAGCCCAAAGCTACAGATAAATATAAGCCCACGTACGCAGTTTTGCCACCGAAAAGCATAGCAAAGTGAGAGGATGGTGGATTTAAGATAGGGCGAGAAATCACAAGTTTTATTGAAACCATGCTTATGGAGAAGTTGCAATGAGCTATAGAGCTCAAAGCTGCTAAAATCTCTACTCTCTATCATTAAAGTACTAGCGATTTTATGCTGGTATTTCTCAATAAGCTTTGCATGAGCGGGGTAAAGGGTGCGGAGATGGGAAGTTACACTTAAAAGCTTATCTAAATGGCTTTGCTTTTGTGCAAATCTTGCTATGCTCTTATCTTTAGTAATAGAATGTATATTGGTGTAATAATAATACAAATCTTGGTTTATCCCAAAGTAGCTTTGAGATTCAAAGCTTGCTACGAGCACCAATAAGCCATCTTCAAGCATATTTAATGGCGGAGGCATAAAAGAGAGCATAGAGAGGGCTTGGAGGAGATGTTGTCTTTTATAGATTTTATCACACAGGCTTTGGGTGTTATTTCTAGCGCTTAAAAAATAGCGCATTCTCTCTCCCTCTAGCCTGCCTTTATGCACGATAGGCTTAATGCGTTTGAAGGTTTTAGGCATATAGCTCATACCAAAATGCACAACATCAACATTATGCTTTACTATAGCCTTATATGCTATTTCACAGGCATTGGTATGGAGATAATCATCAGGGTCTAAAAACATACAATACTGCGAGCTTGCTTGAGTTATGCCCCTTTTCCTTGTGTGGAATGTCCCTAAGTTTTTGGGATTTTCAATGATTGTGATACGCCTATCATTAGTGGCAAATGTTTTGGCAATGTGGAGTGAGTTATCCCCTCCGCAATCATCAATAATGAGTATTTCAATTTCTTTCAAACTTTGATGTATGCAAGAATTGAGTGCGCGCTTTAAAAAGTCTTGTGCCTTATACACAGGGATAATGATAGAGACTTTAGGCAGCATATGCTTGCCTTAAACAATGTGGGTAAAAGAAGCGGAAATATATGTATTTTTGAATAAAAATGTTTAAAATAAGCACATAAAAATGCGCAAACTTAAGAAGACATCTTATGCCCCCCCCCCCGTTATATATCTCTATAAGCCCTTGTATATAGGCATTTTCCTGCATTGATAGGGCTTTAGCTTGGCTTAATATGGGGTAGAAATAGGATTCAAAATGCTCTAAAATATCTAAAAGTGCGCTTTGAAGTGATATAACATTTAAATCCCAATTTTCATAATACCGAAAGCTCTTCCCGCCAAAGCGCTCTATACTCTCTTGCAGTGCTCCATGTGCTGAGGCAAGCGGGATCGCCCCGGCTAGGAGTGATTCCACAATAGTAAGCCCAAAGGTTTCATACAAAAGTGAGGGCAGGGCAGAGATTTTAGCTATTTTAAGGATTTGCCTTAAATGCCCTGGGCTTTGATAATCTAAAAATTCTACTTGATTAGCGGATAGAAGCGCTTGGGCTAGCTGCATACAATGAAGCTTATCATCTCCCTCTCCTATTAAAAGCAGCTTATAATGACTAAATTTTGGTAGTGCTATGAGCTTAGCAAAGGCGCAAATAAGCAAGGGGACATTCTTTTCTGGGCTTAATCGCCCATAAAAAACAATCACATCTTGTTTATCTTTTACACTCACATGCGGGTTAAAAAAGCGCAAATCAATGGGGTTAGGGAGAATCCTTAACTTTTCTTTAGGGTAGTTGTCTTGGAGGTGTTTTTGGTATTGGAATTGCCCTACACAAATAATGCAAGAAAAGAGTGTTTTTTCATTCAGTAAAAAACTTTGGTAAAACACACTGCGCGCGGCTTTGAGGAGGGAGTAGATTCTACCGCGTCTATCGCAGTTACGCCACGCTATGGCAAATTTCGTGCTGCCTATGCAAGATTCACAAATTTTGCCTTTAGCATAGTTATATAGCCCACCATTGGCACAAGAGCCAAAGCCATGTTGGGTGTAAATAAGCTTTACATTGCCTATCTTGCGTTGGTAAGCTTTTAGCGCATAAAGCACGCTAGGGCTAAGGCGGGAGAGATAATTTTGCGTATGGATAATATCTGGCTTATGGGTAAATAAAAAGGCTTTAAGTGCAAAGTAGTTTTTGAGGTTGAAAATATATTTGAGTGCGCCTTTATATTTAGGGTAATCTCCCCAATCATCAAGCTTGATAAAAGCCTTTATGCCCTTTGGTAGGTCTTTTGGTGTATCACAGCTTGCTACATAGACATCATAGTATGGAAGGCTTTGGGCTATGGTGTTAGCAAATACGCGCTCCGCTCCCCCTTGCACGCAATCTGAGGCAAGGTGCAAGAGTTTTAGTCTTTTTGCTTGAGGGCTGGGGGTTTGCGATTCTTCATTTTGTTTATGATGAGGATTTAATACTCCTGTGTGGGTAGTAATTTTGTCGCCTCTAGAGTGGGGGCGTGAGCTTAAAAAATCTCCACCTTGAATGACTAGAGTCTCTTTTAAATTGTCAGCTCTAGCGGGAGCATAAATGACTGGAGAATTGTTTTTTGGATTACGAGTAAAAGTTGTTAGCTTGTCATATCTAGTGCGAAGCGAAGAATTGCTGCCGGAATTACTAGTAAATGCTATTAGTTTGTCATTCTGAGGGAGTGAAACGACCGAAGAATCTCTCTTGGCGACTAGTGACTCGGGTAGAGATTCTTCGGTCGGGCGTTGCCCTCCCTCAGAATGACAAAAGGATTGGGATTGTCTAGTGGCTTTGTGAAGAGTTTCTTCGCTTCGCTCAGAATGACAAACTAACGGAGTTGCTGGTAATTCGGGCGAAGTTTCTTTACAATGCTTGGAATAACAAGGGGTGGGATTATCTAGCGATTTAAATAAAGCATATATGCAATGTTTAGCATAATAAAAGGGGGTTAGATTTTTATTTTCCCTAAGGTGAGGAGTGCAAGGGCGATTCTTACATAAGTTTGCCACTTGCGATGAAAGGCAAGAGAGCCAAAGCATGAGGCAAGATAGAGGCTTAAACATCTTATGCCCCCCCCCCCGTTGCTTAATAGCCCATCATAGCGATGCTCTAATACCCGCACGCTTTTTAGGATATTTATGGTGTGTGTTTGGGCGTCTTTAAAGGCGGGGTTCGCCCTTAATATAGGCACTTCTTTGAGATTTACTATCTCATCAATCACGCGTGAAATATCTGCGATTTTTTTATCTCTTGTGTGTTGGTCAATTTTACGCGTGATAGAGACATTACTTGCGCAATATACATAAAGTTTGTCTTTAATGCCTATGCTTTTTTGCGCTAACGCGCAGAGCCAGAAGCTTTGGAGTGCATCTTCTGCCATACTTAGGCGTACATTTTCGCCCATATGTGCCACGATCAACTCGCACACAGCCACCATGTGCGAAGCTTTATAAAGCTTCGCACATATGTGCCACGGAGGTGTGGCACAATGGGCGAAAACTCTATAGAGTATCTCCTCTTGGTATAAAGGCTCGCATATCACCGGAGGAGCCATACGTTTAAAGCTTTTAGGCTCAAAGCGCATACCAAAAAACACTATATCAGGTAGGCTTTTTTCTATAACGTGGTTATTTAGAGAAGTGCTGCTAGGGTTATTAAGGCTTTGAGTTAGTGCATTTAATGCCAACTTGCAGGTATCTTGCTCTAAATAATCATCTGCATCTAAATAGCAAATATATAAGCCCTTTGCATACTTAACCCCGCTTATGCGCGCCCCAAATGTCCCAAGATTGCGTTCATTATGGATAATGTGTATGCGCTCATCAACTTTTGCATAGGCTTTAGCTATCTCTATAGCTCCATCATTGCCGCAATCATCAATAATGAGTATTTCGATTTCCTTTATGGTTTGGTTTATGCAAGATTCTAATGCACGTGAGAGATAAGGGCGGACATTATACACAGGGATAATGATAGAGACGAGCACTTTATTTGGCATTATACACACTCTGAATCTTATAGGCTAAGGTTTGAGGCAAAAGGCATTTAATGCCAAATTTAAGGAGCATAAAAAGGTATTTACATAAAAAGGGCAGGGCATAGTATGTATTGACTTTAGCAATAATCCTTAGCTCTTCTTTAAGGTAAGTGAGACTGGGCTTAGAGCTAAGCCCATGGGCGTCATATATGCTTACAATGCTATCTATATAGCAAAAGCGCACACCTGCTTTGTAAATGCTGGTAAAGAACGCATTGTCTGCACAGATTTTAAAGCTTGTATCAAAATGGTGCTGCTTTAAAAGAGCGGTTTTGACAAATACACTTTGATGACAAAAGGGCATGCGGTAGGCGGGATTTGTCTTTACTTGCACTCTTTTGCTGTGTTTGGGGCTGATGTGAAGCAAGGTATCGCCATAGATTGCACCTATATTTTGGGTGGAATGTGGGTGTTGAATAGAGCTGTGGCTTTTTATAAAAGATAAGGGATTGTTTTTTGTTGTTTGTTGTGTGTCAGTCATATTCTCACCTCTAGGAAATTGGGTATGGAGTGGAGAAATGCTATTTGATTTACTAGCGACTTTGTTAAGTTGTTATGTCTTAGCAAAGCCGAAGCATTGCTTTTTGGATTACGAGTAAATGCTGTTAGTTTGTCATTCTGAGGCTTTGTAAAAGCCGAAGAATCTCTGTGGGCGACTAGTGATTCCTTTAGAGATTCTTCGCTTCGCTCAGAATGACAAGCTAACTTCCTTTGCAAGGTAATTTTGTCTTGCGGGTTGGATTCATTGTCATGTCTTTGGGCTTCAGCCCCGAAGAATCTCTGCGGGCTTTCTAGTGATTCGTTTAAGGAGTCTTTAGTAGATAAGAGAGATTCTTCGCTTTCTTGCGAAAGCTCAGAATGACAAAATAATTTCCCTTGCGGGTAGCTAAGTTTGTCAGCTCTAGCGGGAGTGGAAACGACCGAAGAATCTCTTAAAGAATCACTAGTCGTGCCTTTTAGTGTTTTTAAAAGCGATTCTTTGCCCTTTATTGGAGGCTCGTGATGACAAACTAACTTCCCTTGTGAGGTAATTTTGTCTTGCGGGTTGGATTCATTGTCATTCTGAACCCTCGTAGAGGGTGAAGAATCTCTGTGGGTGACTAGTGATTCGTTAAGAGATTCTTCGGTCG
Source organism: Helicobacter marmotae (assembly GCF_003364255.1). Lineage (GTDB taxonomy): Bacteria > Campylobacterota > Campylobacteria > Campylobacterales > Helicobacteraceae > Helicobacter_C > Helicobacter_C marmotae. The sequence continues at coordinate 8,286 of NZ_NXLR01000005.1, forward strand.
GGCTCTGCCCTCCCTCAGAATGACAAACTAACAGAGTCGTTAGTAAATCTAAAAGAGATTCTTCGGGCATAAAGCCCTCAGAATGACAAAGGAGTTGAGTTGTGTGTGGATTTTGCAGAGATTCTTCGCCTCTACTTCGTGCTCCTAAGACGTGATAACCTAACGGAGTTGTTAGGAAATCTAATAGGGATTTTTCACAAGGCTTGTGAATATAGGAGGTGAGAGATGCTTCACTCGCTTTTTGCTTAGAATCACAAGAGGGGTAAGATATGTTCTTTGTATGTGTTTTCTCTCTCATGCTACCTCCCCTTTGAGTTTGAAGCGATTATAGCATGAGGCGTTAAATGGTCTTTAAGTCACTCTTAGAGCTTTCTTAGCCAAATGCTCCCCCCTGTGTTTTTCTGGCTTAGAGGCAGGGCTTGGGCAAATTCTTTAGGGTAGAGGTAATTTAAGCAGGTGTTGAAAAACACTATTTCAAAGGCGCTATTAAAGCTTAAAAACGCCCTTAAAAGATAGGTTTCATTCCATGAGTTTTTATCTCTAAGCCAAGAGTTTGGGTAGCTAAAAGGATAGAAAATATCGTGGAAATGCACATACACACCGCTTTTGAGATTGGGGAGAATCTCAAAGAAAATCATATTTACATCGGAATTAATTTTGCTAATATGGGTAGAATCAATAAATAAAATATCATTCGCCTCTAAATGTAAAAAGAGCTCTAAAGGCACATCTTGCAATCGCTTAGGCAAAAGCGTGGTGTTGGGTGAGGTGAGGTCTTGCTTTTTAAGGAGGCTTTGTAAAAGCGCTGGGTAGGGCTCTATATGGGTTATGTGCATAGGGTTTGCACAGAAGTTTGTGTTATGCCCCCCCCCCCATTAATACATCTCTTTGTGTAGAATCTGCCCCAAAGAAGCGCTCATTGACATCATGTATAAGTGCTGAGCTAAAGCCCGAGCCCACTTCAATAATGGATTTGGGTTTAGCATATAAAAGCATAGAAAAAAGGCAGATTCCATCGCTATGGCAATATGCGGGGTTATTGAAGTAATAGCGCAGGTTGGGGGATTTCTCCTCGCTAAAGGGTAAAAGCGCATAGAGCTTTGAGAAGTGCTCTAAGAGCGAGAGTTGGGCTTTGAGATTTAAATCTATGCCATATAAAAGTGCGGGGTCAAATTTGCGCTTTGCAATGCCCTCTTCTATCTCCTTACTATTAGCGATAGGAGAGTAGAAATGCCCGCTTGGCACGAAGTCTATTTGAGCAAAAATACTCTGAATCTTGCGATAGATTTTACGTAATTTGTCTTTGAGGGTTTTTGGCTGGTTTTGGTTAAGATACATAAAAACTCCTTGTGTGTGGTGGTTTAGCCATATTAGCTTCTTTTAGCACTAAGGCTTATTCTAGCTTTATTGCGCAAAGGCTTTGGTATGAGATTACGGATACATACGCGTGGAATGATATAAAAGCCATATTTTAGACTTAAATACAGCGGGAAGAGGTAGTTATATTTATAGCCGATTATGCAGTCTTCTTTAAACATCTGCCAAGAGAGCCGCGAGCTTACCCCAGCGATAGTAAAGCTTGAGACAACTAAGGGGATATAGGCAAAGCCTAAATTTGTCGTGTTGTATGCTTTGGTGAAAAAGTCCGTATCGCCCGCGATTTTAAAAGATGTATCATAATGCAAGGTTTTGAGCAAAAGTGATGAAATAAAGGCAGATTGATGAATGAAATGGTGGTGGTATTTATGCGAGGTAGCCTTAGCATAGAGGATTTTAGAGTGGGTGCTATCATAGATGATATGCGTATCACCATAGATAACTCCAATCCTATCCCCCCCCCCATGCCTTAATAAAAAGCCCTCAAAAAGGGCTTTTATGCTATTACTTGCATAGAATCTATCTCCACAATTCATAAAATTGCACCATGGGGCAGTGCTTAGGTCTATGCCTTTATTCATCGCGTCATAAATCCCGCTATCACTTTGGCTTAAGAATTTAAAAGAAAAGTTGGGCAGGGTTTTATGCGTAGCTTGGATATAAAGCCCGCTTTTATTCATAAGATTTGGCGGCAAGGGCGAATCTTGCGTGGGCGAATCTTGCAATGAAAAATCTTGCCTATTGCAATCTAGAGAGCTTTGCAGAGGAGATTCTAGGCTTTGGGGTGTAATCTCAAGTCTAAGGGTGATATGAGCTAGCTCTTGTATATAAGAGAGGATAAACTCTTTTGTGCCATCACTACTTGCGCCATCAATAATGATATATTCAATAAAGGGGTAATCTTGGGAGATTATAGAATCCATTGTCGCCTTGATATGCGCTAAGTCATTATAGACAATAGTAACAATGCTTACAGGGGGAAAGGTATTGTTAGGTAGGGGGGCATTGTGAGAGGTATTATCTTGCATAATTATCCTTGAATGCGCCAAGGTAAGCTATCACCTGCTAGGAGGGGTATAAGCTTGCCTAAAGGGGTATCAATATATTCAGGCACATTGTAGGGGACTCTCTTAAGGGTAATGGACTTTTGCGGGAAGTCTTTAAGCCCATAGATTGCTTGTGCATTTTGGCTAATAAAGCTCTGCACATACTCTAAGGCATTGTGAGATTCAAAAAGTGCTACTAATGAGGGGAGCAAAATAGGGCTAGAGAATATCCCCGCAGCCCCGCTAAGCTTAGCGCTCTCTGTATGAGGCGCGCTATCTGAGCCAAAGCTAAGCTTTTTATGTGCTTTGAGTGCGGCTTGGAGTAGGGCTTGCTGGTCTTTTTTGGTCTTTAGCATGGGTTTGCAGAAGAGATGAGGTTTAAGCATACCTCCGCAGAGGTCATCAAGACTAAGCGTGATATGGTGCAAAGTAAGCGTGCCATAGAGGTTATCATACTTTTCAATCAAGTCAAGCGAACGTCTATCGCTCATATGCTCAATAATCACCTTTAAACGTGGGAACATCTCTGCGATAGAGGCAAAAATGGGTAAAAACTCATATTCTCTCTCCATACAAAAGCCATTACTTTCCCCATGTATGGAGAGGATAAAGCCTAAGTCTTGGGCTAGCTCAAAGATATGCAAGGTTTTATCACAAAGTATATCCTTTACCCCATTCTCACTTCCTGTGGTAGCACCTTTGGGGTAGAGCTTTAATATCTTAATACCCGCCTTTTTTGCAAGCAAGAGCTCCTCTTTATTGAGGCTTGGCGTGAGATAAATGCTCATAATAGGCTCAAATGTGCCTTGGCTTAAGCGCAAGATTTGCTCTTTATATGAGAGGGCTAGCTCTGTTGTGGTAATAGGCGTTTTAAGATTAGGCATAACTACCCCCGCACTAAATGGAGTAGCACTAAAGGGAAGCACAGATGCTAACATCTCTGCTTCTCGCAAATGCAAGTGCATATCTAAGGGGTTTAAAAGGGTGATAGATTCAGACATTTATATATCCTTTTGTGCTTGCAAGAGTGCTAAAAGAGCCTTTTTATAAAGCTCGCAATACTCCTTGCTTGTAGCTTCAAAGCGCGTAACAAGCACGGGCGTGGTATTACTTGCCCTTATTAATCCCCAACCATGTTTAAAACACACGCGCAAGCCATCAATATCGATAATTTCTTTTAGCTCGGGGAAGTCTTTGGGCGGGTGTTGGAGTGCGGATTTTAGCTTGGAGATAAGCTTAAACTTCTCTGCCTCTGTGGTGGGGATTTTCTCTTCATCTGTGCTATAGAGTTTAGGGAGGGCATTTATGGTAGATTCTAAAGCTTCTGGGGTGTGAGTTAAGAAAAGCTCTAAAGCCCTAAAAGAGGCATAAATCGCATCATCATAGCCAAAATATCTATCATTAAAAAAGAGATGTCCGCTCATTTCTGCCCCCAAATGCGCATTGAGCTCTTTTAGCTTTGTTTTGAGATTGCTATGCCCTGTTTTATACATAATGGCTTTACCAATTTTATTAATCTCATCATACATTACAGATGAGCATTTCACTTCGCCAATGACAATGGGGGTGAGAAAATGCGCTTTCATATCTTGTGCAAATAAAATGGCTAACTCATCGCCTTTGTAGTGGTGATTACTTGTCAGTAGGGCTAGTCTATCTGCATCGCCATCAAAGGCAATGCCTATGGGGATATGTTTAGCCCTCATGCATTCTTTAAGCTGGAGGAGGTTTTTCTCTTCGCTTGGGTCAGGGTGGTGATTAGGGAACGTGCCATCTGGTTCAAAAAAAAGTGGTGTGTATTGGATATTAAGATTCTTTAAAATCTGCTCTATGCCTACGCCTCCCACGCCATTACCGCAATCATACACAATAGGATAGGGGAAGTCTTTAAGCGCGGCAAAATGCTCACTTAAATAAGCGATATAGGCTTCTTTTGCCTTTAATGGTTGCGTTTGAATATGCTGGGATTTGGGCGGAGTGAGGGTATGAATGCGAGCAGTGAGTTGCTCCCCTAATGTGCGGATTTGCTCTCCAAAAAAGGGCGCGCGGTTGCAAGTGATTTTAAAGCCATTATATTGGGGTGGATTATGCGAGCCTGTAATCATCACAGAATTTGGGCAAGTGATAGAATCTATGCTGTTAAAGGTAGCAAAATAGGCTATAGGCGTGGGGATAAGCCCAAGATTATATACACCAACCCCTGCAGATATAAAGCCTTGTGATAGCCATGTAAAAAGTGTAGGTGAGTGTGTGCGTGCATCATAGCCGATATGCACATACGGAGGGAGATTGTTTGATGTAATATACTCCCCCAATGCCTGCCCAATGCCAAAAACGACTTCATGGGTTAAATCTTGCTCAAAAATACCCCGAATATCATATTCACGGAAGATATGTTGTATCTGCATATATTGCCTTAGTGTGTGGATTGTTTGGCTTGTATTGTAGCAAATTTTCTGCAAGTTTGGCTTAGAGGCTTTAAGGCTTTAAATGGGCAGATTCTAGTGATTTGGGTAGAGACTCTTCGTGCCTAAAGCCCTGCAAGAGGCGACAAACTAATTGGGATTTTCTAGTGAATTTTTTGTGAATTCTTCGCCCTCTGCAATGAGGGCTTTAGATATGACAAAAGAACTTTCGTTACGGGTAGTTAAGATTGGTATCACAAACCATCGCTAGGGTGTGAAGAATCCCCGTGAGCTTATGTTTGCAAGCAATGTATAAGGGCAAGTTATTCTATGAAGAGCTTTTCTATAGAGTTGGCACTTTAGAAAATCTTTAAGACTTTTAAGATAGAATCATTTCTTACACACAAAGTTATATTTATTCTATAAATTCTCTCAAGGAAAAATTGGTGTTTAGAAAGGCATTAGAGCAGGTTGTAACTTATGAGGCGGGTAAGCCTATTGAGCTTGTTATGCGTGAATATGGCATAAAGCAAGAAGATGTAATTAAGCTTGGAAGTAATGAGAATCCATACGGGAGCTCCCCAAAAGTGATTCAATCCTTGCAGGAGAGCGCCCATAAAGCATATTTATACCCCGATGATTCGATGTATGAGCTTAAAAATGCCCTTGCTTCGCGCTTTAATGTAAGAAGTGAGGAGATTATTATTGGTGCGGGGAGTGATCAAATACTTGAATTTTGCATGCAGGCATTAGAGCACAAGAATGCGCGAGTGATTATGGCAAAGACTACTTTTGCTATGTATGAGGTTTATGCAAGGCTTGCAGGTGTGGAGATTTGCAAAACTCCAAGTGATGGGCATAATTTAGATGAGTTTCTTTCACTTTATAATGCAAACAGGGGAGAGAAAGATTATAAACGCGTAAGTGCGGTGTTTTTATGCGTGCCTAATAATCCTTTGGGAGAATGCTTAGATACCCAAGATGTGGAGGAGTTTATAAAAAAGCTTGATAGGGATACATTGGTCATTATTGATGGGGCATATCAAGAATATGCCGCCTTTAAAGATAAAAAGAAGGCATTTAATCCAGCAGATTTGATTAAAAAGTTTGAGAATGTGATTTATTTAGGGACATTTTCAAAGGTATATGGATTAGGCGGTATGCGTGTGGGGTATGGGATTGCAAGTAAGGGCATTATTGCTATGCTTTATAAAGTGCGCCCGCCCTTTAATGTAAGCACATTAAGCCTGCAAGCAGCCCTTGTGAGCTTAGAAGATAGTGCATTTATAGAGCAATGTATCCAAAGCAATGCCTCTGAAATGCTACGTTATGAGGCAATGGCAAGGGATAATGCCCTAGCTTTTATCCCCTCTTATGCTAATTTTATTACACTCTCTTCTCCAAGGATAGAATCTACGCATTTAGCTCAATGGCTTTTAGCTCGCGGGTTGATTGTACGTAATCTTGCCTCTTATGGGCTAAATGCCCTGCGTATTACTATTGGCACACCTTCGCAAAATACACGTGTATTTGAGTTGATACAAACATATTTAGGACTCAGTAATTAGGGGTTGGCGTGGATTTGCAGCAGTTTTTAAATCAAGTTACAAAGATTCTTAATAAACTCAACAAACGTCAACGTATCATCATACTTACGACTTTTGTTGTGCTTATTAGCTTTTTGACTTATTTAATTTTGTTTCGCGTGGAGACAAAAGATGAGTATGAGAATTATGAAGTGCTTTTTAGCAATCTTAGCCCAGAAGATAGTGCTTCAATCCTCCAAAAGCTCCAGCAAGACAAAATACCCTACAAGATTCCACAAGATAATATTATCCTTGTGCCAAAAGATAAGGTGTATGAGCAACGCATTAGTATGGGTTCGCTGGGCTTACCAAAGACAAGCAAGAATGTAGGTTTTGATATTTTACTTGAAAATAATGTGGGAGAAACGCCTTTCACGCAAGATATGAAATACCTTATAGCCAAGCAAAATGAGCTTGCAAGGACTATTGAGAGTTTAAACCCCATAGATAAGGCTATTGTGAATATATCTATGCCTAAAGAATCCCTTTTTGTGCAAGGGGGGCATCCGCCTTCTGCTTCGGTAAAGCTAAGTGTGCGTGATAATATGTTTCTCTCTCCCGAGCAGGTTATAGGGATTAAATATCTTGTAGCCGCTGCGGTAGAGAGGCTTACCCCTGAAGCGGTGAAAATTATTAATCAAGATGGTGAGCTATTAGGAGAGGATAATGAAGTAGCACAGCAGGGTGCGCGCGCGAGACAGGCGGCATTTCAAAGGAAATTCCAGCAAAATGCAGAGCATGCTATGGAGGCAAAGATTATTAAATTTTTGCAACCTAGTGTGGGCGATGGCGTGCAGGCTCAAGTAACGATGGATTATGACTTTAGCGTGCGTAAATCCACTCAAGAGGAGTTTGACCAAAATCCCGTTGTACGAGGGACAAGAGAATATGAAAAAGAGCGCAAAGGCTTTCGTCCGCCTCAAATTGGCGGTGTACCCGGTGTGGTAAGTAATATAGGTCCTGTGCAAGGGCTTAAAGATGATGAAATGATGGAGTGGGAGAAAGAGAGCGAGGTTGTTATCAATAATGAAATTGGCAAGAAAGTAAGCAATATTGATGAGCATTATGGGGTATTAAAGCGCGTGAGTGCTTCTGTGATGATTGATGGCATATATAAAGAAGTCATAGGTGAAGATGGGCAGCCGCATTTGGAGTATTCTCCGCGCTCAGAGGAGGATATGAATAAATTTTTAGAAGGTGTAAAAAAGGCTATTGGGTATAATGAGGCACGTGGCGATCAGGTAGAGGTGATTAATATGCCCTTTAGAAGCACCCAGCTTGATTACCGCCCTAAAGATTCTTGGGAGACATTCTCAGACAAAGTGGAGCGGTATTTAAGCCCATTTATGCCATTATTGAAATATGTCATCGTAGCGGTGATTATCTTTATTTTCTATAAGAAAATCGTCGCACCTTTTGCAGAACGTATGCTTGAAACACAAGAAGAGGAAGATAGTGATATAGAATCACTTATGCAAATTGATGATATTGAAGATGACACCAATAAATTTAGCGAATTGCGCAAACGTGTGGAAGACCAGCTTGGCATTAGCTCAAGCCTTGATGAGGATAATATAAAATATGAGGTTTTATTAGAAAAAATGCGTGCTGTTATTGCAGAGCGTCCTCAAGAGATTGGAGCACTTTTCCAAACGCTTATTAGAGATGAGCTTGACATTACTGAGGGTATTGGGCATAAATAGCACTATAAAGATATAAGGAGTAAAAATGGCAATTACACTAAGTCCGCGTCAGAGGGCTCAATATGATGAGCTATCAATGGCAGAGAAAATCGCCATTTTGCTTGTGCAATTAGGTGATGAGATTACTTCAGAGATTTTCCACCATCTTGATATTGATGCTATTACTGAAGTGAGTAAGCAGATAGCGCAACTAGGCGGGACAGATAAGACTATTGGGGCTGCTGTTTTAGAAGAATTTTATGTCATTTTTCAATCCAATCAATACATTAATTCAGGCGGTATGGATTATGCAAGAGATTTGTTGATTAAAGCATTAGGACCAGAGGCAGCAAAGGCGATTTTAGACAAGCTTGCCAAAACTATGCAGTCTCAAAAGAACTTTGCTTATCTCTCTAAGATTCGTCCGCAGCAGTTAGCAGATTTTATTATTAATGAGCATCCTCAAACCATTGCGCTTATTTTGGCACATATGGACGCAAGTGGGGCAGCAGAGACTTTGGGGTATTTTTCCGATGATTTGCGTGCGGAGGTGGCTATTCGTATGGCAAATCTTGGGGATATTTCACCCAGTGTGGTTAAGCGCGTAAGTGCTGTGCTGGAAAATAAGCTTGAATCACTCACAAGCTACAAGGTTGAAGTGGGTGGTACGCGCTCTGTGGCAGAAATCTTTAACCGACTAGGGCAAAAGGCAGCAAAGGCTACGATCGCCCATATTGAGCAGATTGATGAGCAATTAGCTATAGAAATTAAAGAGATGATGTTTACGTTTGAAGATATTTCTAAACTTGATAATAATGCCATTAGGGAGATTCTAAAAATTGCAGATAAAAAAGATTTGACTCTTGCGCTTAAAACTGCTCCTGATGAATTGAAGCAGAAATTTATGGGGAATATGTCTCAACGTGCGAGTGAGCAGTTTATGGAAGAAATGCAGTTTTTAGGTGCGGTGAAAGTACGTGATGTAGAAAATGCGCAAAGAAAGGTCGTAGAAGTGGTGCAAACTTTATCAGAGCAAGGCTTAATTCAATTAGGAGAGCAAGACGATGTCATTGCTTAATCAAGAAAATATTATCGGGCAAGATAGGCTTAAAAATCATAATATCAAAAAATATGAGTTTAAATCCATTACTTCAGAAATGATAGAAATAAGTAAGGATAACCCAAATGGTTATATGCAGGCAGTTACGCCCGAAAATGTGCAAAATGATCAAAATGCGATGTCTGATCAACTCCAAAAGATCGCAAGTTTAGAGCAAGAGCTAGTCGAGCGATTATTGCAAAAAACCGATGAGCTCTCTAGCTCTCTTGCGAAACTGCAGATTCAGTTTGAGAAGTTGCAAGTGGAGAGTGAGCAGCGGGTGGCAAGTGCTAGAGATGAGGGCTATAAAGATGGCTATAGAGAAGGGCAAGAGAAGCTAAAGGCAGATTTTTCTGAGCAAATTAATGCCCAAAAAAAGGCACTTGTAGATTCTGTTATTACACTTGAGAATACCCTTAAAGGTTCTCAAAAGCATTTAGAAGATTTAGAAAAGGAGTTAAGTGCGATTTCAGTGGATATTGCTAAAGAAGTGATTGTGAGTGAAGTAAGTCAAAATTCTCAAAATATCGCCCTTAATCTTACAAAAGAGCTACTTGCCTCCATTATGGAAGCGACAAATGTTAAAATTAAAGTCAATCCCAATGATTATTTATTTTTAAAAGAGCAATTAGAGGAGAATACCAAAGTGGAGATTATCTCTGATGGTGCGGTATCACTTGGAGGGGTAGTGATAATAAGCGATAGCGGGAATATTGATGGCACCATTATGTCGCGCTATAAGAATCTCAAACAATCCGTGCTTGAAAATATGCGTGATTAATGTGAGGCTTCAATGACTTGTGAAATATCTCATAACTTTAGTCAAATACACACGCTTTCCATAGAGCAGCTTAAAGAGCTAGCTACTCAGATTCGCGGGAGAATCTTAGAGGTGGTGAGCACAAATGGCGGGCATTTAAGCTCGACACTTGGGGCTGTGGATTTGATTGTGGGTATGCATGCTATTTTTGATGTGAAAACTCACCCCTTTATCTTTGATGTTTCTCATCAAGCTTATGCCCATAAGCTCCTAACGGGCAGGTGGGAGGCATTTAGCACATTGAGGCAATTTGGAGGGCTAAGCGGATTTTGCAATCCTAGGGAATCTCAAAGTGATTATTTTATCGCCGGGCATAGCTCTACTTCTATCTCGCTTGCTGTGGGAGTTGGGAGAGCTAGGGCATTGGGGGCTAAATTAGGAATGCCTGTAGTAATGATAGGTGATGGCTCAATGAGTGCGGGGCTCATATATGAGGCACTTAATGAACTAGGGGATAAAAAATATCCTATGGTGATTATCTTAAATGATAATGAAATGAGCATTGCTAAGCCTATCGGGGCTATTAGTAATTATCTCTCACAGATTTTCACCACACCTTTATATCAAAAAATGCGCGATAGCATTAAAAAAATATTAACAAAAATGCCTGATTCTGCGACTTATCTTGCAAAACGTTTTGAAGAATCGCTTAAATTAATTACCCCCGGGATTTTGTTTGAAGAATTGGGGCTAGATTATGTAGGACCCATTGATGGGCATAATATGGAGCTTATTCTTACAACCTTGCAAAAAGCTAAAGATATGAATAAACCGGTGATTATCCACGCACAAACACTCAAGGGCAAGGGCTATGAGATTGCAGAAGGGCATTTTGAGCAGTGGCATGGGGTATCGCCTTTTGATATAGCTACAGGCTCTACATTAAAAAAGAGCACTCTTGTATCGCCTACAGATGTGTTTGCCCAGAGTTTGAGTGCGTATTTAGATGATGAAAAGGTTGTGGGTGTAACGGCTGCTATGCCTAGTGGTACGGGCTTAAATAAACTCATAGCAAAAGCACCACAGAGATTTATCGATGTGGCTATTTGTGAAGCACATGCTGTTACTTCAATGGCAGCTATGGCAAAAGAGGGCTTTAAGCCATTTGTAGCCATATATTCTACATTTTTGCAACGTGCGTATGACCAAATTATCCATGATGTGGGGATTTTGAGCTTGCCTGTGCGATTTTGTATCGATAGGGCGGGGATTGTAGGTGAAGATGGCGAGACACATCAAGGGCTCTTTGATATTGCGTATTTGCGCCCTATACCTCATATGGTGATTTTTGCCCCGCGAGATAATGCCACTTTGCAAAAGGCAGTAGATTTTGCCTATCATCATAATAGCTCTCCTTGCGCGTTTCGCTACCCACGTGGTAAATTTGTGCTTGAAGATGGAATCTTCCCTGCGAGTGAGTTTGTGCTTGGGAGGGCGGAATTACTCAAAAAGGGAGAGAATCTCCTTCTTATAGGCTATGGTAATGGCGTTGGTAGGGCTTATGGAGTGTATGAGGAGCTTCTAGCTCTAGGCTTTAAGCCAAGCTTGCTTGATTTGCGCTTTGTTAAACCCTTAGATACAGCAATGCTAGGGCAGCTCTTTGCGGAGCATGAGTATGTATGCGTGATGAGTGATAGCTATTATATGGGTGGCGTGGGCAGTGCGATTTTGGAGTTTATGGCGGAGCACAATATCACAAATGTAGCCCTTAAGAGCTTTGAAATACAAGATGAGTTTATTACACATGGGGCTAGCTCTGCTATAGAATCTGCCTTAGGCTTAGCTCCGCAGGCAATGGCTAGTGCTATCGTGCAATGGGTAGATTCTAAGTAGATTTTAAAGATTAAATCAGTACAATCACATTCCACGCGGGAATGGCGAAATTGGCAGACGCACCAGACTTAGGATCTGGCGCCGCAAGGCGTGGAGGTTCAAGTCCTCTTTCCCGCACCACACTTCTTCAAACTCTTCCTTTATTTTATTATGCGTATTGTAAAAGGGACTCCATTACTTTATTTAGTCTTACTCTTCTTAATGTTTGTAGAAAAAGAATCTAAAGAATTTCTACCCGAATTACAGAAAGCCCACAGAGATTCTTCGTCTTCTATGAGGGTTTAGAATGACAAAGTATTGGAATGGCGAGTAACTCATTTAGTGATTCTTCGGGTTGCTATGTGCCACTTTGCACTAGAGGCGACAAAGTGCTAGTTTTGCTAGTGATTTTAAAGAGATATTTTTAGAGAATCTTGTTTTGATACAACGTGCAGAATTCATGGGCTATACGAGGGTTGGTAGAGCCCTTTAATGCGCTAAATTGCAAGGCTTTGTTTCGCAGGTTTTCATCAAGTGGTTTTTGCAGAAGTGATTGGAGGAGCTCTAAGTATTGTGTGCGAGAGAATGTATAGAATCCTAGCACAAGCCCAAATCTATCACTTAGGGAGAGTATTTCATCTTGGGCATCATTTAGGTGAAGGGTGTCTTGGGGGTAAGATTCCCAAATGAGGTGGCGATAGTTTGAAGTTGTGTAAAGCAAGATATTTGTAGCCTTATTTTCAAAGGAGCCATCAAGTATGCTTTTAAGGGATTTGTAGCTTTGCTCATTTTGCTCAAAGGATAAATCATCACAAATAATGATAAATTTATAGGGCAATTCCCTAATGCAGTCTTGCAAAATAGGCATAATATCAAGGGATTGCTTATTAAGCTCAATCACGCGCAAGGGTGCATTTGGGGAAAGGAGAGCGCTGAGTGTGTGCTGAAGGCATGAGCTTTTACCACAGCCTCTAGCACCCCAGAGTAAGGCGTGGGAAGCCTTGCAGCCTTGCATAAAGCTTTGGGTATTATGCGTGAGAGAGGAGATTTCTTTATCTAAGCCAAATAGAGGCGTATGCCTATGAAAGTCAGAAATGGGCTTAAAGTAGCCGCCTAAACCTTTAAGGGGAGGGCGATAGACACAAGCAAGGGTTTCTTCCCATGAGAAACTAAAGAGCGTGGGTAGCATTTTTTTTGACTTTAGCCTTATGTGCGCTATCACAGAGGAGTTTGATTTGTGGAGTGGGGGTTTTAGCAAATGTGATTCGCACATTGCCCCCCTTTTTTAATGCACCAAAAAGGATTTCATCACTTAATGGGAGCTTAATTTGGCTATCAACAAGCTTTTTAATCTCCCTAGCTCCAAGCGCTTTATCCATACTTTGAGAGGCGAGGTATTTGAGCGCTTTAGTATCTATACTTAAATGAATATGTCGCTTTTCAAGGGAGCTTGCAAGATCATTAATATATTTTTGTGCAATGAGTGTGTATTCCTTTAGTCCTAGAGGATTAAAATATATAATGCTATCAATGCGACTACGTAATTCAGGCGAAAAGAGCGTTTTTATAGCGGTATTGTTTTTAGCTTGTGTATCAGCCCTAAAGCCTAATGTATTTGATTCTTTACTGCCAGCATTACTTGTCATAATCACAATGACATTTTTAAAATCTGCCTTATTACCTGCATTGTCAGTGAGGGAGGCATAATCAAGTATCTGCAATAAGATATTGTAAATATCAGCATGGGCTTTTTCAATCTCATCAAGTAAAAGGACGCAATAAGGGTTTTTACGTATCGCATCTACAAGTAATCCCCCTTGCTCAAAGCCCACATACCCCGCAGGAGCACCAATAAGGCGAGAGATAGAATGTGCTTCCATATATTCGCTCATATCAAACTTCACAAAGCCAATGCCCAAAGTCCGAGCGAGCTCTTTAGAGAGCTCAGTTTTCCCAACGCCACTTGGACCAGCAAATACAAAGCTACCAATGGGTTTGTTACCCTCTCCTAGTCCGGCTTTGTTTGTTTTAATCACATTGCTTAGCTCATCAATAGCCTTATCTTGCGAGAATATGCGCTCTTTGAGTTTAGCAGAGAGATTAGACAATGCCTTGCCCTCATCTCTGCTCATAGAGCTTTTAGGGATATGCACACTTTTGCTCAAAATGTTTTCTATATCTTTTATAGTGATTGTGGGTGTGGGGTGATTTTGCTTGCGGTATATTTTGCTATTAGCACCAACTTCATCAAGTAAATCAATGGCTTTATCGGGGAGAAATTTATCACTCACATATCGCGCTGATAGATCCACGCATGCTTTTAGGGCATTTTTAGTGTATTTAATGTGATGATAGGATTCATAAATGGGAGCTAAGCCCTCTATGATTTTATAGCAATCCTCAATGCTAGGCTCTTTGACTTCTACTTTGCTAAAGCGGCGTACAAGGGCTTTATCTCTATCAAAATGCGTTTTAAATTCGCTAAATGTGGTCGCTCCTATGCAACGCAAGCTCCCATTTGCGAGAGCGGGCTTAAGGAGATTAGAGGCATCAAGGTTTGAGCCAGAGGTCGCCCCTGCACCTACAATGGTATGGATTTCATCGATAAAAAGCACGCTATGGGGTATATGAGAGATTTCTTTGATTACACCTTTAAGGCGCTTTTCAAAATCGCCACGATACTTGCTCCCTGAAATCATAGAACCCACATCAAGGGCAAAAACCTGTGCATTATGGAGGGCTTTGGGTAGTTTTTTATGGCAAATTTCAAGTGCTAAGCCCTCAGCTATGGCGGTTTTACCCACGCCGGGCTCGCCTACGAGAATGGGATTGTTCTTTTTGCGTCTGCATAAGATTTCACTCACGCGCCAAATTTCTTCTTCTCGTCCTATCACGGGGTCGATTTTCCCCTCTTTGGCTAAGGTAGTGAGATTTTTCGTATATTTTGCAAGATAGCTCTCCCCGGGCTGAAGTACATCTGGCTGCGTATCTTGGTGGTCTTGCTCTTGCTGGGTAATCACTTCTAATACACTCAATCTATCAATGCCTTGAGATTTGAGAATTTGAGTGCTAAAGCTTTGAGTTTCTTCCATAATGGAAGCGAGTAAATCGCCTACATCTACATTATTGCGATTGCTATTTTCAGCATGCCTCATCATTGACTCGAGGATTCTCCCAAGGGCGGGGGTTTGGCTTGGGTTTTTGCTAAGCTCATGTGAGAATGGTATAAATTTTTGCAAATATGAGCTTGTCATGCGGCGCATTTCTTCTATATTGCCCCCACATTTTTGCAGGATTGAAATGCCTTGAGCGTTGTTTAATGTGGCTAAAAACAGATGCTCTATTGTGAGGATATTATGACGCATTTCTCGGGCTATATCGATTGATTCACTAATAATAAGCGTGAGATTCTGTCCTATTTGATTCATTCATTCTCCTTAGATTAAGAAGGCATTTCTTCTGTAATCACACGTAGAGGGTATTGGTGCTCTTTTGCTCTTTGGGTAACAATTTGGCTTTTAAGCTCGGCAATATCATAGGTATAAATTCCCACATACGCCTTGCCTTCTTTGTGGATTTTAAGCGTAAGCATTTCTGCTTCATCAGCTGCTTTGTCAAATACTTCCATGAGTATCATAGTAACAAAGTCCATACTTGTGTAACTATCATTGAGCAGGCATACTCGGTAGAGTTTAGGCTCTTCTATATCTATAAATGTGTCAGTATGTGTTTCAAATGCTGTATGTGCCACATGAATCCTTTTGTGTTGAAAATACAAGTTATTCTAACATAAAATTACAATTATAAGGCTTAGGAGGGAGTTAAGTGTAGCAAGCCAAGCAAGTATATCATTGCTTGCTTGGAAGAAGTTGGCAAAGGGCTCTTATTGTTCCCCCTTTGCGAGTTTGGCGTATTTTTCACCTAACTCAAAGGCTTTTTTGTTTGCCTCTTGGACTTTAGCGGGGACCTTTTCTATCATAGTTTGGAAGACCAAATCTCTATCTACGCATTGAGTGAAAGCAGTTGTAATGGCTAGGGCTACTACAGATTGAGTAACCACATTGCCTACCTCTTCTTTTGCAATGGTGATAATGGGAATCTCATAGATTTGAAATTTCTTTTTGTCTTCCTCGCTTGGTTTCACAAGGTTTGGCTCAACTACAATCACACCCCCCTCTTTTACACCACTTTTAAATGAGTCATAGCTCACTTGCGCAGTGGAGAGCATAAATTCAATCTCGCCTTCATTGGCATAAGGATAGAGAATCTCCTCATCACTGAGTAGAATATCCACCTTTGTGGGTCCTCCACGCACTTGACTTGTATAAGTTGCAGCTTTTACACCATAGCCATTATCCTTAATTTGTGCTTCGGCGAGAATCTCACCTGCAAGAAGCACGCCTTGTCCGCCCACACCTGTAAATCGTAATTGATGCATCATTTCGCACTTCCTCCTTTGGCTTTAGCTTGAGCCTTAGCAATCACGCCATCATAAGCTTCTGTGTATTCGATTTTATCTGTTTGATGTTTGAGCACACCTGTGGGGAATTTACCTATCCGTTCTTCGGGGGAGAGTGTTTCAAATTTATTTTTAGATACAAGGCGAGATTCTATCCATTTAAGCATAGTTGTCGCTTCTCCCATTTTATTTTTACGACCTAAGTTAATATGGCAGTTGCTGTGAATGTCAAAGAAGCTAAATCCCTTATGTGTGAAGCCTTCCATCAAAACCTTTTCAAGTTTTTTGGGGGTTAGCACGCTCTCACGTGCGACAAACGTCGCTCCCGCAGCACTTGCTACTTCGCATGGGTCGAAGTTGGGGTCGATATTGCCATATTGGGCTGTTACCGTCCAAAATTCCTTAGGCGTAGTGGGGGAGGTTTGTGAATTGGTGAGCCCATAAATGAAGTTATTAATCATCACAAGGTTTAAGTCAATATTGCGTCTGCAAGCATGAATAGTGTGATTGCCGCCAATCGCCATAGAATCGCCATCACCTGAAATAACAACCACCTTTTTATCGGGGTTTGCAAGCTTAATGCCTGTAGCATAAGCCATAGTTCTTCCATGCGTAGTATGCACGGTGTTGCAATTCACATACGAGCTAAAGCGCCCAGAGCAGCCTATACCGCTTACAATGCACACATCATTCATATTCCATCCCAGTGAGTCAATGGCACGTATAACACTTTTTAAAATCACGCCATCACCACAACCCCAGCACCAAAGTGTTGGCATTTTATCCATTCGTAAATATTCTTCGTAATTAAAAGCCATCTTAGAACTCCTTGATTTTTGTAATGATTTCTGTAGGTGAGATAGTGCGCCCATTTGCCTTACCTAAAAAGGTTACATTTCTTTGTATAATGCGCTCTATTTCTTGCTTGTATTGCCCTTTATTGAGTTCAATGACTAGAATCTTATCAAACTTTTGAGCAAGAGCTTTGAGTTGTTTTGCAGGGCTAGGCCATAGCGTAATAGGGCGGAATAAGCCCACTTTGATACCATTTTTGCGTAAAGTTGCAATAGCTTCTTTCACCGAAAGTGAGACAGAACCATAGGCGATAATGACAATTTGTGCATCATCTAGTTGGTATTCTTCATACTCTACAATATCATCAACATGAGATTCTATTTTGTTAAAAAGTCTATCGATTAGGTTTTGTGAGAGTTTTTCATCTTCAGTGGGGAATCCACTTCCAGCATGATGAAGCCCTGTAATGTGGTATTTATAACCCTTGAAGAATGGATTTAAAATAGCGGGCTCATCTTGTGGAACGGCATAGGGTTGGTAATCTTTGGGGTCGCCACTAAATGCCCTGCGATTATAAATAGTAGGCTTAATTTCTTCAAAATCGGGGATAAGGGCTTTACCATGCATATGTCCCACGGTTTCATCAAGAAGCAAAAATACGGGTGTCATATATTTTTCTGCAAGATTAAACGCACGAATAGTTTGTGTATAGGCTTCTTTGAGGTTTCCTACCGCGATTGCAATAGAGCAGAAATCACCATGGCTTGGTGATTTGGCTTGATTAATATCGCCTTGTGATACGCGTGTGGGTAAGCCAGTTGAAGGTCCTCCACGCATTACATCAACCACGACAAGCGGAATCTCTGCCATAAAGCCATAGCCAATTTGTTCAGATTTTAGTGAAATACCCGGACCAGAAGTAGCTGTCATCGCTTTTGTGCCGCTCATAGAAGCTCCTAAGGCTACGGCAATACCGCTAATTTCATCCTCCATTTGAATAAATTTCCCTCCGATTTTGGGCAGCTCTACGCTCATCTCATGGGCAATTTCACTTGATGGCGTAATGGGGTATCCACCAAAAAACCGACAACCTGATTCTATCGCGGCTAACGCGACAAGCTCATTTCCTCCTGTAATTAACTCACGCATACTTTCTCCTTATATTGCCATAAATTTGTTTTCTTTGATTTTTGCTGCTCTCTCTTGTGATTCTTTGCTAACTTTTGCAAATTTAAATTCCTCTTTATCAGCAACAAAAATAGCAAAATCCGGACAATGCAACTCACATTCTCTGCAGCCTATACAGCTTTCTGGATGCACTACAGATATGATTTTGCCTAAGATTCTATGCTCATCTTTTATCATGCCTAAAACGCCACTTGGACAAAGCGATACGCATACATCACAACCCTTGCAACGTTTCTCATCAACCCATACTGGTACATTTTCTGGTGCTTTTTTAATTCCCATTTCCCTTCCTTTCTTGTCTTAAATTGAATTATCTTAGATTCTATCTTTTAACAATCCGTTATTTCTGAGAATCTCGACTTGTTTTTGGATACCTTGTGCGGAGATAATTAACATTTCCCGCTCTTGCTCATTTAATGCTAGTTCTATGATATGTTCTACTCCTTTTTTGCCAAGTTTGATAGGAAGACCAATATAGAGACCTTCTATATTGTACTCACCCTCTGCATATACGCTACATACAATCGCATTGTCATTTGGATTGATAATTTGCTCAAGCATTTTAATAACCCCGCTTGCAGGGGCGAAATACGCACTTCCTTGCTGGTAGTAATGGACGATTTTTGCTCCGCCCTCTTTGGTTTCCTTAATGAGTGCCTCTTGTGTTTTGCTATCAAAAATCTCTACAAAGCTTTTCTCATCACATGAGCAATACCGCAATAAAGGCAGCATATTATCGCCATGTGCGCCTAGGACATAAGAGCGGATATGCTTTGTAAAGTCATTTAAAATATGCTTGCCCTCATAGGCTAATCTTGCTCCATCAAGTACGCCTGCCATACCTATAACGCGATGTTTCTCAAAGCCACTCCATTGCTTTACTACAAGGCACATTACATCAAGTGGATTTGATACAACAATCACAATCGCATTTGGAGAAAATTGGGCGATATTTTGTGCGATTTCTTTTACAATTTGTGCGTTTTTAAGCAATAAATCATCGCGACTCATTTGTGGTGTGCGGGGGAATCCTGCCGTGATAATAACCACATCAGAGCCCCTTAGCTCTTCATATGATTGGCAACCTTTCACATGGATAGGATAGTCAAATATCGCTACGGCTTGGGATATGTCTAGCCCTATACCTTTGCAACGAGATGTATCTATGCTAAAAAGGAGAAATTCTCGTGCAATTTGTCGCATCGCACCTAAAAATGCAATATGCGAACCTACATTGCCAGACCCTCCTATGATAGCAACCTTATTAAACATCTTTTCCTTCCTTGAGAGAGATTTAACCCAAAAACCTGAATAGCAATAAAAAGTTAAATAAAAATTTAACTTGTAACTATGAAATATTTTAACTTAAAACTAGTTTAAAATCAGAAATGACTGCGATGTTCTTCATAGGTTTTGCTAAATTTATGCGCACCTGTCGCTTTATCCCGCACGAAATAAAGATAAGGCACTTCTGCGGGAGAAAAGACAGATTCTATAGCTTGCACGCTCACGCTTCCAGCGGGATAAGGGGGCACGCCCTTGTATTTATAGGTATTATATGGGCTTGTGTCATTGCGAATACGTTCGGGCGTTACCTTGCTATGTGAGTATTCTCCATAGTTTAATGAACCATCCATTTGTAAGGGCATATTTTGTTTTAAGCGATTAAAGATTACAGCAGCAATAATGGGCATTTCATCATTGTTTGCCGCCTCTTTTTGCACCACAGAGGCAATGGCTATATGTTTAAACCATTCTTTTTCATCATAACTCCCAACAAGCCTTGTAGCATACTCTTTATGACGTTTTATGGAAAGCCCATAGAGAAGGCTCATCATTTCATCTTCATTAATGCCTAAGGGGAGCTGATAGGTATCAGGGAATATCACTCCATCGGGGTAGGGGAAGTATTTATCATATGCACTTTGCAAGGCAATAGGCGAGAGTGAAAAGCTCTGGGCTAAAATGCGGATAAAGTAATACATTGTTTCACCCGGAATGAGTGTAACCTCTTTGGTGGCGGCTTTTGAGCTAACTAGAGCCTTAAAGAATGCCCCCCGAGGCAAGATTTCAGATTTTACATCGATAAATCCGCTTTGTGGCTGCCCTAAAAGGCGGATAAAAAGTATATCAAGCTTATTGAAATGCCCTCCATTATCGTTTAAGTATGTTATAATCTTGCTTAGCGAGCCTTGGGGCAGACTCAGTATGCGTTCAGTTTGTATGGGTTGAAGCAAATAAAACAAAATGGTTACCATAATGATCAAAATCAAATCCAAAAATATTGCAAATATTGTCATTTTTTTAGGCATTATGCTTACACTTTCGATTATGGGATACAAGATTCTCTCCAATGGCATTTATAGTCCCTCTATTAGCCTTGGGAAGATTCATATACAAGGATTTTATCTTAGATTAAATAACAAGTTTATCTTAAATATCGATGAGCTTGATTTATCTAAATTCCAATCGACACAAAAGACAGAGAAAGATTTACAAGAGGATTCTATAAAGCCCGATGAGATATTAGGGTGGATAAAGAAGTTTCTTTTTGTGATTTCATATTTTGAGAATCTCAATATCAATAATATTGTGCTAAATGACCACTTAAAGCGGAGTGTGCAATATGATGGCATAGAATACAAAATTAATCTCCCAGATCTTATAGCAAAGTTTGCCATAGAGGAGGGCAATAAAGTTACACAACTTCAAATTACCCAGCTTGAAATACTCTCTCTTGGCATACAAGTTCAAGGGAATCTCTCATATCAGGGGCTAAAGAAGACTTTGGAGGCTGATGTCGCTCTTACTCCTAAAGAAATACCCGATGAGCACGAAACGCCTACATTTTATATACGTGCCATCACGGATTTTTATAAAATTGACCTAGAAGCCTCCACATCGCGCTTGTATAATCTTGAAAGTATCAAGCCCTTTATCCTTAAGCTTAAAAACCAGACATTAAATGATTGGCTCTTTAAAAATGTGCAATATGAAGTCTTAAAGCTGCATGCCTTGAGGTTTCAAACCACGCTTGATAAGCACTTTTTGACAAAATTAGAAAAAACCCTTGAACTTGATTTGGCTATAGAATCTCCTAAAATCTATCTTGATTCACATATTCAGCCTATTGAGGCTAGGCGTATTGTTACATATATGCACAATGGAAGTTTGCATTTTGTGCCAAAAGAACCCTCCTTTGAGCAGATAAAACTTGATGGCTCAGAAGTGATACTGAGCAATATTTTTACCCAACCTCTTGGCGTAAGAGTTTCTATTAACTCTCAAAATGCCATTCTTAACGACAAACTAAGCGAGCTACTCGCACTCTACCATGTGAATCTCCCCTTAAGAAGCCCACATTCTAAAGCGCAAGTAAAGCTTGATATTGACATACAAACTAAAAATGAACATACAGATATAAGGCTAAATGGCAATATACGATCAGCAGAAATGACCTTGAGTATGGGAAATCAATCGCTTTTATTGCAGCATTTAGATTTGCGATTTGTGCATACAGATACAAAAGCCCATATAGAGATAGCTAACACAAAGCTTGATTATGCCCAAAGCATACAAGGCACCCTTAATGCTTTATGGAATCTCCAAGATGCCTCATTGCATGGGGATTTGCTGATTGATAAGTTTGCCCTTAATGCCTCTGCATTTTCCCAAAATGCAAAAGCCCCTAGCATTCCAGAGGGGAGCGATGAGCTGACAAAACGTATTATTGAGGCTATTTATGAAGATTCTCAAAAAGGTATGAGTGAGGATATTATTCATATCGATACCAATACGCTTAAAAAGATCGCTATTGTGGGAGATTTAGGAGAGAGCAAAACGATAGCGTTGCCTGATTTTGGCTTGTATATGTATATAGGGGAGGAGAGTGTGTTTGAGCTCAAAGATATTGCAAAGCTTTATGCCTACTCTCCGCTTTTGCAATATTTTGATATACCCAGTGGCTATGCCAAAATCCACACTAAAGACTTTGAAACATTCACACTGGATGGAGAAGTGGATAATCTCAACTACCCTCTTTATGATAAGAACTCTCAAAAACTCAGCCACTATAAGCTTTTAGGGACGATGAATGCAAAGGGTATTTATATTGGCTCAAATGATAAAAAGTTTTTATTTGTCAAAGAGGGGAATGTTATAAAGGTTATCATTAATGACTATAACTTGCGTATAGATGAGGTGTTTTCAAGCCCTATCCCACTCCTTGCTCAAATTAATAAAGATAATGAAACCAAAGAAACACTAAATGCCGCTCAAAGGCAAGAGCTAGAGGCATTTCTCCGCGCGAAGCAATCCTATGAACGTCGCAATAATATTTCACCTCATATTACTTATATAGAGGCAGCAAATATGGATTTTTATTTAAATGAATATGTGATTCCATCTGATTTTGCCTCAATGTCTATACGCGATGGTATTATACGCGCAGATGTTACCTATGGCAATGGAGTGGCAAACGTCGATATGGCGTATTCTCGTGCGAATTTGCGCTTAAGTAATTTTAGCGATAAGTTTCTCAATCGTGTATGGCAGAGAGATATTTTTAATGGAGGGCTTTTTAATTTTAAAGGATTCTATGATAGCGGGGCATTGCAAGGGGAAATTAGTGTGCAAAATACCATTTACAAGGATTTAGCCATTGTGCAAAATATTTTAGCCCTTATTGATACAATTCCTGCTTTGCTTACTTTCCGTAAGCCGGGGCTTGGGGCAAATGGCTATGAAGTCAAAAGTGGAAAGATAGATTTTGTGATTAATGATGAATTTTTAGTGCTTGAGAATATTCATTTAATTGGTAGCTCTATTGATGTGGAGGGTGGAGGGCTAGTGAATCTTAAAGATAAAGGGCTTGATGTTATCCTTAGGGCTTCTACATTAAAAACATTGACAGATGTAATCAGCAAGATTCCGCTTATTAATTATGTGATTTTGGGAGATGATGGGAAATTTACTACAGGTATTGTGATGAAAGGGACATTAGATGAGCCAAAAAGTGAGATAAGCGTAGCAGAAGATATTTTGCTTAGCCCATTTGAAATGGTGGGGAGAATCTTAAAACCTGTAGATAAGCTTTTAAGCGGCTTATCAGAAGCACTTGAATCAAGTGTAGAAAATCTCCCCACCACCCCAGCACAAACGCATACACAAAATGAAAATCAAGCAAATGATACCCCTAAGGCAGAGCAAGAGCAGCAAATAGAGCAGAGAGAGCAAGAGAAACAAGAGGAGCAAAAAGATAAAAAAGAAGAACAAGGAGGGGAGTCAAGAGAAGAGTTAGAGGAAGAAGAAGATTCTATTAATGAGCCTAATCTCCCGCAAGAAGAAGATTATATAGAGCAAGAGAGTATAGAAGAATATAACACAGAGGAAGAGGAGCAGGAGGATAAAGCACAGGAGTAGCCCCCAGCATAGCTTAGCTAGGGCGATGATAGGAGAGTTGTGTTATTTTATTTTGATACAATCTCTCACTTTATTTTGACATAAGGATTAGTAATGACACTCCATGAATGCGCGTTGGGAGCGAGGTGCAGGATTGTGCGCTGTGAGGCACAAGATGAGGCATTGAGGGATAGATTTATATCATTTGGTATTGTAAAAGATAGGGTATGTGAGGTTGTGAGTCATTCTATTAAACATTTGGCTGTAGCGATACTCATTAATGGCACGCAAGTGGCTTTAAGGGACAATGAGGCAAAGATGATTATAGTTGAGCCACTCTTAGATGAGTGAGTGGGTAGGCAATGGCAGAGCAAAAGCGTGCATTTAAAAAATGCAAGAAAAAGGACATTCCTGTTATTAAGGCTTTATTTTTAGAGCAATATGCCCACGCCAAGACAGAGCTTATTTACCATAATCTTTATGAACTACTCGTGTGCGTTATGCTCTCAGCCCAATGCACAGATAGACGTGTGAATATTGTTACACCTGCACTTTTTAAGGCATACCCTGATGTAGCAAGCCTAGCAGCTGCAAATGAAGATGATATAAAAGAGCTTATTAAATCTGTTTCATTTTTTAATAATAAGGCAAAGCATTTAAAGGCAATGGCAAATCAAGTAATGAATGAGTTTTGCGGGAGCATTCCTACTACACAAGAGGAGCTAAAAACACTCGCAGGTGTTGGGCAAAAGACTGCCAATGTGGTGCTCATAGAATTTTTAGAGCAAAATTATATGGCAGTAGATACGCATGTGTTTAGAGTTTCTCATCGTTTAGGTTTAAGCGGGGCTAAAAGTGCCAAGCAGACGGAAAAAGAGCTTACTGATATATTTAAAACACAGCTTGATACACTTCATCAGGCTTTTGTGCTCTTTGGTCGCTATACATGCAAGGCACTTAAACCTCTGTGTAAGGAATGCTTTGTAAGTGCATTTTGTCAAAATAAGTGCAACTTCAAGCCCGCTTGAATTAAATATAGTATAATGATATTTATTTTGCAAAATAAAGGTGGTTAGCAATGGATATTATTCATAATAGTTTTTTTGATGTGGTAAAAAACAGCATAAATGAAATCCCTAGCGATTCTATAATGCCGCTTAAAAGGGGGTATTTGAGCAAGATTAGTATGATAGGCACGCATAATGATGTGTTTTTGTGCTTTAATAAGGCGTTTTTACGCATTTTCTGCCTTGAGTTTTTAGATGATAGTAATCCCAGCGAGCAAGCACTTGAAGATATGGCGCGGGAACTTGCTAATTTGGTCGTGGGGAGGGCAAAGGTAATGACAGAAGAGCTTGGGAAAAAATTTAATATTTCTACACCTGAGTATTTGGGGCATCGTTTGATTAAAAATTATGATCATGGATTGCATTTCCGCTTAAAATCAGGACGTTGCAGTATTTATATGCGGCGTGTGTATTAAGGAGTATTCAAGGATAAATGTAAGGAGTTGTAATGACTGGTGAGAGTATTTTAGATAAACAACGTATCCATTCAGCCAAAGATATAGAGCTTGCTACTTATCTTGAAGATATGATGAAGAACTACACTGGGCTTTTAGATATGGAAGTTATTTTTAATGCTGAACTTGGTAATACAAAAATCCCCTTAGGAGAGATTTTACGTTTTGAGAAAGGCTCTATTATCGATCTTGGTAAGCCCGCAGGAGAGAGCGTTGAGATTTTTATTAATGGACGTGTGATTGGCAAGGGGGAGGTTATGGTATATGAACGTAATCTTGCTATTCGTATTAATGAAATACTTGATTCTAATGCGATTGTGTATTACCTCACACGTGAAAGATAGGTAATGAATTTGCATGAAAAGGTGTATTTTATGCTTATATCTGCTCGTTTGTTCGCTTTATGCGGATACAAAGGGCATTGATATAGAGCTAAGAGAGAGGAGTGATGTTTTAGAAATACTCCTTAAGTTTGAAAACACTTATGACAAACCCCCCTATCTTACAAAGCAAGATGCCTACAAAGGCGTTATTTTCCCTGATTTACAGATGAGGGCATATAACAAGCAGTTTAAGAATTTTTTTATCAATGAAGTGCAGATTTTTAATATCCAAAACAATCTCTATGTGCTAGGAGTAGGCGATACGCAAAATATTGATGTATCTGTAAGTAAGGCGCCATATGCGATTAAAGTTACTTTTCAAAAGGCAACTCCAATACCAAATGAGCTTGATACGCTTTTATCCACTGCCTATTCGCCAAAGCTCCCAGATGTGAGTATGCAGCCTAAAGCTACTCCATTGCAAAATGAGATTTTTAACTCACCGCTTTCTTTTAAAGATGATATGGGGATTGATACATGGCGGTATATAGCTGTGCTTGTGGTAATGGCGCTTCTTGTGCTTATATTATGGGTGGTGAAAAGATATGTTGTGCATAAAAAGCAGTTTAGGGATTATTTTACTTCAATGGCGCAAAAAAGCGAGGTGTTTAATCCTACAAAAATTGAAGTTATTGCACAAAAAGTCCTTGATAGCAAACATAAGATTCTGACTTTAGAATCAAATGGCTATCGGTATTTAATACTCATTGGTGCTACAAGCACGACACTTATTGACCGCTATCCTATCCCTCAAAATATCACCAAAGAAGAGCAATCACTCTTTAATGATCAATTTGCAAAGCTCTTAGAGCAAAAGCAAGAGCGACTCTCCAAATATCTCCACAATAACCACAATAGCAAAGAATGAAACCCACTTCCCTCCCATTTCACTCATATTTGCCCTTATGGCTATTGCTTTCATTGTGCATCCATCTGCTCGTGTGTATCGTACTTTTTGTCCGCTTTGATTCTATGCAGTTTAAAAAAGGGACTTCAACTAACCCCTATATGAAAGTAGCGGGATTTCAGATTCTAGATGGCAATGGAGATATGCAAGCTGGAGGGGAGCAAGCTTCTAAGCCTAGCACTTCTGCTGCTAAAATGCAGGCAAATAAAGAGGCGAGAGAGAACTTTGATTTAAGCTCTTTGTCTCTTTATGAGGGCAAAGCAGCAGCAAATGGTTTAAATGGAGATTCCCAATCTCCAAGCCATTTGAAAGCTTTGGCTAAATTTCCTCGTGTAGATAGCATTGCAAGAAGAGATATTGAAGAGCTTTATGGAGAAGAGTTTGGGGATTATGGTCTAGCAGAGCAGGAGTTTTTAGTCAATAATCTAAGGGATATTGGGCGTATTACAAAACGTTATTTGCAATACCCTCCAAGCGCTGCCCGATTGGGGCAAGAGGGGGTGAGTGCAGTGGAGTTTTATCTCCACCCCAATGGCGACATTAGTGGTTTGAAAATCATTCTTTCATCACAATATTTGCTTTTAGACCGCAATAGTGAGCGCACTATTGAAATCGCTTACAAAGACTATCCGCACCCAAGCACAAAGACAAAAATACGCATTTTTGTGAGCTATGGATTGTATTATTATGGATATTAAGGCTTATGCACACCCCCTAACTTTATGCTATCAATTTTGTAAAAGGCAATTCACTCTCTAAGTCTCCCATATCGGGCTTATATTCAAAGGAAGTTAGTTTGTCATATCTCTAGTCTTGTGATAGTTGGGCTCTCTATTAGAATCGCCAGCGACTTTTGCTCCTCTTGTCATCACGAACCACTGATAAGGGGTGAAGAATCTCTGTGGGAACTAGTGATTCTTGTGAAGATTTTTCGCACTAAGATATAATAAAGTTTCTAAATCCCTTTGAGATTCTATAAAAAGCTTAAGATTCTAAGAAATCTTTTAGAATCTCCGCATAAAGCACAGGCTCAAAGGGCATAATCTCATATTGAGCAACATTATGCTGCGTGAAGGGATCATTTTTAGCAAAGCTTTTGGCTGCATTTTCATCTACAAATTTGCCAATAATAATGCCTCCGGTTTTAGGAATCCTTGGACCAGAAGCAAGTAGAAAGCCCGCCTCATAACCCTTTTTAAGATATGAGCGGTGCTCATTAAGATAAAGTGATACTTCCTCAAATGGTTTTGTGTAATGTACAAGGCATACAAAAAGCTGCATATTGTCTCCTTTATTGGGCTAGGGGTTGCTTATCTTTAGCATGGGCTTTAAAAATATCTTGTGATATTTTATAGCTACAAAATTTAGGTCCGCACATAGAGCAAAACTCAGCGTCTTTAAACACTTCTTGCGGGAGGGCTTCATCATGGTATTCTCTTGCTCTATCTGGGTCTAATGCAAGCTCAAATTGTCTATTCCAATCAAAATGATACCTCGCATCACTCATTTCATCATCTCTATCTCTTGCCCCAATGCGCCCTCGAGCTATATCAGCAGCATGTGCGGCGATCTTATAGGCTAAGATTCCTTCTCTTACATCTTTAGCATTAGGTAATCCTAAATGCTCCTTTGGTGTTACATAGCAGAGCATAGCCACGCCTTTCCATGCCGCTACACACGCACCAATGGCACTTGCGATATGGTCATAACCTGCAGCAATGTCTGTAACCAATGGTCCCAACACATAAAATGGCGCTTGATTGCAATATTGCTTTTGAAGCTCTACATTTCGCTCTATTTGATTAAGCGGGACATGCCCGGGTCCTTCAATCATTACTTGCACATCAGCCTCCCATGCCCTCTGTGCAAGTTCGCCTAAGACTTTAAGCTCTGCAAATTGCGCTTCATCGCTTGCATCAGCTAGGCAGCCCGGACGCAGTGAATCGCCCAAAGAGAGGGATACATCATATTTTTGGCAAATGTTTAGAATCTCATCAAAATGCTCATAGAATGGATTTTCTTTATGATAGTGCATCATATAGCTCGCCATAAGGCTTCCTCCACGAGAGACAATGCCCATTTTGCGCTTTGCGACAAAAGGCATATGCGATAGGAGAAAGCCACAATGGATAGTGAAATAGCTTACTCCCTGCTTGGCTTGCTTTTCAAGCACGGAGAGCATGGTGTCAATATCAAGCTTTAATACATCATTATTCACATCATGGAGAATCTGATACATAGGCACGGTGCCAATAGGCACACTTGAGGCTTGCACTATAGCTTCTCTAATCTTATCTAAATCCCCACCTGTGCTTAGATCCATAACGGTGTCTGCTCCATATTTGATTGAAGTTTTGAGTTTTTGCACTTCTTCATCAATGTCTTCTACGATTTGTGAAGAGCCGATATTGGCATTAATTTTTGTCCTTGTCGCTATGCCAATGCCCATAGGCTCAAGCTGAGTGTGGTTGATATTAGCGGGGATAATTAATCGCCCGCGTTTGATTTCATCACATATAAGACTAGGACTTAGGTTTTCAACATTGGCTACATACTCCATTTCTTGGGTGATAATGCCCTTTTTTGCATAATGGAGTTGTGTGCGAATGTTATCTTGTACTCTTTGTTGTACCCAGAGTGTTCTCATAAGGTCCCCCTTAGATTTAGGTTTTTAAATTTATTACGCTATCTAAACTTGCGTAATACACATAAAGTTATTGAATAAATTAAATAATTATGGGAATTTAGGTAACAAATTTAGCTTATTTTTTGGTTTTTAGTGTTAAAATGGAATGTAAAGTTTATTGAATCTATGTTTTAAGGAATGGGTTTAGAGCTATGGTAAGGCAGCTTGATATTACGCTTGTTATGCTAGCAGCAGGGAATTCTACGCGATTTTGCAAAGACTTTAAATGCAAAAAGCAATGGCTACGAGTAGATGATAAGCCTTTGTGGTATATAGCCACTTCTAATATTTTAAAACATTGCAGTGTGAAAAAGGTAATTCTTGTCGCTTCAAGGCAGGATTATACATATATGCGCAATAGCTTTGATTGGCAAATATGGGGGCGTGATGCTTTAGTAGTGTGCGGTGGGGACACACGTGCGCAGTCTTTAGCTAATGCTTTGGCACATGTGAGCACATCTTATGTGCTTGTAAGTGATGTGGCGCGCTGGAATGTCGCAGATAATGTCATAGAAAATATGATAGAGCTTGCGACAAGAGATAAAAATATAGATTGTGTAGTGCCATTTTTAAAGGTTGCAGATACGAGCTTTTATGAGGGGAAGTATCTTAATAGAGAATCTCTAAAGCTTATCCAAACGCCGCAGTTAAGCAAGATTGAGGTTATTAGGGAGGCATTGGGGCATGGAGATTTTAGCGATGAGAGCTCAGCTATCACTGCTATGGGTGGGAAAGTCGCTTTTGTCGAGGGCAGTCATTTAATGAATAAGCTGACATATTGGAGTGATTTATCTTTGCATATTGCGAGCTTGCGTGCTCCTTCTGCAAAGGTTTTTATTGGAAGTGGCATTGATGTGCATGAATTTGAAGATGGATTCAAATCTAATAAGCCTATGATACTTGGCGGCGTGCATATACCATCTAGCCTTGCTTTTAAAGCTCATAGCGATGGTGATGTAGCTTTACACGCACTTTGTGATGCGATTTTAGGGGCTATTGGCGGAGGCGATATAGGAGAGTGGTTCCCCGATGATGATATGGCGTATAAAAATGCAGATTCAAAAATACTCTTAAAACATATTTATGATTTTGCTCAAAGTGTGGGGTATGAGATTTTTAATGTGGATTTAAGCATTATGGCACAGACCCCTAAACTTACGCCTTATAAGGCAGCAATGCGCAAATGTATAGCGGAGATTCTTCACATACCGCAAGCTTATATTAATATAAAAGCCACTACGACAGAGGGTTTAGGATTTATAGGACGTAAAGAAGGTATATGCGTTCAAGCACATGTGAGTATGGGCTTTATCAATTGGCATAAGTTTGTTTTACAAGGAGGCAAATATGAAGAGAAACTACCATAAAGAGGATTGTGTATGAAAGTATTAATTATTGAAAATGAAATTTACTTGGCTCAAAGTATCGCAAATAAACTTAGCGACTCTCGTTTGGAATGCGTTATCGCCCACTCACTCAAAGAAGTGCAAAAAGACCATTATGATGTGATTTTGGCATCATTTGGCACGATTAATGAGGGCTACACAGAATTAAGTAAAACATACCCACAGGCAATTATTATTTTAATGATTGCTTATATCAATGATGATACCGTAATCAAGCCTTTGCGTAATGGTGTTACAGATTATATTGTTAAGCCATTTATTGTCGATGAGCTTATTCGCAAGATTACACATTATAAAACCTATAGAGAGATTAATGAAGAAATTCGATTCTATAGGGATTATTTTAATTTTATTGAACGTGAGCTGGGCACACCTGAACCATTTTTGTATAATCCACCTTTTGTGATTAAGACAAACACCCAACGAGGGGCGGATATTTATGCTATGCGATATGCAAGGGAAAAACATATTCATTTTCAATTTTATTCCCTTAAAGAAGACACATGGAAAAGTATCTTTCGCGTACCGCCTAAGAAAAATGAAGTGTATTACATTACCAATGTTGAAGAGCTAAAAAAAGGCGATAGAAAGGATTTTTTAGAGGCTATCTTAAAGTATAATGTGATTGCTTCTGTTGTCTCAAATGAAAAGATAGTGTTTCCGCAAGTGGTTGATATTTCTAATCAAACCACCACAATGGAGTTAGGCGGGGAGATTCTCTCTGTGAAAGAATATGAAAAAATCATCATTAGCAAATATGAAAGCCGCTATCCGGATATAGAATTAGCCAAAAAGCTTGGAATGAGCCGTAAAAGCCTCTGGGAAAAGCGCAAGAAGTATGGCATTATGCGCAAAAATAGAAATACACCACAGACATAAAATATATCCATAAATACATCTATGAAGAAACATAAACTAATTAAAGATTTGTTTTTGAGCCTTTTTTATACGGGGTATTCCCCTAAGGCTCCGGGGACTATGGGAAGTATCCTTGCTGTAATATTGGGGGCTCCTATCGTGTATTATTCGCAGGAGACTTTATTTTTACTTAGTGTTTTTGTAGCCCTTGTAGCCATTAAGCATATTGATTTATATGAGGAGCGTACACATACGCATGATGATAAAACTATAGTGATTGATGAGCTTATTGGCGTGTGGCTTGCTATGTCAATTATAGGGTTTGGCTGGATTGAGTGCCTTATAGCCTTTGTGCTGTTTCGAATCTTTGATATTTATAAACCCTCACTGATTGGCAAAATTGATAGAGAATGTAAGGGTGGATTAGGTGTCGTGGGTGATGATGCCCTTGCGGGTGTATTAGCGGGTATTGTGGGCGTATTATTGCTTATGGGTGTGGATAATTTTTTAGTTTTTAGTGGGTTGGAGGGAGAATAGAGTAATTTCTCGCTCGCTTCCTATGCGCATAGGTGGTCCCCAAAATCCGCTGCCTTGAGAGACATAGACTTTTGTTTGATGGGCGTTGTTTAGGGTATGGAGCCCTTTAATGTATGGTTGCTGCAAGAGCATAGCTAAAGAAAAGGGAAAAATCTGCCCCCCATGTGTATGCCCGCTTAATACTAAATCAACCTTATCATAGGGTGGTGCTTTGAGATAATCAATAATTTTAGGCTGATGAGCAAGTAAAATAGTGGGGAGTTGGGGATCAATCTGTGCAAATGTTTGGCTTATATCAGGCTCTAAATACCCCACACGCCAACCCATAAAATCAGCAATACCTGCAATATTAATTATATCTTTGAATGTATAGCTTTGGTTGATTAATACATGAAAGCCTAATGATTGGAGTTTATTGATAATGTTTTCTATATCGTGGAAATATTCGTGATTCCCAAGCACGTAGAAAATGCCATTATTTGCTTGCAGATGTTGCAATTCATCAATGCTTTTTTCTACATTTTTTAACTCCGCATCGACAATATCCCCTGTAAGAACAACCATATCTGCCTTTAGGGCATTTGTCATTTCTACTATTTGTTTAATTTTGCTCTCTTCCATAAGACCGCCGATATGCACATCGCTTAGCACGGCTATATTTAAGGCTGTGCTAAGCCCTTTGATTTCTAGGGTATGATGTATGATAGCAGGCTTTTTGGTGCCATTATAAGTGCCATAGCAGAGCATAAATACACTGATAAGAAAAATCCCCACTTTTGTCCTATGGCGCCAACGAGAGCGGGCAGATTTGGTAGGTAGAGTTATGATAATAAGCGAGCAGCATTGATAAAGAAAGGCAGCCATTGTGAATAAAAATGCAATGCCTAAGCAAAGTGAGAGCAAGAAATATATCACTTGTGGGACATTGGCGCTATCGCGTAAGAAGAGATAAGCCATGCAGTTTATGGCATTAATGCAAGTAAAGAGCTTCCATATAAAGCGCACAAAAGGCTTAGTAGAGAGGGATTTAAGCAGGGCTTTGTAAATGTAAATATGAAGAATAAGGAAAAGAAGAGAGCCCATAAAGGGAAAAATAGCATTTTGCATTTGAGCAAATTGTGGTATATCTTGCATATACATTCCTTTTTGGAGAGTGGTATCGATATAGATTTAAGAAAATTTGCTTTTAAAATGCTCTGAAATCTATATGTGAGGCAATATTGCTAGAAAATATCGACCCAAATAAGATTAAGGTGTGCTTACACCTTAATCTTGTCTTTGACACTTGCAACTATCGCATTAAAGGCATTTATGTCATTCATTGCCATATCTGCAAGAATTTTTCTATCAAGGTCGATATTGGCACATTTTAGGGCATACATAAAACGTGAATAACTTATGCCATTGATTTTACATGCGGCATTAATACGGGTAATCCATAGCTGTCTAAAATTGCGCTTTTTTTGCTTCCTATCGCGGAAAGCATAGTACATACTGCGCTCAAGTTGCTCCTTTGCTTTTCTAAAATGCTTGCGTCTGCCGCTATAAAAACCTCGTGCAAGCTTTAGAATCTTCTTGTGTCTTCTTCTTCTAACAACGCCTGTTTTTACTCTCATTGTTTCTCCTTTACCTATATGAGGTGTAAGCTATTGCTTCTCTTGCCCATTGCATTAATGGGGAGCTAGATTCTCTTAAGCCATGCAAAGCAGGCTTTTTATAGAATCAACATTTGTGCTATGAACATATTTTGGTGCATTAAGGTTTGCCTTACGTTTGGGTGATTTTTTGGTCAAAATATGGCTTTTGAACGCACTGCCACGTTTAATGGCATTTTTTTTCAACTTAAAACGTTTGGCTGCACCGCGATTTGTTTTCATCTTTGGCATTATTTTCTCCTTTCGTAAGATTAGTGTTTGTCTTTTTTCTTCTGCACATAAAGGACATTAAGGTATTTGCCCTCTAATTTGGGCTCCTTCTCTGCAGTGGCGATATTTTCAAGCATTGAGGCGACTTTATTAAGCGTATCCATACCTGCTTGGGGTATCGCAAGCTCTCGTTGTTTGAGAAAAACCTTAAAGCGGACATGCTTGCCAGATTCTAAAAACTCAATGGCATGCTTTACTTTATAATTGAGATCATTTTGGGCAATCTGCGTGGAGAGCTTGATTTCTTTGATTTCAATTTGCTTTTGCTTCTTGCGTGCTTCTTTTTGCTTTTTTTCTGCTTGATAGCGGAATTTACCATAATCCATAATTTTGCATACTGGTGGCTTGGCATTAGGCGAGATAAGCACTAAATCAAGCCCTGCTTTATTGGCAAGATGTAGTGCTTCTTGGGAAGAGATAATACCATACACCGTGCCATCATCGCCTATACAGCGAACTTCTTTAAAGTTTATTTCTTCATTCAGTAATGTTTCCTCTTTGCTCAAAAGCGAACCTCTCTTATTTTTGTTTGTAACATAGCGATAAACGCATCCTCTGGGAGTTCATATTGAGTTTTCTCCCTCCTGTCCCGTATAGAAAGCACCTGAGCTTGCACTTCTTTTGCACCAATGACAACAATGAGTGGCACATGTTGCTTTTCTGCGCTTCTCACTCTTTTACTTAGGCTTTCATTTTTATCAATAATTTCAGCATAAGCGCCACTTTGAGTGAGAATCTTATGACGCAAATTTTTTGCATATTCAAGCTCTGCATTACCAATAGGAATAAGAATCACCTGAGTTGGGGCAATAAAAAGCGGAAACTCACCGCTAAAATGCTCTGTAAGAATAGCCACAAAACGTTCAAATGAGCCAAGTAATGCACGATGAATCATAACGGGTTGTACTTGCTCATTATGCTCATTGGTGTAGCTAAGGTTAAAGCGTTCGGGGAGATTCATATCAATTTGAATCGTCCCGCATTGCCATTTTCTCCCAATAGCATCAGTAATTTTAATATCAATCTTTGGACCATAAAATGCCCCACCGCCCTCATCAATGCGATATGTAATTTGATTTTGTTCTAATGCCTTTTTCAGTGCGGCTGTAGCATTCTCCCATACTTTATCATCGCCGATAGACTTTTGCGGGCGGGTGGAAAGCTCCATTTCGTATGTAAAGCCAAAGGCTTGCATAATGCTTTTACAAAAGGTAATGATAGCATTTACTTCATCACCAATTTGCTCCGTAGTGCAAAAGATATGGGCGTCATCTTGGGTAAATTCGCGCACTCGAAGCAAACCATGCAATACGCCGCTTTTTTCATGGCGATGTACAACGCCATATTCATAAAATCGCAATGGCAAATCACGATAGCTCCTTAGCGCGCTTTGATATACTTTAATATGTCCTATGCAGTTCATGGGCTTTATGCCATATTCTACATTATCAATGCTAGTAAAGTACATATTTTCACCATAGTTAGCATAATGCCCGCTTGTCTTCCAAACAGCACTTTTGAGAATCTCAGGTCCCCTCACTGGCTCATATCCATGCTTTATAAGGGCAGATGTAAGGAGATTTTCAAGGTTTCTGCGTAATCTTGCCCCTTTAGGTAGCCAAATAGGCAAGCCTGCTCCAATTTCTTCATCAAAGCTAAAAAGCTCCATTTCTTTCCCAAGTTTGCGGTGGTCGCGCTTTTTTGCTTCTTCAAGTTGAAAGAGATAGGTTTTAAGAGATGCCTTATCTGCAAAAGCAATCCCATAGATACGCGTAAGCATTTGAGCGTTTTCATCACCGCCTAAATATGCCCCTGCAATTTTTGTTAGCTTGAAATGCTCTAAAAGCGCAGTATGGGGGAGATGAGGTCCTCTACATAAATCTTCAAAATCTCCTTGTTTGTAGATACTTAATTCTTTGGCTGGGATTTTGCTCATCACAGCCATTTTGAGTTCATCTCCCTTAAATCTTTCTTCTACTTCAGAGCGGGGTAAAGTAGTCTTAATGATAGGGTAGGCATTTTTGGCAATCTCGTGCATAGCAGATTCTATACGAGGTAAATCCTCTTGACTCATTTTCGCATTGACTTTGAAGTCATAATAAAACCCCTCATCAACCACAGGTCCTACAAAGAATTGCGCTTCGGGATAAAGTGATTTAATAGCTTGAGCCATAAGGTGAGCGCAGGAATGGCGGATAATTTCTAGAGATTCATAAGAATTGTCAAAGTATATATTATCCCCCGTGATACCCAATTCTTTAGCGGTGCAGAGGTCATATATAGACTGATTATGCTTAATGCCTATTACTTCACTCATCATCACACTTTCATTATTTCTTCTTCTTTGTGCTTGACCATATCATCACATTTTTTGACAAATTCATCTGTGTATTTTTGAATCTCATCATGTGCTTTTTTGCTCTCATCTTCGGTAATGCTTTTATCTTTTTCGAGTTTTTTGATTTGATTATTAGAATCTTGGCGAATGTTGCGAATGGCGATTTTTGCCTTTTCTCCCATGGATTTTGCATTTTTGGCAATTTCTACGCGCTGCTCCTTGCTCATAGGAGGGAAGAAAAGCTTGATACACTCACTATCGCTATTGGGATTTACACCAATGTTTGCCTCTTGAATAGCTTTTTCAATATCCTTAAGAAGTGGCTTCTCCCATGGGGTAATAACCAACGTAGTTGCATCTTGGGCTATAACAGAGCCTATTTGATTAAGCGGAGTAGGCGAGCCATAATAATCTATGCGAATATTATCAAGGATATTTACATTCACTTTGCCACTGCGAAGTGTAGCAAAGTCTCTGCGAAGCGATTCTATGGTTTTATCCATATGAGATTTGGTATTTTTATAAATCTCTGCGAGCATATTTCTCCTTTATTTCACTTTGATTCTTGTGTGGGGGCAAGTAATGGCGCCGATGGTGCGGCGTTTTCATCAACTATAAATGCCTCTGCATTACTTTTTTCTTGCGAAGTTGGTGCGGAGGGAATATTTGATAGGGTATCAACTACGCTTTTTTCACTCGCTTTATTATAGCTATAGCCTAAGGCAATGGTATTTAGCATAAAAAGCAAACCTAAAAGCATGGTAAATTTCGCTAAAAACCCAGCAGGACCTCTTGCGCCAAATACAGATTCATTGCTTCCACTATACGCACCTAGCCCAATGCTTGAGCTCTTTTGCAAAAGTACGACAATAGTAATAAGCACGGCTAAAATGATTTGAATAATAAACAAGGCAGTTGTCATTAGCTCTCCACGCTATTAGATTTACATTAAACAAGCACGCGATTATAACAAAGAATTCTTATAGTAACTTGATATGCCTATGTCTAAGCGTTGATTTAAGGGCGGGGATATAAAATTGCATTTGTGATTTTTAAGTGCGAGTCTTGGGTGAGGCTTCATTGAAGGATTGTGTATGGAGAATAAGTTATATAAGTTTGGGCTTAAAGTGATAGGAATCGCCCTTGTGGTGTGTATTGTAGTGCTTGCTTTATGGGGTGCTATTTATAGTGTGCTAAAAAACGAGGCTAAGGATAAAATTTATGTTGCACAAATGCTTCTTCAGTCTGAAATGCCTAGAGAATGCCAAGATAGTAGCGCTTGTGATGAGGGTCTATATATGTATGATGTGAAATTTATATTTGATTCTCATATTTTCCGTCCGCATAAGCATCTCGCCCACATTACTCTTATAAAGCCTTATTGGGATAGGCATATCAAAGCCCTAGAGGGTGCCGCATATCATTATAGCCATGGCAATCATCTTAAACTTAGCACAAGAGATAAGTTAGCACAAGTAGGAGAGATTATAGGGAGTGTGGAATATCGTGTGGATTATCTTTTTGCCCCATTAGCATATAAGATTATCAAATATGCCGCTTTTGGTATTTTTGGAGGAGTATGTGTATTAATCTTTGCTTTATTTAGCGCTAGAATACAAGCTTTTAATGAAGCCTATCCTCGCAATCAAACATTGTCTGCCCCCCCCCCCTCTTTGCTTAAAGCCGCTCTCTCTAAAGGAGAGAGCCTTTCTCATAATAAGTGGGACTTTTATTATAGCCCTTGGTATATTTCAATTTTGGCTGGGATTTCCGGGGTATCATATTATCGGGGATACTTATAATTCTATTTTATTAGTTAAGGATAATTGGCATCCTGTGTTTATTGCATATGTTTTGGAATGCTTATATGCACTTTTTGGCAAACATCTTTATTATTTGTTTTTACTTAATCTCGCTCCTTTGTATATAGGGCTTATTTTCCTTGTATGTGGGCTTTATATACATTTTAGAAGTTTTTTTGCATTACTTCCTATTGCGGTGCTTTTTGTGGGGAATATTTATTTTCAAAATTTTGTTCAATACCATAGCTTTGCCCTGCCTATGCTGCTGTTTTGCGCTTATAGTATGCTCCTTTTTGCTATCCTTGCTCCGCAAAAGCACAAAAAGGCTAGACAGATTCTCTACTTTTGCATAGGCTTTGTGTTTTTTATCGCTATTTTATGGCGACATAATGCGATTTTTAGTGTTTTCCCCGCTGGTTTTGTGATTATTTATATGTGGCTTTCTCACAGGGAGTTAAGCAGGAAGGTATTTCTTAGGGCGTATGGGGGTGGTATCTTTATGTTTGCCTTGCTTTGTCTTAGTATTGCTCTATGCGTCCCTAAAATACTTACACAAGGCATAGCCTATCCTGCGAATGCGACATTTCTTCATCAAATCGCTGCTGCTTGTGTCCCAGCCGATGATGTGACTTGCTTTAAGGAGGAATGGTATGCTCCAAATAAGACTTGGGAGGATGTGAAAGCTTTGTATGAGAAGTATCCACTGAATGCGGACCCATTTAATGTGCCTTGGGCATATGATAACGAACGTCCATTTGTGCATACTCAGTTAAAAGGGTTAAAATCACAATGGATAAAAGCGATTGTAAAATACCCTCATAATTTTTTGCTTC
Source organism: Helicobacter marmotae (assembly GCF_003364255.1). Taxonomy (GTDB): domain Bacteria; phylum Campylobacterota; class Campylobacteria; order Campylobacterales; family Helicobacteraceae; genus Helicobacter_C; species Helicobacter_C marmotae. The sequence goes on from NZ_NXLR01000005.1 coordinate 47,152, forward strand.
ATGAGCTTAGGTTTTTGAAAGCTATGTGGATTCAAAAACCCGGCTGGATTTTTAATGCTAAAGATATACAAGCCAAAGCGACACATCCATGGCATATAAGTGTAGTAGAGGGCTTTCCTCAAGATGAGAGGGCAATTCGTTTTAGCCCTAAGAGAGAGTATATTTATGATTTTTTATATCAACATCGCTTGCTTTTCAATCACCTTTGGGGTGTGCTTTTGAGCGCTTGCGTGATGATACTCAGTTTTTGTTTGTGCTGCAAAAGGAAATATCGCAATGCCTTGCTTCTTTTTAGCTTTAGTGCGGGGTTTGCGGGATTTTTTAGTGCTATTTTTATTGTGAGTTTTACACCTATGAATGAGACACGTTATATGTCGCCTATTTTGCCTCTAGGGATTATGGCTTTGATTGGGTTTGTAAGCTTTGTATGCGATAGATTGAAGCAAAATTAGTATAAGATTTGCACTTCGCATTCAAGCATAATACCGCTTGCTTCAAATACACGCTTCTTGCCAAGCTCGATTAAAGAGATGGCATCTTCAAAGCTTGCCTTGCCTTTGTTGATAAGAAAATTTGCATGCTTTTGGCTAAAGGCTGCATCACCGATACTATAGCCCTTTAAGCCTACAGATTCTAAAAGTCTGCCTGCAAAATCACCTTGTGGATTCTTAAAGCAACTGCCACAACTTGGCTCTTTGGGGTGGCTTGCACGCATAGCATTGCATTGTGCTAAAAGTTTGTGATTAAAGCCATATGTTTTATGGAATCTTGCAGCAAGGATAATACCCTCTATACCGCTATTGCGGTATGCCATAGGGAATGAGTGAATATTATGCCATATGCCATTTACATTGATTGAATGAAGACTTTGGGCCATTTCATGCTCTTTCATACCTGCATTCATCTTTACAAGCCCGCCTAGAGAGCCCGGCAAGGCTTGGAGGAATTCTACCCCTGCAAGGTTGTGAGTTTTAAAGTAGCGAAAAATACCATTTGCATTTGTCGCCGCTCCAACTTCAATGTATTTTTCTTCCTCTTTGATATAAGAGAAACTTTTATCAAGTAGTGCGAGGTTTTTTGCCTCAGGAGATATGAGCATATTGTTTGCCCTGCCAATAATACGTATATTGCTAGCATGGAGTGAATCTTGTGGTGTTTGTATGAGATACGTGTCGATAGGCGCGCCGATTTTCAGACTAGAGTAGGTTGCAAAATTAATAAGTTTAGTAAGCATAGACTAAAAGTTAATATCAGCAATCATTGTAAAAAGCATACGCGTATAGTCAGTAATCATATTTATCATCCATGGCATAGTGAAAATAATCACAGCAACAACCGCTAGGATTTTAGGCACAAAGGTAAGTGTCATTTCATTAATTTGTGTGGTAGCTTGGAAAATGCTAATAAGGAGCCCCACAATAAGCCCAGCGAGTAGCATAGGAAGCGAGAGAATGAGAGTGAGTTTGTATGTTTGGACTGCAAGTGCCATAAGCTGTGCTTCCATAATAATCCTTAGAGTAAAATCTATCATTGGCAGGAAGGCGAGAGAATCGAACTCCCCAAAGACTAGACACCTAACCTTTCTATGGGTTTGAAGCCCATGATACCCACCAGAGGTACTTGCCTTCCAAGTTTATAGAATCTGTGAGGGGAGATTCTATAAACAGATTTATTAATGGCTACAGCCACAACCTCCGCCATGGGAATGCCCACCACCTCCGCAGCAGCCCCCACCACCATGGGAATCGCCACTTCCGCAGCCACAACCTCCGCCTACGCCACCTTGTAGGATTTCCATTTCTGTAGCATCGCGCACATCAAGTACTTTTACATCAAATTGCAATGTTTTGCCAGCAAGAGGATGGTTATAGTCAATGATGACAATTTTATCATTAAAATCTTTCACGCTTACTTGCACGGTTTGTCCATCTTCACCCTGCCCAAAAAGTGTCATACCTGCTTTGAGATCTATGCCCTCAAATTGCTCTTTTGGCACTTCTTGTACAAAATCACTTTGATATGCTCCATAGGCATTTTCAGGAGTAATCGTTGCCTTAATATTATCGCCTATTTTTGCACCCATAAGCGCAGTCTCAAGACCAGTAATTACTTGCCCTGACCCAACAAGAAATTCAAGAGGAGAGCCACCTCTGTTAGAATCCAGCAAGGCATTATCTGCCTGATTAAAGACTTCATATTCAATACTGACAACTTTATTTTGTGCAATCATTTTTTTTCCTTCTTTTGGTTTTTAAGTTTTTTGGCTTCTTGTGCTTCTTTACTCGTAGGGTAGTTATCTATCACAGAATCCAAAAACTTATTATAGTTTGTTGTATCTTTGATAGCGTTGAAAGATTGGGCAGTATGAAGCAAAATTGTGGGCATATATGAGGTTTTATCATTTGCTAATGCACTTTCTTTGTAATGCTTAATCGCATTATTATATGCCTTGTTGGCAAAAGCAATTTCAGCGAGATAGAAGTGGCTATCAGCTCTTTTGTAATTAAGTTCAAGAAACCACTCAAAACGTGCTTTAGCCGAGGGATATTCTTTATTTTTAAAAAGATCTTGTGCTTGGGCGAAGATTTCTGCTTTTTTGGCTTTATCCTTTTCAAAAGCAGTGGATTTTGCTGGAGGGGTGCTTTGGGCATTTTGAGTTGGGGGAGTGCTATTAAGCGCTTTGAGTTCATTTAATATCGTTTGATTAAGGGTGATAAAACTTGCATTTAGCTCTTGAATTTGTTGTTTGAGGGCTTGAATATCTTGAGTGTTTGTATCAATTTGTTGTTTGAGGCTTTGTAGGGCTTCAACTTGGGTTTTAAGCGCTTCAATATTTTGTGTATTTTGAGTACTTTGGATAATTTGTTGTTGGATTTTTGTGCTATGGGATTGATGAAGGCTAGATATACCCTCCTGGGCTTGTCCAATAGTGTCGATTTTTTGCTGGAGATTTGTAACGAGGCTTTGTAGAGCTTTAATATCATTTTTGGTAACGCCACTCTGCTTTTCAAAAGCAGATGGCTCAGCTGCGATAGAAACTAGAGGGATAAGGGCAAGAAGAAAGCGATACTTCATCAGCCCAAAATCCATATCTTACTTATTTTGAAAGTTTAAATTCAACGCGTCTGTTTTCTTGATTACATTCTGGAGTATCAATTGTACAAGTAGGCTTGCTTTCACCATAGCTTACTGTTTTAATTTGAGAGGCATTTACACCACGTGTAGTAAGAGCATTTTTTACAGCATTTGCTCTTTTTGTACCTAAGGCATAGTTATACGCGTCTGAACCATAAGAGTCAGTATGTCCTTCAAGCACAACTTTAGCACCGGTATTTTTGAGAGCTGAAGCACTATTTTCAATACGTTCTTCCATATCACTGCGAATATTGTATTTGTCAAAGTCAAACAATACTTTAGCATAACCTTCTGCCGCGTCTGTAGCCAAATCTACAAAGTTATCTCCATTATTAGCACTCTCACCAGAGCCATTAGTAGCGGCGGTTCCACTTCCTGTGTCTGCTGCTTCAGGCTCTGAACAACCTACAGAAATAAGAGCAGCTAAAACGCCTATTGCAAGATACTTTTTCATCTCAACTCCTTAAAAATAAGATTAAAATCTATTGTAAAATACAAAAGTAAATACCATAAAACTTTACCAATCAAATGCTTGGATTTTCATTTTATTGAGTGGGAAAAAGTAATTTGTATTGTAATTTACGCGAATAATGCCCAATGCGCTTTGAGATTTATAGTGCTTGAGATACATAATACTCTCGCCATCGTTAGAATATTTAGGCATTTGATTTTTACCACTTGCTGTGAGTCTTCTAATGTAGTTTGAGCCCGGTGAAAGTGAGATAAGATAGAGATTGAACGTATTATCGCCAAATTCATTATCGCTCTCACGGCTTGTATATACAGCATATTTGCCATTTGAAGTAATGGCACTATTGTTACGTCCATGGAGTACAACCTGCTCTGTTCCTCCACCATCAAGACGCATAGCAAAGATGTTAGGATAGCCAAGCCTATCTGAGACAAATATAATTTCTTTTTCATCATTAATAAATTTGCCATCCACATCTATGCCTGAATAATTGGTAAGGCGGCGCAAATTATTACTTTTGACATTATAAAGATAGAGGTCTGAGAGTGCTGTTGGCGAGAGACTAAGGATAAGATTCTCTCCATTTTTGCTTACATCTGATACGATAGCGATACCCTCGCTTCCTATAAGCTGCTCTGTTTGTCCTGTATTGAGGTTATATTTTACGATAGTTGGCACATTGAGATATTTTGTATAATAAATGCTTTCTTGCTTTGAATCTGCCCATTTAGGGAAAATATTTAACCCACCTTTTATGAGCACTTTTTGATAAGTGAGAGTGTAATCACTGATAAGAATCTCGCTATTGCCCGGGGTTGTATAGCGGGAGAGCACGATTAGACGTTGCATCCAGTCAATCTTTGGGGCATTGATATAGCTATTAATATCAATTGCCATGCGGTGTGCGATAAAGGGGAAACGTTTAGCGTCATTTTCTGCATAGTCCTTTGTGTATATATGTTTTGAGGTATTAATATCATAAAGTGAAATATTTCCATTGAGATTGTTTGAGGACTTGCTTACTTTAATTTGCACAAGCAAATCAGTTTTTTTGTCTTTATAATCTGCATAATCGATATTTGTAGATTTTTTAACACCGCCATCATAGACTTGAAAATGCCCACTTACTTTTAAATCCGCCACTAGCATTTTAAGCACTTTGGCACCAAAGTCGGCATTATCACTATCTAGTCTTTCTACCACAATATATGGAATCTTGTTTGTATTTTTAACAATTTCTAATGTCGCATCAATGGCAAAAAGCTTGAAGCTAAGTAGTAAAATCAAGGTAATATATCTCATAAAACTCCTTTGGCTACATAAGTTTAGTTTTTAAAGGTTGTGGCAATTTCCTTTTTGCCCTTTGGGTGTGGAGGAAAATGTATTTGTGTGCATTCCTCAAGCATAGCTTTGAGGGAATCATCGAAAGTCGCATTACCAGAGTATTTTACTATTTTATAGCTAAAATTGCCATTTTCTGCGATACGAATATGCACTAATGCTTGGAGCTTTTCTTGGGCATAGAATGTCTGTTGCCATTGTTGGAGCATCATTTTTTCAATTTGGGCATACCATTGGTCATATTCCCCATCATTTTGATTTGCATTTGTGCTAATGGTGAGATTGCTTAGGGCATTGAGTTTATTTTGGAGTAATTGTGCGCTTGATTGCAATGCCTTTAGTTTTTGCTCTTTGCTATTTTGTTCTACCTTATCGCGATTATCTCCTATAGGCGTATTTTGTGGCGTTACATTGCTATCGACTTTGCTAAAAATATCTTTGATACCAGAGCCAGCCTTAGGATTATTGATGGCGGGTTGTTTATTTTGGGGTGGGGCTGGTGTAGGCTTTTCATCAATAATGGCTTCAATGCTAATGGCTTGGGTTGAAATGCTTGATTGCTTAAAAGCCGAGTAATGGGTAGGTAAAGCCTGAAAAAATGTGAAAACAAGAGTGATGATAATAAGGGCGTATATGCAAAAAGAGATAACCCCGCTAGTGATGAATAAAAGCATATTATTATTCATTGCTAACCACTAGTAATGAGAGATACTTTGAGAAACCCAGCTTCTTTGGCAGTTTTGAGAATATACATTACATCTTCATATTTGAGGTTTTTGTCGGCACGAATAAAGACATTGATATTTTTATCAAAATTTTTGCTAAAAAGTACAAAGCTATCTGCAAAATTTTTAAGCTCATAAGTTTTCTCTCGCATATGTACTTTTCTATCTGCACTTATTCGGATTTCAAGCATAGAATCTTTAGTGATTTTTTTTGACTTTGAGCCTTTGGGTAGGGTAATGTCTTCTTGGTAGGTAATCGTAGGTGTGCTTACCATAAGGATTGCCAAAAGGACAAGCATAATATCTACAAGCGGCGTGATATTAAGCTCTGGTTTTTCGTCCCAATCAAAATGGTCATTCCACATATATGAGCCTTATTTATTTGAAAGCATAAGGTCAATTTGCATTTGAATGCAGTTAATGATATGGTAGGCTTTGCGTTTAAGGAGGAGGGCAAAGGAATAAGCAGGTATTGCTACAAGAATTCCCGCTGCAGTCGCCACAAGTGCTTTTGAAATAACAGGCGCTATAATATCAAAAGAAACATTCCCACCACCTAGCACTCTAAAGGTTTCAAGAATCTCCACTACCGTTCCAAATAAGCCTATAAATGGTGCAGTAGAGGCAATGACATTTAAAACTACAAGAAAAGAAGTGGCTTTTTGGGTGGCTTTAAATTTCCATACTTGGAGGATTTCCTTAGAGATTTCTCCATTGCGCTTTTCAAGAAGTGTGTTGATAAAGGCATTTTTAGATACAGAAATACTTTGAGTAAGGAGCATATCAAGCTGATATTTTTCTGATGTAAGCCACTCGCTGAGCACAAAGCTTTTATAAATATAAATCCAAAGTGTAATAAGAAAATATGCTGATAACCATAAAAGCACGATAATGGTTACCATCGTGCTTTCTTCAAAGAAATTTTTTAAAATATCCATGTTTTATGTCTATATTCTATTTTTTGCAGCATACTCGGCATGGGCAATAACCATAGCAGCATGAGCTGTGTCTTCTGAAGCCTCTGCAATGAGTGTTTTAGCGTTATTGAGAGCTTGGGCAATTTCAGTTTCTGTATTGCCTTTAATGGCAACGGCACCATCAGCAATAATTTTTACATCTGTCTCGTTAGGAGAAGTTGAAACTTGTGCATGTCCCCAATTGATTGCGATAATTCCCTTGCCACCTTGCATATCTTCAAATTCAATAACTCCTGTTTTAAGCAATGAAAGAAGAGAGAAATGACCCGGAAAAACATCAAACTCTCCTTCTTTACCGGGCATAATCACATGCTTGACTTCTCCCTCATAGATACTACCATATGGAGTTACAATACTTAAAATGAGTTTTTCCATACTATCCCCTATGCAGTTTTAAGTTTTTGAGCTTTTTCTAGCACTTCTTGGATATTACCTACCATATAGAAAGCATTTTCTGGAATATCATCATATTTGCCCTCTAAAATACCTTTGAATCCCTCAAGTGTTTCTTCAAGGGTTACATATTTGCCCGGGCTTCCTGTAAAGATTTCTGCCACGAAAAATGGTTGTGAGAGGAATTTTTCAATTTTTCTTGCTCTATCTACAACTTGCTTATCTTCTTCGGAGAGCTCATCCATACCCAAAATAGCGATAATATCTTGCAAGTCTTTGTATTTTTGTAGTACTTGTTGAATGCCTGTAGCTATTCTGTAGTGTTCTTCTCCCACAACTTGAGGGTCAAGAATTCTTGATGTGGAATCAAGTGGATCAACCGCAGGGTAAATACCTTTTTCAGAGATTTTTCTATTTAAAACGGTTGTTGCATCAAGATGTGAAAACACAGATGCAGGGGCAGGGTCTGTCAAGTCATCAGCTGGTACATAAACTGCTTGAACAGATGTGATTGAACCCTTTTTGGTTGATGTAATACGTTCTTGAAGTTTGCCCATTTCTCCCGCAAGAGTAGGCTGATACCCCACTGCTGAAGGAATACGACCAAGAAGGGCAGACATTTCAGAACCAGATTGTGCATAGCGGAAAATATTATCAATAAACATAAGCACATCAAGTCCCTTTTCATCGCGGAAATACTCCGCCATTGTTAGTCCCGTAAAGGCAATGCGGTTTCTTGCACCCGGTGGTTCATTCATTTGCCCATAGCAGAGAGCAACTTTATCTAAAACGCCGCCTTCTTTCATTTCGTTATAAAGGTCGTTCCCCTCTCTTGTTCTTTCTCCCACACCAGCAAATACTGAATAACCGCTATGTTTATAAGCAACATTATGAATAAGCTCCATGATTACAACCGTTTTACCCACGCCTGCACCACCAAAGAGACCGACCTTACCTCCTTTTGAATAAGGTGCAAGTAAATCAACCACTTTAATGCCTGTTTCAAACATTTCTGTTCGTGTGCTTTGTTGGTCAAAACTAGGGGCTTCCCTATGAATACCCCATTTTAAGTCACTCTTAATGGGTTCGCCACCATCGATGACATCACCTATGACATTAAAGATTCTGCCCAAAACCGCTTCACCTACTGGAACTTCAATCATTTTACCTCGAGCCTTTACTTCCTGCCCACGTGTAAGACCTTCGGTCATATCCATAGCAATTGTGCGCACGCGATTATCTCCAAGATGTGCAGCAACTTCTAATACAAGTTTGTGTTCTTGCCCTTCGATATTGAACACAACATCGATTGCTTCATTAATTAATGGTAGATATGAGCTAAACTCGACATCTACTACCGGACCCATTACTTGTGTAATTTTACCTTGCATTTATTCTCCTTTAAAAATTTATTTAATCGCTTCAACACCAGCATTAATCTCAACAAGTTCTGTTGTGATTGCTTCTTGTCGTGCTTTATTGAGCGAGATAGTAAGACTTTTGACCAAATCTCCAGCATTATTTGTAGCCGCATCCATAGCTTGAATTCTAGCACTATGCTCAGCTGCGAGTGAATCTACAAGAGCATAATACATATTATATTGAACATATTTTCTTGCGAGTTCATCTAAGATTACATCTTCTTCATCATCTGGTTCAATATTAAGGATAGAAGTTTGCTTGTCTTCTTTAATATTTACGGTGAGAGGGAGAAGAACATGCGATTCAAGCTCTTGTGAAATCATATTTTTAAATCCATTATGCACAATCATAATTTCATCGGTTGCACCATTTAAGAAATCTTCCACAGCATTATTAATAAAGCTTGCAGCCTTTTCAAAAGTGGGCGCACTACTTAAGCCTGTGGCTTTGTCAAGCACTTCAATGTCATTAAATGCAAAAAATGAAATGCCTTTTTTGCCAATACCTCTAAGGCGCACTTTAATGCCTTGCTGTTTATAAAGCTCCATAAGGCGCATAACTTCTTTGATTGTAGCTGCATTAAAGCCACCACATAAGCCCTTATCTGCTGTGATAAAAATAATATCAAGCTTTTTGATTTCACGATTTTTAGATTTAGCAAAATAGTGGCTATTAATGCTATCTAGCCCTCGCAAATGGATTCTGGCTATCACATCGTGAAAAATCGCATTAAGCTGTTTGGCATAAGCCTTTGAACGTCTCGCTAATTCTTCGGCTTTTTTAAGCTTAGAGCTTGATACAAGCTTCATTGCTTTTGTCGTTTTCTGAGTGTTTTTAACACTTGTTATTTGTTTCCTTATATCTTTAAGGTTGCCTCCCATAATCTAGCTCCTTTGCTATGCTCCAAAATTTGTTTTGAACTCTTCAAGAGCTTTGCTCAATTGTGATTCTATATCTTTGTCAAGCGCCTTTTTGGAGCTAATGTCTTCAAGGACTTTAGGATATTTCGCTTCAAGGAATGGATAAAGCTCTGCTTCAAATGCAACCACTCTACTTGCTGGAATGCCATCAAGGAAGCCATTTGCACCTGCATAGATAATAATCACTTGCTTCTCAATAGGCAAGGGTGAATATGGGGGTTGCTTGAGAATCTCCACCATTCTTTGACCTCTTTCAAGTTGTTTGCGGCTTGTTTCATCTAGGTCAGAGGCGAATTGTGAAAATGCTTGAAGTTCTCTATATTGAGCCAAGTCAAGTCGTAATGTCCCTGCTACTTGTTTGGTAGCTTTAATTTGAGCAGCACCACCCACGCGTGAAACAGATAGCCCCACATTGATAGCTGGACGGATACCAGAATTAAACAAGTCAGTTTCAAGGAAGATTTGCCCATCAGTAATGGAAATGACATTTGTTGGAATATAAGCAGCGACGTCTCCTGCCTGTGTTTCAATAATAGGCAATGCAGTAAGAGAGCCTGCACCTAGCTCATCATTAAGCTTCGCTGCTCTTTCAAGAAGTCTAGAGTGGAGATAAAACACATCACCCGGGAAGGCTTCACGACCGGGAGGGCGTCTTAAGATAAGCGACATTTCACGATAAGCTACAGCATGTTTGCTCAAGTCATCATAGATAATAAGCGCATGACGTGCATTGTCTCTAAAGTATTCACCAATAGTAACGCCAGTATAAGGCGCAAGAAATTGCATTGCAGCAGAAAAAGACGCAGGGGCATTAATAACAACGGTATATTCCATTGCACCATGCTCTTCAAGTTTGCGTACAACTTGAGCTACCGTGGATTCTTTTTGTCCTATTGCGACATAAATACAGATAACATCTTGCCCTTTTTGATTGATGATTGTATCGATAGCAACGGTTGTTTTTCCGGTTTGTCTATCGCCAATGATAAGTTCTCTTTGACCTCGTCCAATTGGCACAAGCGCGTCAATTGCTTTAAGACCAGTTTGAAGTGGCTGATGTACGGATTTACGTGCCATAATGCCCGGAGCCTTTTCCTCGACAAAACGGAATTCGGTTGATTCTATAGCACCTTTGCCATCAAGGGCTTCTCCTAGTGTGTTAATCACTCGTCCTACAACCGCATCGCCAACAGGTACTTTCATCAATTTTTTAAGTCGTTTGACAGAAGTTCCCTCTTTAATGGTGCGTCCAGCTCCAAGCACCACGACACCCACGCTACTTTCTTCGAGGTTAAAGGCAATACCTGTATCACCTGTATCAAACTCTACCATTTCATAATACATGACATTATTAAGACCATATACTTTTGCCACGCCATCGGCATAAGAAATGACTTTACCTGTTTCGCTAATATCAATATTAATATCAAAGCTTTCAATTCGTTCTTTGATGATTGCGCTAATCTCTTCTGACTTGATTTTTGTTGTCACTTTTTCTCTCCTTGTATTAAAATTAAAGTGCTTTAAGAATGTGATGTTTTAAATCACTGCTAAAACGTTCTTTGGAAAAAGATATTTCAATACCCAAATCCTCAACGCTTAGCTTGATACCCTCTATTCCGCTTAGATTTTGTTTGATACTGAGATTTACACCAAGCTTTTTGGCGAGAGCAGATTGAATCTTCTCTAATGTTTTGCTATCAAGCTCTTCTTTTGTAACAAGTGTAGCGGCATATTCCCTTTTTTGTGCGAGTAAGCGTTTTTCAAGTTCGTTACTGATGTATGGTATTAGCAAGATTCTATCAGCCTCTGCTAAAAGGCGGAAGAAATTTTCAAGCTTTGTATCAACTTTTCCTATGCTAGTTAGGAGGAGTTGCTCTTTTTGGGCTTTAGTGATAAAGGGTGAAGCAAGAATATCAGCATTTTTCTTTTCCTTTAACGTAATGGAAAAGCCTTTGAGAATTTCAAGTGCTTTGTGCAAATCACTTCCAGAATCTATAAGGGCTTGTGTATATTTTTTCGCAATGATAGAGAGCATTAGGAAATCCTTTTTGTGATAATATTGACATATTCTTCTTTGTTGAGACGAATATCATCAGCCTTGATGAGTTCATTAAGAAATTTATCTACACTTTCTTGTATAGCTTTTCTCCGCTCAAATTCAATATTTGTCTCCAAAGCGTATTTTAAAACTTCTATATCCTTTTTAATCTGCTCACTATATCTTTGCTCGACTAAATACGCCTCTTGTTTAGCGGCATTAATAATTTCTTTGGCTCGCTCTTTGCTTTCTTCTAAACGTTTTTGGGCATTTTCTTTCTCTTGCTTGGCTTTATGGAGATTGTCTTGGGCTTCCTTAAGTCGGGCAGCAATTGCATTTTTTCTATTGGTGAAAATACCTTTAATGGCATCAAAAGCGAAATACCATAAAATTGCCACAAAAATCACAAAGTTAATTGCACGTTGTATGAAATCACTTTCTTCAATGCTTGCAGAGGCAAGAAGAAGTGAGGGAAGTGCTGTTAAAAGTGCTAGAGATAGAATCTTTTTCATCAAATACCCCTTAGATTTGCTTAAGTTTAGTATTTAAGGCTGTTTTAAATACCGGGAGTTGCCCAACTAGCTCTGTGTAAAGCTGTGATTTTTGTTCTTCAAGCTCATTTTTACATTGGGCAAGTTTATTTTCATTTTCAGCTTTTTTTGCATTAATTTTATCTTCATACATTGTTTTTGCTTCTTTTGTAGCTTGCTCTAAGATTTGAGCACCTTCCTTGCGTGCTAAAGAGAGGGTTTGCTCGATTTCTTGTTCGATTTTTTCAATTTCACCTTTGTAGTTTTGCGTATTTGTCATCTCGCGTTCAATGAAGCTTTCTCTATTGCTCATAAAGGCAAGTACAGGCTTAAAAAGCCATTGATTAAGCAAATAGATTAGAACCATAAAGGTGATAAAAACAAGTAGCATAAGATAGGGATTGAGGGTAATGCTCATCTATTCTCCTTTGTGAAAAATACAAAATTAGCCGAAAAACCTTAAAAGATTGTAACAAGTTAAAATATATTAAACCTTAAAATGACATATTATTTGGACACTTTTTTTATCAAGGTGGTAATTTCCGCATCATTTTGAAAGGTAAGAGTGATTTTTGTAGCATTAATATAAGCTTGTATCCCCATAGCTCGGAGTTCTTTTTGAAGCGCATAGAGGAGCTCATTATCAATCTTTTCTGCATTATTTTTGAGGGATTTTTTACTTTTATGCTCATCATTTTCGGTTCTATTTTTCATTTGCTTGATGAGCGATTCAGTATCGCGCACATTGAGCTTTTGCCCGATGATAGAATCTGCTACTAATTTTTGCTCTCTCTCTTGGAGTGTAACGAGCATTTTGGCGTGCCCTTGGGAGATTTTATCATCGATTAACATTTGTTTTATTTCATCGCTGAGTTGTAAAAGGCGCAGGGTGTTGGTGATTTGTGTGCGTGATTTGCTAATACGTTTAGAGAGCTCCTCATGGGTGATATTATGTTCTTGGAGCAACTCTTGATATGATAGAGCCAATTCTATGGCATTAAGTTCTTCACGTTGGATATTTTCAATAAGGGCAAGCTCTCGCATATGCTTAAAGTCAATTTCAGCCACAATGGCTTTAATATTGCTTAAGCCCGCAAGTTTTGAAGCCCGCAATCTCCGTTCTCCAGCGATCAAAATATAATCCCCATCGCCATTGTCATAAACTACAATAGGTTGCAATAAACCATGCTCTAGGATAGATTCAGAGAGTTCTTCTAATTTTTGAGAATCAAAGGTCTTTCTTGGTTGGTAAGGGTTTGGTTTGATAACATCAACATCAAGCTCCAAAACGAGCGATGAGTTATCGCTCATACTTTGCTCATAAGCTTCTGCTGTTTCCGCAAGTATTGCTCCTAGTCCCCTACCCATTGCCAACTTTTTTTTACCCATTTATGCTCCTTGCAAAATCGCTTGCGCAAGATTCCTGTATGCGATACTTCCATTTGAGCGGCTATCATAGAGCATTATAGGCTTCCCAAAGCTTGGAGATTCTGCGAGTTTGACACTGCGCGGGACTATGATAAATTCATCTTCGTATTTGAAAAGCTCCCCGCTAAAATGCTCTTTAAGCTCATCAAATACTTGTCTTGAGAGGTTATGCTGCCCAGAATACATAGTGGGCAAAAATCCTTTGATATTCAATCGCGGGTTAATAGTATCCTTAAGAAGTCTAATCGTATTAAGGAGTTGGGCTAGCCCCTCAAGCGCAAAGAATTCACATTGTATAGGCACGATTACAAAGTCCGCTGCTGCGAGTGCATTGACCGTGAGCGCGCCAAGGGCAGGGGGAGAATCAATAACGATAAAATCATATTGCTGCTTTACTTCCTCAATTTTCTTGCTTAAAAGCAATTCCCGCCCTCTAATGTTGTTTTTGGCATAAAATTCTTTTTCAATACCAGCTAAGCCAATGTTTGATGGCGCAATATCAAGGTTGGGAATATCGGTTTTAAGGATAATTTGAGAAAGCTTTTTTGAGCCTGTGAGAACATGATAAATATCAGATTCTATAGTATTGCGGCGGATACCAAAATTTGTAGTGGCATTTGCCTGTGGGTCATAGTCAATCACAAGCACTTGCTTATTGGCAGACGCTAATGAGGCTGCAAGATTCACAGCAGTTGTTGTCTTCCCCACTCCTCCTTTTTGATTTGCTATAGTTATGACTTCACACATAATATCTCCTTATCGTAAGCTGTAAATTTTGTGTCCATTAATATTGAGAGACCCGTCTTCATTCAAGGTAGTATTTTCTAAAGCAATTTGCTTTCCATCGAGGTGGAAAAAAAATGTGTTATTTTTGTTAAATTCTAACTTATAAATACTAAAAATCTGCTTCCATGAAACAAAATTGTTAAAGCTTTCAAAAAAATCTTCTAAAAACGCTCTAGCCTCTATTTTATGGCTTATGGGCTCTTCTAGCGTGGGGTATTTAGAGTGTTGTGGCGAGTGGAGATTAATACCTATGCCGCATATAAGGGTGTTATGTATTTTTTGAGTGAGAATACCCCCGATTTTACCCTCTCCTATATAAAGGTCATTTGGGTATTTGAGCCAAGTTTGAGAGCCAAGTGAGCGTAAAAACTCGCACATAATAACGCCAAAAAAGATTGAAGCTGATTGGATTTTGAGATCTTTAGGGAGTGAAGCAAGCGTTAGGGCAAAGGAAAAGGTCATAGCATTTGGTACTTCTTCCCAGCGGTTGCCTCTACTGCCTATGGCGTCGCTTTGGTGCCTCGCCCAAATGCAAAATGGAGGCATAAGGGTGTTTGATTTTATCATCTCTAGGGCATAAAGCTGTGTAGAGGGCAGCGAGCTAAACTCATATATATGGCTTTGAAGCAAGGATATATGTTCAAGCCATGTATGTTGTGCTAGCATAATATATCTCCCATTTTGAGATGTTTGCCGCGCAAATATGTGGCTGCTTCAAGCTTGTTTTTACCCTCTTGTTGGAGTGCGCCAATACGCAAGCTGCCTTGAGTGCAACCTACAATGATATATGGAGATTCTATTTGGAGTATTTCCCCCGCCTTATGCGATGAGCTGGATTCTATAAGGCTTACATCAAAGAGTTTGAGTGTGTAGCCATGAGTGCTTTTAATAAAAATATGAGGCCAAGTGCAATATGCCAAATATGCGCTATATATTTTAGAAGCGCAATCAAACTCTATGTAGCCATCAGATTTTTTAATCTTTGTGCAATAGCTCGCATCTGCGTCAATTTGCTTTATAGGCTCTATGGATTGAAAATGTGCTATAACATATAGGGCAAGTTTAGCCCCCAGAGAAGCTAGCTCTAGTGAGAGTTTGTTTATATCTTGCTGTGTATTTTCTATGTATGAAAGCCCTAGAATCTCCCCACTATCGAGCCTTTCATTCATAAGCATAGCACTTATGCCAAAGTAGGGTTCTTTGCTCATTATCATTTGTTGTAATGGGCTAGCCCCGCGCCATTTAGGCAAAATGGAGGCGTGAATATTAATGCAAGGAGCGATTTTAAGAAATGCCGTAGGGAGGATTTGACCATAGGCAACTACAATAATCATATCAGGCTTTAATGCCCGAATATGTGCGATAAAAGGCTCATCAATGTGTGATGGTTGCAAAATAGGTATACCGATATGTCCTAAAGATTCTTTAGTATGAGGGGGCTTTAACTCGCCTTTGCGCCCAAATGGCTTATCTGGTTGGCATATAAGGGCAAGTATCTCATGCTCCTTGCTTAAATGACTAAAAATATGCGTAGCAAATGCAGGTGTCCCAGCACAAATAAGTCTCATATAGATATTCCTAAAGTTTCAGCTAGCCCTTGAGATTGCTTAGGGCAAAAAAGTGTGCCAGAAGTATGTTTGCGATGTAAGAGTAAATCTCGCAGTACATTAAGCTTGCGCCCATGGCTTAAAAACATCATACATTGACGTTGAAGTAAGAAGTCTGCGGCTAAAAGTTTAGTAACAATCCCCCCTGTAGCAAAGCCATCATTAGGTGAATGCCCCTCTTCTAGGGCGTCTTGGGGTATGCTATGTACTATGGGGAGGATTTTTGCGTCAGTGTATTGATGTGGATTTTTATCAAAATATCCATCAATATCACTGAGTATCACAAGCAGTTTCGCCCCAAAGTAATATGCCACATACGCCCCTAGCCTGTCATTATCGCCAAAGACTAGCTCATCTGTGGCAATCGTGTCATTTTCATTAATGATAGGAAGTACATTATGTTTCAAGAGTGTATCTATGGTGTTTTGAGCATAGCTTGTGTGCTTGCGGGAGTCAAAATCGCGCCATATAAAGAGAAGCTGGGCTATGCAGATATTATATTCCTTAAAGGCTTGGCGATAAGATTCCATAAGTAAGGGTTGTCCTATGCTTGCTAGGGCTTGCTTATTTTGCAAAATATTTTTATCAAGCTGCAATGCCGTATAACCACTTGCTACCGCGCCAGAGCTTACTAAAATCACATCATAGTTTTGCTTGATTTCAGCAATAAGCTGTGCTAGGGCTTGTATTTGTATGGTATCAATGACTTTGCCATTGCATAAGTTAGAAGTTCCAACCTTTAAGACAACTCGCGGTTTGTGCATATACTCCCTTTCATTTAAGACATTTTTGTCTCTATGTAATGCTTATAAACAAATTCTATACCTTTTTTGAGTGAGATTTTTGGTTTCCAGCCTAAAGCGTTGATTTTACGTGAATCCATGAGCTTTTGATATGTCCCATCTGGCTTAGAAGTATCAAAGATAAGCTCCCCACTAAAGCCTACAATATCCTTTATAAGCAAGGCAAGTTCAGCGATACTTATATCACTTCCATAGCCGACATTAAGGTGCGTATTACGAATGGGGGTAAGATTTGAAGCAAGCTGTGCAAAAGAGATATTTTGCATAGCAAATACACAAGCCTCCGCCATATCATCTACATGCAAAAATTCTCTACGAGGTTTCCCACTCCCCCAAATGCCCACGCTCTCTGCACTTATGCCATAGCTTTGAAGATAAGATTGTAATGCCTCTCCTTTTAAGCCTATATCGCGCTCTATATGCTCTATTTGCCCAAGTGATAAAAGCTTTGCTAAGTGAATCTTGCGTAATAATGCCGGGAGTACATGGGAAGTTTGCAGGTCGAAATTATCATTATTGCCATATAAATTCGTAGGCATAATGGAGATAAAATCTTTGCCATATTGTAAAGCAAAGCTTTCACACATCTTCAGTCCAGCGATTTTAGCAATAGCATATGGTTCATTTGTGTATTCTAGCTCACTGCCAAGAAGTGCGCTCTCTTGTATGGGTTGGGGTGCGTTTTTTGGATAGATACAAGAGCTCCCAAGGAAAAGGAGCTTTTTTACCCCATATTTATAGGCATTAAAGATAATGTGATTTTGAATACTGAGATTCTCATAAATAAAATCTGCCCTATAGGTATTATTTGCCCCAATGCCCCCCACTTTCGCCGCAGCGAGAAAGACATATTCCGGGCGATAAGACCTAAAAAATGCCTCTACATCATCACTTTTGAGTAAATCAAGCTCTTTGCGTGTTTTGGTGATAAGCCCTGTGTAGCCTTGAGATTGTAATAATGCGAGTATGCTTGAGCCTACAAGCCCATTATGCCCTGCAATGTAGATTTTAGAATCTTTGTGCATTTTTGCTCCTTTAAGCGTACAAAAGCCCTGATTCAAGGCTTTGTATGTGCTATCTATGAAGTTGTGATTCGCTTACAATATCCATTTTTTATAAATATTCTAAGGATGGAAAATCTGCTATGAATCGCTGATGGACATAAAAATATTATTTATTAAAAATTTTGATGTTTTAAATATCATAGAATTAATATTTATATGAAAATATTGTGTTATCATTGAATGGTAATATTAAAATTTCATTTGGTGGAGAGTAAAATGCCCATAGTGCTAGTGCTGTGTTTATTATGTGGCGTGGTATATGCGAAACATACGCTTATTATGGCTGTATCAGAAAATATTGGGGTTATGAATCCTCAAGGCTATCAAGGGAATGCGATGTTTGCCCAAAATAGCATTTATGAGGGGCTAGTAAGCGTAGATAAGCAGGGCAAGATTATCCCCTGCCTTGCCTTATCTTGGGAGATAAGTAAAGATGGCTTGGAGTATATCTTTACTTTGCGTGAGGGTGTGAAGTTTGCTAATGGAGAGGATTTTAATGCCGATGCGGTGGTGCTTAATTTCCAATCTGTGCTAAAAAACAAGGCAAGGCATTCTTGGAGTGGGTTAGTTATGGCTCTCTCATCGATTGAAAAAATCAATCCCTACAAGGTTTCACTCAAGCTTAAAAAACCTTATAGCCCGACTTTAAATGAGCTCTCAACTCCTCGCCCTTTTAGATTCTTAGCCCCAAGTGCTATGCCAGAAGATTTAGATTTAATCAAGCATAATCCTAAGCCCATTGGCACAGGTGCGTATATGCTTACTCAAAGCGTGCAAGGCGTGAGTGATACATTAGTTAAGAATCCGCTTTATTGGAATAAGGATACATATAAGGGCATATATTATGATGAAGTGATTTTAAAGGTTATTTTTGACCCAAGTAGCAAACTTGCTGCCTTGCGAAGTGGGCAAATTGATTTAATTTATGGATACGACCAGATTCCTTTAGAGATTTTTAAAAGTATGCAAAAAAGCACACAATTTAATACCTATCTTAGCCCGCCAATACGCACTCTAAACCTTGTGATTAATTCTTCTTCTCCGCTTTTTAGGCTTGAAGATGCAAAATCAAGCCAGACTTTACGCAAGGCTTTGGGATATGCTATTAATAAAGATAAGCTTAATCAAGCCGTTTATGGGGAGATTCAGGGGGCTGCAGATTGTATTTTTGGGCACACTCAAAGTTGTAAAAGCCTAGATTCGAGCCAAAAGCAAGAAGCTCTCACATTTTTATCTTCTTTATCTGCAAGTAATCATTCTCCCTTAAGTGGAAAAAGTATCGAGATTCTCTTTCGTGGGGATAATCCAGCGTATAAAATGATGGCTGAAATTATTCAAAGTGATTTAAAAAAGCAGGGTATAAAAGCGCATTTAAGCGCAAGCGAGCCTACGATATATGCTAATCGCCTGCTTAATGGGCATTTTGATATGGCTTTCCATGAGACTTGGGGTGCGCCATATGAGCCTTTAAGCGTGCTTTATTCTATGCTTATTCCTAGCCATATTGACTTTGCCGCTCAATCTGGCTTAGAGACAAAGCCCCTTATTGATGAGAATATTAGAAAACTTATTGCCCTCTCTCCATCTTCGCAAGCTTTTGAGGCATTGCTTACTCACATCATCTCTACTTTAGAGCAAAGCGGTGTATATGTGCCCCTTAGCTATCAGAGAAACAAAGCCATAGCCCATAAAAAGCTTAAGGGCATTACTATGGGTGTGCTTGGCTATGAAGTGCCTTTTTGGGAATTTTATGAGGAATGAATGAGGGCAAGGAATTATGAAGCGCTTTATTTTGTATAGAATCTTGTCTATTATCCCCATTATCTTGCTTACATCATTTGGGGTGTTTTGTTTATTACGTTTGGGCGGGAGCGATCCGGTTATGGCATATATCATACACTCCCAGCTTCCAGCTACTCCAGAGCTTATAGCTGAGATAAGAGCAAGCTTTGGGCTAGATAAGCCTATTTTGAGTCAATACTTCTTGTGGCTTTATAATGCTTTGAGTCTTGATTTTGGTGTATCGTATATGAGTGGGAGGAGTGTAAGTGAAGATTTTGCACAATTTTTGCCAAACACACTTTTACTTGTGCTATGTGGGTTTGTGCTCACACTTTTATGCGCTTTGCCTCTAGGGGTTTTAAGCATGCATTATCATAATAGATTCCCTGATTTTATCATTCGCCTTTTTTGCTTTGTGGGCGTGAGTATGCCTAATTTTTGGTTTGCATTTTTGCTTATGCTGCTTTTTAGTATTTATCTTGGGTGGCTTCCTGCCGTGGGGATTGATGGCGTGCGAAGCTTTATTTTGCCAAGTCTTAGCATAGCCCTTATGTCTATTTGTATCTTAGCGCGGCTTATTGCTACCAATATGCTTCAAGTCCAAAGCCAAAGGCATGTCATTTATGCCAAAATGCGCGGTGTAAGCGGTGCTAGGCTGTATTTCTACCATATTTTTTATAATGCCTTTTTGCCTATTCTTACGGCAATGGGTATGCACATAGGCGAGCTTATCGGCGGGGCTTTGATTATTGAGAGTGTATTTAGTATGCCCGGCATCGGGCTTTATAGCATTCAAGGCATTGCTAATCACGACTACCCCGTGATTGAATGCTTTATCCTTAGCCTAAGCGTTGGCTTTGTGCTTTGTAATGTCATCGTAGATATACTTTATGCACTCTTTGACCCACGTATGCGTAAATCTATGGATACGCGTAGTAAGGATTATGTATGAGGCAAATGAGTTGGTGGGGTAAATGTGCCCTTGTTGGTATGGCTTGTATTGCCATTTTGGCACTTTTTGCCCCCTTGATTGCTCCTTTTGAGCCAGATATGCAGGATTTGGATCATATTTTAGCCCCTATGAGTGCTACACATTGGTGTGGGAGTGATTATTTAGGGCGAGATATATTCTCAAGACTGCTTTATGGGGCAAGGCTTTCACTTGGCTGTGCGGTAGTAATCTTAGCGTGTATTGTGGCTTTAGGCATAGGTATAGGGGGGTTATGTGGATTTATTGGCGGGCGGCTTGATGCGCTGTGTATGCGCCTTTGTGATATATTTATGAGTGTGCCTACAATTGCCTTGTCTTTATTTTTAGTGGGCGTTTTGGGCGCAGGGCTAGAAAATGTGATGATTGCCATTATATGCACGCATTGGGCGTGGTATGCAAGAATTGTGCGCAGTATTGTTTTTAGTTTAAAAAACAAAGAATATGTTTTGCTCTCTTTTACTTTTGGTTTGAGTGCGACTCAGAGGTTTAAAAGGCATCTTCTTAAGCCTATTTTAGCCCAATGTGCGGTGCTTACAAGTATGGATATGGGGCATATTATGCTTCATATTGCAGGATTATCATTCTTAGGGCTTGGTGTGCAGCCTCCTACACCGGAGTGGGGCATTATGTTAAGCGAGGCAAAGGAATATATCTGGGATTATCCTATGCTGATTATTTACCCCGGGTTGGCTTTGTTTGTGAGTGTGGCATTATGCAATATCATAGGAGAAAGTCTAAGAGATAGCTTTGATGTCCGCTATAGCTTTAATGATATGGCTATAAATCTTAAAAGCCCCTCTATGGCTTATAAAACTCATAGTGCCCAAAAGCTAGAAATGAAGCATTTGCGCATTCACTCTCCACAAAAGCAGCAAAAGCATAGAGTAGAGATTGAATCTTTAGCCATACAAAGAGGGGAGTGCAGTGCATTATTGGGTAAAAGTGGCAGTGGCAAGTCTCTCACCGCACTTGCCTTGCAAGGCTTTGTCCCATCTAATCTCAAGCAAAGCAGCATAGAGCTTACACTTGATGATATGCCCTTTAACCCCATTAAGGCTAGAGGGGTGGTTTTTGCTTGTATTATGCAATCCCCGCGCACTTGCTTTAACCCGCTTCTTAGCATAGCATTTCATTTTAAAGAAACGCTTTATGCACTACATCTCCCATATGATAAAGCCTTTATCAAGCAATGTTTGCAAAAAGCAGGCTTAGGGGAGGAAGTGCTAGATATGTATTGCTTTGAGCTTAGCGGAGGTATGTTGCAAAGGGTAATGATAGCCCTAGCTTTACTTACGCAAGCTCCTTTTATTATTGCTGATGAGCCAACAAGTGATTTAGATAAACCCATTGCACGTGAGATTCTCCAAACGCTTCAAACACTAAGAGAGGAAAATCAATTAGGCATTTTGCTAATTAGCCATGATTTAAGCCTTGTAGCCAAGTATGCGAGGCGTATTTTCATTATGGAGGAGGGTAAGATTATAGAATCTGCCCTTTTATCTCATGGAGTAGTGCAAGTTAGCTCAAATCAAGCCCAAAGTGCTACCTTGAAGCATTTAGAGCAAATTTATACCCATTTATACAAAGAGAAATGATGTTAGAGCTTAGAGATGTTTCATATACTTATACTTCCTATCGTGTGTTCGCTCGCCATACAAGGCATATCTTAAGGGATATTTCTCTTAAACTTGACTTTAATGATACTCTAGCGATTATGGGGCGGAGTGGCTGTGGTAAAAGCACTTTAGCAAAGATTGCCTGCGGGCTTTTAACTCCAAATGTGAGAAAAGATAGCACTCAAGTGCTCTTTTGCTCTAAGCCACTTTTGCTGCGCTCTTTGGCTCAAAGGAGGGCATTTTATGCGCAAGTGCAGATTCTCTTCCAAGATTGTATAGGCTCGCTTAATCCTACTTTGAGTTGTGTTGAAAATTGCCTTGAGCCTCTTATGTATCTTAAAGGCATACATAAAGAGCAGGGCATAGAGCAGCTTAGGGTATTGGCTAAAGATTTAGGTTTAAGTGATGATATACTCTTTAGGCAAGTGGGGGGCATTTCTGGAGGGGAAGCACAGAGAATCTGCCTTTTACGTGCTTTAAGCATTGAGCCAAAGCTTTTGATACTTGATGAGAGTACTTCTGGGCTTGATTATGAATTAGCAATGATGATTATTGCATACCTCAAGCAATGGCGTCTTGCAACGGGGGCTAGTATTTTGCTCATTACTCATGATGATGAGGTGGCATATAGGCTTTGTGATCGCGTGCGTATCATCAATAGTCAAGGTATGCTTGAGCCATAATTAAGGCACTTCAAAAATATAATCTCTAAGGGGCAATTTTAAGGGGTTTGCATTCCCTCGCGTGGCGTCTTGTAGCGTTTGAGATTTGGCAAAGCATATTTTTAGCAGCGGTTTAAGTGCAATATAGGGCAAACTTAGCTCTTTACTTATATATATAAGCTTGTAGCGCTCGCTTAATGCTTTATACGCTTCTCTTGGTTCTATAGCCGTGCTATTATGCAAGATAATTATATCTTTACTTTGAGGTTGGGTGATTTTATCACTATTAAATATGCTTAAGCGAGCATTAGCATTATACCCCCATAATCGCTCCTTTTCCCACAGAGTAGGGGAGTTGGGGGATTGTGTGCGGACATCAAAATTATGCACATTATAGAGCTGCTCTAAATATCTTGCAAAATATATGTAATACCAAGCATTATATATCTCCCCCCTGCCATTCCCATAAAAATACAGCACGAGCTTTTCTTCTTTACGTGCAAGATTAGCGATGAAGTTTAGGGCGTTGTGGAATTTCACTCCCTCCACCTTTAGCCATACAAATTGATAGATTCCACTAGGTAAGCTATTAAGGCAAATAAGCACGCCACAGAGCATACAGAGGGATTTAAAGATACATTTTTGTATGTATTGCAACGTGCATAAAAAGTAGAGCATAGCCCCTAAGCTTACAAAATACACAGGGATAAGATAATAACTCTCAAAGAGATTAAGCTTAATAAATGCACATACATATAAAAACCCTCCTAAAAGCAAGCTATCCCAAAAGATATGTTCCACTTCTTTGCAGAAGAGGATTCTGTAAGCTCTATAAACAAGCAAGATAGGGAGCAAAAGGAGCAAGGGACTATCATTTAAGATGAAATTAAAAATACCTTTAAGTGTATAGAGCAGGGATTCATAAGGGCTAAGAAAAATCTCACGTGCATAAGTGCGCTCTACATTTGGCATAATAAGCCATATATAAAGCCCTAAAAAGAGCACCGCACTTAAAGCACAAGCCACATAATACCATATAACTTTATAGCCCCTTTTGTATTGAAAAATAGCCATAATAAGCCCAAAAGTGCCTATGATTAAAAATGTAGGCTCTTTGTAATAAAGTGCGATATTTGCGCTCACAAGCCCAAGGATAGCACTTAGGAGGCTTGTATGTTTATAAAAATAAAGGCTTGATAGCATAAAAATAAGCAAAAAAAGCACTTGTAGCCGTTCAGGGTAGCAAATCCCTAGCATAATCGTTACAAATCCGGGGTGAAGCATAAGGCAGAATATAATGCCTATACGCCAAGGGCGTTTAAGGGGAATAATAACACTAAAGCATATCCATAGCAAAATCGCTATACTAAAGCAAATAAGGGCATTAAAGGTGAAAAATATATATGGACTTTGGCTAAAGTGAGCAATGATATTTAAATCCATTGAAGCAAGAGGGAAAAACCTCCCACTACTAGGGTTGTAACCATTGAAAATAGGGTGTTGGTGATAAATCTCAAGCCACATCCAAATATCATCAAGATTGAAAGTATAGCGCGAGAAGCAAATCACGCTCGCACAATAAGCAAGTAATAATACAAGAAAGAGACCAAAGCCTCTTTTATCTATCCCCCCCCCCCGTTAGCTTATAGTCTTTATACATAAGAGCCTCCTTGATATTTGAAAGTAGCCGGGATTGTAGCGTTTTGTGCCTTTATGGGTGCTTATGGGGGTTATCCCGGGAGCTCCGCTTATTTTATACATTTGCAACGCTCCTAAAAGCTATTAATATGGCAATGTGGCTTACGCAAAAAAGGAGTGAGTTTGTTATATCCTAACTAAGCACACGCAAAGCTAAAGAATTTAATCTAGACTTGCTAAGATTCTTTAAATTACTTTACTTAGCGCTTCCCTTAAGCATTAAACTCACAATCTCTATAAGTTATCGTGCGAAGCTTACAGCCCGCATCTCGCGTATTACACTCACTTTAATTTCACCCGGATATTGCAAGCGAGATTCTATTTCTTTGGCAATATCATGGGATAAAACTATACTTTGCTCATCGCTTACTAACTCTGCACGCACAAGCACGCGCACCTCACGCCCAGCATTAATAGCATAAGCTTGCTTCACGCCAAATTTATCCATAGCGATACGTTCAATATCTTGTACTCTTTTTAAGAAATTCTCCAATGCCTCTCGCCTAGCTCCCGGACGAGCAGCAGAGAGTGCATCTGCAGCACATACCGCAGCACATTCAATGCTCTGTATCTCTTCATAGCCATGATGAGCCTTAATGGCATTAATCACCACGGGGTGTTCTTTATGACGTGTGCAAATTTCCACGCCTAAATCCACATGGCTACCACCTAGCTCTTGAGTTAAGGCTTTGCCAATATCATGCAAAATCCCCGCCCTTCGTGCGAGCTTCTCATCTCCACCAAGCTCCCCTGCAATGGTCGCTGCGAGCTTTGCTACTTCTATAGAATGCCCGAGCGCATTCTGCCCAAATGACGCACGATAGCGCATTTTACCAAGGAGATATGTAAGCTCTGGGTGCATATAGCCAAGCTCCAAATCAAGGGCGATATTTTCACCATCTTGGCGCATTTGCTCATCCATTTCATTCTGTACACGTTCATACATCTCTTCAATACGTGCAGGCTGAATGCGCCCATCTTCTACAAGATTCTCAATCGTTTTGGTGGCAATCGCACGGCGATAGAGATTAAAGCTACTTAGAATAATGCTACCGGGTGTGTCATCAATAATCACATCAACCCCACTTATAGACTCTAATGTCTTAATATTGCGCCCTTCCTTGCCTATAATCCTCCCCTTTAGCTCATCACTAGGCAAATGCACGACATTGACTAAGCGCTCTGTGGCAAACTCTCCTGCATAGCGCGTAGTGGCTTGTGCAAGAATGTAGTTTGCTCTCCTTTTTGCTTCAAGCTGAGCTTCTCTCTCATAACGTCGGATAAGCAAAGCCTTCTTTTCGCCAAGTTCTTCTTCAAGGTGAGAGAGGAGGATATTGCTCGCTTCCTCTTTACTCATCTGCATATATTTTGAGAGGACATTGAGCATTTCTTTTTTGGTTTTGAGATTCTCATTTTTAAGCTTATCAAGCTCTGATTGGGAACGTAAAACCCTCCCTTTAAGCTCTGCTACCTCTTGCCTTTCTTTATCAATCTGTGCTTTTTGGTGATTTATCTGCTGGAGCTTTGCATGCTCATCTTTTTCAAGTTTGGTTACTTTGGCTTCAAATGCTTTTGCTAGCTTAAGTTGCTCTTCTTCATAAGATTGCTTGAGGGCAAGCTCATCTTCTTTGAGTTTAAGCTGCTGCTCTTTTAAAAACTTTTTTGCCTCATACTCAATGGCTTTAGCCTTGGCTTTTGCTTGCTCGATAATCACATGAGAGTGAGAGTAGAATATTCTCTTACTGATAAGATATACACTCACCCCGACCAATAACCCAAAGATTATACTTCCTATCACATACCATATTTCCATTGTGCTTCCTTATACATAAAGCCGATGGAGTAAAAAATACATCCCCTCTCACATCATAATCTTGCGTGATTCCTACTGGTGTAAAATTTGGACTTTGTGCCACAAAAATAATGTGGGCTTTATGCTTAAGAGTAGGCATAAACCTATCATACATACCCCTCCCAAAACCTATACGCCTAAAATGCTTATCAATGCCCAAAACGGGGACAATTACCACATCAACTTTTATTAATTTAAATTGAGAATTATTTGCTTCATAAATGCCATATGTATTTTTACACAATGGCAGACGTAATGGTATCATTTTAAAGCTACTCTCTTGTATAAAAGGTATAAAAATATTGCACTTTTTTTTACGAAGTGTAGCAATGAGTGGTCGAATATCCACCTCATTGCCAAAGGGCATATACATAAGCACATTTTTATACTTCTTCTCTAGGAGATATTTTAATAAAGCCTGATTTAGCACCTTTGCTCCATAGCGCCTGTATTTAAAGCAATATTCTAAACGTCCCTTAGCATGGGCTCTAAAATGTTGTTTGGTAATTGTTTATCCTTTTTTTAGATATAATCTTAGCATAAAGCACATATTGCATAGAGGAGAGATGGCATGGCGGGGTTTCAAAAAATATGGCAGGGAATCTGTGGGGGAGTTATTATATGTGTAGCATGTATGGTTTTGTTTGCATGCAGTGATGAGACTGATAGGGATAAAGATGTCTTTGACTTTAAAGGAGGCAGCACAGATAAGATTCTCAACATTGAGGTGATAAATACGCAAAATGAATCGCTTAGCTTTAAAACAAACCAAGCCCAAAGTATTTTCCAAAATGACGCACAACGTCCTACCTTGCTCTTTTTTATCTCTCAAAATTGCCAAGAATGCCAAGATGAGCTCTTGCATATCCTTGATTTGTATAATAAATACCAAGAGTTTATCTCCATTATTGCCATTAGCCCTAAAGAGGAGCTTGCTGCTTTACAGGGAGAAATTGATGTTATTAATCCCAGATTCAAACTCTATGCCCCAACCGATGGGAAAAGTCTTTTGAACTTTCTTAATAAAGATGATAAGCAAAGCTATATCGCCCTTTATGACAAGCAAGGAGAGAAGGTTATCGACTATGTAGGGCTTGTGCCTGAAGAAATGGTCGAGCTTGATATTCGCTATCAAATCCAAGACCAGCTTGATGCAAAAGCACAATATGAGCTCCAAACGCTCTCCCCAGAAGAGCAAGAGCTCCTTGAAAATCCACCTTCACAAGAGGCACAATGATTTCTAGCATTAAAAAAAGCTTACAAAAAACTACCCAAAATCTCGCCTCACTTATCGGCTCTAAAAAAGACAAATGCACAAAAGATGAGTTAGAGGAGATTCTCATAGAATGCGATGTGAGCTATGATTTTATAGAATTGCTCCTTGAAGAACTCCCTCCTTATATTTCCTATCAGATTCTGCACAAAAAGCTTTTAGAAAAGCTTGATTTGCATTCACTTAAATATGTAGATTTTACTCATATTAAGCCCCTTGTAACGCTCATTGTAGGCGTTAATGGCGCGGGGAAAACAACAACCATTGCCAAATTAGCCAAAAGGGCACAACAAGAGGGTAAAAAGGTTATGCTCGGAGCGGGCGATACCTTTCGTGCAGCGGCGATTGAGCAGCTTAAACTCTGGGGGGAGAAGCTCCAAATCCCTGTTATTAGCACACAACATGGGCATGACCCAAGTGCGGTAGCCTTTGATAGCATTAATGCGGCTAAAGCAAGAGGGATAGATGAGCTCTATATAGATACAGCAGGCAGACTTCATAATCACACAAACCTTAACAACGAGCTTTTAAAAATTGTGCGAGTAAGCCAAAAGGCGTTAGGGGACTTGCCTTTGCGCACTTACCTTGTGCTTGATGGCACTCAAGGTAGCCAAGCGCTCAATCAAGCACGTACTTTTTGTCAGCATATAGACTTTAGCGGGATTATCATTACCAAACTTGATGGCACCAGCAAAGGTGGGGCGATATTTAGCATTATTAATGAGCTTAAAATCCCCATTTGCTTTATAGGCTCAGGAGAGGGCGCAGATGATCTCAATGTATTTGATATACAATCTTACATACAAACCATCCTTGATTGTATCTTTACAACACACTCATAACCGAAAGGACTCCCTTGGCAAAAAAGCACACTCTCTTTGAATGTCAAGCTTGCGGTACTCAAAGCACAAAATGGCTTGGGAAATGCCCAAATTGCGGTGGTTGGGATACTCTCATAGAATTAAAAGAAGACCAAATCAAACACTTAAAGCAAGAATCAACTCAAAATGTCTCCCCTATTGCTATCACAGAAGTAGTATTTGAAGATTTAGAGCATTTTAGCTCCCTTGAAGAAGAGTTTGATATTGTCTTAGGGGGAGGCATTGTGCCCGGAGGGCTTTATCTAATAGGCGGAAGCCCCGGAGTAGGGAAATCTACACTTTTATTAAAAATCGCAGGCAATCTTGCAAGGCTTAGCAAAAGGCAGATTCTCTATGTCAGCGGAGAAGAGAGTGCGGGGCAGATTAAAATGCGTGCCTCTAGGCTAAATGCCATTAGCGAACATCTCTTTTTATTAAATGAAATTGATTTAGACATCATTACTAGTGCGCTTAAAAGCTCTCCCTATAGTTTATGTGTGATAGATTCTATACAAACCATTTACTCCCCTAGCCTTAGCTCTGCTCCCGGCTCTGTCTCACAAGTGCGTGAAGTAACCTTTGCACTTATGCGCTTAGCAAAGGAATATCACATTTCTATTTTTATCATCGGGCATATCACTAAAGATGGTGCGATTGCTGGACCGAGAGTTTTGGAACATATGGTAGATTGCGTGCTGTATTTTGAGGGCGATGCGAGTAAAGAGCTAAGAATGCTAAGAGGATTCAAAAACCGCTTTGGCAGTACAAGTGAAATTGGTATTTTTGAGATGAAAGGTGATGGACTAGTGAGTGCAAAAAACGCTTCAAGGCTCTTTTTTACACAAAAGGAAGCCCAAGCGGGCAGTGCTATTTCTGTAATCCTTGAGGGCTCTCGCGCTTTAGTGATAGAAATCCAAGCTTTAGTGAGTGAGAGTAGCTACCCTAAACGTTCTTCTACAGGCTTTGAAGCAAATCGCCTAAATATGCTCCTAGCGCTTTTAGAGCGGAAATTAGAGCTACCCTTAGGGAGATATGATGTGTTTATTAATGTTACAGGCGGGATTAAGATTAATGAAACAAGCGCAGATTTAGCTGTGATTGCTGCGATTATCTCAAGCTTCCGTAACCGCGCCCTTAATGCCAAAACTGCTTTTATCGGTGAAGTTTCACTTGTAGGTGATATACGCGAGGTGAGTAATATTGAAGTACGCTTAAAAGAGCTTGAGAGTTATGGATTTAAAAATGTCATTCTCTCCAAAAAGCCAGCAAAATGCCCGATTAAGTGCTTTGAAGCAAGCGAGGTAAGCAAAATTTTAGAATGGATGTAGGGCGTTATGATGTAGGGTATGTGAAGCAATGCGCTTTGAGTGATGAAGGGTAGATTTAGCCTTTTGCTTTACATTTATAGCTTGTGATATAAATAAGCCTTGTAAGCAAAGCCCCTTATAAGGGCTATTTCTCACCGCATTCAAAGATTGCAGCATGAACCTTATATGAACGAATCACAAACTTTGCTACCCACAAGGGAAAAACCAAAACCCAGCATTGATAGATAAGCCAAAGGCGCAAGCTTTACTCAAACCACCCAAAAGGGCAAAAAAGTGAGTATAGAGCGCCCCCCGCTAGGCGCTTTAGGCGGTATGCAAAATTTATTTTTGCATACCAAGACATCAAATCAAAAATAGTGCCCCCCTCCCGCAAGGCGCTTTGGCATTTCATAATCAAGCCCTTAAAAAACGACTTGATAAACGCACAAAGTGCGCTTACTAGTCAAGCTTTGAGGGTGTGTGCAAGAATTTACTTTATGTGAAGCAAGACATACCTTAGAAAAAGACTTGATAGATAAGCGTAGCTTAGCTATAAGTCAAGCTTTAGGCGGTTTGTGTGAATTGATTTCACACATACCAAGATATTAAATTAATAGAATCACCACTGAAGCCAAAAGTGATTATTCTTGTATTCAGTGCTAGAGGCTATAATCTCTGCATATACACTTAAAAGAGGAGGTGCAATGTTTGACTTTATCACCACATCAAGCTTTGAACATATCGCGCTTTATTGGTATCTCATTCTTTTTGTCGCTTCAATCTTTGGCGGGGTTGTGGGCTCACTCTCTGGTGGTGCAGGAATGATTACCATGCCACTTTTGCTTTTAAGTGGCTTAAATCCTCTAGCCGCACTTGCTACCAACAAGCTCCAAGCGTGCGTGGGCTCATTTACAGGTGCGGCGCATTATTATGCACAAGGTATGGTGGATATGCGCTCAAATGCCTTGTGTATTACTATCGCAGTGGTGTTTGCAAGCATGGGGGCTTTAAGCGTGCAGGTGGTGGAGAGTGCGATACTCTCTAAAATCCTGCCTTTTGTGATGATTGCTATTGGGGCATACTTTTTATTCTCAAGCAAGATTAGTGATGATGATAGGGCAAAGTCCCCGCACAAACTTCTGCTTTATGGCACTTGTGCGCTAGCGAGCTTCTATGGGGGATTTTTGGGTGTGGGGATAGGCACACTTGTGCTTGCAATGCTTGTGGGCATTGGAGGTTATGGGCTAAGTAAGGCTCTTGCTTCATCACGTTGGATTGTTTTTAGTATCAATATTGCTTCTACATTATTTTTTGTCTTAAGTGGGCATGTTTTATGGCTTTTGGGAATCCTTATGTGCATTGGGCAAGCCATTGGCGCTAGAAGCGGGGCAAAGCTTGCTATCAAACATGGTGCAAAGATTATTAAACCCGTTGTAATTTGTATGTGTTTTGCTATTTCACTACAACTCATCATTAGGGAATTTTTCTAAAAGTCTTGTAAGGATTTTTGTAAGCGCTCTTAGCCTCCCCTCTACACAAGAGAGGCTAATTGAGGTACTTTATCTAGGAGGCTGCTATGAGCAAATATTATGAAGAACACATATTTATTCACAGCTTTACTATGAAGTTGCTTTCGCAACGAGGGCATTGTATAAATGAAATGTAAATACTTTTTTAACTTCAGGTTTGAGTAGTGATTCCATTAGAGAGTCTCTAGTAGATGAAAGCAATTCTTCGGTCGCTCTCACGCCCGCCCGCAAGACATGACAAACTAATTTTCCCCTCATACAAGCCACATTATCGTCTTGAGAGAATTTCCCTTGCAGGTAGCTAAGTCTATTCCCTATAAGGATACAAAGTTTGTCATCACGAACCCCTGATAAGGGGTGAAGAATCTCTGTGGGCTTTCTGTGAATCATTGCTTTTTGGAATGCTAGTAAATGTTGTTACTTTGTCATGTCTAAAGCTTGAGAATCAAGCGAAGAATCTCTCTTGGTGACTAGTGATTCATTTAGAGATTCTTCGCTTCGCTCAGAATGACAAACTAACCGCCTTTCTGGTGATTCTGTTGAGGAGTCTTTAGCGGATAAGAGAGATTCTTCGCCCCTTATTGGGGGCTCTAGACATGACAAACGAACTACCTTTTGTAGGAGAAACCCAAACCACCCAAAAGGGTAAAAAAGTAAAAGTTAGTGCCCCCCTCCCACTAGACGCTTTTAGGTGACAATTTAAAGCCCTTAGAAAAAGACTTGATAGATAAGCGTAGCTTAGCTATAAGTCAAACTTTAGGCGGTACGCAAAAATTTATTTTTTGCGTACCAAGATATTAAATTAATAGAATCACCCATTAATCCTACAAACTTTTCTCCCATTCGTAGGCACTTTTGACAATAAGCCTTAAATCATTAAATCGTGGTTTCCACTGCGTAAGGGAGAGAATCTTCTCATTTTTCGCACTCAAGGCTATCGGGTCGCCTTCTCTACGAGCAGATTCTATGATTTTAAAATCCACGCCACTTATTTCTTTCACAACATTAATCACTTCTCTCACACTATATCCTTGAGAATAGCCGACATTAAAGATATTTGATACCCTTTTAGTCTTAAGATACTCTAAAGCCTCAACATGCGCGCTAGCTAGGTCATCAATATGAATATAATCGCGAATGCAAGTGCCATCTTGTGTGGGGTAATCCACTCCAAAAATACTCATACCCTCCCGCTTGCCACAAGCACATTCACAAGCAACTTTAATGAGATGTGTGGCGTTTTTGCTCCTTTGCCCTAAGCCTTTATGGGCTTTGAGGAGTTCTTGTGTATTATCCATACTCGCCCCAGCCACATTAAAATAACGCAATGCCACATAAGAAAAACCCTCATAGGCTAAAGCACTATCTGCAAGCACACGCTCGCTCATCATTTTTGACGCCCCATAAGGGTTAATAGGCAGTAGCGGGGCGTTCTCATCAATGGGTATAAGTGATATATCAGGCTCCCCATACACTGCCGCTGTGGAGCTAAAGATAAAATGGGGCACGCCTGCTTCTTTGACTAGGGCGATAAGTTGGGTGGTATTGAGTGTGTTGTTTATATAATACTCAAGTGGCTTAAGGACAGATTCCCCCACGATAAGCGAAGCAGCAAAATGGATTATGGCTTCAAAGCTATAAGAGCTTAGAAGAGTGCGCATTGTGGCTATGTCATTAATATTGCTTTGCACAAAGCTCACTCTCTCCCCAAAGCAAGATTGCAAATATGTGATATTCTCCATAAAGCCCGTGCTTAAGTCATCTACAATCACTATATGATAATTTGTGTTTTTTAAAAAGCAGTATGCGGTATGCGAGCCGATATATCCCCCCGCACCTGTCAGTAAAAGATAAGCCATACATATCCCCTAAAAGTGTAAAGTATCAGTGATTTTATAAGGTTTGTTTAAATATTTTGTTTAAGTGCTTGCTTTTATGGCTTTATGGGGTTTATTGCTTAGTTATGCTAAAGTCAAACTTTAAGGAGTGCAAGAATAAGGGGTGTAAAATGAAGCTTTTTCACATTGTGCTTGTTGAGCCACAAATCCCACAAAATACGGGCAATATAGGGAGATTATGCGTAGCGAGTGATAGTATCTTGCATTTAATCCACCCTTTGGGCTTTAAAATAGGGCAAAAGGAGCTAAAACGTGCGGGGCTTGATTATTGGCAGCATTTAGAAGTGTATCAATGGCAGCATTTGCAGGCATTTTGGAAAGCATTTCCTTTAGATAAGCAGCATTTTTTCTTTAGCACAAAAGCAAGGGCTTTGCATTATGATGCACCATTAGAGCAAGGAGGGTTTTTGTATTTTGGCAGAGAAGATGCGG
Source organism: Helicobacter marmotae (assembly GCF_003364255.1). Classification (GTDB taxonomy): domain Bacteria; phylum Campylobacterota; class Campylobacteria; order Campylobacterales; family Helicobacteraceae; genus Helicobacter_C; species Helicobacter_C marmotae. The sequence continues at coordinate 80,696 of NZ_NXLR01000005.1, forward strand.
GATTGGATAAAGCACTCCTAGAGGAGTTTCCTACGCAAGTATATAAACTCCCCATGAAAGCAGGCGTAAGGAGCATTAATCTTGCCACAAGTGTTGGCGGGGTACTTTATGAGGGTGTGCGACAATCCCAACTCTATAAACAATGGTAGTAGATAAAAAGCATCGTGTTATTTTTGTTTCTTTTGCTTCCCACGTCTTTTTTGCTTACTCTGTGAGTAAAGATTCACACGCTATGTAAGCTGTATTGCTATGTCTTTGAGATGGCGTGAGCGGAGGCGAAGAATCCCTACCCGAGCTACTAGCGATTTAAGCAGAGATGTTTCGCATTTTGCAAAGCTTCAATATGACAAACTTAGCGACCCGCTCAAGATGGCTAATTATCATCACAAAGACGTAGATTCTAAAGAGTCCCTAATGCCCCCTTAAGCTCTGTTTGCAAAAGATTCTATATCCCAAATGTTGAAAAATTCTTCCGTGAGTTTTTGTGTTCTCTTTTTTATGCTGTCTTCATTCCATATTTCTTCGTCAAATAATTCTTTAGTAATAAGTAAATCCCCACATTTTTTAATACAATGTACCCTAGTGTCATCGCCCTTAAGCTTAATCTCCCAAGCAGCATTTTTAATTGCCTTATTCAAAGAGCCATTGAGAAGGGTCATATTGCCTATTTGGTAGATTAAGCTCTCTGCATGCTCTTCATCTTTTGCTATTTCTCCCCAATGTTGTTTATAAGATTGTGGCATAAGGTGCTCTAGCGTCCATTTGTAGGCTAAATCTTTAGAGTCTTGCTTATTGTTATCCCGTCTATAAAGCTCTATCCAAAATAAAATCAACCCCGCCTTTTTATTGCTAAGTTGGGTATCTTGTGAGCGTAAAGCGTTTTGAATGTCATCTTTTGTGGGAAAGTGGTTTTTTAATTCATCTCTTAAACTCTGCAAAGGTTGAGCCTTATCAAAGTTTCGCGTAATATGCGCAAAGAGTTTATTATAACTTTTAGCGTTTTTATCACACAGCCAAGCAGTTAAAATAAAAATTTCTAATAGCTTTAGGCAACTTTTAAGCATAACTTCATCTTTGATTTTTAATTTCAAAGCTAAGATTAAAGGCATTATGGTGCTTGTATCTGTGATATGTAAAATATGAAATAGCCTTTGTTCATTATTTGCAAAACATAGCGAAGTGTCTTTGTCATAAAAGTGTGGGAAGCTTTGATAGATTTCAGCAGTTTCTTTGATTTTTGACAACAATGATTCTAACTCTTCTTTGTTGTTTTCATTATATTGTTCAATTTGTTTTTTATAAAGATAACTGAGTTGTTCTAAAGTGTCTTTGTCGCTATCAAAAAAGCCATAAATAATTGCAAAAGCGTGTAAGAAAATTTCACTTTGCACTCTCTTTATCCTCCCTGTAGCGACTTCTTCTTGCCAAAATTCTCTTTTTTCTAATTCAAAAATACATTCCCAACACTTGTGATAAAGCATTTCATAATCAAGCTTTAATTCCATAGCTTTATCAAAAATAGCATTTTTAATAATATCTGTTGCTGTAAGTCTCGCACCTGAAGTGTTAATGGAGTCAAAGATTTTTTGCTCATCTTCATTTGAGCCTAAATCAATGCTTACCCATAATTTACAATTAATAATATGATTTAAAAACGGCTCATAGCCTTTCTCATCATCTTTTATTTCTTCTATCGCTTTTGTAAAATATTCATAGCAAGCAATTAATCTATCTTTTATTTTTCCTTTATGTTTGCCTTTTGTGTATCTTTCACTCTCTTTGAGGGCATCAAAATTTTGTGCTTGCATAATTTTACTAAATGATTCTCTATCAAACTTAGAATGCTGAATTTTTGGCTTTTTTTCTTTGGTTGGTCTTTTGAATAAAAATTGAGCATTATCTTGCTTATCATCTTCATCTAATTTATCATAAAGAACTTTTAGCAGAATAGAAAATGTAGTTAATCTCTGCTGCCCATCAATTAAACTTCTTTCTGAACCTTCTCCTGTGCCAGTACCGAGTTGTTTGAGGATAATTGAACCTAAAAAATGCTCCTTTTTCTGCTTATAACCCCCTTTCAAATCTTCAAAAAGCTGCTTCCACTGCTCTTCTCCCCATACATATGCTCTTTGATAAAAAGGGATTTTTATCTCACTTTCATTTTGCATGAATTGAAAATTTTGTGCCTTTGCTTCCATTTCCATTCTCCTTGACACCTTCGATAGCTTCCCAATTTATCAAAAAAAAAAAAAAACAAAATTTAAATATTAAATTTATACTTTAATCATAGGCAAAACTTTGGGGCAAAGCTTTGAGAAAAGCCCTCTTTGTTTGAAGTATTGCAAAGGGTTTGATATTACTAGAGACCTCACCCTTTTGTTGATTCTTTGGGGGTACGAAGTAGAGGCAAAGAATCTCTAAAAGAATCACTAGAAAGCCCACAGAGATTCTTCACCCCTTGCAGGGGTTTGAGAAATGTAGCTTACGCTACAAAGGAAATGAGTTTGTCGCCTCTTATAGGAGTGCGTGTGTAGCAAAATCTCTCCCTGTTTTACTCACAGAATCTATTTCGCCAAACAAAGCGGGGCTACCAGCATTGTGTGTTGGTAATACCTGCATCTTTAGCCTTAAATACAGGGTTTTTGCCCGCCTTTCTTTGCTTCTCATAGTCTTTAAGCACTTTTATAGCGATATTGCCTAGGAGTAAAATCGCTATGATATTCACACAAGCCATAATGCCCATAATTACATCAGCCAAATCCCAAGCTAAGCCAAGGCTAAGCTGTGCTCCAATAAATACCATAGCTACCGCACTTAAGCGAAATATCACCAAAGCAAGTTTGTTGGTTGTGATAAATTTAAAATTCATCTCCGCATAAAAGTAATTCCCAATAAGTGAAGTAAAAGCAAAAAGCACAATAGCAATACTCACAAAGTATAAGCCCATATCCCCCAAATGCCCTTGCATAACCTTTTGCATAAGTGGCATACCGGAGATTCCATAAACATTTTCATTGCTACAAAGCACAATAAAGGCACTCGCAGAGCAGATAATAAGGGTATCAATAAATACAGAGAGAGTTTGTACCATACCTTGTTTAGCTGGGTGGCTTGTATGGGCAGTTGCTGCTGCATTAGGAGCTGAGCCCATACCTGCTTCATTAGAATACAAACCTCGCTTAATGCCTATCACTATAGCACTCCCTGCAAATCCTCCAAAAATCGCTTCAAAATCAAAGGCTTTTGCAAATACTTCGCCAAAAATCCTAGGAATCTCACTTATATTTGCCCCCACTATGACTAAGGCGATGAGTAAATAAAAAAGAGCCATAATCGGCACAAGAATAGAGCTAATGGTGGCTGAAGTTTTATTGCTCCCAAAGAAAAATACAGCACATAAAAGCGCAAGTAAAATCCCTATAAAGGTAGTAACACCTCCATTATGATAGGCTTCACTTCCTACAAAGATCTCAAAACTCGAAGTTAAAGTATAAGCCTGCAAGCCATTAAAACCATACGTAAAGCATAGAATCAAAGAGATGGCAAAAACGATCCCAAAAGCCCTTGAACCCAGCGCACTCTGTATATAATATGCAGGACCGCCCTTAAAGCCATTGTTGCTGTCTTTTTGCTTATAGACTTGTGCTAATGTGCTCTCCACAAACGCACTCGCCCCGCCAAGAATGGCAGTAATCCACATCCAAAAGAGCGCACCCGCACCACCGCTACTAATAGCTACCGCCACACCTACGATATTCCCTATACCCACGCGAGAGGCAGTTGAGATCATCAAAGCCCCAAAGGGAGAAATATGCTCTTTATGGCTTTTTTCTAATAAAACAGATAGGGCATGAGGCAAAAAGCGAAGTTGGATAAATCCTGTGCGAATAGTGAAATAAAGCCCACAAAACAATAATGCAAAAACGAGAAAATATGTATAAAGAAAAGTGCTTGCTGCATTGATAAAATCTATGAATGTTTCCATGATTCCCCTTAAAATGAAACTCCATAATGTAAAAACAATAGGGCTATCACATTATCTAAGCAGGGTAATTATATAACTAATATTTTTTTTACCCTCGCGTTGTCTTTGAAGCAATTTTAGGAAAGCTTTGAGAGTTTTGAGATTTCATTGTGCAGAAACTCTATTTGATTTACCAGCGATTCTCCAAGTTTGTCATTCCAAGCATTGCGAAGAAACTTCGCCCGAATCACTAACAACTCCGTTAGTTTGTCATTCTGAACCTGCGTAGGAGGCGAAGAATCTCTCTTATCCGCTAAAGACTCCTTAACAGAAACACTAGAAAGGTAGTTCGTTTGTCATTCTGAGCTTTCGCAAGAAAGCGAAGAATCTCTGTGGGAATCACTCGACGCACTTTTTGGTAATGCTAAGGGAGATTCTTCGCTTCGCTCTAGAGCTAACAAAGTAATTTCCCTTGAGGGTAGCAAAGTTTGTCATGTCTTGCGGGCTTTATGCCCGAAGAATTCACAAACGAATCACTAGTCGCCCACAGAGATTCTTCGGTCATTACCACTCTCTCAGAATGACAATAGTGGTAGAGTCTCTAGTAAATCGAGCAGCAATTCTTCGGCTTTTACAAAGACATGACAAAAAGTGAGCTTGCCTTATTCCTTGTGTGTGTGTAATTTGTGAGGAACTATCCCTATAGACTGCTATAGAATCTTTAGCATTACTCAAAGTAGCTTAATATCTCATAGCCGCCGTCTTTAAGGTATTTATCCTTTTGCATAAGCTTTAAATCACTTTGTACCATATCTTTTACCAAGCCTTTGAGGTCATATTCTGGCACCCAGCCTAGCTTTTGCCTTGCTTTGCTTGCATCGCCTATAAGGAGCTCTACTTCTGTAGGGCGAAAATAACGTGCATCTACATTTACAACTTCTTTTCCCACTTCAAGCTTGAAGTCTCCATGGCAGGCTTTCACATAGCCCTTTTCATTCACGCCCTCTCCTTTAAATTCCACTTCTATGCCTAGCTCATTAAATGCCATTTTGACAAAATCTCTTACCTCTGTGGTTATGCCTGTGGCAATCACCCAATCTTCGGGCTCTTTAGCTTGTAAAATAAGCCACATCATACGCACATAGTCTTTAGCATGCCCCCAATCGCGTTTAGCAGAGAGATTACCTAAGTAGAGTTTATCTTGCAAGCCAAGGGCGATTTTTGCCACTGCGCGAGTGATTTTACGCGTTACAAATGTTTCTCCGCGAATGGGGCTTTCATGATTAAATAAAATGCCATTACTTGCAAAGATATTATAGGCTTCGCGGTAATTTATGGTTATCCAATATGCATAGAGTTTGGCGCACGCATATGGTGAGCGCGGGTAGAAAGGCGTTTTTTCATTTTGGGGGATTTCTTGCACTAAGCCATAGAGCTCACTTGTAGAGGCTTGATAGATTTTACTCTTTTGGCTTAAGCCTAAAAGCCGCACAGCCTCTAAGATTCTTAAAGTGCCTATGCCATCGGCGTTTGCGGTATATTCTGGGGTTTCAAAGCTTACAGCCACATGGCTCATCGCGGCTAGATTGTAGATTTCATCAGGTTGCACTTGGGCGATAATGCGCGTGAGATTCATAGAATCTGTTAAATCCCCATAATGAAGGAAAAAGTTGCGATTACTCGTGTGTGGGTCTTGATAGAGATGATCGATTCTATCGGTATTAAAGAGCGAGCTGCGCCTTTTGATACCATGTACTTCATAGCCCTTTTTGAGGAGAAATTCTGCGAGATATGCGCCATCTTGTCCGGTGATACCTGTGATTAATGCCGTTTTCATTCCTATCCTTAGAGAAGTGAGATAAATGTGCTATTGTAGGGAAGTTTTGCTTAAGAAGTGGCTATTTCCCAAGTGAGGTGTGAAAAAACTCATAAATCTTATTTTGGAGTTCAAAAATAGCGCGCACGAGTGGATAAATACTTTTATCTTTAAATAAAAATCTCTTATCTTCATCAGTTTTAAAATAATAGGGCTTAGATTCAATCATGGCACTTAGCATATTAAAGCGTACATTGAGGGCTTTAATATCATTTTTTAAAAGGAGATTGTTTCTGTGATATGGGATTTTCTCACAGAGGATAAAAAGCATTTCTTTGAGTTGAGAGAAGTTATCTTGCAAATTTGCAAAACCTTGTAAAATATGTTGGCTATAGCCTCTCTTGTCTTTTTGGCTTTCTTTAATAAGTGAATTTAGCTCATCAAGCTGGGATATAAGCTTTGTTTGGGCTATGGCATTGCCTTTTTGCACAGAACATAGCGCGCTAAAAGATTGCAAGCATAGATTTGTTTGTGGGAGTAATGAATCAGCGCTATATCGGGGATAGATGACTTTAGAGATACATAATGCAAAGACAAATCCAAGCAAAATATCGCCAAAACGATAGGCTAAAAGCTCCATAAAATTACTATCCACAAAGGCAAATAGGAGCACTAATTCAAGCATAAGCACGAGCGAGTAGAGGATAAAGGGGTAGGTTTTAAAATACACCACTAAAAAGAGATTAATGATAAAAATACAAAGCAGAGCAGGGCTACCCCATAATGTGAAGCTTAGGATTATGCCAAGTATGAGTCCAGCAAGGCTACCAAGTATAGAATCTTTACCCGTTGATTTAATCATACTGATATTTTGGTGCATCATAGAGACGACACCAAGGGCAATCCAAGCCCCATGCGTGATTTGAAAAAATTGTGCAAAAAACATAGCAGAGCCAATAGCCAAGGCATAGCGAATCGCATAAAAAAACGGAGCAGGATTAGCTAAGAGCGATTGATATAAGTCTTTTATGCCCTTAGCGGCAGGGGTTTCTACAAAAGCTTGAGATTGCAATGAAGAGAGACGTTTGAAAGATTCTATCTTAGAGTAGAAAATTTTTAGGGCGTTAATCCACTCTGAATCTCCATTATGCAAGAGGGCATTTTTAAAGGCGTGTTTTTTAAAAATAGGCTTTTTGCCATAAAAGATATGTGAGAGGGCATGGAGATTATAAGTCATTTCTTTTTGAGCAGTTTTTAGGGCAGGGCAGGGGTTATGGAGGAAGTAGTAATTGAGCAAATCAAGCACAGAATAGATAGATTCTAATTTATAGAGATAAAAAAGGGCGCGTTTGTGGTTTTTGATTAAATGGGCGTCTTTAATTTTAGCAGAAGCGGAGGTAAGCTTTGATTTCAGCAATAAGATGTGATTTAGGGCTTGGGATTTAAGCGTTTCATAGTCTTTTGTGCCGAGATTTTCACTCATCATAGAGAGTTCAAAAAGCTGGGCTACAAATTGTGTTTGTATGAATCTCCCATATTGCCCAAATGATATAAAAAGCCTTAAAGCTATGCTGACACTCCCGCCAATAAGCGCTGCGGCTATACACTGCCATAAGGGGATTTCAGGGTGGGAGGCTGAAAAGATATTCGCCACAAGGGCATTAATGAGGGCAAGTGTTAGCACCTTTGGCAAATCGCTATCATATACTTCACTTATACCTATGCTAAAGGCAAGGAGCATGGAAGGAAGCGTTAGCCATACACTCTCCTCCCAAGTGCCAAATATCGGTATAAGCGCGCATACAAAGAGCACAAAAAGCACAAGATATTTCCAATCCATATCTTTATTGCTTTTAAAGCCATTGAGGAAGAATATATACATTGACATCATCACTGACCAAATCAGCACAGAAGTCCCAAGTAAAATATAGCAAAGCACGCCACTTATGCAGATAGCAATCATCGCTTTAAGTGCGTAAAATAAGCCAAAGAATCCCGCATCATAGACATAAATAAAACGTCTAAAGATGAGATTATACAAATAAGAGGGCATTATTTTTTATAATAATCTCCGCTTGCACTTACACATTGCTGTGTGCATTGGGTTTTATCACAAATGGTGCGGCATTCTACACTTTTGAAGTTGCCCACAGGCTGCTTTTTAGCACATGCACTATATGTAAATAAGCCTACCATCATACATATAAAAGCACAGAGTGATTTCATATTATCTCCTTTGAATATCGCTTGCAAAAAGGCTAAGAAAGGCTAAAATTGTAATGCGTTTTTGTTACATATTTGCAAATTTATGTAGAATTCATCATTGCATTATCATAGAGATTTTAGAGATAGAATCTTGCATTTTAGCATTAAGGATTTTCAATGGAAGCAAAAGCCCCAAGATTAAGTGCTGCATTATTAAAGCGTATTTTTATCGCTGCGAGTATTCGCCGCTGGAATGACCAAGCTACACCAGTAGAGTTTGTCGAGCTTGATAAGCAAGCCCATAAAATTGTCATAGCCTATATTTTGGCAAAGTATGAGGAAAATAATGGCGGGAAGATTGATTGGGAGAGGTTGATATTGCAATTTTGCTTTGAGTTTTTTGAGCGCATTGTTTTAACAGACATTAAGCCTCCAGTGTTTCATCAGCTCCGCGCTTCTCATAATAAGGAGCTTGTGGAGTTTGTATGCGAGCAGCTTGTGGGTGAATTAGGGGAGTATGAGTTTTTCCCTATGATGAGAGAGTATTTGATAAGCCAAAAAGCAAATCTTGAAAAACAGATTCTAAAAGCCTCACATTATTATGCCTCTAAATGGGAGTTTGATATTATTTATAACTTTAATAGTTCAATGTATGATGTGCAAAATATCCGTGATGAGATTAATAAGCAAGTTGAAGAGCATTATCATTTAGTGGGTATGCAGCAAATTATGCTTTATGAAAATGTGCGCGAGCTTGTGGCGATGTTTGGGCAGTTGCGATTCCAAAAGCGTTGGAGTCAAACGCCTAGAATCCCCGCTACTTCCGTGCTAGGGCATACCCTTGTAGTGGCTCTCAGTGCGTATTTAGCAAGCTTTGATATAGGCTGTTGTGAGAAAATGCGCATTAATCACTTTCTTTGCGGGCTTTTCCATGATTTGCCAGAAATTTTAACGCGCGATATTATCTCGCCCATTAAACGTAGCGTGCGGGGGCTTGATAGATTGATTAAAGAGATTGAAGAAGAGGCGGTGAGAAAGAAAATCTTAAGTATAGTGCCTGCGAATATCCAAGAAGATATAAAGTATTTCACACAAGATGAATTTGCTAATCGCTATATGATTGAGCATTTCCCGCATAATGCCTTAAATGGGGAGGAATTGATGAGTAAATTTAATGCCAATGAGTATAACCCCATTTATGGAGAGTTTTTGAAGATTTTTGATCATTTAAGTGCATATTTAGAGGCAAAAATCTCTATAAGTCATGGCATTTCAAGTGATGATTTGGTTTTTGGCGCACAGGGGATATATGAAAAATGTGCAAATAAAATCGTGCAAAATATCGATATAGGCAAGCTTTTTAGGGATTTTGCTTAAATTTCTCAATCGCTTTTGCATAGCCTTAAGGTGTGCTAATACTTGAGGTAATATCTTGCCAATTTTTAGCCTCATAGATATTTTCTTTGACACTAAAGGCTTTTTCAATACTTAGAATCTCCTCAAATGGTGAATTTGAATGATAGAGTATGCGAGATTCTCCCTTAGGGTAAGAATGAGCGCAAGTAATATTGGCAAAATAGCAAATCATAGAGGCAATATCTGCATTACTCATAAGCATTCCATCACGCTTTAAGGGGGCATTTTCAAAAAAGCCCTTGACTAATAAAAGTGCGTCAGATTGCTTACCTAGCTGTTCTCCATGATTATTTAGAATCTGCTTAAAGCTATCATAATGCCCATGGTCGCTTGCGATAATAATAGCACTATTATCATAGATATGCTCATTTTTAAGATAGGTAAGCCATTGTGTGATGGCTTGAATAGAGCAGAGTTCATTATTGTAGTGGTTGTGGTTATAGGCATTTTGATATTCTTTGACAATGATATTTTTATAGGCTTGTGGGAGCTGACTTTGGGCTGATATATTGGGCTTGCAATCATGGTCTAGATACCATGGGTAATGCGAGCTTAGGCTTTTTATGTATTTAAAAGTGGGCTTTTGGGCGTTGGTATTTGAAGTGAGGGGAAACATAGCGATGTCGGAGAAATATTTGATTTGTGTATGGAAGTCATCAAGTGCATTAACAGAGGCAAAGAGCCATCGTTCATCTTTGTAGATTCGCGCTCTTATGGTGTATGGAGCGGCTCGAAATAAGCCTATGGAGATGAGTGTGCCTAGTGCATTATGAGATTTTTTATAATCTGCTAGGCTTTGGGTGATATAGGATTGGAGATGGTATTGTTGTATATAAGCACCCATATACTCTCCCTTATTCTCAGCCAATGTAGCCTCATCCCCTAGCACTTTGGCTAAATCTTCTTTACGCAAGGGGTCTAGCCCATATAGAGCAATCTCATAGCCATTTTCTTGCAAAGTTTTGGGGATCTTGCTAAAGGCTTGTAGATATGAATCATAGGGGCGCTTTATGCCCTGCTTAAGCAGGGAGAGTGTGGTGTAGCTATGCCCTCCTAAAATGGCTGGGGTGTTAAATTGTGTGTTATTTGAAGTAGCAAGGGTGTTGTGATAATAAGTAAAGCCCTTAAAGTGCTCTTGCAATGTGGGATTATCTTCTAGCATTATCTCAAAATGCGAGCCACTAAAGGCATCTAAGATAAGCACGAGTATATTTTTATCCTTAGAGAATGCAAGGAGTTTGTCATTGTATGAGGGGAGCTCTGTGGAGCTAAGATGTGAAGTCTCACTTGAGTGAAAGATATGAAAGCCATAGATTCCACTTAAGCTTAGTAGCCATAAACTTATGATGGCAAAGATGTTTCTTAATATATGCGGGAAGTGATAAAGCACAAAGCATAACCCAAGTGTGCAAAGCCCATAGATGAGGTCAAAGTATTTATTAAATCTCCCATAGATAGGTGCTCCTCCTTGAAATACGAAATTCTCTAATACCCCATAGCTTTTAAAGCGATAATCCCCCACAAGCACAAACGTATATACCACCCCAATACATAAAATCACACTTAAACCATAACTCATAAGCTTAAGCATAGAAAACTTAAATATAAAAGCCTTATATAAAAAGCTAGAAAGATATATCAGCAAAGATGAAGAGAGAAGAAATATCCCAAAAAGCGCACAAAGGGTATGTAGAGTCTGGGTAGCATCAAATTGTGATACATCACTGCTATACACTGCAAAAGGTGTAAAAACACATATCATAAAGCATATATTGATAATAGCAAGCATAGAGATATGCTGGTAGATTTTGGAATCTTGTGCATTCTCTTTGTTTGTGGAGTTGTGTTTATGTGTGAGTTTTTTAAAGAGGGAGTAAAAAGGCTTTTTGTCAGTTTGAGTTTGTGAAACGACTGAAGAATCTCTGTAGGCGACTAGTGATTCTTTAAGCAATTCTTCGCCTAGAGGCTCAGAATGACAAGAGGATTGAATTGCTGGTGATTCTCTTAAAGATTCTTCGGGCATAAAGCCCAAAGAATGACAAGTGAGAGATTCACTTTTGACTTCACTCGTATTGCTTTGATGTTGATTTATAGAAGTGGGGGTTTGGGAGTGTTTTTGAGTATTGGAATGTTTTGTAGAATTCTTATGGGTAAGGGGAGATTCTAGCTTTGAGGTGCTACTATCCGGGCTATACTCTGCCCCCCCCCCCGTTGCTTAAGAGAGTTTTTAAGAGAACTTTGAATTGCAGAAACATAAAAAGCCTTTGTAAGAGTGATGGGTTTAATTCTAAATTGAGGCGACTTAAGAAACTATAAAGCATTAAGAAATCATAGAGAAAACTTAGGCTAGAATACGCCAAAAGGCACTCCTTAGAGAATTTGAGAATATAGAGGAGTGATATACCAAAAGGAGCAAATATGCTTTTACATACTTTCATTATGCCCCCCCCCCCGCAGCCTAAAAGCTAAACTTTTATTTTTTCACGTATTGTTTGTTTCCATTTTTACATTTTTTATATTTCATACATTCACCTTTTGTATTCAAGGCAGGTGAAAATGAGAGTGTGCATTGTGATTCCAGCCCATAATGAAGAGGCTGTACTTGAGATGACGTATAAAGAATTGCAAAAGGTGTTTATAGATTTGCTAGGCAAGGGGGAAATTGCTAAGGATAGCTTTTTATGCTTTGTAGATGATGGAAGCAAGGATAGCACTTGGGAGATTCTCACACATTTAGCAAGCAATACCCACATCCGCACTACTGCCTTGAAGCTTTCGCGCAATTTTGGACATCAAAACGCGCTTTTAGCAGGGCTAGAATATGTGGCTGATAAATGCGATTATGCGTTAAGCATAGATTGTGATTTGCAAGATGATATTTTGGCAATTTATGAGTTTATTGCTAAGGCTAAGGCTGGGGCGGAAGTGATTTTGGGGGTGCGAAAATCACGCAAAAAAGATAGCTTTTTTAAAAAATATAGCGCGTTAGGGTTTTATAAATTTATGGCATTTATGGGTGTGAAAATCACTTATAATCATGCTGATTATAGAGCGCTCTCATCGCGCGCGATAAAGGCATTGCTCCAATTCAAAGAGCGCAATCTTTTCTTACGTGCTTTGGTGCCCTTGCTTGGGTTTAAAACCGATAGGGTAGAGTATGATAGATTAGAGCGATATGCGGGGGAAAGCAAATACCCCCTTGCCAAAATGCTCTCTTTTGCAGGCAATGGTATTACAAGCTTTAGCATTATGCCCTTGCGTTTTGTAAGTATGTTGGGCATGGTGTTTTTTGCTATGTCTTTAGGTTTGGGCGTGTATGCACTTTGTGTGAAGTTTCTTAGCGATGGTGTGGTGTATGGCTGGACTTCTACGATTGTGCCTTTGTGCTTTTTTAGCGGGGTGCAGCTTTTGAGCTTGGGAGTGATTGGCGAGTATATAGGTAAGATTTATGCTGAGACTAAGGAGCGACCTCGCTACTTTATAGAAGATATTGCCAACCCGATAAAGGAAGCTTAAGTATAAGAAACTTCGCTACCCGCAAGAGAAACCCACACATAATAAACACCTACAAAGGAAATTACTTTGGCATCACGAGGGAGGGCGCAAGCCCGACCGAAGAATCTCTATAAGAATCACTAGTCGCCCACAGAGATTCTTCGGTCATTACCACTCCCGCTAGAGGCGACAATGAGTCCAATCCGCAAGACAAAATTACCTCACAAGGGAAGTTAGTTTGTCATGTCTTTGCTTTCGCAAGAAAGCGAAGAATTGCTCTTATCCGCTAAAGACTCTTTAATAGAATCGCTAAAGACTCCCGTCTCTTGTCATGTCTAGAGCCTGTGTAGTAGAGGAAATTGCTTTTAAGCTTCTAGTAATTCCTTTAGAGATTCTTGGGGGAGACAATCTCCCTGTGAGAGGCGACAAACTTTGCTACCGCTCGGGAGTTGGGCAGATTTCCCCCGCCTTCATTCAAGTATAAGCACTCAAACATACATAAAAAGCCCATAGTTGAGAGGGAATGAAATAAAATAAGCATCTAAGAAATATTTTGATAAACTCTTCTATACATTTTTACACAATTCCATTATAAGGAGTGCAAATGGCTAGGCAAATGACCCTGCGGGGGGGGGGCAGCTATTAGCTAAATCCCTGCCTTGGCAGATAGGATTTATAGGTTTTGTATGTTTGTATTGTCTGGGCGTGGCTTATGGTAGCGCTTTTAGCGTGATTGATGATCACACACTTTTAAAAACACTTTTTTCTCACAAAAATATCCCCTTTTTTATTCAGCCAGAAATTGGCAGATTCTATCCGCTTGATGGGCAGGAGCTTAATATCCTAAGTGCGCTATTTGGGCTAAGTGCAAATGTTTTTTATACTTTTAATGCCATTTGCGTGGCTGTGGTTGTCTTTGCGTTGCGCTATGGGTTTAATGTAATCCTTTTAGAGATAGTCCATACTTATGGCTTAAATAATGAGCGACCAAGCATTGCTGTGCGTAAAATCCCTTATGTCGTGGATATATTATTGATACTCTTATTGCTTTCCCCTGCATTTATTACTTCGCAACTTCGGCTTTTTGTGCCTGAACGTATGGAATTTGTGTTTTTAAGCCTTTTTTTGATGTGCTATGCCTATGTGTTAAGTAAGCCGCGGGGCTTTTGGAGCTATTTTGCGCTTGTGTGCGGGATAGTGTGTGCAAATATCAGTATGTATTATAAAGAGACTACCTTTGCATTTTTATGTGCTTTTGGCTTTGTGCATTTAGTTGGTGCGTATATCAGTAAAGCCCCTTGCAAATGGGAAATAAAGATTTTTGATTGTGCGCTTGTTTTAGGGGCTATAGCTTGGTTTGTGCTATATGTGTGCCTTATTTTGCTCCCTAAAACCTCTCAAGGATTCTACGGGGAGAGTTATTATGGAGCAGCCCTTGTGTTTGCAAAGGCAATTTTTACCAATATGTGTAGTGAGCCGTTTTTGTATGGAGCTACCTTTGGTGCGCTTGTATATAGAATCTACGCCCTGCTTTTTAAAAAGCAGCCCTTTAATGCCCTGCTTGATGCGAGCATAGTCGGATGTGGAGTATTGCTCCTAGAATATGCGATTTTAAAGATAGTCTCATATCATTATTTGCTTCCGGCATATATTTTTGGCTGCATTGTGCTAGGTGCATGTGTGCTACTCTATTGGGCTAATGGCTACATTAGGGTGGTGGTGCTATGTTGTGGGCTTATGTTTGTAGGGAATAGTATCTTTACTTCTGCGTATGTGTGGGCGCATTATAAGTTTGTGCCACAAAATTTCCAAGCTACACTTGCCTTTGTGAGTGCTTATACTCAAGCTAAGGCTGGGACACGTATTTATATTGAAGGTGTAGATAGGGTAGCGAATGTAGAGGTGTATCATAGTTTTTATGAGTGGCTTAAGGCTTATGGGGCTAGAGATTTTGACTTATTAAGTGATAGGGCAGTTGATAGCCGTGCCAAAGGGCGCGATAATAAGGAGGCTAAAATCAGTGTGTTTCAAAATGATGTTGCTATACCTAAACAAAGCGGGGATTTAGTGATACTCACCCCCTATAGTCAAGAACCCTTTAATTTAGAGGGCTATAAGCAAAAGTATGAGCTACTTTTTAGCGCGGAGTATGGCTATAATGTCGCACATCTTGGGCTAAAAACGTTCATTAAACTTGCCTTGCTTAAAGCAGGCTTAGCACAAGGAGATACAATCCTCTCGCATAATGCCTTTGGCTTACCCTTGCATTTTTATGTATTTAGGGTTAAGTAAGCTCCTTATGATACAAGCTTATAGGGCACTTATGGTAGCCTATATGCTATTTGTCTTTAGCTCATAGACAATAGGGAGCTCGATTTTTGTCGTTACATTGAGGATAGGGAAGTCATGCTGGGCTTTTTTGATAGCATTTATCGCAGCGATATTGAAAGGGTCATGTGGGCATGCTTTGACTAAGCGGATATTTGCCACCCTGCCGTCTTTATAAATAATAAACTCTACGACCACTTCGCCCTCTAAGCCTCGCTTTCTTGCCATTGTTGGGTATTTGTTTTTCCTATCAATGGCACGTTTAATTTTAGAGAAAAGCTCATCTTCGCTTCCATCCCTATATGAGAGCGTTTGGATAACATCTCCTTCTTCTATTTTTTCACTCGGTTTTGCTTTGGGAGTTTGGGCAGGGGGGGTGATTTCCTCTTCTTTTTTAGCAAGTTTGCCATGCTCTTTGACTATCTCTTTATGATGATGTTTTTTCTTCTGCACGACAGGCTGGGGCTTAGGCGTATCGACATTTTCTTCATTTGAGGGATTTTGGAAAGTCGCCAAAGCAATGGTGGTGATATTATCCCCATTTTGCTGCAAGTCTATATTGTGAAAGAAGTCAAATAGCATAAGCACAAGCCCCGCATGCACTGCAAAGCTAATTAAGAATCCTGCACGATTAGAAGTGAAAAAGTGACTATTTTGACTTAAGAGATTATATGTGTTATTTTGTTTTGGTTGAGATTCCAAAGTTTTCATGACCTTTCTCCTTTAAAACATCAACAATTTGAATGAAGCTTTCAAATTTAGAATCTTTATCGCTTTTAAGCTGGATAAGTGTTTTATTATCAATATTAGCAATCTCCTCTTTGAGAGAGGGTATATCAATAGGCTTATCATTGAAATAAATAATATTCTCACCATCAATAGTGATAACAATAGGCTTTTCATCTTTTGCTTGCTGGTTTTGACTTGCATATGGAAGCTCGACTTTTATTTGCCCTTGAGCGATGAAAGTTGATATGCTTAGCACAATGGCTAAAAGCACGAGCATAACATCAATGAGGGGAATTACATTCAAGCCGTCTCTTTTAGGGATTCTCATCATCTAAGCCTTATTTTCTTTATGTGCAAGTTTGTAGCGATTAAGCATAACATCCATTTTACGCACAAAGCAGTTATACACAATTAAAGTAGGGATAGCCACGACTAGCCCAAGAGCCGTTGCCTTAAGGGCGGTAGATAAGCCAACCATAATGCTCTGAGCGTCCATACCCCCACTCATACCCATATCATAAAAGGTAATCATAATCCCAAGAACCGTGCCTAAAAGCCCCACATAAGGGGCATTAGAGTAGATGATATAGAGTGTTGTGAGATTCTTACTTAATGCTTCTTCTAATGCCTCTTCATCTGTATAGTCATTGAGGTTTAAACGGATATAAAAGATTAATCTTTCACAGCTAAACCATAGGCTTAAAAAGCTCATCAAGCCTAAAATAGCGAAAATAATATGGTCAATATTGTCTTTTAGAATCTCCATAGGCGATACTCCAAATATGAATGAATAAATTTTGGGATATTATAAAAATCATTATTAAGATAACCTTATATTTGCTTTTAATTTCACTTAAACTTCATACTTCTATCAAGGTTTAGTATCTTGGTTTATTGGTTATGTTTTGGCGTCATTGATTTAATATCTTGGTTTGTGTGAAATCAATTCACACAAACCGCCTAAAGCTTGACTTATAGCTAAGCTACGCTTATCTATCAAGTCTTTTTCTAAGGTATGTCTTACTTCACATAAAGTAAATTCTTGCACACGCCCTCAAAGCTTGACTAGTAAGCGCACTTTGTGCGTTTATCAAGTCGTTTTCTAAGGGTTTTAAGTTCTCGCCTAAAAGCGCCTGTACGGGGGGCACTTCTATTAATTTGATGTCTTGGTATGTGTGAAATGAATTCACACATACCGCCTAAAGCCCTGCGGGGGGCACTAGTTTTGACCTTTTTACCTTTTTGGGTGGTTTGGGTTTCTCCTACAAAAGGTAGTTCGTTTGTCATGTCTAGAGCCCCCAATAAGGGGCGAAGAATCTCTATTTGATACACCAGAAATTCTCCAAGTTTGTCATTCTGAGGGAGGGCAACGCCTGACCGAAGAATCTCTTTTATCTACTAGAGACTCTCTAAAGGAATTGCCCCTATTGTCATTCTTTGGGAGCACAAGGTGGAGGTGAAGAATCTCTAAAGGAATCACTAGTCGCCCACAGAGATTCTTCGGTCATTACCACTCTCTAAGACATGACAATAGTGGTAGAGTCTCTAGTAAATCAAGCAGCAATTCTTCGGTAGCCATCACGCCTTCCCGCAAGAGGCGACAAATGAACTCTCTTTTTAGAATTCCCAAATTCACTCGCCATAAAAAATATTCTTCACCTCTTGCAAAGCAGGATTTAAGATACAAGGTTTAAAAATAAAGCCTTAAACCCAGCATTGATATATTTTGAGCTCTTATATCATTTTTTATACTTTGCATACGGGCAAAAAGTGCGAGATTCTGCCTTAAGTTATAGCTTAAAGTCATATCAGCAATATGGCTAAAATGCGTGGGGCTATAGGCTTTAAGCTTGTATTCTAAAGTGGCTTTAAGGCTTTTATTATCATAAATAACCAATCCTAGCACATTACTTAGAAGGAAATCAGCCTTTTTATTTGCATTGACAAAAAAGGTAGGCTCTAAGAGATAATACATATAGCCATAATCAAACAAATTCAGGCTTAGCCCCCCTCCAAATGCAATAAAATAATGCAAATATAAATCATTAAAAGTGCGATTAAGCCCCGTTTCTAAACGATAAGAAAAGGGCTTAAAAAACTTGCTTAGTGGGGCGATTGAAGCCACAGAGAGAATATTTAGCTCATGGAGGCTTAGAGCGCCATTTTTTAAAGCTTTGCTTGTATCATAATATGCCAAAGCACGCATAAATTCAATTTGTGCTCCCTTCAAATAGCCCTTATCATTATCTGTAATATCATGATAAGCGATTCTAAAATCAAGCCCTATATGCGCACCATCTTCATTAAAGAGCGCAAGGGGGGTAACTCTTAGGGCTTGATTCCCCTCTAAGGGGTTGGCGGGTGTGGGGATAAATGGGGGGTTAGAAGCCCCAAGCTTAGAGCGATTGAGCGCGAGATCATGGGCTATTTGCGTGTATTGGTCTTTTTTTAGTTTGCCTTTAAGGAAGTAGTATTCGCTTAAATCAAGGGCAGATTCTAAAATATATGCTGTGTTCTCATGTGTTGGGGCAGTGTTATTGAGTATATCAGTAGCTTTCATCTTGCCAAGTGAGAGCGCACGAGATAGTTTTATGTCCTTTTGGCTCATCACTTTTTCATAAGAGAGGAGTTTTGTTCTTTTACTTGGACGATAGGTAATATCTGTAAGCAACCCCGCCTTTTGCAGGACAAAAAGCGTCTCTGGGGGATTAACCTGATATATAAATTGAGCGCGCAAATTCAAGCTAGGGCGCGCAACTTCAAGGAGCCAGAGGATATTATAAGAGCAATTTTTATTAAAGAAATAATAATAGCTATAGGCGTCGCTTAACTCCCACACATGGTTATAGAGTTGGGTAATTTCCTCTTGTGTGAGATTAAGCCCATACTCCCATATATCGCGTGATTCTGTATTGGTGTATTCTTTGATTTTATCATAATAGGGCAGGATAGAATAGCTCCCTGTATAGAATCCAAATAGCCCCTTTAGTGCAAAGCTTATGGCATTTTCATCATTGGGATTAGCATCAGCTTGGTAATTTAGCGCAAAGGCAAGCAAGCGGGATTGAAAGTGGGAATCAAGCAGTAAAAAAGTATGCCCAAACATAGAGGCGGGTGAATTAATATGCGCCGTGGGGAAAATAATGCTTGCCTTTGTGGGCGAGATGTAATCACGCATTGCCTTAAACTCCGCACAATCAACTTCGGGGAGAGACTCAAAGTTGAGATATTGGGAGAGGAGGGCAAAACGTGCAGGGAAACGGCAGAGTGCGTGATAGTCATCGGGGTGTATTGAGCGTGTAGGTAAGGCGATATTATGCTCTTTAAAGTTTGTGATTTGCTTTAATCTGCGTTTTTTAATTGCCTCTGGTACTACTACTTGAGAGGGAGGTTGATAAAAGGCGCGAATAGTTGCTTCTAGCTCATCTTGGGCTAAATGCTTTGAGGGTAAGGGAGTGAGAAAAAAGTAAGGTGAGATAATTTCACTTTGTGTTTTGTCAATATGGAGGAGGTTTTTCCACTCTTTTTTCTCTGCGATTTTTTGAGTTTTGCTTTGAGTAATGAGAGATTCTATAAAAGTATTATCAAGCCCAAAAATACTTAGAGGAAAGATAAAAAGGAATATGAATCTAAAATGTATCAATACAAAACCTAGGGTAAAACGAAAGCATACACAAAGCGTGGCTTTGTGTATGGTATGGATTATAAACTTGCTGCTCCATCAAGCACATCTGCACTTTGTGCGTCTTTACTTGCATAAAGTTTGTTGTAATTTTCTTGAAGTGCTACTTTAAAGCCCTCTTTGTCACTCACATTAAGAAGCTCTACTAAAGTATCAAGGTGCTCGCCTCTCCCTTGTGCGATTTCAGAAGAAAGTGCGTCCATATTTGCAGCTACAAACTCTTGTGTGCGGCTATCCATAGCTACTTTACCGCTTTTGCACCCCAATGTCCCAGAAGTGATACCAAAGGTTTGGTTTAAAAATGTGGAGTTGGTTGTTGTTTGCAATACATTCCATAAAATACCTTGTTTATCAATAAGATATGACCCAAGCCCGCAACCTGTATTTGTATTTGCCGCAGCGAATGCACCACTTATGAGACCTGCACTCAAAGTTAAACTAACTAAGACTTTCTTCATGTGAATCCTTTGTGAAAAATTTGCTTCTTTTTAAAAGAAACGAGGGTATTTTAACTTACTTCAATAAATGGCTAGATTAACGTTAAGCTATATTTACGATCTTGCAAAAGCCCTTGTAGGCTATATTACAAAGCATACAAAAAAGAAAAAATTATTTTTTTATAAAGATTATGATTAGTGATTCTTGCAGAGATATTTTGCTGTTATTGATTTAATATCTTGGGACGCAAAAAATAAATTTTTGCGTCCCGCCTAAAGCCCTGCGGGTGGCACTCTATTGATTTAATATCTTGGTTTGTGTGAAATCAATTCACACAAACCGCCTAAAGCTTGACTTATAGCTAAGCTTACGCTTATCTATCAAGTCTTTTTCTAAGGTATGTCTTGCTTCACATAAAGTAAATTCTTGCACACGCCCTCAAAGATTGTCTTATAACCGCACTTTGTGCGTTTATCAAGTCGTTTTCTAAGGGCTTTAAATTGTCGCCTAAAGCGCCTTTCGGGGGGCACTAGTTTTGACCTTTTTACCTTTTTGGCTGGTTTGGGTTTCTCCTACAAAAGGTAGTTCGTTTGTCATTCTGAGGGAGCGTAGCGACCGAAGAATCTCTTTTATCTGCTAAAGACTCTTTAACAGAATCACTAGAAAGGTAGTTACTTTGTCATTCTGAACCCCCGCAGGGGGTGAAGAATCTCCACCCGAATCACTAGTCGCCCATAGAGATTCTTCGCTTGATTCTCAAGCTCAGAATGACAATGAATCCAGCATTTACTAGCAATCCAAAAAGCAATGCTTCACAGAAAGCCCACAGCAATTCTTCGCCTCCACTTTGTGCTCCCCAAGAGCTGACAAAATTATTTTCCCTTGTGAGGTAGGCTTACCCAATTATGAGGAAGTGAGTTTGTTATGTTCGAGCTTGAGAAAGAAGCGAAGAATTGCTTGTGTAGCGCTCCTTCAAGGATGGGGATTCTAATACCCCTCTTTTGGGCTTATCTTAAGCTAATTTAATAATTCCCTATATAATGCCTTTAAAGAAAATAAAAGAGACATATATGCTAGATATTGAATTTATGCGAGAATGCACACCACTTTTTTATAAAGCTATTTCACTCACTTTATATATTTCTTTTTTTGGGATTTGCTTTTCATTGCTTATAGGCTTTATATTCGCATGGATTTTGTTTTTAAAAGTGCGATTTTTGAGTTCGATTGTAAGCTTTTATGTAGAGCTAGCACGTAATACCCCCTTGCTTATTCAGCTCTTTTTTCTCTACTATGGTTTGCATAATATCACACATATTCAGCTTAGCCCTTATACATGCGCTATTGTGGGGCTAAGCTTTTTAGGAGGTGGGTATATGTGTGAGAGCTTTCGCTCCAGTTTATGTGCTATTGCTCCCTCTCAAATACAAGCCGCACAAAGCATAGGGCTAAAATCGTATCAAATTATGTATTATGTGCTTCTCCCACAAGGGCTTGCTATTGCTATGCCTTCCATTTGTGCCAATGTACTCTTTTTACTCAAAGAAACTTCCGTAGTTGGCGTGATTGCCTTAGCTGATATTATGTTTGTGGCTAAAGACATTATCACTACTTATCATAAGACAAATGAAGCCCTAGCTATGCTTGTGTGCTGCTATCTTGTTATCTTACTTCCACTCTCAATTCTTTTTTCTCTCTTAGAGCATTTCTATAAAAAGCGAGTTTTATAATGGAGATTTTCTTTGTAGGTTCAAATGCACTAAGGCTCGCTCAAGGTGTGCTGCTTACATTGCAAATTGCGTGTGTATCATTAGTGTTTTCTATATTTGGAGGGCTGCTTTTAGGCTATATGATGAGTTTAAAGCACTTTTTTGTTTGGACTTTGTGTAGATTCTATCTTGAATGTATGCGCATTATCCCCATTCTCGCATGGCTTTTTATTGTGTTTTTTGGCTTAGCGCAGGCTTTTGATATAAATTTAAGTGCCATTACTTCTGCTATTGTGGTTTTTAGCCTCTGGGGCGTGGCTGAAATGGGTGATTTAGTGCGCGGGGCGATAACTTCCCTGCCTGCACATCAAACCCAAAGTGCTAAGGCATTAGGGCTTAATGGTGTGCAAATTACCATTTATATTATCCTCCCTCAAGCCTTAAAGCAGCTTTTACCCCCTACTATTTCGCTTTTTACTCGTATGATTAAAACTACTTCCCTTGTCGCCTTGCTTGGCGTGGTAGATTTACTCAAAGTGGGGCAGCAAATTATTGAACTCAATAAATCAAATCCTCATGCAAGCTTTTGGGTGTATGGGGGGATTTTTTGCACGTATTTTCTGCTATGCTATCCGCTCTCTTATATCAGTAAAATTTTGGAGAAAAAGTATCAACAATGAATAAGGCATTCCTTCAAATCTCGCATTTAAGCAAAACCTATGATGGCAAGTCTTTTATTTTAAATGATATTTCTATGAATGTCCAAAAAGGCGAAGTGGTAGTGATATTAGGACCTAGTGGCTGTGGGAAAAGCACCTTTTTACGCTGTCTCAATGGGCTAGAGCGTATCCAAAGTGGGGAAATATATTTTAAAGGCGAGCTTATAAGCCACAAGAAGACGAATTGGAATGCCATTCGCCAGCGTATTGGTATGGTATTTCAAAGTTATGATTTATTCCCGCATATGAATGTGATAGAAAATATTCTTTTAGGTCCCCTAAAGGTGCAAAAGAGAGACAAACAAGCCGCACAAGAACAAGCAGAGAATCTCTTAAGCCGTGTAGGACTTTTAGAAAAAGCCCATGCCTATCCTCGCGCACTAAGCGGAGGGCAGAAGCAGAGAGTGGCGATTGTGCGGGCATTATGTATGAATCCTGAGATTATGCTATTTGATGAGGTAACCGCCTCGCTTGACCCAGAAATGGTAAAAGAAGTCTTAGAGGTGATTTTAGAGCTTGCAAGAGAAGGAATGACTATGTTAATAGTAACGCATGAAATGCGCTTTGCTCAAAAGGTAGCAGATAGAATCTGCTTTTTTGATGAGGGTAAATTAGTAGAGCAAAGTAGCCCGTATGAGTTTTTCACTCACCCAAAAAGCCAAAGGGCACAAAGATTTTTAGATATTTTTAATCTTTAAGGGATTTTATTATGCTCATTCACCTCAGCAGATGGTCAAGATTTGCTATAAAAGCACTAAAAAGTACGATTGGTGATTCGGACAGAGATTCTTCGGGCTTTACAAGCCCAAAGACATGACAAACTTGGCTACCCGCAAGGGAAACCCACACATAATAAACACCTGCAAAGGAAATTTACTTTGTCATTCCAAGCATTGCGAAGAAACTTCGCCCGAATCACTAACGACTCCGTTATTTTGTCATTCTGAGGGCGGGCGTAGCCCAACCGAAGAATCTCTACCCGAATTACTAGTTGCCCACAGAGATTCTTCGCTTCGCAGAGGCTACGCTCAGAATGACAATGAATCCCAAATGTCTCCCAGCAGTGAGATATATTCTCATCACAGGATAAAATTAAATCGCACGAAGTGCCACCTCTTAAAGCGTCGTCGGGGCGGGGGATATATAAGGGGGCAAGAATATTATTATGGGGTTGGAGCTTGCCTGCACGAGCGAAGCTCTTGCCCCCCCATTATTTTATAAAACTTTGCACATTCAAGCCCCTCCCCCTTATAGAAAAAGAAAAAAGAGAATC
>NZ_NXLR01000057.1 GCF_003364255.1 Helicobacter marmotae
TAGCCCAACCGAAGAATCTCCCTTATCCGCTAAAGACTCTCTAACAGAAATACCAGAAAGGCAGCCAATTTGTCATTCTAAGCGAAGCGAAGAATCTCTCTTATATACTAGAGACTCTACCCCTCTTGTCATTCTGAGCCTCCTTTAGGAGGCGAAGAATCTCTCTTATCTACCAAAGACTCTCTTTCAAAAACACCAAAAGGCACGACTAGTGATTCTTGCAGAGATTCTTCACCCCCTGCGGGGGTTCAGAATGACAAAGTAATTTTCTTTGCAGGTGTTTGTTATGTGTGGGTTTCCCCTGCGGGTAGCCAAGTTTGTCATTCCAAGCATTGTGAAGAAACTCCCCCCGAATTACTAGCGACTCCGTTAGTTTGTCATTCTGAGGGCGGGCGTAGCCCAACCGAAGAATCTCTCTTATATACTAGAGACTCTACCCCTCTTGTCATTCTGAGCCTCCTTTAGGAGGCGAA
>NZ_NXLR01000058.1 GCF_003364255.1 Helicobacter marmotae
GCGCGAAGTCCAACCCCATGATAATATTCTTGCCCCCTTATATATCCCCCGCCCCGACGACGCCTTAAAAGGTGGCACTTCGTGCGATTTAATTTTATCGCAGTGAGAGCGTGTCTCACTGCTGAAAGACATTTGGGACTTATTGTCATTCTGAGCCTGTGAAACAGGCGAAGAATCTCTGTTAGAATTGCTAGAAACTCTGCCACTATTGTCATTCTGAGGCTTTGTAAAAGCCGAAGAATCTCTCTTGGCGACTAGTGACTCGTTTAGAGATTCTTCGGTTGGGCTACGCCCGCCCTCAGAATGACAAACTTGGCTACCCGCAAGAGAAATTATTTTGTCATTCTGAACCCCTGCAAGGGGTGAAGAATCTCTGTTGGCGACTAGTGATTCCTTGAGAGATTCTTCGCCTCCACTTTGTGCTCCTAAGACAGCACAATTCGCCT
>NZ_NXLR01000059.1 GCF_003364255.1 Helicobacter marmotae
AATTTCTTCTTATTCACATCATCTAATATATCTTTAGCTACCTTATCTACTCTCTCACTGATTTGAGCACTTGCAGCAGCGATTTCTACATTCTCTTGGGTTACACTCTCTAAATGTGATATAGCCTCATTGATTTGTGTAACACCTGTGGTTTGCTCTCTAATAGATTCTCCCATATCATTAATGCTTTGCACAAGTAAATTGGTATTTGCCTCTATTTCTCCTAAACTCTTTTGAGTGCGTTCTGCTAGTTTTCTCACTTCATCAGCTACTACTGCAAATCCTCTCCCATGCTCTCCAGCTCTTGCTGCTTCTATAGCGGCATTAAGGGCTAGAAGATTGGTTTGGTCTGCTATATCTCTAATAATGCCTATGACATTTTTAATATCTTCACTTTGTTGTATCACTTCGCCTGT
>NZ_NXLR01000006.1 GCF_003364255.1 Helicobacter marmotae
TCTATATTGCTATAGCTTTGATGAATGCAAGATTCTAGGCAGTCCTGCAAATACTTCTCTACATTATAAAAAGGCACAATAATAGCGACTTTGGGGTTTTGGGGATTTGTAGGAATGTGGGCAGTTGTGGGTGTTTTTAGATTTTTTAGAGCTTGTGTTGGCTTGCTTTGAGAGTTCATCTGGGATCCTTTAAGGCTTTTGTGCAATGCGAATATGTAATTCTTGTAGCTGCTCTTGACTTACAAGTCCGGGGGCATTAGTGAGCGGACAGGTTGCCCTCTGCGTTTTAGGGAAAGCAATCACATCACGAATACTTTGGGTCTTTGCTAAAAGCATAATAAGCCTATCAAATCCAATAGCAATACCTCCATGTGGAGGCGCACCAAAGCGCAACGCTTCAAGTAAGAAGCCAAACTTCTCTTGGGCTTCTTCTTGGCTAATGCCAAGCAATTCAAATACGCGTTTTTGGATAGAATCTTTATGGATTCTGATACTTCCGCCGCCTAATTCTATGCCATTAAGCACGACATCATATGCAATAGATTCTATATCCTCTATATCTTTATCTAAATCTTTAGGCATACTAAAAGGGTGGTGCAAAGCCTTGAGTTTGCCCTCTTCCTTTTCAAACATAGGGAAATCCACCACCCATAAAAACTTGCGCATACTCTCATCAAGCATACCCATATCTGCAGCGATTTTTAGCCTTAAGCGTCCCATATAGTCCCAAACTATCTTTTTGCTTCCCGCACCAAAGAATATAATATCCCCAACTTCTGCTTGAGTGCGGGCAATAAGTGTATTTTGAGCTTCAGGGCTTATAAACTTCACTAATGGTCCTTTAAGCTCATCTTGCTTGAGTTGAATATAGGCTAGCCCCTTTGCACCAAATTTACGCACAAACTCTTCTGCCTCTGCTAGGCTTTTACGCGAGAAAAATGTATCCCCGCCTTTGACACATAGAGCTTTAATGCGATTTGCCTTGCTATCTTTGGCAATGTTTTGGAAAATAGGATTGCTTGAATCGACAAATAAATCTCCCACTTCCACAAGTGGCATATCAAAGCGCAAATCAGGCTTATCGCTTCCATAGAGTTCCATAGCTTCAGCCCAAGGTAAGCGCATAAATGGCGTTTGTATCTCTTCTCCACAAGCGGCGAAAATATCCTTAAGGAGCGTTTCTGCCATACTTATAATATCATCTTGCTGACAAAAGCTCATTTCAATATCAATTTGTGTAAATTCAGGTTGCCTATCTGCACGTAAATCCTCATCTCTAAAGCAACGTGCGATTTGGAAATATTTATCAAATCCGCTTACCATAAGGAGTTGTTTAAAAAGTTGGGGGCTTTGAGGCAGGGCATAAAAAGCCCCATGATGGACACGAGATGGCACAAGATAGTCTCTCGCTCCCTCTGGGGTAGCTTGTGTTAGAATAGGCGTTTCTATCTCTAAAAATCCCATTTTTTGCAAGCTATTACGAGCGGCTATAGCTGCATCAGAGCGCATTTTAAAGATATGATAAGACTTTTTGGAACGTAAATCTAAATATCGATATTTCAGCCTTAGCTCTTCATTCACACTCTCATCACCAATGCTAATAGGAGGCGTGGGAGATGTGTTTTCAATCACAAGTGAGGAGAGCACAATTTCAATCATACCTGTTTTGAGTTTGGGATTTTGCAGTCCTTCGCCTCTTGCTCGGACCTTACCTTTTGCGATAAGCACATATTCATCGCGTACAGATGAGGCGATTTGATGAGTGGGTGTGCTTGGGTCACATACAAGCTGGATAATGCCACTTTTATCACGCAAGTCAATAAATATAACCCCTCCATGGTCGCGATATGTATTACACCAACCACATACTTGCACTTCAGCACCAATATGCTCCTGCCCTAATTCTGTGCATAAATGAGTTCTTAACATAATCTCCCTTTGCTTTTTAAAGTTTGAAATAAGTGTTTAAATATTTATTCCTACAAGGAATTGCCGTAAAGCTTGCTCAATCTCTATCGGGTTAGATTTACTAATAAAGCCATCAGCCTTGAGATGTTCTGCCATTTGATGATTGCTATCACTACTCATTGATGAGTTGATAATCACGGGGATATGTGCTGTATTGGGAGTTTCTTTAATACGTTTTAATACCTCAAAGCCCGATATAATAGGCATTTCTAAGTCGGTAATAACAGCTCCTATGCTGCCTATTACGCCCGGATTATGCAAATAATCAAGCAAAGCCTGACCATTGGGGAAAGTGAAGTATTTTAAATCAAGTTTTTCAATGATTTTTGTAAGTGATCTTGCTGCAGTTTTAGAATCTTCTGCAAGTAGGACGATTTTATCACTTGAAATAGTGCCAATATCATTAAGCTCAAGCTCATCGGCTGCATTAACGGAGGGGAATGCCTCTGTAAGCATTTTTTCCACATCAAGTATTTGTATCACGGAGCCATCATCATATTTTGTTGTTGCCGTTACTTTCGCCTCGCCGTCAATGCCAAACTCTGAGCCTACATTAATATCATTCCAGCTTTTATGAATGATACGTTTTACTCCCATAATTTTAAGCCCAACGGTGCTATTGCTAAAGCTACAGATAATCACTAAACTTTTTGGCGTATTGAGTGAGAATTCCCTTAAATCTCTATTGGGGTGTTCTTTACTATAATAGAGCCAACGTCTCATATCCACAAGCGGAATCGTCTCATCTCGCACGGTGAGATAGCCTAAGATAATACCGCTATTATCCCCTGCTGTTTCTGTAAGCTCATTATCATAGTAGATAATCTCGCGTATTTTAAATACATTCATAGCATAAAGTTGATTTGTACCTTCGGTTTCTTCTTCAAGGGTGAAACATAAAAACTGGACTTCATTATTGAGGTGTAGTGATGTGGTTTTATCGATTGAATTTTGCTTTTGGCTCAAAGCTTGCCTCCGTGAAGTGAAAATATGTGCTTAAAATGCTATAATTCTAACGCAAAATACATAACTTAGCACTTAAACCCTAAATTTATTACAAGGTAAAACTTTGATGAGCGAAGAAGAATACTACAATAAAGTGCAAATACTCAAAAAAATGGCATATCATTATTATGTGCTTGATGAGCCCATTGCTACTGATGAGCAATATGACAAGCTCTATCATCAAGTGCTCGCATTTGAAACACTCAACCCCTCGCTTATAGAATCTACCTCTCCCACACAGCGCGTAGGCAGCACGCCTTTAGCATCTTTTGAGAAAAATGCCCATTTGCAACGTATGTGGAGCTTGGAAGATGTATTTGATGATGAGGGCTTAAGCGAATGGCTGGAGCGAATTTACAAGGTTTATCCCAAAGCAAGCTTTACATGCTCGCCTAAGTTTGACGGGGCGAGTTTAAATCTTTTGTATTCTCAAGGTAAGCTTGTAAGTGCTACCACACGCGGAGATGGGATAGTAGGAGAGCTTGTAACGCAAAATGCACGAACGATTCAGAGTATTCCACTTGAGATAGACTTTAAGGGGGAAATTGAAATTCGTGGAGAAGTGGTTATTGCTAAAGATGATTTTGAAGCGATCAATAAAGAAAGGCTTGAAGCAGGGCAAAGTCTTTTTGCCAATCCGCGCAACGCTGCTGCTGGGAGCTTGAGGCAGCTAGATTCTAAAATTACGGCTAAAAGAAAGCTCCGTTTTATGCCTTGGGGCATAGGGGAGGGGCTTAATGAGTTTGCAAGTTTTTATGAAGCCATGCAGGCGGTGAGTGGCTTTGGCTTTAGCCCTGTGCCATTTTTAAGCCTTTGCAACAATAAAGAAGCGATAGAACACACTTATAATGCCCTTCTTAGCGCTCGTAACGATTATGTGATTATGCTTGATGGTATGGTAATTATGCTTGATAGCATTGCCATGCAGCGCCAACTCGGCTGGACTATCAAAGCCCCGCGATTTGCATGCGCGTATAAATTCCCTGCGGTGGAAAAAAGCGCGAAGATTTTAGATGTGAGCTTGCAAGTGGGGCGAACGGGCATTATCACACCTGTAGCGGAGCTTAGCCCTGTGGAAATTGAGGGGGCGATGATTTCTCGTGCGACTTTGCATAATTTTAGTGAGATTGAGCGTAAAAATATTTTACTTTATGATGAAGTGATTGTTATCCGCAGTGGCGATGTAATACCTAAAATCATTAAACCTCTTCTTGCCTTTCGCGATGGCAGTCAAAAGCCTATCCCTAAACCTACACATTGCCCTGTATGCGGGGAGGAACTGCTTGTTGAAGAAATTTTCATCAAATGTCAGAATCTTAGCTGTGAAGCACGCGTGATTGAATCTATCATTCACTTTGCTTCAAAAAAGGCGCTTAATATCGACGGATTAGGGGAAAAGATCGTTATACAGCTCTATGATAAGCAGCTTGTGAGAAATATTAAAGATATTTATACGTTACGCATTGAAGATTTGCTAGGACTTGAGGGCTGGCAGCATAAACGCGCACATAATCTTATCCAAGCTATACAAAATACCATAGGTGTGGAATTATGGCGCTTTATTAATGCACTTGGGATTGAACATATTGGTGAGGGGGCGAGTAAAAAGCTCGCACGAAAGTTTGGGCTTGGTGTGTTTGAGCTAAGCATTCAGGATATATTAAATACAGATGGTTTTGGGGCAGAAATGGCAGCCTCTCTTTTAGAATTTAATCAAGCCAATACTGCTTTAATCAAGCAGCTTCTTAGCATTATTAAGCCTTGTGTGCAAAGTATATCGCTTAATACAAATCATATCTTTTATGATAAAAGCATAGTGCTTACAGGCACGCTCTCTCAAGCACGTGAGAATATCATCGCGCTTTTAGAATCTAAGGGGGCTAGGATTAGCTCAAGTGTGAGTAAAAAAACAGATTTTGTTATTTATGGAGAAAAGGCGGGAAGTAAGTTAGAGAAAGCCCAAAGTCTAGGTATTACTACCCTGAATGAGCAAGAATTCCTCTCTCTCTTGCAGGAGGAATGATTTATTCTTATAACTCTTTTAATACCTTCAAACCTCTATATTATTTATATCATCAAAGCCTTATTTATCGTTATTTATTCGTTTGAAAGCCTATTTGGAATCACTAGACTCAAAAAGCAATTCTTCGCCTCTTTCACAGGCTCTAGTGATAAAAGGGGCAGAGTCGCTGGTAATTCTAATAGAGATTCTTCGGCTTGGCTAAAGAATAACGAGAGCTAAGAGATTCTGGCAATTTGCGAAGAATCTCCGAGAACTTTATAAACATTATGATGTTTGGGTGAGATTATGGGCGAATGAGGCTTAGAGGTACTTTGATAACGCTTTTTTTGACTTGCTTAGCTCTAGCTTGTGTATTTTGGGTATGGAGCTCTAAGCCTCCAGCATGGACATCTTCAGGGAAAAAGATAGCCAAATCTCCACTGCTTAAAAGCAAGCTTGTGCGATAAGGTGTGTTATAGCGTTTATTCATAGGGAAAGAATCATTTAGCAGATTACCATTAAGATTGCTAGATTTTCTATCTACAACGCTAGAGTGGGGGAGATGATTTTCATACACGATTAAATCCTTGCTTTCATCATAAGGCATCTTTACTTCAAACGCACTTTTATCGCCAATAAGTGTATATTCATACCCCTCCACCACAAGCTGGAAGTCAATAAAAACCCGATGTGTCTCAAAAAAGGCTTTACTTTGAGATTTGAGATAATATGTCTGCTCAATAGCACGAATCCCCCAATTAAAGGGGTAGCTTACTTCTTTTCTCTCCTCATTTAATGCTAAGCTAAGCCCTGTAATCCGCTTATGTATGCTATGTGTAGGATTTAGGGCATGAAGCATATAGGTTTGTATTTCCTCTAAATATGGGTTAGATTTAAAAAACCAATCTAAATGTGTAAGTTTGCCAACAATTGCCATTTTTACTCCTTGTATTCTATAGATTTAGCATTCTCTAAAAAGAGTGCTAGAAAATCAATGAAAATATCGCGTAGTAAGAGAATATCACCTATGGATACACGCTCATTGATAGCGTGGATTCTATCATTTGGCACTCCTAGCTCCACTACATCTACGCCATATTGGGCAAAAAACCTTGCATCGCTTGTACCTCCGCTTGTGCTAAGCTCTGGGCTTTTGTGCGTGATGTGTTTTATCGCATGGCAAAGGAGTGTAACAAGGGGGCTATCTGCTTTTGTAATAAAGGGTAGTGAGCTTGTTTTTAGCTCAAGCTCATATGGCAATCCTTGAAGAACTTGCTCAATATATGAGCGGATAGAATCTTCATTGCTTAAAGGTGAGTTTCGGATATTAAACATAATTTTCAGATTCTGTGGGGTTACATTGACTACTTCCATACCCCCGCGAATATCTGTGATAACAAGCTGACTTTTGGCAAAGTCTGCATTCCCGCTATCTAGTGCAACTCCTGCTAATGCCCCAAGTTTAGCCCCGAGTAATTCTATAGGGTTAATACATTTTTGCGGATAGGCTACATGCCCTTGCTTACCTTGAATGATAATTGTGCCATTAATCGAACCTCTTCTGCCTATTTTTATCATATCGCCGCTGGAGTTTGTGCTTGTAGGCTCTGCGACTATACACATATCAGGCAGCAGATTTTGGGATTCTAACTCTGCTAGCATAAATCTTGTGCCATAGATTCCATCTCCTTCTTCATCGCTTGTAAGGAGAAAAGAGAGCATACATTGTGATTGTAAAAATTGCTTTGTAAAATCGGGGTTTTGCAAGCTTTGAGTAATCGCACAAATAAAGCTACTTATCCCGCCTTTCATATCTTGTGCGCCTCTACCATAAATGTAGCCATCTTTTTCTTTTCCGCTAAAAGGCTCAACTTCCCAGCCTTCACCGGTAGGCACGACATCGATATGCCCTGCAAAGCATAAATGCCTTAAATGCTCCTTATTGGCACTTTTAGGATAGATAGCATAAAAGCAATTTTTCACCCCCTCTTTTTCTTGAGTGATTTGCAGACTTTGGTAATTGGGATTTTGCAAAATGGGAGTGAAACCAGAGAGAATATACTGGTAGATTCCGCATTCTTTGGGTGTGATTGTAGGGTAAGTGATAAGCTTTTGTAGTAACTGAATAGGCATTAGTGACTTCCTTTTGTGAGTGATTTTCTTTATTCTGGGGAATTATCAATTTCTAGTGAATTATGCACTTGGTGTAGCTCGGGGATAAGCTGTGCGCCTAGCTCTTTATACATACGTCCCACACGTGCAATAAAAGGTGGCTGAAAATGCAAATCTTCTCTATAAATACTATCATCTATATAGCAGTATTTTGCTTCTAAAAGCACACTTTTGCCATCACCTAATTTTAAGACATCATATAAATCACACATAAATGCGACTTTCACTCCCTTAGGCACGGGGGGATAGCCTGATTGCAAAAGCATAAGGGGAATATCAAAAGTGCTTGCCTCACTTATATTAAATTCAAGCTCTGTGCTGCTCTCATGCAGGGCTTGGAGATGAGAAGATTCACACATACTAATACTTGCTTTTTGAGTGGTGGTGATATTTCTAAAGCTATCTTTTTCTAAACCATCGCTTTTTGTCATCATACAGATAGAAAAAATAGGAGGATTCACACTCATTGGGGCGAAGAAACTAAAAGGTGCGAGATTGACATTCCCATTGGGGAAAATCGTGCTAACCCATGCAATAGGGCGTGGGGTAATGGTATTACTTAGAATCTTGTAGTTCTGTAATGGAGTGGTAGTGTGTGTTTCAAGTATCATAGTTATTGCCTTTATGATAATTTAGCAGATTATCCACCTGAGTGATAACTTCTGCTGGTGTGATGAGTTTCATACAATTATGATGTTTTAAGGGGCATTCGCGTTTTTTGCAAGGCGCACAAGGCACGTGCTTGCATAGTAGCACAAAGTCTTTGTAAGCTTTAGCGGGTTGAGCTTGATTGTTAGAAACTGGAGGATTTAGAGGTATGTAGGGGGCTGTTTCATTCATATCTGTGGGTCCAAAAATCGCTACCATAGGTACTTTTAACGCAGCAGCTATGTGCATGGGTCCGCTATCATTGGTAATAAACACATTCATTGCCCCAATATAATCAATCAGTTGTGTGAGGTTTGTTTTATCCGTTAAATCATAAAAATGCTTTGCGTAAGTATGCCCTGCTATGGCTTGCGCTATGGCTAAATGGGAGTTAGATGTATCGCTAGAGCCAAAGAGATAGACATCATACATTTTGCCCAAAAAGTATTCTATCACTTCGATAAAATACTCTCTCTCCCAGCATTTTGCACTCCCAAAAGCCGCCCCGGGATTAATACCTATAGCATATTTATTATGAGGTAAGGATATGCTTTGAGAGATGAGCTTTAGTGGCTGTGAGCCAAGTGTAGCAAGCATATTGGTGAGATTCTTTAGGGATTGTTTTTGCGATTCCTGTCTTTGTAACTCCTTTTTTTCTAATTCATTTTGCACCCCTTGCAAGGGTAAAATAAGCCCAAGGTAGAGCAAGACTTGATGTTTAAATGTTGTAGAAGTATTTTGCTTGAGCGAAAGGGCGTGAGTAAGGAGGAAACTACGCAGATTCTTCGCATAGCCTATGCGTATATTACTTTTAGTCCAATACAAAAGTAAGGCAGAAAAGAACGTATTAGCAAAACTAATGGCTAAATCATGTGCCCCCACCTCTTTAGCAAGCCTTTTTGTGGCTTGAATCCTACAAGAAGAGCGTTTAGTTGTATCAATTACAATATGTTTTACACGCTTATCTCTTTGGTAAATACCACAACTCGCCTCTGTGCCCACAAGCGTAAAGTCTGCGTTTTTAAAGCTTAATTTTAGCCACTCAAATGCCGGAGAGACCATTACACTATCGCCTAGCCAATTTGGCAAACGCAATAAAATGCTTTGAATTGAATCTGTGTGGATCATTTGAGAATTGCGTGCAAAAAACATTTATCCTCCATAAAGGCATTAAGCTAAATTATGTAATTGTAGAAGTAAAAAGCAAAAATTCTGCTAGTTTTGGGCGTAAAAAGCTTCAAAATACCACTTAAGATAACTGAAATACAACATTTTTAAGATAGAATCAAGCCATTTTACAACAACCAAAAAGGTATTTAGGAGGTTTATAGTCATGGGGTTAGTTACTCCTCGCACATTAAGTGGCTTTAAAGATAGATTGCCCAAAGAAGCACTTGCTAAAACATATTTACTTAACAAATTAAGTGCTGTTTTTATGAATTTTGGTTTTGTACCTATCGAAACGCCACATTTAGAATATGCTGATGTTTTAGTCAAACAAGGAAGTGATGAGATACAAAAGGAGCTCTATCGCTTTAAAGATCATGGCGGGAGAGATGTGGCATTGCGATTTGACTTAACCGTGCCTTTAGCGCGTTTTGTCTCACAATATAAAAATGAAGTAGATTTGCCTTTTAAACGTTTTGCTATAGGGAATGTGTTTCGCGGGGAGAGGGCACAGAGAGGAAGATATAGGGAATTTACTCAATGCGATTTTGACTTTATAGGAAGTGATAGTATTTCTTGTGATGCGGAGATATTGCAAGTCATTTATGCCTCATTTGTGGGGCTTGGGATTGATGAATTTACTATTTGGCTTAATCACCGCAGTATACTTAATGGCATTTGTGAGCATTGTGGAGTTTTAGGGCAGAAAGAAATTAATATTGCCTTACGCATTATTGATAAGCTTGATAAGATTGGGAAAGAAAATGTCGGAGCCGAACTTCAGCGAGATTTATCACTTTCTAGCACTCAAGTTGATAATCTGCTAGAATATACTTCAATCAAGCAACAGGGCGATTCTCAAAGCTTCTTTCAAGAAGTTTCTTTTATGGCTGAGTGGAATGATTCCCTCAAAAAAGGTTTAGATGACCTAAAAGCCCTCTATGAGGTATTAGCCCCATTGCAAATGGATAGAGATACCTATCGGGTAAATTTCTCAATTGCACGTGGCTTGGGCTATTACACGGGGATTGTGTATGAGAGCACACTTAATGCGCTAAAAAGCATAGGTAGTGTCTGCTCTGGTGGGAGATATGATAATCTCACTCATACTTTTTCTAAAACAAAAATGAGCGGTGTGGGGGCGAGTATTGGTATTGATAGGCTTTTGGCAGCTTTAGAGGAATTGGAAATCTTGCATAAAAAGGCGACTTCTGCGCGTGCTTTAATTGTCTGTATGGATAAGACATATTTTGGCTATGCCCATACTTTAGCAGAATCGTTCCGCCGCTCTAAGGTGCCCATTGAAGTGTATCCCGAGATAAGCAAGCTTAAAAAGCAATTTAGCTACGCCCATACCAAAGGGCATGAATTTGTTATTGTCATTGGTGAAAATGAATTTAGCACAAAAACTCTCACACTTAAAAATATGACTTCAGGTATGCAAATTGATAATATCAGTTTCCTTAAAGCCTTAACACTCATCCAAGAAGAGGAAGAAGAGGAGATGAAAATTTAATAAAGGAGTGGTGATGAATACAATAGAAGTAAGCCAATGGGATTTAAGTGCGCTTTTTAAGAGCCAAGAGCAGTTAGAGCGTTTTATTGTCACACATACGCGCAGAACTAAGCAGTTTGCTAAACAATATGAGGGGAAGCTCCAAGAAGTAGAGGCAGAAACATTTTGTGATGTGATTAAGGAATATGAGGCAATCATTGAGGGTATCGCGCGAGTGATGACTTATGCGTTTTTATGCTTTGCTAAGGATACAACGCAAGGAGATATGTATGCTAAATATGAAATGCAAACCACGCAAATACAGAATCTTGTGTTGTTTTTTGAACTAGAATTTTGCAAACTTCCCTCCAAAAAACAAGAAGATATAATAAAGTATGCCCCGCATTATGCCTACTTTTTGCAAAAGCTTATAGAGCAAGATAAATATCAGCTCTCCCTTGCAGAAGAGAAGATATTGCTTGCTACCTCGCCCGTAGGGGTTGGAGCATTTTCACGGCTTTTTGATGAGCATTTAGCAAACTTAAGATTCAATGCCCCAAAAATATATAAAACACAAGAGAAAAAGGCACAAAAACCCAAAAAATCAAAGCTAAGTGAAGAAGAAATACTCACACTATTACATCACCCTAAAAGGGAAGTTCGCAAAGAGGCACAAAAGATTTTTACCAAGAAGCTTTCTAAATCTCGCCACTTGCTAAGTTATATCCTTAATATGGTGCGCAAAGATTTGCATATTAATATGCAGTTACGTGGGTATAAACTCCCAGAATCTTTCCGCCATATTTCCAATGCAGCGACGCAAAAAAGCGTAGATAAGCTTGTTGAAGTAGTCAGTGAGCATTATGGTTTAGTAAGCCAATATTATGAGATCAAAGCAAAACTGCTTGGGATTAAGGAATTAAAAGACTATGACCGCTATGCACCGCTTGAAGGAAGTGCATTTACACTCCCTTATGATGAGGCATTAAAGCTTGTGTTGAAATCCTTTGGTCAGTTTAGCAAGGAGTTTAAAGACATAGCTACAAAAGCTTTGAGAAAAGGTTGGGTAGATTCCCATCCTATGCCTCATAAACGCGGAGGGGCTTTTAGCCATGGGAGTGTGCCAAGTGCTCATCCTTATGTCTTGCTTAATTACACTCAATCGCGGCGAGATGCCTTTACGATTGCCCATGAGTTTGGGCATATGATTCACCAAGAGCTCTCTAAAAAGCAGGGCTATCTCAATATGGATACACCTCTTACTACGGCTGAAACCGCCTCTGTCTTTGCTGAAATGCTCCTTTTTGACACATTAAAAACTACTTTAAGCCCAAAAGAGCTTATTCCTCTTTATGCAGGGAAGTTAGAGGATATTTTTTCAACACTTTTTAGGCAAATTGTAATGACGCATTTTGAACGCAGAATCCACGCCCAAGATGATGAACTTAAGCCTGAAGAATTTGACAAAATATGGCTAGAAGAGAATGAACGTATGTTTGGCTCTAGCTTAAAATTAAGCAAAAATTATGAGGGCTGGTGGTGCTATATCCCGCATTTTATACATTCTCCCTTTTATTGCTATGCTTATAGCTACGGACAGCTGCTTGTTTTAGCACTTTTTGGCTTGTATAAATCCCAAAAGAGCCCAAATGAGAGGGAAAAGTTTATCCGTAAATATAGTGAATTTCTCTCACTGGGGGGAAGTAAAAGCCCAAAAGAGCTTATTAGCGCATTCAATCTAAATTTAGAGAGTGATAAATTCTGGCTTATAGGTATCAATGAAGTGCAAAAAATGCTTGAAGAGTTTAAGGAGCTCGTCTATGCAGAAGATTCTGTTCTCTCCAGCCTTTAAGGCGATGATGCTATCCCACCTCAAAGATACCTTGCAGTTTCTTTTAAAAGAGGGGATAAGCTTTAATATTTTATGCGATATGAAGCAAACACATTTTACCCCTCCGTTGCCTGAGCATATTAGGAGTACTTTTAATGATATTACGCTTTTTGTACTCGCGGGCTATACGTTTGAGAGCATTCAACTCCAAGAAGATTGTATGAGTTTTGAAGCGGGGTTTGGGAATGAAAATATCGGTAGCTTTGTGAATATTGCTTATGGGGGTATCGTGCAGATTCACTTGCATGATGATGATTTACTAAGAGAAGTGCCATTATTTACTAATGTGAGTCATCATTGTTTTTATGACCTATCTCACGAGGAGTTAGAGCATATCGCTTCTGTGCAAGAAGAGGGTAAAGAGCATTCAAGGCTTGCTTTTGTGTCAAATCCGGAGAATAGTAGATTTTTTAATAAATAATTAACCTTTTAAGCAATCGGCTAAATGAAATGTGCTAAGATAAAGCACAAATTTGCCACAGGAGCATTTCAAAGGAGCATTTATGGATAGGCTTAGTCTTGAGGTATTTAGGTTTGAGGCAGGTGTAGATTATCTCCCATATTATACGAAATTGCTTTTTCCCTACACGGCTGATCGGACGCTTAGCGATTTGCTCCATTTTTTATACGATGAGATTCAGTATTGTTATGATAAGACATATTTAGCCTTGCGAATTAATGGTATCGCCATTTTTGAGAATCTTAGCATTACGCAGCTTGTGCAGAGATTTGGAGAGGAGTGGCAAATTGAGCCATTAAGCACATATTATGCTTCTAAGGACTTATTGCTTAATGAAAATGCGCTATGGGCAAAGTATCAGGGATTTTTTACATCTTTAGATTTTATTACCCCGCAAGAAAAGGAGGAATTAGGCAAGTATCTTATGTTAAACCTCATCACTCCTATGAGTAATGAGCATTATTTAGGCGATGGATTTTTCCTTTATCTTAAATGGCTCCTTCCTCGCTACCCTGATAAATTAGAGCAAATTAAAACTTGGATTTTAGATAAACATGGGGGAATCTTGCATTTTGTGAGCATTGCAGATATGGTTTATCCTCGTGCAAAGGCGCTTGATTTGGAGATGTGGGATTTTATACGTGATATAGTCTTTTCTTATGAGCATAAAGCCCTGCAACATTTAGCAACACTGAAAGTGCATAAAGGATAGTGATGAAATATATAATTTATGACAAATACAATAACGCCCAAAGCTTGCTTAATAGCACAAAGACGCTTTTTTCATTGCTTGGTTTAGAGATTGTTAAGCCAAATATGGAGCTTGCTGATTGTGGCGGGTATTGGGCGAGATTAGCACAAAGAGATGATTTATTGCATAATGTCGCTTACAATCTCGCATTAAGCAATGCTATGGGTGCTACACTTGTGTTTTTAGAAGAAGATGCGTATGCAAATGCCCTATATGCAAGAAGTATTATTGAATCTGATAGCGATATTATACGCGAGCTAGAGAGCAAATATCTTCATAAATTTAATCTCCTCTATGAGAGTAAAGCCCAGATGAGCTATTTGCCTGATTTGCTTAATACCATCGATATAGCCCCGATGATTAAAAAACATTTTCATACCTTTTGTGCTGCGATAGTGCGTGGGGCATATCAGGGGCATTTGCCTATAAGCACAAATCATAGAATCTATGAACAAATAGGCTTAAAAGTGATAGATACCCCCCTTACAAAGCAATATTATGCGCATTTAATGCCATTTGATTCTCAAAGTGCGCTTTATAATAGTGCAAAAATGTTTTTTGATATAGCAGATTTGGGCGTGGATTTTATCCTTACGTATTCTTTAAGCCAGTTTGAACTACTTGAAGGCAAACGTAGCAAACTCTGCAGGGCTTACAATCGCGATAATATAGGGCTAAATGTGCTTTTTTTGCCTCAAGTGATACTTCTAGCTTTTGGTGAAGAAGAGAGAGACAAGCTAGGGTTTGCATATCATAAACAAAAAGTGGAGTTGATTTAATGATGATTTTTATTAAATTCCTTGTTGCAGCCGTGATTGGCTCGACTTGGTATCATTTTGGCGGTGAAGACCCCGCTATGGCGTTGGTGTTTTTTCTCGTTATTTTAGGGGTGTTGTTTATGAAGCCCATTCGTTATCAAGACCCTAAAAGACGTGAGGAATATATGCAGAGAATCCGCGATAGTAGAGAGCGTAAAATCGCACTTGAAAATGAGCGCTTAGAGGAGCTTAAGCGATTAAGGCAAAATGCCAGAGAGCAGGAGGAACGTTTGAAGAGGGAGTTTGAAAAACGTATTAACAAACGCTAAAGCAAAATTCGCTACAATTTGGGCTAAAATCACCACAAGGACACACACAATATGGAAATCGTGCTTTTACTCATTGCTGGGGTTGTGATATATTTTCTTTACAATACCTTGCAGGACTACCTTAAAAACCCTATACAAACACAGCAGCAGCCCTATAGCAATTCCGCAGATACTGCCCCCATAGATTTTGAGAATCCTTATGAAGAAATGGCACAAACTGATAGGCTCAAATCCAATGAGTTTTCCGTATTGGCGGCGATACTGGGGTATCTTGTGTGGAGTGATAAAAAGGTATGCCCCCTTGAAGAGCAGCTTCTTGCTCAAATGCTTGCAGATATGGCAGCAGAATCTAAAAATCCAAAATTTAGCAAAGAAGAGCTAAAAGACATTCTTATGAAGCAAGAATCCCCGAGTATATCACTTGAAGAGCTATGCGATAGCTATGTGCAACTCACAAAGGGCGAGTATAAAAAGCGATTGAAAGTTGTGGAGTTTTTATTTGTGCTTGCTTATGCAGACGGAGTGCTAGAAGAGAGTGAGAAAGATTGTATTATTGATATTGCCGCACTCTTTGAGATAGCTAATGAAGACTTCAATGCTCTTTTTGAGCAATTTGAGCAAGAGTATGCTAAAGCAAATGAGCTAAGCCAAGAGCAGGCAAAGGCTGTATTTGGCATAAGTGAGATCTCTGGCCAAAATGAGCTTACTCAAATGTATAATGAGCTTATCAAAAGCACAAAGCAAAATATTTTTGATAGCAAAAATATCAACAAAACTTTCCGTGATACTTCCTTAGAGCGAATTAGAGAGATTGATAATGCCTACAAGGTGCTTTTAGAGTTAGCAAACAAAGAGCAGCAAAACGCACAAGATAGG
The DNA here is from genome assembly GCF_003364255.1 of Helicobacter marmotae. Classification (GTDB taxonomy): domain Bacteria; phylum Campylobacterota; class Campylobacteria; order Campylobacterales; family Helicobacteraceae; genus Helicobacter_C; species Helicobacter_C marmotae. The sequence continues at coordinate 15,523 of NZ_NXLR01000006.1, forward strand.
CAAAATACACAAGATAGTAAGGAAGAGAAGAAACCTGATTCAGGCTGGAATTTCTAAGGTTGGGGAATATTATTTGCTTTAGCATATTTATAAAGTATGCAGTAGAAGCAGAAAAAATCGGAGGTTTCAATGGATATTACAAAAATCAATCATATGAGTGGCGTGCAAGGTATGCTTGCTAATATCTATAATGCCCCCAATCAGCCCCAAAATGTCCAAAGCAAAGAGAGTGAGCAGAGCTCTAAGGGCGTAGATAGCATTAATAATGAGGATAGAAGTATCCAATCTTTGCAGTATATGGATATTACAAAGCGCATTGAAGATAAATTCTCTCCCTCAGAGGAGTTAAAAAAGGCACGTGAAATTGGAGGCGAGCTTGAGGGAGGCTTTAATGATAAGACTTCATTTGAGAATCTCTCATCTATGCTAAAAAAGCAAGGTTTAATTACAAGTAATGAACAAGTCGCTATGGATTATTTAAAAACACATGCCCCTAAACTTGATTTTGATGAATTTGCAAAGATTGCTGCTAATGACAACCATAGTAAAGAAATGAAAGGTTTAATAGATTCTGTAATTAAGACTATGGAATTTGTAGATGATGTGAATGGAGGCGTTTTAAGGGGGAGCTAAATTTGAGCGGCAAACATTACCTACTTGATACCTCTATCATCTTAGATGATACCCAAAATATCCTCCATCTATGGCAAGATTCCCAAAATGCACTTTTTATTTCCGAAGTGGTCATTGAAGAGCTTGATAAAAAAAAGGATTTACATAATGAGACCGGGTTTTTTGCGCGGGAGTTCTTCCGCTGTGTAAATAGCGATAGCACAGAGATTACTTCGCATATACAGACACAAAATGACAAAACATGTAATGATTTTATACAAACGCTCTTTTTCCGCACAGGGAACATAAGTATCCCTCTTACTTTAATTTATCGCCCTAAATATAATATTGCTCATCAAGAGCATAGCTATAATGATTCAAAACTCATTGAAATAGCGCGAGATTATCATCTTATTTTACTCAGTAATGATATTTCTCTTAAAATCCGCGCACAAACTCAAGGCGTAAGCGCACAATCGCTCTTTAGAGATAGGGTTGAAAACCCCGATAAAATCGACTTTTGGGCATCTTTTGAGTGGCATAAAGATAAGCCTTTAAATGCCCTATCCCATGAGCAGGCGTTTAAAAAGCTTACACAATGGAGTTTGATACAAGTTGATGAAGTAGATAATACAGATAGCGCGCTTTATACAACGGGTAAGAAGACCTTTGGCTTAAAAGTGGGCAATGCCTTTGAGGAAGTGAATCTTGATGAGATTCTTAAAAAACACCAACCCTATATTATGCCCATTAATTTAGAGCAAAAAATGCTTTACGCCCTCCTTACTCACCCGCAAAATAACCTTACTATCGCTACTGGTGCTACAGGCAGTGGTAAAACACTCATAGCCCTGCAAGCGGGCATTACTCTCCTTAAAAATGGAGTAGTTGATGGCATTATTTATATGCGTAACACCATTACAGCCAATGACAAAGAGGCAGAACTAGGCTATCGTAAAGGTGATGAAAGCCAGAAGTTGGGGTATTTTATGTACCCTCTTTATGGGGCTATAAATTTTACGATTGATAAACTTCAAGAGCAATCTCTTGCTAAACGTATTGAATATCGCGGAGAAGTCAATGGCATACAAAAGCAAGATGCGACAGAATATTTCTTGCAAAAGCATAAAATTGAGGTGGTTGATATTGCCCATGCGCGAGGGATCAGTATAGGGAATAAATTTGTGATTTTTGATGAAGTGCAGAATGCCTCAAATGCGACTATCAAGCTTATAGGAACGCGCATAGGGGAGGGGAGTAAAATTGTATTTCTAGGCGATTGGGCACAAATTGACCACCCGTATTTAAGTAAATTTCGTAATGGTGCTTTAAGCCTTTTAACAAAAGCACTGCAAGATGACTTTATCGCTGCTATTCAGCTAAAGCAAACGATACGAAGTGATGTCGCAAGCTGGTTTGGAGAAAATTTTTGAGAGCTTTAATTTTTATCTTTGTATATGCAAGTTTTGCTTTTGCGGCACGTCCGATGATTACCGATGACGCTCGCGTGGTAGATAGGCATTCATGCCAGCTTGAAACATGGGGGGTATATGATAGGAATATGTTTGAGTATTATGCAATCCCTGCGTGCAATATGTTTTTAGACACTGAAGTAAGTATGGGTGTTATGATGAGTAATGCCTTTATACCTGATACAAATCCTAGTGAAAAGTTCCGCACACAGCAGTTTATCATCGGAGCAAAAAAGATTTTTAATGACCTTGAGGAGCAGGGCTTTAGCTATGGGGTGGCATTGGGTAATGCTTATAATTTCTTGTATTCTCAATATAAAAATGAGCATTTTATCTACGTGCCCATAAGTTTTGCATTTTTAGAAAATACTTTTCTTGTGCATTCAAATGTTGGTTACAAACTCAAGCGGAATGAAAATGAGCCACATATTTATCATCTAGGCTTAGGCTTTGAGCGGGAGCTCTCTCAAAGATTCTGGCTTTTAGGTGAGGGTATTTATGAGAGGGGGAGCAGGGCACAATTTCAAGTAGGTATTAGAATCTGGCTTTTGCAGGATAAAATCCAACTTGATGGCACTTATGGGAATGCCTTTAGCGGAGGAGAGAGCTTTGTTTCATTAGGCTTAAGGCTTTTAAGCGATGAATGGTTTTAGAAATTATAGGGTTACTATTTTGTCAGCCCTTAGCTTGTCTCCCCGAAGAATCTTTTTCAAAACACCAAAAAGTACGACTAGTGATTCAGGGCTCATAAAAGCACAAAACAAATCCTACAAAAATAACAAGAGCGAGTAGAAATGCACTTAAGAGGCGGTTTGTCCAAAGTGTAGCAAAGAATACAAAACCCAAAAGTAAGAGCTTAAGCACATCGATAAAGGCAAAAGTAGCTATAAAACTTACAATATCACGCCCAAAAAACGCAGTAGAATACACAATAGCCCCAAGCATAGCTTGCGTGCTATAGGTAAGGAAACGATAGAATCTTCCATCGGTATTCCCAAGCAAGGTGTGATTAGCAAAGATAAAGGGCAAGATTCTGCATAGAAAGATCGTGATAGCAGCAAATATAAGTAAAATCCAAAACATACTCATCTTTTATCCTTTGCTCTTGCCCTCTGTGCCTCATCATAAAGCAGCATTAAGCCGCCCACTACAAAAGGCACAATAAGGAGATAGTAGCTAGGCGTGAGGGTGATTACAAATGGTGCAAATAGAAATCCCCAAAAATAACTTCCAATTTCTTTAAAATTAGGGTAGTGCTTTGCTGCAAGACCTGTAAATTGCAAGGGCAAAACTATAGCGATAATCTCCCTTAATTCCGGTGAATTCAGAGCCGCACCCATACTTGCACCTAAGCCTGTGCAAAGCAGTGATACAAGCCATATAGGCAAGCCAAGAGCGATAAAATATGTAAAGGGGTATTCACTCATTTTTTTAAATTTGCTTATGCAGCCACTAAAAACAGAGGGGCAAATAAGAATGCTAGATAATGCGAGGTAGAAGATATTTTGATGTTTTAGGTAGGGGGAAAGTGTAGCACTCATCAATAAAAAGCGTGCATTCATAGCCAAAATAAGAGGAATAAGCACAAAGCCATCTTGATAACTCTGCACAAGTAAAAACTGCAAGGGCGTAGAAAAGACAAATAAAGTAGTAGCGACACTCTCAAATACGCTTAAAGCATTGGCATAGCCATTTGCCCCAATAGAGAGGTATAAAAATATAAAAGACACACCAAAGATAGAAGAATCTTTTAAGCCATCAATAAAATAGTTTTTTTTCATGCACTTACCTCCATAAATTCTTCTCTCGCAATACCTTTACTCCTTAATAATACTCGAGGCGCAGAATACAAATCAAAAACTTTCTTTTCAATGTTTTTTAACCGATTTAATTTTGATCTTCCATGTAATACTTTTTTATTGGTAAAAATAGCAAAAGAACCCTCATTACTGAAAGTGTTTGGGCTGCATTGTTGTAAGATTTCTCTCATCTTTGCAATGAGCTTTCGAGATGTCATATCAAGTCCTATCATTCGTTCTCCGACATTTGTATCAATTCTAAAATCCAAATTAAACCCAATACCTTTTCGTGCGTTGCAAAATGCAAGTGGTTTTATTTGAGATTTACTTGTTTTTACATTTTTGCCAGATACAAATTGTACTTGCGACCCAAACATACTCAAAAACTCTTCATTACTAAGATGTGCGACAATTTCTCTTGGGTGGAGAAAGGTTGTAGGTGTTGAAGTTAAATCACGACAAATACTTAATGATAGATAATCTATTTCTAAATCTTCATAAATATCATCTGAATGTAGAGAAATTGCTCCTGCTCCCATGCCCCATTCTGCAAATGAATGTGCCTCTTTCCCTAGAAAAAGCCATTTATGGTGCTCATAAGGATAAGGAATATCGAATAATCCAAACACTAAAGAGAAGCTTTCATGTATGATATAATGACACCTTAAGTCCATATCTTTAGGAAGCCCATTAATAAAAAAGGCATAAATGGGGCTTGCAAGACTGAATTTTGCAATTTGATTTAGGTCACTCCTACTTAATTTTGATAGAAGAAAATTTAAAAAAAGTGTTTGCTGTAGGCGCGATGGAGTATCTTTGTGAGATTCCCACCATTGCCGAATATCCTCACAAAGATAGCTCACATTTAAGGTGAGTGAATGTTCTTTTTGTACTTTTTCTTTTATTTCATCAATATCTAAATTACGCATATTTTCCCCCATTTTTAATCTAATTATTTTAGCGTTTTTTCTACCTCTACGACTTTTTGCCAAGTTGCAATTACAGAATCAGGATTGAGAGAAATAGAGCTAATGCCCTCTTTAACAAGGAATTCCGTTACTTCCGGATAATCACTCGGAGCTTGCCCACAAATACCACAATACTTATTATGCGCCTTGCAAGCTTCAATAGCCTTTTTAAACATTATAAACATAGCAGGATTACGCTCATCAAAGACATGGCTTACAAGCTGCCCATCTCTATCTACACCCAAAGTGAGCTGAGTTAGGTCATTTGAGCCTATTGAGAATCCATCAAACATACTTAAAAACTCATCTGCCAAAATCACATTTACGGGCAATTCACACATTACATAAATCTCTAAGCCATTTTTACCAGATTCTAAACCATTGCGGCGCATGATTTCTAGCACCTTTTTGCCCTCTTCGGGCGTGCGCAGGAATGGAATCATCACTTTCATATTGCTAAGCCCCATTTCATCACGTACCATAGCCAAGGCTTGGCATTCCCATTCAAAAGCCGTGCGATATTGCTCAGAATAATACCTGCTAGCCCCACGATAACCTAGCATAGGGTTTTCTTCATGTGGTTCATAAGGAGCTCCGCCAAGCATACCTTTATATTCATTTGATTTAAAGTCGCTTGTGCGCACGATAACGGGGTTAGGGTAGAATGCCGAGCAAATCATACCAATACCCTCAGCAATCTTTTTAGTAAAGAAATCTTTTGGACTATCATAGCCTGACATAATTTTCTCAATCTCTGATTTTTCTTTTAAGCCTTTGGCATTGCCATTTTGAATATCAAGTAATGCAAGGGGGTGGGCTTTGATTTGATTAAGCACTATAAGCTCCATACGCGCTAGCCCTACACCGTGGTTTGGTATCTGTGAGAAGCTAAAGGCTTTTTCAGGATTCCCTACATTCATATAGATTTTTGTCTTTGGATTCCCTAGATTGCTTAGCTCAATGCTCTCAATCTCATATTCATGGATACCATCATAAATATAGCCCTCTTCCCCCTCTGCACAAGAAACGGTAACTTCCATACCGCTATAAAGTCTATCTGTCGCGCCAATAGCCCCAACTATCGCCGGTACGCCAATTTCTCTAGCAACAATGGCTGCATGACAAGTGCGCCCCCCGCGATTTGTAATAACCGCAGCCGCCTTTTTCATCGCTGGCTCCCAATCGGGGTCAGTGTTGTCTGTTACAAGTATTTCTCCTTCTTTAAAGCTATCCATATGCTCAATATCATTAATGATTCTTACCTTGCCAGAGCCTATTTTACCGCCTATAGCCTTGCCTTTGAGGATAATCTCTTTTTTACTCTCAGGATTGACAAACTTAAATTTCTCTAATCTTTGGGCATTGCCTTTTTTGCTTTTTTGGCTTTGCACGGTTTCTGGGCGCGCTTGAACGATAAAAATCTCTCCACTATCCCCATCTTTTGCCCATTCCATATCCATAGGGCGGTATTCTCCCGCCTCTTTTGTGTAATGCTCTTCAATCTTTATAGCATAACGTGCTAATGTCAAAATATCCGCATCAGTGATTGAAAAGCTTTTCATCTCGCGTTGAGTGGTTTTGATATTTTTTGTGGGGTGTTCGCTTCCACGTGGGGCATAGACCATTTTTTGATGTTTATGTCCTAATTGACGTTTGATGATAGGACGTTTGCCCTCTTTAAGCGTGGGCTTAAATACATAAAACTCATCGGGATTAACCGTTCCACCTACGACATTTTCTCCTAAACCCCAGCTTGAGGTGATAAACACAGCGTCTTTAAAGCCTGTTTCGGTATCAATGCTAAACATCACTCCCGCACTGCCTTTATCTGCGCGCACCATTTTTTGCACGCCTACAGAGAGTGCTACCTTAAAGTGGTCAAAGCCCCTTGAAGCGCGATAGCTTACCGCTCTATCAGTAAAGAGTGAAGCAAGGCATGACTTCACATAATGTATAAGCTCTGTTTTACCTTTGATACTTAAATATGTATCTTGCTGCCCCGCAAAGCTTGCATCGGGCAAGTCTTCAGCCGTTGCGGAGCTACGTACGGCGACATCGGCATCTTTCATGCCATATTCTGCACTCAATATCTCATAAGCCTTAAAAATCTCTTCTCGTAAATCTGCAGGAAAAGGTGTGCCAAAAATCAATTCGCGGATTTTTTTTGAGCGGGTTTTTAAAACATCAATTTCAGTTACATCAACGCCATCAAGCAACTCAATAATTTTCTCTCTAATACCTCCGGAATCTAAAAGATACCAATACGCATCGCTTGTGATTGCAAAGCCATTAGGGACCTTAATACCCTCATTAACAAGCTCTTGAAACATCTCACCAATGCTTGCATTTTTACCACCCACTATGGGGACGTCTTTATTATTGAGTTCTTTGAAAAACTTAATATACTTCATTTTGCGCCTTTTCCGAGGAGTTTATGTTGAGTTAGTGAATGTGCATTTTAATTAATCAAAGTTTATCCCAAACTTAAATACGCAAGCTTTGGGCTTATCTGTTTGATAAAGCAAAAAAAAAGTAACTTGTGATAGAATCCGCCCTTATGCAAAAGATGATTCCATAAATTTATGTATTTCTATCTCCATAAAAATTGAGGTGAAAATGGCAGCAAATATCACAGAACTTCTTAAGGAAGTGGGCAAATCTGATCAAGCAATCAAAGCCCATAAGCTATCAAGCACAGATTATGATGAGATTGTAAAGATTCTTAATCGTGCTCCAAATCTCATAGAGCTAGGTATTTTTTCAGCGATGTGGAGCGAGCATTGCAGCTATAAATCAAGCAAAAAGTATTTGAAAGGATTCCCTACAAAAGCCCCTTGGGTAGTGCAAGGACCGGGTGAGAATGCAGGGGTTGTAGATATTGGGCATAATCTCTGTGCCGTCTTTAAGATAGAATCTCACAATCACCCAAGCTTTATTGAGCCTCATGCCGGGGCAGCTACGGGCGTTGGAGGCATTATGCGCGATATTTTCACTATGGGTGCGCGCCCTGTAGCAAGCCTAAATTCTATACGATTTGGCAATGTGAATGATGAGGGCGAGCTTGGCAGGAAACATCGCTATTTATTACGTGGAGTAGTGGAGGGCATAGGGAGCTATGGAAACTGCATGGGAGTGCCTACCATTGGGGGAGAGATGAGCTTTGAATCTTGCTACAATGGCAATATTTTAGTCAATGCCTTTTGTTTGGGCTTAGCCAAAAAGAATGAAATTTTTTATGCAAAAGCGGAGGGTATAGGTAATCCCGTGATTTATGTAGGGAGCAAGACAGGGCGAGATGGCTTGGGTGGAGCGGTGATGAGCTCTGATAGCTTTAGCTCTCACTCAAAGGCTATGAAATCAGCTGTGCAGGTGGGAGATCCATTTGCCCAGAAGCTTTTGCTTGAGGCGTGTATGGAGCTTTTTAAGGAGGGATTGATTGTAGGGATTCAAGATATGGGTGCAGCGGGGCTTACAAGCTCTAGCTTTGAAATGGCAGGGAGAAGCCAAAGTGGTATGATACTTCATCTTGATAAGGTCCCTATGCGTGAAGAGGGTATGAATCCTTATGAGCTTATGTTGAGTGAATCTCAAGAGCGTATGCTTATTTGCGCGAAAAAGGGCTGTGAAGCACAAGTTTTAGCCATTTTTGAAAAATGGGAGCTTGATGTAGCCATTATCGGAGAGGTTACAAAAAGCGGTATTATGGAGCTCTATTGGTATGGAGAGAAATGCGCCCATATCCCCATAGCGGAGCTAAGTGAGAATGCCCCTATGCTTGATATGCCCCTGCGTCCTAAGCCTCCTCAAACTCATAAAGCAGAGAGATTAGAGACACATTTAAGCACACAAGAGATATTTCTTACACTCCTTGGTAGTGTGGAGATAGCCAATAAAAAGTGGGTTTATACGCAGTTTGATAGCAGTGTGCAAAGTAATACCATTACACCAGCAGGAAGTGGCGATGCGAGTATGATACGCATTAAAGGCACAGATATGGGGTTGGCTATGAGTGTAAATTGCAATATGCGTTATTGTTATCTGAATCCAAAAGAGGGTGCAAAGATAGCAGTAGCCACTGCGGGGCGAAATTGTGTGATAAATGGGGCAAAGCCCCTAGCTATGAGTGATTGCCTAAATTTTGGCTCACCCAATAATCCGGAAGTGATGTGGAGCTTTGAGCAAGTATGTGAGGGGATTAAAGAGGCATGTAAGTTCCTTAATACCCCCATTGTAAGCGGCAATGTCTCACTGCATAATCAAAGCGATAGTGTGGATATTTACCCTACGCCTAGCATTGTAAGTGTGGGGGTTATAGATGATGTGGCAATGGCTATTCCCTCTTCATTCCAAACACAGGGCAATACACTTATTTTATTAGGCGAGATTAAGGCAGAATTTGGCGGGAGCTTAGCTCAAAAGCTCCTAGAGGGACGTATTTATGGTGTTATACCTCATATAGATTTAGAGAGAGAGTTGGCATTATGGAATCTCCTTCTAGAAGCAACGCAAGAGCGTCTTATTATCGCGGCAAAAGATATAGGGCAGGGCGGTTTAGCACTGACTTTGGCAAAAATGGCTCTTAGTAATGGCGAGTGCAAGGCAATGGGCTGTAATGTGCATACGAGTTTGCCATCCCCCGTGCTTTTTGCACCATCCCAAAGTTGTGTAGTCCTTGAAATTGCAGGAGAGAACCTAAGCACCCTCAAGCAAAAGGCAAAGAAGCATAAAGTGCCTTTAAGTGAAATTGGCTGTGTGGGGGGAGAGCATTTTTGTGTTGATGAGATAAATCTTTCCCTAGAAGAGATGAGCGAGATGTATTTTGAAAGCTTTGAAAGCCTTATGAAGAGAGATTTATAGAATCTATGCGGGCTTTAGGCTACCTGACAATGGCTGTTGTGTCTTATCTTTGTGCAGATGGAAACGCAGCTTTTAACGAGCCACCTAATCCCTTTAGATTCCCAAAAGATGAGAGTTATTATTTAGAGCGAAATGCCCCGATGCTTAGAGATTATGTAAGGGTAGTAAGAGAGCAATCAGCACAAAAAAACTACCCGCTGTATTCCTCACGCCCCATTATTGAATATAGCATTTATCATAACCTTAGCAAAAGTGAGAAAGATTCTATGCGTGGGTTTTTGGTCTTGGTGCAAGCTTATGTCGCAGAATTTATTAAATATAGCCATTTAGGAGGGGTAGGCATAGGCGCAAAAAGCACGCCAAATGATGAACATATCTTTTACCTTAGCTTTGATGGACGCTATTTGAGTGATATAGAATCTTTAGGCATAGGGAAAGAAATTTTTGCGTATTGTGTCTTGCCACGATTTGATAAATGTATTATGCTAGGCATTGGGGAGGAATGGTAGCATAGGTTAGGTTAGAAATTTTCATTTAAAATTTTATACTTATCACAGCCTAGTTGCTCCCCTAAATCACAAGCCCTACCATAAAGTTGTTTTGCCTTGTATAAATCTTGCCTTACTCCCTTACCTTCAATATATAAGTTTCCCAGCATTTCACAAGCTACAGATACCCCTCCACTACAAGATTTATTAAAAAGTTCTACAGCCCTAAAGAAATCTTGTTTAACTCCCACACCATATTGATACATACTTGCTAAAAAACCACAAGCCGAATAAGAAGGTTTGTCCAAATAGCATCCTTTAGTATAGAATTTTACAGACTTTGCATATTGTTTTTCATCATCCATTATGCTCCCTAATAACATGCAAGCATCGGCATTGTCTAAATCACAAGCCTTGGCATAAAGCCCTTTTGCTTTTGTTGTATTTTGTTTAATACCAAATTCATGAAAATCTCTACCATATGCAAATCCAACCATTAAACAAGAATTAGCATTTTCTGCATCGCAAGCTTTAGTATATAACTCTAAAGCTTTTTGCAAATCTTGTTTGACTCCTATTCCGACTTTATATAATGCAGCCAAACCAGAACAAGTAAAAGAGCTTAAATAGCAGGCTTTCATATAATATTGTGCTGCTTTTACAAAATCTCCAATATCTATAGCATAATCAGCGAGAAATACACAAGCAACGCTACCTATAGTAGTATTCTCACCTTCGCAATCAATTTCCATTTTTTTATGGCAACCCTCTTTATTTCCTAAGTCACATGCTTTGCTATAAAATCCTCTTGCTTTTAAAATATCTTGCTTTAAACTCTCACCTTCAATATATAAATCTCCCAAAACCATACAGCCAGGATTATGCTCTAAATCACATGCTTTTTCTACTAATTCTAAAATTTTCGGTATTTCTTCATCGTTTTTAGCTTTAACAATATTGGAAGCCAGTTTGTAGCATGAATTTCCATCGCCATATTGACAAGCCTTGCCGAGAAAGTGTGTAAGCCTAGCAATATCATTTTGTGCCTCAAGTTGCTCGATACTTTTTAGGCAATTTTCTTTATTGTCGCATGGAAAATGAGAGGTTTGAGAACTTGAAATGGATGGCTGCTCACTGCAAGCAGTAAAAAATAAATAAAGCACAATGTATAGGCTAATAACAATATTCTTCATAAAATCCTTTCTCTTTTTGTGAGCATTCTAAAATAAATAAACTTAAGGCTCACTAATCGTAAGCTTGAGAGAATTTATGGCACAATGCCTTAGCATTCTCATATATTGCTTGAATCTGCGATTGAGCATTTTCTTTTTTACTTTGCCATAAAGTGCTTATCACTGCGCACATATCAGCATTTTTTAGCAAATGAATATTTTGAGTGCTAATGCCCCCGATAGCGCAGAGTGGAATCTTGAGTGTTTTTTTAGCTTGAGGGAGTATCTCTAAGGGAATTTGTGCGGCATGGGGCTTTGTAGGAGAGGGGAAAAATGCCCCAAAAGCCACATAATCCACCCCTAAAGATTCTAGCTCTTGCGCTCTTTGTAAATCCCCATAACTTGAAGCACCTAAAATCCCGCTAAATCGCTCTCTAGCTTGGATAATACTCATATCATCTTTGCCCAAATGCAAGGCAGGGGCGTTAAGCTTTATGGCAAGAGAGAGCCTATCATTTATCACAAAGAGTGCGCTATATGCCTCACATAGCTTCATAAGGGCTTTTGCTATGGGGTAAAGCCACTCATCACTATGAGTTTTATCACGCAATTGGAATATTCTAACTCCGCCCTTAAGGGCAGATTCTAAATATTGGGGGAGGAGCTCATAAGGAGTGAGAATTTCATCAGAGATAGCATAAATGCCTTGTAGCATAGGCTTGTGGGGTGTTAAAGCGTGTATCATTGAAGCTTTGCTTGGACGCATTGAGAAGTTGCCAATCTCGTCATTGCGGTATTTTGAGTTTGCTTGAGTAGGCTCGGAATCTGGGCTAGATCCACTAATGCAAAAGGGCTATCTAAAATGAGTTTAAAATCTATATTGTTTATTGAAATCATTTGCTCTCCTTATCTTTAATACATTATAGCCTAATTGCGATGTTTTGTTGTTGGTGGGTAGGAATTGCTTTATAAATCACCAGCGACTCTGTTAGTTTATCATGCCTTTGGGCTTTGTGCCCGAAGAATCTCTACTTGAGCCACTAGAAAGCTAACAGAGATTCTTTAGTAGCCATCACGCCCGCCTGCAAGAGGTGACAAACTTTATGTCCCTATAGAGTAAGCTTAACCCTTTTGCAAGGCAAATTATTTTGTCATTCTAAACTCCCAGCTCAGAATCTATATTATTAAACCCAAAGCCAGCAAATAACTTACACAAGCCTTGACAAAGCAATAAAAAATAAATAGTATCTTTCCCTATACATAAATAAGCAGGAGGCTTTATAATGAGTAAAAATATAATTAAAGAGCAGGAGTATATTCGAGTAGATGAGGAGCCAAAAGCACCCAAAACAATTACCCACAATGGTCAAAAATATGCAAGATGTGATACTATAGAAGAAGATGTAGATTTTTGTAAAAGAAATATAGATAAGACCATACAAGAAGTATATGGGGTTGAAAAATCTACACCCGTGAAAGTGATGATACGCAAGGGCAATGAAGCTGGGTTTGTTATAGAAAATATAGAGTACAAACCAAATTCACAAACCGGAGACTTTGAATTATTTGGAGCACTCAAACTCAAGAGAAAAGTTTCGCAGTTGTTTTCATATTGTGGCGGTGTATGCACAGACTGCAAAATTACAGCAAAAGGCAAAACAAGCTCGGACAATGAAATATATAAAATTGGATATTATTGTAAATTTAAAAATCATAAACCAAAATGAGTCAAAAAGCCTTGCTTAAAGCATAAATATAAAACCTTTAATTCCATATAACTTGGGCTAGGTTAGAGAATTGCATTTATATTTAGCTTTAATGCAGCAGTGCGGGAGGGTTAAGATATGGAGATGAAAATGACAAGTGCCAAGATGAAAGATGTGTTGAAAAACCACAATTATTTAAATTTAAATAATAAAATAATATACGAAATGCTTACTTTTAAGCGAGAGTTTGAAGAAGACTTGTTCTTAGAAATTGTAAATGATTTGAGAAGTAATATTGGTGAAGCTCGAATTGACTATCAAATGCCAATGAAAAGGCAGAGGAGCAAGGAAGAGATTATGAATGATGTGCTGGAGTTAAAATGGATTACCAGCAAACCATCATCGTGGTTACCTCTTCACCAATATTTAGTCAAAAATAAAAATTGCAAGCAAGAGCTTTACTATGAGTTATATAGCTTGATATTTTATGAATATGATAGAATAGAATATTCCTTTTCAAATTATTACAAAGTGTTTTTTTGGGAAGGCAGAAAATATTGGATTATGAATAGCGATTATAGGCATTCTATAATTATTAATAGAGACTTTGGGGATAAAGCCCCGCAAAATATGACAAAATAATTTTCTTTATGAGGTCATTTTGTCTTGTGGGTTAGATTTGTTAGATTTATTGTCATTTTAAACCCCCATTAGAATCTGTCATTGGAGCAAAAAGCCATATTCATAAATCTTTGGCTCTATTTCCTTAGCAAGCTCACTTAATGCGGCATTAAGCTCTCCTATGAGTTTCTTATAATGCTCATCTTGTGCCTTTTGGGGTGGGTTCATTCTGCCTTTATCGTTATATCCTTGAAAATATGCCTTTATATCATAAAGGCTTGCATTAACACTATAGGGCTTAGCTGGGTCATTAAAGTCTTGGCTGTGATAATACCTCCACAGCTCTCTCCCTGCGCTAAATACCGCCCTTGCCTCATTACTAAAGCTCAAGGGCTTTGTAGGGATTCTTATTGTATAAAAGGATTCATTTTTAATTCTAAGCTGCCCTTTATTAACCTCTTTGCTATTATCTTTACTGCCTTGCGTATCAAGTAAAGCATTATCATTATAGTTAGTATCTTGCTTCATTTGCCCATTAATAAACTCATACATAAAATGCGAGCTAAAGGGTTCTTTTGTTATTCCCACTTCAGATTCGCTAAATGGGATAAAGTGATTATCTCCCTCTTGGCTTCTGATTTTATTTTGTGAATGAAAAAGCATAAATGCCAAACAATCGTTTTGAAAGTTAGAATCTTGCTGCCATAAATCATTAGGATACAAAAATTGGTCGCGGTCATTAAGCCAACTCGCTGGGATTGCGTGGCGCACAGCAAAATAGATGGCAAATGGGATTAGATTATTTTGTGTTAATATGGTGAAAAGATGTTTTTTGTAATCATTATCTGATAGTTTGTTGGCAAAAAATACACCACGATTATTAGAAAAATCAGTCCCCTGCATCCTTAAAAAGGTTAATTTATTCCCCTTTTTATCATAGAATTGACGAAGCCAATCAATAATGTATGAATTTGTATTATGGGCAAAGAATCTCTTTTTAAACAAATATTCATTTTTATCATTGAAAATATCTAAAGATAGCCTTTTAATGGGCTTTTTAATTTTTGTGTCCCATATCAAAAATCCTATCGGGAATTGTCCGCTGACATTATCAAAGGTATCAGAAGGACAAGCAAAGCCGCGCAAAAACTTTGCTTGAAAGTTTTTTCTAAATTTATCATAATATTGTGCATTAATATATTTAAGTGTGCTAAAACTTGCAAGCATGCAGTGTGGAATTTCATTATAGATGCGTATAAAAAACTGCGCAAAAAGTTCTCGTGTCGCTGTTCCATAGATATTGGAGTATTGATGATATATTTTTGTATCAGTAGAAACTTGAGTCTTATTTTCACCTGTTCCCGATGGTGTTTTTCTGTTACTTGCTTCTGCGTACGGGGGGTTGATAAAAATCAATAATTTTTCTCGTTTTTTATCATTTTTAAGAATTTCTTGCAATTTTTTTGGAATTTTGGATTTTTGGCACTCCTTACAATCCCCTTCTATCCCCCCCCCCCGTGCTATTTGCGCTATTTGCGTGCTTTTCGCAGGGTTTATCAAGCAAGATGTCATTTAAAAAATCAAATTGAAAGATATGGTTTTCAAAGAGGGCAAGGCGTTTGTTATGGGCTAGCTCTTTGATAATCTCTACATCGCTTTTATCGAGCGTGGAGGCATAGAGATTGCGCGATTCGGTGAGGTTAGCAAGGAGATTGCCCGTGCCTGCAGCACAATCCCATATAATGTATTCACTCTGCCAATCCTCCCCTAAGGCTTTAGCGAGGTAATCTTGCGCCTTTTGCACCCATCTTTGCGGAGTGAAAAATGCGCCTTTGCGCTCTCGTATATCGCTAGGCACGAGCAAATCGCGCCGCTCTATGATGTAGTCCCAATATTCCTTTTTGGGTGGGCGCTCATAAAGATTCCAAAAGCTTTTATGCGCTTTTTGGTTATCTTTAAAGCTTGCGGTGTCTTTTTGCTCTGTGCGCATAAAAGTAATGGTTTTATTGAATTCATAATACGTTTTTTGCAGCACGACAAAGAGTTTGTCGATTAGGCTTTGATTTTCTTCGCTTAATAAATCCGCCAAATAAAAATCAGAATCCAAAATCCCCGCGTCTTTAGCGAGATTCCAATCAATGCTAATAGAATCTTTGACGCTTGTAAGCCATTTTTGGTAAATCACCATAAAGTTATTTTTGCTGATTTGGATTTTGTGCAAATGCTCGTTATCTAAGCTAAAATTTGCCTTGATGAAAGCTTTGAGTTCTTTAGAATCTTGTGCAAAATCAAATTGTAACTTTTGAGATTCTAATAGCTCTTTGGTCGTGTTATAAAGCTGCTTAAACTCCTTGCTCTCATAGTTACTTGGCGTAACATTCCAATTAAAGTCATTTTGGCTAAAGATGCGGGCTATCTCATCATAGGGGATAAAGGCGAATTTTAAAGCATCAAATGCACCTAAGAAAAGCGGGGGAAGCTCGGATTCAAAAGTGCGCTCTTTGCCGATAGTGAGAATAAGCTGCACAAAAGATTCTATAATATCGCTCTTGCTGCCTTTCTTTGCCTCTGCCCAAAGAAAATGAATACTCTGAAAAAGACTTCTTACATCAAATGACACACAAAAATCAATCTTGCCCAAAATGCGCGTGGTGTCAAAGTCTTTAAAATACTCTTGCGCAATTTTATTTTTAAGCTCTTCTTCTAAAATATCTAATGGATACATCACCTCTCCTTTTACTTCTAGCATTATAGTGTAATTTAGTGTCCTAAAAATATTGCCCTTTCTCCTTGCAGTCTTTAACTATTTAAAGTTGTAGTTATTTATGCTCATACATCTCCCAAATGGGGGCTTCAAACACATCGGGAATATTTTTAAGCACTTCAAAGGGGGTAAATCGCTCCTTGTAGCCCATGCAATAATGATCTTTTATCCAGTAGCCGGGGTAGAAAAATTTTAAGCCATTTTCTTTACCAATTTGAATTTGCTTTAAGATATTTAGTGTGCCTAGACTATAAGAGGCATAGCTATGGTCATAATAAAAATACACAGCAGTAATGCTATCAAAAAGCGCATCGACAAGCCCCACGCCAATCAGTTGGGAATCCATAAAATACAAGAGCTCATAGCCAAAGTCTTGATGTCCAGCGACAAACATATCCATATATGATTCTGCATTAATGGGTGCGTATTCCCAGCCTTTTTTACTTTGCATAACTTTATGATAGCGGTTATAAAGCTCTATATGTGCTTGTGAAATAGTGGGCTTTTGTATGTATATATCGATGTTTGCAGACTTTTTTAGCACTCTCTTTTGGTTTTTGCTTAAAGTAAAGTCATCAATGAGTGTGCGTATAGAAATACAATCTGTGCAGCCTCTGCACATAGGGGTGAAAAAGTAATTCCCAAATCGCCTCCAACCTCGCTCTAATAAGCCATGATAAAAGTTAGGGGTTACATTTTGGATATGAAAATAGCGAAAAATGCTCTTTTTAGAATCAATATAGCTACATGTGCGTTCATCAGAATAAAATTCAACCAATCTCATTACTTAATGTGCTCATAATTCTTTTTAAATGTGCTAACTTTAAGGAGGTAGCGTCTGCCCTCATCAGAGGGGAGCTTAGTGCGAAGTGTGTCATATACCTTTGCAGATGAGAGGGCATTAATGCGCATAAAGGCTTGGGCTTTATCATTATGGAATGTCCTTAGCACACTGCCTGCCCCTGCATTATATGCGGTGATAACGCAATATTCTTGGCTTTGCTTGTCTTTAATATCAGGCAAGTAACGATTAAAAAGAATGCTTAAATACGCCACACCATAGTGGATATTTGTCTCAGGGTCAAAAAGCATTTCTTTTGTGGGCATACCCTTTTTACCATTGATAAGCTCATAGGCATCAGCCCCTGCTGTGCTCGGTACAAGCTGCATAAGCCCATAAGCTGGAGCACCACTTACCGCATAGGGGTTGAAGTTTGATTCTGTTTGGATAATGCCTAGCACAAGTGCAGGGGAGATATTGTATTTATGGGCATATTTACGCACGATTTCTTCATATTTATGCTCACTCTTGCTTTGATAGTCTCCGACCATTTGAAGCTCCACATATGATACTTCCTTGCCATTACTACTTTTGCGTGTTTTGAGTTGATTGGCTATTAGGTATTTTGCATACGCTTTAGCGCGCCATTGTGTGAGAATATCTTGCCCTTGGTTATCCTTAATAAGCCCTGCAAGAAATGGCGTGCCTTTAAGCTCAAAATCATCACTTGAGTATAAATCCACATTAGCTGGGTTTTCTGGCATAAGCAGGGTATTAATAATGGCTTTTTCTAAACTCTCCACACCATCAATACTTTCAATCCGTATTGCTCCTATAGCAAAGTCAATACTTGCTTTTATCTTGTATTGATTAGAGTATTTCACATAGGTTTGCACACTCGGCAGGGTTACATCTGTATCCGCCCAAAGCTTTGCTACATTGCCACTAAGCGTCTGGGTGATTTTGGCATATTGTCTTTTGACTTCTTTTGTGTTACGTGAGAGTGTCTTTTGCTCATTGCTATTTACGCGGAGTTGATTCCCTGCGATATGTCTCATCGCCTCACTTGGGTCATCAGCTATATTAATGCGTGAATTCTGCTCTAAAGTACCACATGAGGAAAACAAGCAGAGAAAGAGCAAAAAAAGACAAAATTTAAAGAAATACTTAAGGAAAATATGCACAAAACACCCCCGCAAAACACCCAAGATAAAGAGATATTTAGGAATAAGAATTAAGTTAGAATAAGCCCTGATTGTATCGTAAAAAGTTAAGTTTTACGCCTATCTTGCAAAATATGCTATACTTTTTGACTTTTGGTTTTATATCAATTTTATATGAATTTTATATGCCCTAAAGCAAGAGTTTAAGGGCATATTGGCGTATTGACACAAGCTAAGTGCTTTAAAGGAAAGTTATGGAAATTATCTTTGGTCCCATACATTCACGGAGATTTGGCAAATCTCTTGGCGTAGATCTCTCTCCCGCACAGAAACAATGTAATTTTGACTGCGTGTATTGCGAGCTACAAAGGGGTAAAAGTGTAGATTCTATGCAAAAGGTCATTGCTCCCGCAGAAGTTTTACAAGCGATAAAAGAGGCACTCTATATTCATAAAATCGATGTACTCACCCTTACAGCAAATGGCGAACCTACCTTATATCCGCATTTAGAGGAGTTAATTAGCGCTATTAAGGATATATTGCCAGATTCTATAAAACTACTCCTTTTAACCAATGGTTCTTTGCTGTGGAAAGAAGAGGTACGCCGTGCTCTTGCAAAGCTTGATATTGTGAAATTCTCATGTGATAGCTTAGAAGAGAGAGCCTTTAGACGTATCGATCGCCCTCATGCAAGCCTCTCACTAGAGCAAATTAAAGCAGGTATAGCATACTTTGCCAAAAGCTTTAAGGGTGAGATTGTCGCTGAAGTGCTATTTGTCAAAGGTATTAACGATACCCTAAGCCAAGCAGAGCAAATTGCCGCCTTTTTATCCACACTGCCTTTAACGCGCGTAGATTTAGGCAGTATCGACCGCCCGCCGGCGTATAAGGTAGAGGCTATAAGTGATGAGGAGCTCCATAAGCTCGCCCAATGCTTTTATGCCTATCCACATTTGGAAGTGAATTGCCCTAAACGCATTGCCCATAAAGGACAAAACGCCCTAAAAACTTACACCCAAGAGCAGCTTATCAATCTCCTTAAACGCAGACCCCTCAGCATAAAAGACGCTCAAAATATGTTTAGCCAAGAAACATTAGCTATGCTTGATAGCCTCATTGATAGTGGTATCTTAAGGCAATGCCAAATTGCTTCAGATACCTTTTATCAAGTTATTAACTAAATTAGGAATAAACATTAAAAAATATCACTTATAATGTTTCCACTTTTGATTAAGAAAAACTTAACTTTAGCCTCCTATACCTCAAAGTAGATAAGTGATTTCTAACTTCAAAAGCAACATTTCAAAACAACATTTAAGGAATAAGGAGAAGTCAATGTTTGAATTACGCAAATTGCCTTATGGCACAAATGAGTTTGGGAGCTTTATAAGTGAAGAGACATTTTCATATCACTATGGCAAACATCATCAAACTTATGTCAATAATCTCAATAATCTCATTAAAAACACGGAGTTTGAGAATGCAACACTTGCTGATATTATCACTCAAGCAAGCGGAGGGCTTTTCAACAACGCCGCACAAGTATATAATCACGATTTTTATTGGGATTGCATAAGCCCTAAGGCAAGTCAATTAAGCGCAGAGCTAAGTGCTGCAATTAATGCTGAATTTGGCTCATTAGAATCTTTTAAGGAAGCATTCCTTTCTTCAAGCACCACGCTTTTTGGCTCAGGCTGGAATTGGCTTGTGTATAACCCTAAAAGCAAAAAGCTTGAAATTGTCCAAACAAGCAATGCTGCTACACCTTTAAGTGAAGCTAAAGTGCCACTTTTAGTGGTAGATGTATGGGAACACGCATATTATATAGACCATAGAAATGCTCGCCCTGCATATTTAGAGGGCTTTTGGAAGCACATCAACTGGGCATTTGTATCATCTGCGTATGAATGGGCGCTTAAAGAGGGCTTTGAATCTGCAAAATTCTATATTAATGAGCTTCACGCCCGCAAATAACTCCATTGCAGCACTCCTAAGGCTTTAGAGGTTTGGGGGAGTGTTGCGTTTTTATGCTATTATCACTCTTTTTCCACATTTATTTACCTAGCTTATTATCAAAGGCAAGTTATGAGCGAACATTCTATTGTATCTTTTATCACGCAGGCTATTTGTGAGGATTTGGGCAGGGGAGATATGTATGCGCTTTGTGCTAAAACCCAGCACGTTAAGGCATATATTGTAGCCAAGCAAGATGGAATCTTCTCAGGAGAAGTGTATCTCAAGGCATTAATGGAATATTTCGCACTTCAATATAGCTCCCCATACACAGACGGAGTAGCTTTTGCTAAAGGGGCGCATTTATGCCATATAGAGGGCGATTATATTAAGATTCTCCAATGTGAGCGCGTGCTATTAAATATTTTAGCCCATAGTAGCGGTATAGCCACACTCACGCATAGCTATGTCCAAGCGATAAAAGATATACCCATTAAGCTCCTTGATACACGTAAAACTCGCCCACTTTTGCGCGAACTTGAGAAATACTCCATTCGTAATGGCGGAGGCTCTAATCATCGCTTTGGACTTGATAGTATGCTTATGCTAAAAGATACACATTTAGCCTACGTAGATGATTTAGAGGGCATAATTAGCACTGCTAGAGAGAGATTGCCATTTATGTGCCCTATTGAAGTAGAGTGCGAGAGTTTTGAATCTGCCAAAAAGGCAATGAAAGCGGGAGCTAATGCGATTATGTGCGATAATATGAGCGTTTGTGAGATAAAAGAAGTAGTGAAGTATCGTAATGCTTATGCACCTCATATTATCCTAGAAGCCAGTGGGAATATTACCCTCCAAAATATAAGAGAATACGCTCTAAGTGGTGTGAATGCCATAAGCATAGGCGCGCTTATACACCAAGCCCAGTGGATTGATTTAAGCTTAAAAATGCAAGGCTAAAGGCAAGAAGTGCAACATTTTGATAGAGAATCGTTTTTCCTCTCTTGTCTTAAAAAGCAGCAAGTTACAAAGGGTATTGGCGATGATTGCTGCATTATAGATATGCAAGATTCTCCGCCAAAGCACACGCATATAGCCCACATCAAATCAGCAAACCTTAAATCCCTTGTTGTAGGTATGGATAGCTTTTGTGAGGGGGTGCATTTTTTAAAAGATTGGTTTAGTCCATACGAGCTGGCTACAAAGGCATTTTTAGTGAATTATTCTGATATTATCGCTATGAATGCCACGCCTCTATATGCCACTCTAAGTATTGGCTTGCCCAAATATTGGCTTAAGGGTGATATTGCAGCTTTTACACAAGCAATTGGGGACTTCTGCCGTGCTTATAAAATACATCTCATCGGTGGAGATACGATAAAGTCATCATCGCTGCAAATTCATATTACACTTTTTGCTAAGCCCCATAAACACACACTTTATCGCGACAAGATTCCAACAAATAGCTTGCTATGCTACACTTGTGATACATATCCTAAATATACTATCACTCGTAGCTATAAAGTGCTAAAAATGCTACTAGCTCCTGCAAATAAGGGGAAACTACGGGCAAGTGGGCGGTTTTTAGCCCCAAGCATTAGGGCAAAGTTTATACGCGAATGCGCGCCTTTTTTGAAAGGCGGTATGGATATATCAGATGGCATTTTAAGCGATACCTTGCAGCTTTGCAAGCTTAATCACCTTTATTTTAAGCCATATAAGAGCTTTTTTAGTGCGCACACAAGGTCCCTACTGCAAAGTGGAGAATCATATGAAATGCTCCTTTCACTCCTACCAAAGGATCTAAGGAGGCTAAAAATGAGGGCAGCACGTTATAGAATCCGCATACAAACACTCGGGGTTTTTACAAGAATTACACATAAATTACCCCCACCTAGATTTTGGCATTAAGCCCATAACACTATAAAATCTCTTTAAAAAGGAATGCAATGACTATCATACTTGCCACAGGTAATAAACATAAAATCCAAGAATTTCAATCCATGCTGGAAGGTAAGGAGGGTAAGGGCACAAAAGTATATGCCTACAATGATTTTATAGAATCTTTTCATATCTATGAGCATGGCAAAGATTTTAGAGAAAATGCTGTTTTAAAGCTTCAAGCTATTTATCAAGCCCTCTATAAGAGATATTCACAACAACCTCACACTTTGCTGCAAGCCCCCATTGCCTTACTTGCTGAAGATAGTGGATTATGTGTTCAGGCTCTCAATGGAGAGCCGGGCATATATAGTGCGCGATATGCACACTATAAGCATTTTGTCTCTACTGCTCAAAACAGCACCGATAAACAAAATTTACAATGCTTGATAGAGCAGATGAAGCACATTTCACCCAATATGCCAACTCCGGCGTTTTTTATAGCTCATATTGCCCTTATCGTGGTGCAACATCTACCTTTACCACCTCTAAAGCAATGCCAAATCGAACATTTTGAGGGTATATTACATGGTGAAGTGATTGATGAAGCAAGGGGTGAAAAGGGCTTTGGCTATGACCCGATTTTTATTCCTAATGAAAATAATCCGCTTAGAAAGACTTTAGCAGAGTTTGAGCCAAGTGCTAAAAATGCTATATCTCATCGTAAAAAAGCCTTATATGAATGTTGCAAAAGCTTATTTCAAAAGTTTATTTGATAGAGAATAAAGCATAAATCAATAATATTAAGCTAAAAACAATTTCTTTTCATATACAATGCGGGCTTTAAATTTCAACTTTAAAGGATTTGGTATGGTAAAACTTCAACGTATTTCTCTCGTAGTTTGTGGTGCGCTCCTTATGGCAGCTTGTACAACAAACCCTTACACAGGAGAATCACAAATTAGTAAAACTGCTATTGGTGCGCTTGGTACAGCGGCAGTAGGTGCAGGCGTTGGCGCATTGGTCAATAAAAAAGACAGAGCCAAAGGTGCTGCTATTGGTGCGGGTGTTGGTGCATTAGCAGGTGGTGCGGTAGGTGCTTATATGGACGTGCAAGATAAAAAACTCCGCGAAGAGCTCCAAGGCACAGGTGTGAGCGTTACTAAAAATGGCAATGAAATTATCCTTAATATGCCCGGTGATATTACCTTTAAAACCGGTAGCGCAAGCTTGAGTGCTGATTTTTATGCGGTGCTTAATTCTGTAGCAAAAGTGCTCAATAATTATGAAAAAACTATTGTAACGGTTGTAGGTTATACTGATAACACAGGTTCTGATAAAACCAATCTTAGCCTTTCTCAACAACGAGCCAACACGGTAGCTACTTACCTTAAAAATCAAAAGGTTAAATCTGAACGTTTTGTGATTGAAGGGCTTGGCTCAAGCAATCCTATTGCTTCTAATACAACTGCAGAGGGTAGGGCGAAAAACCGCCGTGTAGAAATCTCTCTTACTGCGATTACACAATAACGCATTAGCCTCCATTATGAAGGAGGCTAAATCTTACTAGAATCTCCCATAATGAAAGTATTTTTCCCTCCTTTTTTGTTTATTGCTAGCATTCTTAGTATTATCTCTATAGGCTTTTATCCACATTTGAGTTTTTTATTATATTTTGCTTTCTTTGCACTCTATGGGGTGCTTTGGCTCTATACCTATGATATTTTAAAAATCAAAAAACAAGCCACTATCAAAGCTTACTATAAGCAAGATTCGCTTCTTTATCGCTATTTTGGGCATTTCTTCCTTGCTAAAGTGCTAAGCTGCTTGCTTGCCTTTACTGGAAGTGTGTCATTATTTTTTATGCTGATATTTCCTAGCGGGAGTGAGATTCTTATATTTTGCCTGCTTGTGCCTTGCAGCATATATGGGCTTAAGTTTGTGTATATGATATGCTCTGCTAATCTTAGCCCTGACTTTGCCCCCACACTTGCTAAAAAATACACTGCCATTTTATGCGCTATCTTAGCGGTGATAGCTGCATTTATGCTTCATGCCCTATCCCCATCTGTGATAGAATCTACAGATATACAATCTCATTTTGACTTCCTTACGCGAAGTTACCATATCGCACAAATGCCCTCCACACTCTGGAGAGAGCTCTTTGGCTTTATGTTATTAAAAAAGGCTTTGCTAGATATGCTTTATTTCAATGTAGCAGATACATATTTGCATATCGCCCTTGATATGCTCTTTGCCTGTGGGTATTTCGCCTGCTTTGTGAGCTTTTCACTTTTGTGTATAGGGAGTTTAAGGCTTAGCAAAAAGCCACAAAAAGCACAAACTTCTGCTACACAAACAAACCTTACACAATCCCGCGCTTTTAGGCAGTTTTTTGCTATGGTGTTTTTCCTTATTTTTATATACATTGCCTTTAATATTAGTATCCATTTGCAGCCTTTAGCAAAGACTCAAGCCCTCCCGCAATTACTAAGCAAGCAGCTTTTAGATGACAATAAGCAATATATTCAAATCAGTATGCAAGGGGTGCAAAGCTTTATACGCACAAATGACTTACCCTCACTTGAGCAGAAACTCAAAGCAAATCTTAATGACTTCCAAGCACAACTTAATGCAGAAGTAAGTAAAACCATAGAGCAATACTTAGAGCAAAAAGAACGCATTATAGAGAAATATTCAGAGTGGTATTTTAGTGTGCGAGGGGAATATACAAGGCTTTTTTATGCTGCTATTGGCAAAGGAGAGGATATAGCTCAAGAGCAATTTATCTTTTTGCTTAAAGCCTATACACCATATGATTTGCAAGAGCGCCTTAATAGCCTCTATGATAAACACTTTAATATGCTTAAAACACGTTTTGAACAAAGTTTTGGATTTTTTATCACACAAAAGGAGCCAAATAGCGCATATATTTCTAAGGTTATTTCATTTGATGATGTTGGGGAGCAACTTGATGTACTTAATCCCCGCTTTAGTGATGGCATAGCCGCGCTTTTGGGGGCGAGTGTAGTAGGGGTTATGGTGCTTAAAGCCTCAGGTAAAGCCCTTGCGAAAACAAGCACAAAAATTATTGGTAAAAGTGTGGCTAAAAAGAGTTTAGGCGGTGCAATAGGGGCGAGTGGTTCGCTTTTATGCGGGAGTTTTGCGCCATTATGTGCTATCGGGTTTTTTGTAGCAAGTGATTATGCGATTAATAGCGTTGATGAAGCGCTAAATGAGGAAGAATTTAAGCAAAAAATGCGCGAGGGCTTTGAGGTATGGGAAATTCAGCTAAAAAACAGGCTGATTAGTTATAATGCACAACTCTCATCACAAATTTTAGAGAATCTAAATCTTTCTCACAGCAGCCACTCAAAGGAGCAATAATGAAGAAAATGAACACTTGGGTATTTATCACTTCAGCCTTGCTTTTTGCTTGTATTGTTGTCTTGGCAAACTACACTGTGCAATTTCATATTTTCAACTCACCGCTTACTTATGGGGCATTGACTTATCCTCTAAGCTTTTTGCTTATGGATGTATTAAGCGAGAAATACTCTAAAACACAGGTATTAAAGACTTTATGGCTTGGGCTATTCCTTGCTTTTATCCCCTCACTTCTCCTAAGCGAAGTGCGCATAGCTATAGCGAGTGTGAGTGCGTTTTTTATCTCTCAAAATCTTGATGTACATATCTTTTTCTATCTTAAGAGCAAATTTCCTGCCCTTTGGTGGCTACGTAATAATGCAAGCACCATTGCCTCACAATTTGTAGATACGATGGTTTTCTTTCATATTGCGTTTTTGTTTATTTTGCCTTGGGAGCAAGTGATAGCTATGGTTTTTGCAGATTTTGTGATTAAGGTATTCTTAGCCCTTTGTGATACGCCATTTTTCTACGCACTTGCTATACATAAAGGTAAGTTCCACCTTAAATAGGAGTAATAATGTATCTCTCAAACAAACTCTCGCGTCTTTTTGGCAAATTTGCTTCTTATGAATTTTTCTACCCATTGCAATGCCTTATCAATATGACTTATGTCAAAATTTTTAAGATTAATTTAAGTGAATTTGCTCCCGCTTCATCTTATAAATCCCTTAATGCGCTTTTTACACGGGCATTATGTGTAAATCGCCCTATTAATCCTAATCCTATCGTGCTTATCTCTCCTTGTGATTCTCTCATTACGCAGCTAGGCAAAAGCAGTGAGGGAAATGCCTTGCAAATCAAAGGTATGGAATATAACATAGAGGAGCTTTTAGGGCAGAAGTTAGATAGGGAGCTTTATTATATTAACTTCTATCTTTCGCCAAAGGATTATCACCGCTATCACGCCCCATGCGATATGGAAATCCATGAAGTGCGCTATTTTGGCGGAGAGCTCCTCCCTGTAAATCTGCCATCGCTAAAGAAAAATAGCAATCTTTTTATTAGAAATGAACGTGTGGTTATATTTGCTAAAACTGCTAGTAATAAACATATCTATTTTGTCGCTGTAGGCGCACTTAATGTGGGGAGTATGGTTATGCACTTTGAGCCTAAAATCCAAACGAATGCCAAAATGCACAATATAAATTATACCTATAGCACGCCTATTCAAATCAATAAGGGAGAGGAGCTAGGTATGTTTAAAATGGGCTCAACAATCGTGCTTTTTATGGAGCAGATGATACCTGATATTAAAATCAATCAAAAAGTGAAATTTGCACAAGATATAGGTACATATAGCTAATTTAAGAGGAGTTTAAGGAGATAAAGCTTAAAGCAAGAGCAGATTCTATAAAGAAGGAAAGATATGTCAGCAACTACACCAAATCCACTCACTATTGAAATCAAAGGTTTATTAAACAAACTTAATGCCCTCTTAGTCGCACATTATTATCAAAAAGATGAAATCGTAGCCTTAGCAGATTTATGCGGGGATAGCCTAGAGTTATCGCGTAAAGCCTCGATGAGCCCAAAGGAGCTTATTGTATTTTGCGGGGTGGCTTTTATGGGGCAGAGTGTGAAAGTACTTGCTCCACAAAAGCGCGTTATTATGCCTCGCTTAGCTTGTTGCTCTATGGCAAGAATGATAGATAGTGATTATTATGATGAGAGCATTGCTACCTTGCAATCTTATGGTATAGATAAAGAGCAGATATTTCCTATTACTTATATTAATTCAAATGCCGATGTCAAGGCAAAAGTCGCTCAAATGGGTGGGCTTGTATGCACAAGTGCGAATGCGCAGAAAATCTTTGAATACGCACTTCAAAAGGGGAAAAAGATATTTTTTCTCCCTGATAGGTGCTTAGGTGAGAATCTTGCCCGATCAGGGCAGAAAAGTGCTGCCTTACTTGGGAGAGATAGCAAGGAGCAGATAGTCAATGCTGATGTGATTTGCTATGATGGATTCTGCTCTGTTCATCAGCTTTTTACACCTGAAGATGTGAGATTCTATCGTGGGAGGTTTCCGGATATTAAAATCGTAGTGCATCCTGAATGCGACCCAAATGTCGTAGAAATGGCAGATTTTGTAGGCTCCACAAGTCAAATCATCACTTATGTGCAGAGCCTCCCCTTAGAGCAGAGGGTAGCGGTGGGCACGGAATTTAATCTCGTAAATCGCCTCCGCCCTAAACTCAATGGAGTGCAAACTACATTTGTGCTAAGTGCAAGCAAACCCCAATGCCCCACAATGAATGAGACAACCCTAGAAGATGTCCGCGATGTGCTCTTAGCCTATGAGGATAATAAGCCTATTAATGAAATATTTTTAGACCAAAATACCCAAAAATGGGCAAAAATCGCCCTTGATAGAATGCTTGAACTCTCTTAAGATGCACAAACTCTTCAACACTTATAGAGTGGGCTTACCCTATTGCAAGGTAATTTTATCTTATGGGTTGGACTTGTTGTCATGTCTAAAGCCTGCATAGCAGGCGAAGAATCTCTTTTAGCGACTAGTGATTCTTGCAGAGATGTTTGGGCTTCGCCTCAACATGATAAACTAACAGCATTTACTCCTAATCCAAAAAGAAATGCTTCACAGAAAGCCCACAGCAATTCTTCGCTTGATTCTCAAAGCCACTAGACAATCCCAATCCTCTTGTCATTCTGAGGGAGGGCAGAGCCCGACCGAAGAATCTCTAAAGGAATCACAATTCAAATCACTAGTCGCCAAAAGAGACTTTTCAGCTTTTTAAAGCCTAAGACTTGACAACTTAAGAAGTTTCTAGGCAATCTCTTAGAAATTCACCATTCCTTACGAAAAATACTAAAAATAACCACTTTAGAAATGTAACTTTTTTACCATTTTTTAATAAAAGTAAATATTTTTAATACTTTCAACTTGATATTTTTAGGAATTATTACTAATAATAAAAGTGTCCTTAGATTTAAGGCTAAACGAATTTTTCATATACTCTCTAGAGGGCTGGTGGTGATACCACTAGCCTTTCTAGGCTTTAAATATAGCTAAAGGAGGTTGCTATGTTTTTGTCAAAATTACTCTTTCCCTTAGGGTTATTAGGCGTCTTCGCTAGCTCACTTTTGGCTTTAGAATGTGCTCCAAATGATAATTGCAAATATTTCCGCATAGGCGTTGGTGGGGCTTATCATGGGCTTAGTTCTAAAGATTCTCAAAATGCAGATATAAGTAGCATAGGGGGCTATCTTTCATTTAGCGCAAGAGGTGTTTTGAAATCCCGCCTTGCCTCTGAACTGGGAGGGAAAATAGGGCTAGGGAGTGCTCAAAGCAAGGGAGATACTTTTAGCCAAGATATATATGCTAAAAATACCCTTTCTATATTTAATGACTTTTACTTTAAGCTAGGGCTTAATATCGCTACTAGCAATGTGCCTTTATTTATTAATGCCATTTATGGTTGGGATAATTTCTCTACCAATACCAAAAGCAAAGGGATAGGCTTATCTCGTAGTTTTATCGGGGGAGAGTTAGATGGATACTTGCCTACCAATAAGGCGAGGATAGAGTATCTTGTGGGGTATTATTATTTCCTTAGTGGGAATTATGTCTTTGCAAATACCAATACAAGCTCAAAAATCGCTGGCTCAAATTATATGTTTAAGGCAAGTTTAGGCTATGCCGCAGACATTACTCCACAAGTTGGCTACTATATAAAGCTTATTGGCAAGTATGAGAATATGTCTCAATCAAGGCAAGTAGAGAACTTTAGCTACCCTTCTAGCACCAATATAGTAGGAATGCTAGAAGTTGGAATTGAGCTCTAAGGTATGCTACTAAAATCACTCTCTAAACTTCGAGGCGAGATATTTGCCTCATCAAGTGGAGTGAAGTCGCCTCTTTTATAATGCTCTATTGCCGCTATACCTATCATAGCGGCATTATCAGAGCAAAATTCCAGCCCCGAAGTAAGTAATTGCTTATCATACATCTTGCATAAACTCTCTACCTGTGAGCGTAAATAGAGATTTGCACTTGCTCCGCCCACAATCGCAAAATACCTCAAATCTTGCGCCTCCCTCATTTGAAAAAAGCACTTGAGTTTGCGCACGATATGCTCACATGCGCTCTTTTGGAATCCCGCGCAAATACTCCCTATATCTTTAGAGTGAA
Source organism: Helicobacter marmotae (assembly GCF_003364255.1). Taxonomy (GTDB): domain Bacteria; phylum Campylobacterota; class Campylobacteria; order Campylobacterales; family Helicobacteraceae; genus Helicobacter_C; species Helicobacter_C marmotae. Next base: position 45,345 of record NZ_NXLR01000006.1, read on the forward strand.
GTGGCTTAGGAAAAGCTTGGATAGCAAGCCTTACTGCATTTTTTAACCCAGAGAAGCTAAAGGCTAATTCTTGGTTATGCAAAAGTGGCACAGGGAAGCTATGTGGGGGAGTTTGCGGATATGTAAGGCTAAAGTCTTTAGCATAAGATTCTACCTTAGGACCTCCGGGGTAGCCTAAGCCTAAATATTTCGCCACTTTATCAAAACTCTCTCCAAAGCTATCATCAAGACTTTGAGCTAAAATGCTTATATCATTTGCCCCTCGCATAAGAAGTATCTGCGTATGCCCGCCTGAAACGAGTAAAACTCCTAAGGGTAGGGTAGCATTAAGGCAAGATTCTAAACAATCTCTATGTGTTGAACAATTCTGCGCAAGAGTTTTAATAAAAAGTGAATAAATATGCCCCTTAAGGTGATTGATACAAATAAGCGGGACTTGCAGGCTAAGACAAAGAGCCTTTGCCATCATTAAACCCTCAATAAGCGTTACGCTTAAACCCGGACGTGTCGTTACCGCAACCGCCTTAATGGGCGATAAATCATCATCTAAGAACGTTTTTAGCCTTTGTAGAATCTGTGGAAGCCTCTGGCAATGCAGCCTTGAAGCAATTTCTGGCACTACCCCTCCATAATTGCTATGTTCTTTATCTTGAGAGATTTTAATATGATACACAAGAGCTGCACTATTAATGTCTGTAAGGGCGATTGAGCTATCATCACAGCTTGATTCTATGCTTAAAATCATTTTTTGCCTTATGGAATATTTCGTACTCAGTAATCAAATGCTATTATACACATACATAACATACACAAGTCAAATTCACAAAAGGACTTCCATATGGAACATACGCATTTAAGGGCAGAGTGGGAGAGGCAAATTGCTATTTTTATGGCATTTCCGCATGCAAATAGCGACTGGGTAGAGTATATTAATGAGGCACGTGCTTGCTTTATTCGCATAATCGAGCATATTTTATGCTTTGAATCTGTTATTTTATGCGTAGATACTGATGATGAGGAGGGCTTTAGGTTACTTTGTGAATACTTTAAGCCACAAGGGGAGCCATCTCCTCTACAAGAATATATCAATACCCATATCAACCCCCATATCCCTAAACATAGCATTGCTAAGCCCTATCTTAGCTCTTTGGCTCAAAGCTCCCCTTATGCGCTACATATCATCAGAGTAGGCACAAATGACACTTGGGCTAGGGATTTTGGCGGGATTGGCATTAGCAAAGCAGGGGAGAGTAAGATGATTGATTTTATCTTTAATGGTTGGGGGCTCAAATACCCTGCAAATAAAGATAATCAAATCACAAGGAATGTATTTAAACAAGAGCATTTAATCCAAGCGGATATGGTGCTTGAGGGAGGGAGCATAGAGAGTAATGGCGCAGGAGTGCTGCTAACAAACACTCAATGCCTCTTAACCCCTAATCGCAACCCACATCTCACGCTCCAAGATATAGAATCTAAGCTCAAAGCCTATTTTGGCTTAAAGCAAGTGCTGTGGCTACATCATGGCTATTTAGCTGGAGATGACACAGATAGCCATATCGATACATTGGCGCGCTTTATTTCAAAAGATAGTATTGCTTATATTCAATGTGAGGATAGAGATGATGAGCATTTTATAGAGTTAGCAAAAATGCAAGAAGAGCTAAAAGCCCTAAGACAGCCTAATGGCAAGCCATATAATCTTATCCCCTTGCCCTTTACTCGCGCTATTTATGACCTAAATAAACAGCGGCTTCCAGCAAGCTATGCGAATTTTCTTTTTCTCAATAATGCTTTGCTTGTGCCCACTTATGATGACCCAAATGATACAAAAGCACTGGAGATTCTAAAAAATGCCCTGCCAACGCATAAAGTGCTAGGCGTACCTTGCTTAGAGCTTATACTCTGGCATGGGAGTTTGCATTGCATAACTATGCAGCTTTATGAAGCATAACCACTAACAATGAGCCATTGCTAAGAAATATATCATAAAATAAGCATTGTAAAATGTGAGATACTTTATATCATCAGTGTAATGGATAATGCGACAATCAATAACAACCAGCAGGAGATAGAGTAGATTGATATTAATATCACTTAAGCACCCCTTATCTAAAAGTACTCAACAAAGAGTGGCTTAAGTCATTTGGAAACGATTTCTAAAAGATTCTAACAACAGATTAACCCAAATCTTGCAAATATGTTTTCAAACTTGGCATTTGAAGCTGCTCATAAAGGATTTTAGCATTTTCTTCTCCGCATAACTCTTTCACAAGGCTTAAGGCAAACACACTCGCAGTAGCAGGACCCATAGAGGTAATGACTTTGCCATTTTTGACAACTGCTTTTGAGATTCTCTTTTTACCCTGCATGTTGATTTGCTCTTCGCAACTTGGATAACATGTAAAATCGCCTTCAAGCACTCCAGCCTTATCGAGCACAATAGGAGAGGCACAAATAGCAGCTATGAGCTTTTGAGACTGCTTAAAGGTATGAAGCCAAAGTTTGACAAGCTCATTATTAGCTAGATTACACATGCCATCATACCCTCCAGCCAAAGCAATAGCATCAAAATCTTCCATTTCAAGCTCTGGCAAGGTGCTATCTGCTTCAATCACTATATGATGAGCCCCAAGCACGCGTTTATGGGAATCCAAGCTTGCCATTACCACGCGGAGTTCAGCCCTGCGCAAAATATCTACTATACTTACAAGCTCTATCTCCTCAAAACCCTTAGCAAGCGGCACTAAGACACTTTTAACCATATCCACTCCTTCAATAAAATGCAAAATATATATGTGAAGATTCTATAAAATATCTCTAAACTAGAGGGGAGAGTAAAATAAAAATTACTCTTAGAATGAGAATATGTAGAGATTTTTCACCCCTAAAATTCCCTAAAATCAACGCTGGTAGATAGCTAAGTTTGTCAGCTTCAGCCCTTTTTGTCATATCCTAGCTTTGAGAATCAAGCGAAGAATTGCTGTGGGCTTTCTATGAAGCATTTCTTTTTGGATTAGGAGTAAATGCTGTACAAGATTCTTCTTTGCTTCTGGTCATAAGTAAGCTTGAGTAGGGCAAGATTCAAATTAAATTGAAAAGTATAGTTTTCATAACTAAAATATTGTATAATTTCAAAGGTGTTTGAAGTCAAGGTTTCTGTAGTGATTCTATTAGTTTGTTATGTCTTTAGCGAAACCGAAGAATTTTCTATAGCTTCAAAGCAAGGAGAAAATAATATGAAATACCCCCTATCTTGCACCAATGACTTTGCAAGCGATCTTTTATTTTGGATTACAAGATTTGTGCGCTACAAGCTCACAACTCTAAGCAATCACCAAGTAAATGATAAAGAAAAGATACTGCAAGCCATTAATACCCTAAGCAACAATGAAATAGATTCCATAAATCAACTAGAGAGGCTCTGCAAAGATGCGAGAAAGGCAGGCTTAATAGGCATAAATACCTACTCCACTCCGCTTATCAAGCTCTATCACTTCCTTATACAAAGTAAAATCCGCACTATGGAAGCCATTGATGAGGAGACATTGAGCGATTTTCTTAGTGTGGAGACAAGCACGCTCTCAAATGCAAGTAAAAGAAACTATCGTATCGCTCTTATCGCGCTTTTTGGCTATATTGATAAGCAAAATGAAAGTGAAGGCAAATCGCATGTGTATGATATTAACCTTAAAATTAGCGCATTGCAGGGTAAAAGCGGGCAGAAGCTCCCCGCATTTTTAGACCAAAATGAACTTGAAACTTTCCTGCATGCCATTGATACAACAGAGCTTAGCCCCAAAGTCGCTGCACGCAATAAGCTTATTATTAAGCTCATTGTTTATACAGGCATACGAGTAAGCGAGGCTATTCATCTTCGCTATAAAGATATATTACCCAACAAAGATTGCTATCTTTTGCAGATTCGAGGTAAGGGTAACAAACCGCGAGTCGTGATGATACGTAAAAATCATATACAAAATCTCCTTGATGTATGGCTAGCCCAGCGCCTAAGCTTAGCCCCAAAGTATGATTTACTCTTCTGCAATGCAAAGGGAGAGGCACTCACACAAAGCTATATCTACAAAAATGTAGAAAATATCCTCCTTCAAGCAGGTATTCGTAAAGAAAAAAATGGTGCGCATATTTTGAGGCATTCTTTTGCCACTTTGCTCTATCAAAAAAAGCATGACTTAATTATGGTACAAGAAGCGTTAGGGCATTCAAACCTCAATACCAGTCGCATTTATACGCATTTTGATAAAGAGCGACTCCGTGAAGTCGTAAATGTTATGGATAATCTAGCAGAGGATAAAATATGAGAAAATTACCCTATATGATACTAATCGCCCTACTCGCTGTTTGCCTCTGGTTTTATGATGTGCAACTCTATGGCGATGTCTTTCGCCTTATGCTTATCCCTCTTGGCTTGTATTGGCTTTTTACAAAGCAGCTGCTTTGCTTGAAATATTTTATTTGTGTGAGTGTGATTATCTTAGGCATAGCCTTTGGTTGTAAGCTGGCTTTTGTGTATATCGCAAGCCATTATGGCAGCCTAGAATGGGCGCAACATATCATAGAAATTGCTAAACGACCCATTAATGGTGAATTTAGAGGATTCCCTAGCGGACATAGCAGTGCAGCATTTGCTGCTTGTGCGCTTATGTGGCGCTTTTTAGGCAGGGAATGGGGCATATTTAGCTTAATTTTAGCCATTTTTGTAGGCTATTCACGCATTCTTAGCCAATGGCATACCCCAACGCAAGTAATTGCTGGGGCTATGCTCGGATTTGTGGGGAGTTTTATCGTTATGCTGATACTTGATTACATTGACAAAAGGTATAAAAAAGATTAGAATCTGTGCCCTTAAAGATTATGCTTTAAGGGTGTTTTAAATGCTTTAGGGGCTTTTATTATGTGATGTGGCTTGAGTTAATGAAGCTGCTTTAATAAAGCTGAACTTGCGGGGCTGACTTGGCTTTCGACAGGAGTGAAGAGGCTTAAGTGCATGTGAGCTAGCAAGCTCTCAAACTGCTACTAAATTTAAACGCAAACAATTCAAATTACGCTCCAGCTTACGCAAAAGTCGCGTAAGTTTATCGCTTTTTGGAGCCGGATATGGTATTTCCCTCTAGCAGAAAGCCTTATCTGTCATTCACCGCTAGATGCTCTTTTGCCCAAGCCGAAGGCAAAAGAAAAGAATAGGCTGCTTGTGGGCATTATCTTGGGGTATTGGATAACCACAAAAAGACATCAATACCTACTAAACATGTAGATTCTTAAGAAGCTCTCATTTTTGGACTGGGGTTCAACTCCCCACAGCTCCACCATTGCCTTATATTACTCTATTCTTTTTATATGCTTTTATTTACTATTTAATGGATTTGTGCAGCCTTGCGGATTCTATATGCTTTTGAACGGCATGCATTTGAGCAAGTTTTGGCACTTTTGCTTCCTATAAATGGCTTATGGCATACTTCACAATCTTTTTTTGCTTTATCTAAACTTCTCAAAAGTGAGACCACTTCACTATGTGAAAGTGCATGTTTGCAATAAGGACATTCCATATTCACTCCTTTAAATAAATTCATTGATTTAAAAGCAACATTCTATCACATCTTAGAAAGTGTATTGCTACATTTTATAAAATGTGATAGAATCTGCATTTTCTTTTAGACTAAATTCACATAAAGGTTTGTTATGCAAAACACTCACACGCTCTTTACCCCACTCTATGCTTTTACGCTTAGCTCAATACTTGCAAGCTCTCTTTTAGCCCAAGAGAAACACGATGAGAAGCGCAATGATGGGCACGATACAGCCAAACTCTCCCCGCTTATTTCCCTAGCCCACCCCATAAGTAATGCCAATATCAGCATAATAGATGATACATTTATCGCTAATACTCAAGCCTATAATTTAAGTGAAATCTTTAATAAAAGTGCGGAGATTCAAGTTGGCGGGGGTGCACAAATCGCCCAAAAGCTCTATGTTAGGGGCTTTGAAGATAGAATGTTTAATGTGAGATTGGATGGCATTGCTCAAAATGGCAATCTCTTTCATCATCAGGGTAATTTAATACTTGATTCATTTCTTATCAAAAATATAGAGATACAAAAGGGCTTAGGGAGTGTAGAAAATGGCGCAGGGGCTATCGCTGGAGGTATTAACATCACCACAAAAAATGCCTTTGATATGCTGCAAAATGCTAACACTTATGGAGCACATTTAGCCCTAGGGGGGCAGAGCAATAGGGGTGTGGATACCTCACTTGCAGCCTATACTCTCCTTAGGGAAAATCTTGGCTTGCTCGCAGGATATAGCTTTGAAAATATTCCTTATTACAATGCAGGTAACGCAGAGAGAGTGCCCTCTTCAGAATCTAAAACACATAATGCCACCTTTAAGCTTACCTACCTCCCTGCACATAATCACAGCATAAATGTAAATTATCATTTTAACCATATTGATTCTATAGCACCATATGGGGCAAATGTCATTCTCTCCCCAAATCCCGCACTTTTTCAAAATACACTCAATGCCCATAATGCGAGTGTGCAATATGAATATATACAAAATGAACATTTTCAGCTCACTTGGAATAACTACTTCTCTCATAAATCCCTTAGCCTCTCACCTACAGATACGCTTACAGCCATTAGCGATGAGGAGGGGGCTATGGATTTAAGCCTTCTAAATCTTGGAAGCGATTTAGGTTTTAGGCATTATTTTGGTGACTCACATCATTATTTCAAATATGGCTTAAACTACCAACTTATGCACACCAAAGCTCATAATCTCACAGACCATAGCCTTGAGCATGGTAATCTCGGGCGTGAGCTGGGCTCAATTTATGGAGGATATATAGGGGCTAGCTTTAATGTGCTAGATTCTCTAAGTTTAGATATAGGCTCGCGTTATGATTACTTCGTGTATGTTGATAAATTTGATAGCACTCATCACACACAAGGCTTTAGTCCCTATATCTCACTCCTTTATACGCCTAGTAATGACCTTAGCTTTAAATTTACTCATAATTACAATACACGTGGAGCCATGCCTCTTGATGCCTCTTTGCTCTCTAATTCCCATGCTTATATTGCTACACTCAAAGCAGAGGGTATGTATAACACCGAGTTTAATGCAGATTATGATAATGGCTTTTTTAGCGCGCATGCAAGCTTGTATTATCAACATCTCAAACATTTTATCAATAGCTACACAAATGACGCCACAGAGCATAACCATAGCATAACTGATGGGCATGAGCATGAGGATATGTATAGGCAAAATATGCCTAGAGCTGTGCAGATTCTAGGATATGAGGCAAATATAGGCTTGGATTTTAGCTTTTTTGATGTGCATATAGGCATTGCCCAAAGCCTCCCTAAATATGCTAACCACCTCATAACAGATACTTTTGAGCTTGGTGCAATCAGTGGGAGGAGCTATTATGCAAGCATAGGTATGCGCCCCTTTAATGCCCTGCCACAATTGCAGATTCTCTATATAGGTCGCTATGTGGAGGGTATAGACTATCAAGGCTACAATATGTACTACAATGCTATAGAATCTGTTAATAAAAAGGGCTATGATATACACAATCTCTATTTGACTTATGACCTAAAATCTTTCCTTAGCTTCCGTTTAGCATTTTTAAATATCACTAATAGAACTTATGTTAATCCCTATAGCCCTGCAAAAGAGCTATTTTCAAGAGAAAGTGGAAGTGCGCTTTATGAGCCGGGCTTTAACACAAAGGCACAAATTGTATTTTTCTTTTAAGACAATAGGAATTTTGGTATAATCGCCCCCTATACATAAAAGCAAAATGCAAACAAAGCAGATGTAAAGTAAAATGTAAAGGAGCAGTAATGAATCTAGCCAAAGTACCCGTAGGTGAAAATCCAAATAAAGTCAATGTCATTATTGAGATTCCATATGGTTCAAATATCAAATACGAAGTTGATAAAGAAAGTGGCTTGGTTGTCGTAGATAGGGTGATGTATGGTGCTATGTTTTATCCCGCTAATTATGGCTTCGTGCCTAATACACTTGCAGATGATGGTGATCCTGTTGATGTGCTTGTGTTAAATCCCTATCCACTTCAAGCAGGAAGTATGATTACCTCTAGGCTCATTGGAGTATTAATTATGGAAGATGAAAGCGGAATGGATGAGAAGCTCCTTTCCTTGCCTATCTCTAAAATCGATCCCTCATTTGATAAGATTCAATCCTTAGAAGACTTGCCACAAATTACACTTGATAGAATCAAAAATTTCTTTGAAACCTACAAGACTTTAGAGCCAAACAAATGGGTAAAAGTTAAAGAATATAAAGACAAGCAATGCGCCCAAGAAATTTTAGAAAAATCCATAAAAGCCTATAAACACTAACCATAATTCCACAAAATTCCACAAAGGAGGCATTATGTTTCATAAAATTCTGATTGCCAATCGTGGTGAAATTGCGGTGCGCATTATCCGTGCTTGCAGAGATTTGCATATTAAAAGCGTAGCAATATATGCAAGGGCTGATAGAGACTGCCTCCATGTCAAAATGGCTGATGAATCTTATGAAATCAGCGATGACCCCCTTAAAGGCTATCTTGATGCGGATTTGATTATCGAAACGGCTCTACATGCCCAAGTTGATGCTATTCACCCCGGCTATGGGTTTTTGAGTGAAAATGCCACCTTTGCCAAAAAGGTAGAAGAAGCGGGCATTACATGGATAGGTCCAGATGCCCTAACCATTGCTAAAATGGGGGATAAAAATGCCGCTAGAGAAATTATGCAAAAAAATGGAATCCCCATAGTCCCGGGCACAAAACCGCTCAATGAATACTCTACTCGAGAAATAGCTAAATTTGCTCAAAAAATCGGCTATCCTATCATTCTCAAAGCAAGTAGTGGTGGCGGGGGAAGAGGCATACGCGTAGTAGAGAAAGAAGAGGATTTGCTAGAATCTTTTAATGCCTGCAAACGCGAGGCAATGGCGTTTTTTAAAAATGATGATGTATTTATGGAAAAATATGTGCTTAATCCTAGACATATTGAATTTCAGATTCTTGCAGATAATTATGGAAATGTCATTCACCTCCTAGAGCGTGACTGCTCTATCCAAAGACGTCATCAAAAGCTTATAGAAATCGCCCCTAGCCCCTTAATTAGTGATGACTTACGTCGCAGAATGGGAGCTACTGCCGTAGCTGCAGCTAAAGCCGCAGGCTATACCAATGCCGGCACCGTTGAATTCTTGCTTGATGACAACAATAACTTTTATTTTATGGAAATGAATACACGCATACAAGTAGAGCATGGCGTTACAGAAGAGATTACAGGCTATGACCTCATAGGGAGGCAGATTCGTATAGCACAAGGGGAAATCCTAGATTTAACGCAACATGACATACACGCACAGGGCTTTGCCATTGAAGCGCGGATTAATGCTGAAGATGTAGCAAATGACTTTGTGCCAAATCCGGGTAAAATTACCACTTATTACCCTGCACTTGGACCTTTTGTACGTGTAGATAGCTGCATTTATAAAGACTATGTGATACCTCCATTTTATGATTCTATGGTAGCTAAGCTTATTGTTCGGGCTTCAAGTTACAATCTCGCTGTGAATAAACTCGCACGCGCATTAAGTGAATTCACCATTAAAGGCGTGAAAACAACGATCCCTTTCCTTATAAATATTTGCAATGATAAGGACTTTAGAAGGGGGCATTTTGATACCTCTTATATAGAGAGTAAATTAGAGCAGCTTATGCCTACACCCCAATCTAAACCCGAAGATGATATTGTAAGTGTTATTGTAGCCGCCTTAAGTGCGCGTTATGGGGCATAAAGTATGAAAAATGTCTATCAAAGCACTACCTTTTTAGATAAAAGAGCAAGGGAAAAATACCATCTAAGTAGCGAAATCCTTATGGAAAATGCCGCCGCCTCTTTAGAGTATCTCATTAGTAGCCTCACACATAAAGGCAGTGTTGTTACCATTTTATGCGGAGGCGGCGATAATGGCGGTGATGGCTATAGCCTTGCTAGGCGACTAAGCGGAGATTATCATGTGCGCGTTATGCAGCTTAAAGAGCCTAAAACCACCCTCTGTAAGCAAACTTATGAACAAGCCCGCGAATGTGATATTAAATTTATTAAAAAAATTCTGCCCTGTGATGTAGTAGTAGATTGTGTGGTAGGCAGCGGCTTAAAAGGGCAACTAGAGAAGGCTTTGAGTGATACATTGGCTCTAGCTCAAAATGCAGCGCGTATTCACATTGCTTGTGATATTCCTAGTGGGCTTAGCGAGTATAATGAGGGCTTTGTGTTTAAGGCTCATCATACACTTTGTATGGGGGCTATTCAACTTGCATGTCTAAGCGATAGGGCAAAGGATTTTGTAGGCAAACTCCATGTAGGCAAACTTGGCTTAAGTCCAAAATGCTATGAAATACATTCCAATATAAAAATGCTTGAAGATACAGACCTCTCTCTCCCCTTGCGTTTGAAGCAAAACACACATAAAGGCGATTATGGGCATTTAGCAATTTTTAGCGGTGAGAAATCTGGGGCAAGTATCATAAGCGCGCAGAGTGCCCTGCATTTTGGAGCTGGGCTAGTAAGTCTTATTACAAAAGAGCCCCTAAGCCATATACCATTTGAGATTATGCAAGAGCATAATTTACCCCCAAAAAGCACTGCCATTGCCCTTGGAATGGGGCTAGGTGTGCAACAAGCTGCGCAAAGTTTAGAATCTTTATGTGAAAGCACTCTGCCTTGTGTGCTTGATGCTGATGTGTTTCATACCCCTGTGATAAAAACTTTCCTTGAGGAAAGCCTCAAACAACAACGACTAGACTTCACAAGAGAAATTGTGCTAACCCCCCATCCTAAAGAATTTGCTTCATTACTTCAGCTCTGCGATTTGGGTGAATATTCTGCAAATAAACGCTTAGATTGTATGCTTGCATTTACGCAAAAATACCCCCACACGACACTTTTGCTTAAAGGAGCAAATGTATTTATAGCAAAGGGTGAGCGTGTATATATCAACCCTTTAGGGAATAATGCACTTGCAAAAGGTGGGAGTGGCGATGTGCTATCAGGTCTCATAGGCGCGCTTTTAGCACAAGGCTATGACGCCTTGTGCGCGGCTATACAAGGCTCACTTGCCCATACACTCGCGGGCAAAGTTGCACTCAAGTCTCGTGCCTCTTATGCGCTAACTCCCCTTACACTTATCAAATCGCTTCAAAACTTACATACTCTATAAGGAAATACAATGAATGATATTTTACATATTGGCTCATATAGCTTTAACTCCCGTCTCATCGTAGGAAGCGGTAAATACAAAGATTTTAGCGCCACCAAAGAAGCAACGCTCGCAAGCGGAGCGGAAATTATCACCGTTGCCATAAGGCGTGTGAATATTATGGATAATAAAAGTGAAAATTTGCTTGAAGTCTTTAAAGATACTCACATTCAATTTCTGCCTAATTCTGCTGGTTGTGTGAATGCCAAAGAAGCTATCACGCTTTTTCGCTTAATGAGGGAAGCTACAAATATTAACTTCATTAAGCTTGAAATTATCGGTGATACGCAAAAAACGCTCTACCCTGACATTATAGAAACACTCAAAGCGACAGAAATACTTGCCAAAGAGGGCTTTTGTGTCTTAAGCTATACCAATGATGACCCCATTATGGCAAAGCGACTAGAAGATGCGGGGGCAAGCGCGGTAATGCCCCTTGCAGCACCCATTGGAAGCGGACTTGGGATACAGAATCGCTATAATATTACCTTTATCAAAGAAGCCATTAAAGTACCCCTTATTGTTGATGCGGGAGTGGGCTGTGCAAGTGACGCAAGCATAGCTATGGAATTAGGGGCTGATGCGGTTTTAACAAACACTGCCATAGCCCTTGCCGATAACCCTACTCTTATGGCAGAAGCTATGAAATATGCGATAAAAGCTGGCAGACTTTGCTATCTCGCTGGGCGCATACCAGCCAAGCCCTATGCAAGTGCGAGCTCTCCTATTGAAGGCAAAGCCAAGCTTGTATAAGCAAGATTAGTTTAGCAATGATGAAAGATAAAATCTTCACCCAAGAGCCCTATAAACAATTTGAATTTGATGAGCAAGTAGCAAGTGTTTTTGATGATATGCTTGAGCGCTCTATTCCGCATTATAGGGAGGTTTTGGGGCTTATTGTGGATTTTTGTGCAATAAATATAAAGGGCGCAGAGAATGTGCGTATATATGATTTAGGGAGTTCCACAGGCACGACACTCCTAGCCCTCCATGAAGTTATGCCTAGCTCAAGCATACTTATAGGGATTGATAATTCTCAAGCAATGCTTCAAAAAGCTGCTCTAAAAGCCAAAGCGTATGGAGCAAACATTGAGTTTTTATGTGAGGATATACTCAGATGTAAGCTCTTGCCATCAGATATTATTATTGCAAATTATATGCTTCAATTTATCCGCCCTATGCAGCGCTATGCTCTCCTAGAAAAGATATATAATGCCCTCAAGCCAAATGGCGTATTTTTTTTGAGTGAGAAAATGACTTCCCCGCATAGAATCCTCGATAAGCAAATGATAGAGCGATATTTACACTATAAAAGAGAGCAAGGCTATAGCCAAAGTGAAATTAGTAAAAAGCGCGAAGCCCTAGAGAATGTGCTTATCCCCTTTAGCCTTGATGAAAATATTGCTATGCTTAAAGATGTGGGTTTTAGCGGGGTTGAAGTACTCTTTAAATGGGTGAATTTTGGTACTATTATCGCTAAAAAGTAATGCTATATATCATTACTCGTGGCGAAGTGCGTCAATAGGATTAAGCTTTGAGGCTCTGCTTGCTGGTAAATAGCCAAAAAGCACGCCAATAAATGCTGAAAATATAAAGGCAATAATGGCAGTAGGTAAGTCGAAAATAAATGGAATCCCCATATATTGGCTTAAAAATAATGAAGCAAAAAATGCCCATAAAATACCAACCAAGCCCCCAAGAGAGCTTAAAGTAATTGCCTCTATCAAAAACTGCATAAGCACTTCACTCTGCAATGCCCCAATAGCCATACGCGTTCCTATTTCTTTAGTGCGTTCAGTTACAGAAACAAGCATAATATTCATAATCCCAATGCCCCCTACAATCAAACTCACCCCCGCAATCAGTCCCAAAAGCGCAGTAAGCGTTTTTGTCGTAGAAGTGAGCGTTTCTGCAACTTGCTTTGTATCCATAATTTCAAATGAATCTTTATCTCCCGGGCGTACATTACGCACTTGACGCAAGATATTGGTTAAACTCCTTACCACTTCATCAGAATCTACCCCATCTTTAGCACGTAGCATAATGCGATTGACATAAAAAAGTGTATTGCTCCCTGAAACAGAGCGTAAAAATGCTTTCATAGGTAGCAATACTACATCATCTTGATCATTACCCATACCACCCTGCCCTTTAGATTCTAAAACTCCTATACATTCACACACGATATTATTTAAGCGGATTTTCTGCCCAAGGGGATTTTGCTGATTAAAGAGATTTTTACGCACAGATTCCCCAATCATACATACATTGCTCCCTACGCGATATTCATCACTCTCAAAGCCCCTTCCTTCTGTGGTATCCCATTGTGTTACTTCAAAAAAGGCAGCATCTACGCCTTGTACTTGAGTTGTGGTATTTTGTGATTGATATTGCAGCATAAGAGAGCTTTGTGCGATAGGAGCGACAGCTTCAATATATTCTTGTGAGAGGCTTTGCACACTTTGCACTTCCTGCATACTGAAATTACGGCGGAGATTCACACCGCTTGGGTTCATCGCACGAGCAGGAAATACGAGTAAAAGATTGCTCCCTAAAGATGAGATTCTATCACTTATCATTTGGGTAGTGCCATTTCCTAAGCTTATCATCACAACCACCGCTCCCACACCGATAATCACACCAAGCATAGTAAGAAATGCACGTAAAAAATTCCTGCTAATCTGTCGCAAGGCTAACACAAAGGCATTAATTATCATTATGCCCCCTCTTCTTTATCTGCTTTAGAATCACTCACCAAGCGCCCATCTAAAAAATGCAATTCCCTGCTCGCATAACGCGCCATATCCGGTTCATGGGTTACCATAAGGATAGTAATGCCCGAGCTTTGATTTAAATCTCTTAAAATCTCCATAATTTCCACACTTCGCTTTGTGTCAAGATTCCCCGTGGGCTCATCAGCAAGGAGAAATAAGGGCTGGGAGGCAATAGCACGTGCAATGGCTACCCTCTGCTGTTGCCCCCCGCTTAATTTAGCACTTGTATGACTTGCCCAATCCCTTAAACCCACTTTATCAAGGGCTTCAAGTGCGATTTTCTCACGTTCTATTTTTTTGATACCGCGATACATAAGGGGAAGCTCGACATTCTCTAACGCCGTTGTACGCGCTAAGAGATTAAATCCTTGAAAAATAAAGCCAATATAATTACGGCGCAAGAGAGCTCGTTGATTTTGACTAAGCCCAAACACATCAACCCCGCAAAATAAATATTCCCCACTGCTGCCTACATCAAGTGTGCCCAAAATATTAGCAAGGCTAGATTTACCCGAACCACTAGGTCCCATAAGGGCGACAAACTCTCCCTTATCTATTTGTAAATCTACCCCCTTAAGCGCTTCAAATGCACCCTCCCCTTTGCCATACGTTTTACGCACATCTTTTAAGACAATGAATTCTTCATGCTCTTGCATTTGTTTTCCTTATTGGACTTTCACGCCGGTGATGATCGATGTATTCTCATCAATACCGCTTAGAATCTGCGCATAATTCCCATCTGTAATACCCACTTCTACATTCACAGATTCAGCTTCGCCATTTTTATTAAGTATCCATAATGTCCCGCTTTTACCGCGCTCTCGCCTTTGTTGATTATTAACTTGTGCTCTAGGACGTGCAGGAGGAGTGAACATCGAGCTAAGTGCAGATGAGCTTTTTTTATTATTTGTCTTTTGAAGCGTTTTGTTTAAATCAAAATAAAGCGCAGAATTTGGTACAAGGAGCGCATTTTCTGCCTTAGCAATGATAATATCAGCCGTAGCACTCATATCTGGACGTAAAAGGAGCGATTGGTTATCTACTTCGATTTTGGCACGATAAGTGATAATCGTGCTACTTGAGGTTGTGCTTGAGCTACTTGAAGTGCTGCCATCACCTGAACCAAAATTCACACGATTAACCTTTGCGTGAAAGTTTCTACTTGGATAGGCATCTACGGTGAATATCACTTCCTGCCCCTCTTTGACTTTACCAATATCTGCCTCAGATATGCTTGCATAAAGCTGCATTTCTGCGAGATTCTCTGCGACCTTAAAAAGTGTAGGGGCTTGGAAACTTGCTGCCACACTCTGCCCTACTTCAACGCTACGTGTTAAAACAATACCATCAACAGGTGAGACAATCTCTGAATTTTTAAGATCAATCTTAGAGCTTTCAATACTTGTTTGAATCTCCGCAATAGAAGCCCGTCTAATATCCACATCAGAACGTGCGGAAGTATAATTTGTCTTGGCATTTTGTAATTCAAGGAGTGAGGGAGAAGCGCCATTTGTGCTTTCATAAAGCTCCTTTAATCTATCATAA
The DNA here is from genome assembly GCF_003364255.1 of Helicobacter marmotae. GTDB lineage: Bacteria > Campylobacterota > Campylobacteria > Campylobacterales > Helicobacteraceae > Helicobacter_C > Helicobacter_C marmotae. The sequence goes on from NZ_NXLR01000006.1 coordinate 60,983, forward strand.
TTCCATTTTCTATCTGCCAAAGTCTGCTCGGCTGCTTTCAGCTGGGCTTGGGCGGAATTTAGCTGGGCTTGATATTTGGCAATTTGCTGATTAATCGTCTCTGGATTAATACGTGCTAAAACTTGCCCCTCTTTGACTTCATCATTTTCATCTACAAGCACTTCAAGCACAAGCCCTGAAATCACACTCCCAATTTCCACTTCATTCATAGGAGAGAGCGAGCCAGAGGCTGAAATGGTTGATTGAATATTGCCTCGCGTGGGTGAAGTAGTCTCATATGTGATTTTCACATTGAAAAAGTTATAAAGCATAAATGCACATATTCCTAAAATTACCACAACAACGGCTATAATCACCCATGCAAGGGGTGTAAGCCTCTTTTTACTACCTTTTTTATTATTGAGGGTTTGATAAAGATTCATTATTGCTCCCTTGTAATGAAGTATTTAGCCCAAGATTCCCGCCAAAAGCCTTAAAAAGCGTGATAACAGAGAGAATCTCATTGGTTTTAGCATTGAAAAGCTGGGTTTTGAGATTGAAATATGTATTTTCAAGCCCTAAAAAATCATTCTTATCAAGCAAACCTTGCGTATTTCTCGCACTATTTGTTTCATAAGCCTTTGCTCCCACTTCATAAACATTTTGCGTATTCTCTAACTGACGCTTTTTAGAATCTACATCAAAAAGTGCATTTTCTATCTCGCCTAAAGCGGTGTTGATATTATTTTGCAATGTATAAAAGGCTTCATTGCTTAGCTCTTTTTGTATAAGATAATTTTGCTTGAGTGAAGTTCTATTCAGCAAAGGCGCGGTAATAGAATTAGCAATTTGATACACAATAGAGTTTGCTTGAGTGCTGCTATATAAAACCTGCCCGATTGAGCCGCTAAGAGAAATATTAGGCAATCTTGCAGCATTGGCATTGGTCTGCCTATAAAGTTGGGCATGATAAGCATACATACTTGCCTGCACATCAGGGCGAGAAAGCAGCACATCACTTGGCATTTTATCTACATAAAATGGAGCAATATGCGGGAAATCCCACGTGCTATAATCAAGGAAATCAACCTTTTGATTAAGCTCTTCAAGCGGGATATTTAAAAGCACAAGTAAGGCATTTTTATTTTGCTCAAATGTATATTGCAAAGATTCATAGGTATTTTTTGCATTGGTGGTATTTGCCACAAAGCCCTGATACGTGCTAATATCAATAAGCCCTAGCTTTAGCTTATCGGCATTAATCTCTTCAATTTGCTCTAAATTAGCCAAAGTCGCTTTAGCAATGCTCAAAGAATGGGCATTATCTCGCAGTGTGAAATATAAAGTCGCCACTTCAGCCATAAGCGTAATTTGCGCATAAGAGAGATTACTTTGGGCTTGGAGATAGGCTTTTTTGCTTGATTGTCTTAGGGCATAAAGCTTGCCAAATAAATCAAGCTCCCAGCTCATACTCACGCTTGCATTAATAGAGTTTGCCCCCGGTCGCACAATCGTACTTTGAGAGAGGGTGCGGTTATCTATATAGCTTGAGTTTAGCCCTCCATTAATCGTAGGAAGCATACTTGCGGTGTTGATTTTCATTTGAGATTGCGCTTGTTTAATGCGAGAAATCATCGTTAGCACATTGGTGTTTTTCTCTAAAGCAATATGCAATATATTATGCAAAAGCGTATCATCAATGAGTTTCATAAACTGCTCTATATGAGAATCTTTCTCTTGTGCATTACTCAATGGCTTCTGCTGCTCCCCTGTAGCAGAAGCGTTATTCAATACGGCGTTATTAAATTTTGTCGGAATATGCGTACTCTTGGCACTTTCTTCTAATGTGGGAATCTTCGTGCTACACCCCATATATAAGAGCAATACCCCAAATAACCATAACCACTCTAACCACTTCACTGCTTTCCCTCTAAACATATAAAATTATGATGATAAAAACGCGTGATAGTATTCAAACAATGTGAATTTAAAGTGAATTTAATTTTTAATCCTTACAATTTAAGCATTCTATATTTCCAGCACAAGGCTTAAGTAGAGTGATTAAGATATTTCTTGCTTCACTTATTATGATAGGGAATCTTATCTTTATAAGTGCATGCTCACACCATAGCGATTTAGAGACCTTTAATAGATATTACTACAATGGGCAAGATAAAGAGGCTTATGAATATGCAAAGTCTAAGAGTGGAAAAAATGGCGATGTATTGTGGAATTTACAAGCCGGAATAAGTGCATTTACCCTAAACACACAAGATAGCCAAACATTCCTAGAAACTTTGGAGCAAGGCGAAATGCTTTTTAGCCGATATGAGGCAGAGGGGCTTATGGGAGGGGTAATTGGCAATATGGGGGCTGTGCTTGTGAATGAAAATGTCAAAGCCTATAGGGGGAGTATTTATGAGGGTGTTATGTTTAATTACTACAAAGCCCTCTATGCAATGTCTCAAGGCAATTCCCAACTCGCACGCGTCGAATTTAACAGAGCAAATGATAGGCAAAGGAGAGCAAAGGAGTATTTTAGAAAAGATATACAAAAAGCCCTTGAAGCAGAGGCAAAGCAAAATGCGCAAGATTCCACGCTTAGCAAATTTGACTTAAAAGATTCCCAAAGCTCCATCTCACCTATTTTAGAATCTCAATATAGTAATCTTAAGCAATTTTCTATCTATAAGGACTTTATTAATCCAGCAATAAGCTATGTCTCAGCTCTATTTTTTATGCTAGAGGGGGATTATGCAAAGTCCATGGATTTATATAAAGAATCTTATGCCATTAATCATGCGCCTATTATTAATCAGGACTTGCAAATCTTACAAAATCGCAAAAACACCAAAAAAACACAAAAATACACTTGGCTTATTATAGAAGATGGTAAAAGTGCTTCAAAATATGACATCTCACTTGATTTACCGCTCTATTACATTAATAGTAATATCCTTCATGTAGGGGTTTCCATACCAAAACTAGCACTAGGAGAAGTAAGTGCTAAAAGCTATCAGGCAGAGGGAGAAAATGGGGTTTTCTCTGCTTATGAAATAAGCGATATAGACGGAGTGATTGCCAATGAATTTCAAAATCAGCTTCCCTTTATCCTTACACGTGCTATCACTTCAGCTATTCTTAAAGCCAGCACGCAATCCATACTCAATGAGCACCTTGGGGCAACCGGAGCACTTGCGGGTATGCTTTATTCCATGCTCACAACAAGCGCTGATATACGTATAAGCTCTGCCTTGCCTAAACGTATACTGGCTATGCAAATCCCCAATTATAAAGGAGACTTTATGCTCAAAGTCGATAATCAACCCATCTATTACATTCATTTTACATGCGATAAAAATGGGAACTCTTTACACAATGAAGAAAAAAACGCATCTATTTCTCTCTGTCAAAACGATGATAATATTGTGTATTTAAGAAATAAGGGTAAAAATCTAGCTTATAGAATCTTAACTGGAGCGGGCAATGAATAAGTTTCTTTTAATAATAGCACTGCTAATGAGTGGTTGTGGCACATCAACCAAATACATAGAGAGCACAAATTCTAAAAAATACACGAGTATGGGACTAGATTATCATGATATTGAAAAGGCTGCAAATGATAGCGTGAAATCCTTGCTTGAGAGTGCATCTGTGCGGAATCTTACCAATACACAAACGCCAAAAGTTTTGATGATTTCAGGTGTGATTAATGACACTATGCAAACTATTGATACCGACCAACTTACTCGTAAAATAACGCGTGATATGCGTAATAGCGGTAAGTTTGTGCTTACTCTCGCAGTAGGAGAGAGGGCTGATAAGGGCATTGCTTTAGGACGAAGTGTGCGCGATGATGATGAGTTTGATCAGCACACCACCATTGAAAAAGGCACGCTTAAAGCACCCGAATATGCCCTCTCAGGCAAAATCGTGCAAAAAAATTCAAAAGTTGGATCAAAGCAACGCACGGATTATTACTTCCTCCTCACGCTTACAAACCTAAAAAATGGGCTTGTAATATGGGATGATGAAGTAAATATCATAAAGCTTGGCTCAAACTCATCTGTAGCTTGGTAAATTCATCTTAAAACAAAGGGGATAAAATGAAAAATAGCATAAAACTTCTTGTTGGTGTCATAGTAACGCTTTGTGTGTTTGGTTGTGGAGATAAAGAAAATGCCCTTGGAGAAGGTGCAAAAAAGATTGACAAAAAAGCCTTAAAAGCCCTCAACCTCAAAGGTGCACCAAACTGGGTGCTTAATGGCGGGCAAGGCGATATGAGTGCTGTGGGTATTGCTGATATTATTAATGGTGATTTTGGTTATGCGCGCACAGAAGCCTTGGCACTTGGGCGAGATGAGCTTGCAAGACAAGTATCTACTGAAGTTGAAGGCGTGATAAAACGAGCAGCAAGTGTCAATATGGGAAGTTCAGCACAAGAAGCACAAGTCTCAAAAGCAAGCGAGCAAATCACTAAACAGAGCGTCTCTCAATCATTGAGTGGTACGAAGCAAACGGACACATGGGTAACGCCAGATTCTACAAAGGTATTTGTTTTAGTCAAACTCAATGAAGAACTTAAAGCTAAACTCCAAGCAAATGTCAAAAAAGAGATTAATCAAAGCACATTAAGCCCTCAAGCAAAGCAAAATGCAATAAATGCTATTGAAGCTGAATTTGCCAAATAATAGCTGATATGTTGCCTTTGCGCGTTATTTTTCTTATCGGGCTTATAGCATTATGTGGGGGTTGCTTTAAGCAAACTCTAGCAACCCATCCATCATGGTACGCACAAGAGAGTATAAATAAAAATATGCTTGTAGGCTTTGGTAACGCAAAAACCCTGGAGGCTGCCAAAGCAAATGCCCTTAATGATATTATTACACAGCTTAATGTAGAGGTGCGCTCACAATTTAGCCAGCAAACACAGAGGCAAGATTCCCAGCTTAAGCATACCTCTAGTAGTGATATTATGCTAAAGAGTGCAGATATTCAATTAAATAATATTGAGTATGTAAAAAGCACTTTTTGGGATAATCAATTTTATGTCCAGGCAGAAGTCTCAAAAGCAACGCTTATTGCAGAATTTCAAAAAGCATTTAATAACACTTATGCCACACTTCATAGCATAAATCCCAATAAATGCCCCACCCTCTCAATCAAAGAAAAAACACAGCTTGAGCAAACACTCCAAAAACTTAGCCTTTATAATACACTCCTGCAAACCTTAGGAAGTAAGGCAAGGGCATTCGATGAGTTTGAATCTATCCTGTATGCCAATATGCCCCTCCCAAGCGCAAAACTTAGCATTAAAAGTAATCAAGCCTATGAAAAAATTACAAATGATCTAAGAAAAGAATTAGGATATTTTTATCGTCTTGAAAATAATGCAAGCCACACTCTCCAAACTGAAGTTTCTTTTAAGCATATTAAGCCAAATCACACCAAGATTGATATACTTTTTAACATATTTGACTGCCACTCAAACCCAATCTTTAGCACAAATGTAAGCTATGAGGCAAGCAATAGGGAAGATTCACTATCCTTTGCTTCACAACGTGTAAGCGTGCAGCTTTATAAGAAAATCCAAGAATGGATAGAAAACTAATACAAGCCAAATAATCAGTTTGTTATGTCCTTGATTTCGCAAGAAAGCGAAGAATCTCTCAAGGAATCACTGGTTGCCCACAGAGATTCTTCGCCTGTTTCACAGGCTCTAGACATGACAACGGGATAGAATCTACTAGAAATCCAAGTAGCAATGATTCACAGAAAGCCAAAAAGCAATTCTTCGGCTTCGCCTCGTGATGACGATAGGATTGGGATTGTCTCGTGGGTTTGTGAAGAGAGTCTCCAGTTAGATAAGAGCAATTATTCGCTTGATTCTCTCATTCTAAAGACAAGCTGAAGCAAAATCAAACACTAAGACTAGTATAAAGCACCATACTACGATATTTTGCAACATTGCATAAATAATAAACAAACCCTATAAGAGCAAAAAACTATCATTCCCCAATGATATAAGGCACAGAGCGCACGCCCGCATCGGCTATCGCTTGAGTTAATATCTTAGCCATTTTTGTATCTATAGGCTTGGCTTTAGTCTTAGGAGCATAAAGTCCGCCAAGCATAGCCATATCTTTGGCTTGATTACCTGTTTTATTTTTGAGGGCATGGGCTACTTTAAACATAGAATCTTCACCCAAAAACCCGACAAGAAGTAACTTTACATTTGCCTCTTCTAAACGTTTGTTAAGGTTTGCAAACTCTTTCTGGCAATATGGGCAATTTGGGTCAGAGACAATATAGATGGTTTTTTTCGTATTCTTTTTGGATTTAAAAGAAAATACTTGCTCACTTCTTACTTTAAATATATCTTGCAATCTCGTATCTATATTTACCTTTTCTTTTGCATAAAATTCTTTATAAAAGCCTTGTATATATGTTTGCGTATTTTTATCTTGGAATATAGATACATCAGGCTGGAAAAGCATTTTGCCATCATTGGTTGCTAGGAATGGGACATGCTGGTTGCTAATCTCTATCACCACCATACTTAGCCCACTTCCTAAATCGCTATTGGAGATAATTTTGCCCTGCACATTATTTGCCTCAAGGGTGCGCTCTAATGAAGCCCTATCTGCTTGGGCATAGGCTACATTACATAATGCAAAATAGCATAATAAAAATATCAATCCCTTATTCATACTTGCTCCCTTTATATATTTACCTAAATAGCTTAATTATAGCCATTGTAGGTAATATTTTGTATATCTTTTGAGACAAGGGATTTTGAGCAATATAGTAGGCTTTAAGATATATTATTTGCTTGTTTGGATACTTGCATAAATCATATTATCTTTATATTCAAAGCTTACTTTATCACCTTCTTTGACTTCATCACGCAAAATCAAATCCGCCAATCTATCTTCAATCTCCTCATACAGAGCCCTCTTAAGCGGACGAGCCCCATAAATACTATCAAAGCCAACTGCGGCAATATGCTCTTTTGCTTCTTTGCTAAGCGAAATGTGGATATTCTTCTCTTGGGCACGTTTTGCTAAAGATGCAAACATAATATCTACAATTTGTGTAATCTCCCCTAAGCCCAAAGGATTAAAAATCACCACATCATCAAGGCGATTAAGAAATTCAGGCTTAAAATACATCTTCAAGGCTTCTTTAACGGCATTTTGTCGCTCTTGCTTATCGCTTATCTCTATAATCTTATCACTGGCAATATTGCTTGTCAAAATAATTATAGTGTTGCTAAAATCTACATTTACCCCCTTGCTATCAGTCAATCGCCCATCATCAAGCACTTGCAAGAGAATGTTAAATACATCAGGGTGAGCTTTCTCCACTTCATCAAATAGCACAATACTATAGGGCTTGCGCCTTATGGCTTCGGTGAGCACTCCACCTTCTTCATAACCCACATAACCCGGAGGTGCCCCTACAAGCCGACTTACTGCGTGTTTTTCCATATATTCACTCATATCAATACGTACCAGCGATTTGGCATTATCAAACAAAAATTCAGCCAAAGTCTTTGCGCATTGAGTTTTCCCCACACCGGTAGGACCTAGAAACAAAAAACTTCCAATAGGACGAGTAGAATCGCTTAAACCTGCTTTATTGCGTTTAATAGCCCTAGCAATCGCCCTAATGGCGTCATCTTGCCCTACTACGCTTTTTGCAAGCTCAGATTCTATGCCTAAAATACGTTCCTTTTGGCTTTGTAGCATTTTCTTTATAGGTATCCCACTCCAACGGCTAACCACCCCTGCTATGCTCTCTTGTGTGACGGCATTTTTAAGCAAAGTGCCATGATTTTGCATATCTTCCCATTGTTTTTGTAATGCCGCTTCTTGGGCTTGTATATCAGGTATCTTGCCATAATCAATTTCAGCAGCCTTGTTATAATCTCCACTTCGTTTAGCAAGCTCAGATTCCCTTTTTAAGCTATCAAGCTCGCTTTTAAAGGAGGAAATCTTCGTAAAAACTTGCTTTTCTTGCTCAAATTTACCCTCCAATGCCACTCTCTCCTCGCGTAAATTCTCTAGCTCTTTATCAATCTCACTGATTCTCGCCTCATTTGTGTTATTTTTCTCCATATTTAAGGCTTGTTTTTCTACTTGGAGATTTGCTATATGTTTTTTAAGCTTGCTTAGCTCTAAGGGCTCAGATTCTATTTGCATTTTAAGCTCTGCTGCTGCCTCATCAATCAAGTCAATAGCCTTATCAGGTAAAAATCTATCCGTAATATAGCGGCTTGAGAGTTTCGCTGCTGCCACAAGCGCGCTATCAGTGATATTAACATTATGATGTGCCTCTAAATTAGGCTTAATGCCTCGCAAAATCTGCAATGCCTCATTAATGCTAGGCTCATGCACCATAATAGGCTGAAACCGCCTTGTCAATGCCGCATCTTTTTCAAAATATTTGCGATACTCCTTTAAGGTAGTAGCCCCTATCGTGTGGAGCTCTCCTCTAGCAAGGGCGGGTTTAAGGATATTTGCTGCATCCATACTCCCCTCACTTGCCCCAGCACCGACTATAGTATGAATCTCATCAATAAACAAAATCACATTGCCTGCTTTTTTCACTTCATCAACCACATTTTTTAGCCGCTCTTCAAACTCCCCGCGATACTTCGCCCCAGCAATGAGCGCACTCATATCAAGGGCTATGAGCTTTTTGTTTTGCAAACTTGTAGGCACACTTTTAGCTACAATCCTCTGTGCTAAGCCCTCTACTACCGCTGTCTTCCCCACGCCGGGCTCACCTAATAAAATAGGATTGTTTTTACTTTTGCGTATAAGAATCTGCATCATCGCATTAATCTCATCATCGCGCCCTATCACAGGATCTAAGGTATTTTCTAAAGCCTTTTGCGTTAAATCAATGCCAAATTTCGCTAGAGATTCTAAATTATCATCTCCACTTTGTGAATCTATCTTAGTCTCCCCGCGCAGGGCAAGTAAAGTCTTCTTTAACTCGCTTATATCCACAAAAGGCTTGAAGATATTTACAAACGCACTCTCTTTAAGATTAGCAATGAGGAAAATATCTGCTGCAATGAAGCTATCACCATTTTTAGTCGCCTCACCTTGAGCGAGATGTAAAGCAGAAGATAACTCTTTACTTAAAGCAAGATTTTCTTTGCTCACACTTGAGCTTTTAGGCAATTTATCCACTTCACTTCTTGCTTGAAGCTCTATGGCATCTTTAGGAATATTCATCTTATTTAAAGCTTGGTTAAGTATGCTCTGATGATTGGTAAGAAACGCCCAATACATATGCGCAGGGGTGATTTCTTGATTTTGAGAATGCAGGGCAAGTGAAGCTGCGCTATCAAGAGTTTCTTTCATCTGATTTGTTAATTTCTCAAATATATTCATCATAAACTCCTTTAAGTTTTATATGACTTGCATTATATAAGTTTAGTCATTTAATGTCAAGTTTATTTATATCATAATGATAAACTTTAGCCCCTAGCATTCCATAATCTCTCTATAATGTCTCCCTATGCTCTTCTCCATGCTGCCATTATTTGATTTATGCTATAATGGATTATTTATACTTCTTAATGTAAATTATCAAAGTAGGCTCTATGGCTCTTTTGCTTATATATTTCTTACTTGCCATCGGTATTTCTTTTATGTGCTCTATACTTGAGGCTGTATTGTTTTCAGTTACTCCAGCCTTTATAGAAAGCTATCTTAAAACCAACCCCAAAAGTGGCAAAACCCTGCAATTTCTCAAAACCAATATTGATAATGCTATTGGGGCTATATTAATTGTGAATCTTTTTGCCAATACGCTGGGTGCCTCCGGAGTGGGCGTGCAAGCGACAAAGATTTTTGGCGAAGCTTGGCAGGGAGCAGTAGCCTTTGGTATGACTTTAAGTGTGCTTTATATCGCAGAAATTTTGCCTAAAACTATCGGCGCTCTCTATTGGAAGCAACTCATCTTGCCCGCATGCTATATTACTTTTGCGCTCTATTGGATTAGCTTTCCGCTGGTTTATATCTCGCACTTTATCACTCGCCTTTTTACCAAAGACCCTCCTAAGCAAATGAGCCGCGATGAAGTGCTAGCTGTAATGGAGCTTGGGCAAAAAAGCGGGAGCATTAATGAGCTAGAGGCAAGTATCCTCACGCATTTAATCACCCAAAAGCAATTAAAAACTAAAGATATTATGACCCCTAAGGCAAAGATATTTGCTTTAAGTGAGGATATGAGCGTTAAAGAAGCCCTAAAGGCTATGAATGGTTATTCGCGCATACCGCTTTATGATAGCCATAATGGCATATCGCGCATGGTTTATGCAAAGCATATCTTCAAGGCAAAAATAGAGAGTAAGAAAAAGCTTATGCTAAAAGACATAGCAAGGGAGATTCCACAAGTAAAGGGCGAGCTTCCCTTGCTTCCTTTGCTCAAACGTTTTATCCATAAAAAGGAACATCTCTTTGCAGTGCTAAATGAGCAAGAGCTTATAGGTATTGTAAGCCTAGATGATGTAAGCCATGCCATACTCAATGTAGGCGATACAAATAAAAAGGAGAGCCAAATACAATGAGCTTGCTTATTTTGTATTGCGTAATTGCCATTGTTGTGTGCTTTGTATGCTCGGTTATGGAATCTGTATTTCTCTCCATAACGCCCTCTTTTGTCAAAACCTATGCAAAGCAAAATCCTAAAATAGGAGGATATTTACAGCACCTTAAAAATAATGTAGATGACGCAGAGGGGGCAATACTCGTGCTCAATACCTTTGGGGTTACAGCCACTTCTACAGGTGTAGGTATTGAAGTAGCGCGTATTTTTGGGCTGCAATGGCAGGCTTTTGGCGCAGCAGCGCTTACGATTGTGCTCATTTATGCTTGTGAGATTCTACCTAAAACACTAGGGGCACTCTATTGGAAAAATCTCACCCCAATAGTAACGCTGAGTATTCACTATCTCTTAAAGATTACCTTTCCTTTGGTGTGGGTATCTAAACTCATCACACGTTTTGTCAAGCCTAAAAAACAGCAAGACAATATGAGTAGAGAAGAAATTCTAGCCGCAAGTGAAATAGGGCAAAAAGAGGGCTCTATCAGTAAAAAAGAGCAAAATATCATCGAAAACCTTTTAACCCTTAAGCAACATTCAAGCGCTGATATACTCACACCTCGTAGCGTTGTCTTTGCCCTGCAGGGTGATAGCACTATTAAGCAAGCATTACGTTGTCAAAAGCTCTATCATTATTCGTGTATTCCTATTTATGGAGAAAGCCTCGATGATATTGTGGGCATAGTCTATGCTAAAGATATTTTAGAAGCCGCGAGTAAAAAGCAAAAAGAGAGAAAAATCCATGAATTTATGCACCATGTGCGCACAATTGACATACATTTATCCGTGCTTGATATTTTACGTCTCTTTATCAATACAAATGAGCGGTTTTTTGTCATACATGACCAATATGGGCAATTTGTGGGGATTGTTACACTAGAGGATACTATTGAGACACTTTTAGGAGAAGAGATTATTGACGAATTTGATGAAGCCCCCGATATGCAGCAACTTGCTAGAGAAAAGCTAAGGGTTCATCGCTTAAGATATGCCCAAAAGTATAAAAAGCCTTAAATATACTGCCTTTGCTTTAGCTTTCACATAGTGGAAAAAAGAGCATATAAAGACTCATTTGAGAAGAGCTAGTATGCAGCATACTTGCTTTAAATACAAACTCTTTAGTATCTGTAGCCTCATCTTGCTGAATTTGTGGATAAATCAAAAAGCCCTTTTTGCATTGATACTTTGCAAGGTAGGCAAATATTTGATACATATCGCTTTGTGAGATTTTATAATGTTTATCTTGTGCGTTGAGAATCTTCCATTTGCTATCAGCGATAAAAAAGGTGTTATTTTTATCATAAGCGATAATATCAGGTCGAAGTTGAAAAACATTTTGATTACTTTCTTGGGCTAAAAATTTTGTTTTTTCTTGGGTTTTAATCTGCAATTCTTTTTGCTCTAAGCCCATATATTGCATAGAGGTTTGATAATGTGGGTTTTTTGCCCTAAAACCCTCACTACTAAGCCATTTTTTTATTCTCTGGGCTACAAAACTCTCAAAAAGTTTATTCATATCAAAAAGTAAAGCAAAAGCTTTGGAATGCCCTTGATAAGGCGTGAAGCTCTTTTGCTTTAAAAAAAGCTCACACCAAAGCAAAAGCATCTCATAGGGCTTGAAAAGCCTTGATTGTAGCCCCTTACTTAGATCCTGCTCTATATTTTTACTTGGCGAAATTTGGGCAAAAACAAAGCGAGCAAAATTAAGCCTTGAGCTTGTTTTTGGGCTTAAATTTTGCTTGCTTAAAAGCTCTAAAGTGCTTTTAATAATGCGATTTGGGGCGATATTTTGGCTAAATTCATCACTGGCAGTGTAAAATCTTTCTTTATGTGCAAAATTATGTTTTAAATTTTCGTTAAAAAGCAGCTTGCCTTTAAGGAATTTGCGGTTTTCTTCTTTGCTGATATAATCGCTTCTCATACCCTTTTTAATGAGTTTTTCTAGTTCTTCTAAAAACATTAAAATAAAAATTTCAAGCAAGGGAAATTTTTGAGCCCTTAAGGTGCTTATTTGCGTTTGCTTAAAAGGTGAATTTTTAAGGCTTTTTAGCATTTTAAGCAAAATTTCTTTGGCTTCATCTTTATTTTTTTCATAAGCTCCGCTAAAACCCTGCCCTTCTTTTTCAGTTCGAAAAGTTTTGGGTAAAATTTCCACACAAAAACCGCTTTTTGTTTGGATTAAACCTACAAAATTTTGTGCTTTAAGCTTATCTGTGCCGTTATTTCTAATAAGCCTTAAAAAAGATTGATTGTCCTCATATTTTGCAAATTCTATAAGCTCTTTGAATATCTTTTCAGCCCTTGCCTTATCTTTGCAAATTGTATTTATCTCATCAATGCCAAAACTCTGCCATTCGGCAATACAAAGATTATTCTTCGTTTTCATTGTTTGAATGTTCAGCTTTGTCGTTTAGCTTGATAGTATCATCATAAATTTTTTGAAAATTTTCTTTTTTCCAATCTTTAGCCTCTGTAATGCTGTAAATTTCTTTTTCATCATAATTAAAATCATCATTTAACTCAATCCCCAAATCCTTAGCTTTTACTTTTTTTATTTTTATCATTCCATTATTAAGCACTGCGATAATCTTGGCATAATCCTCATAAAAATACTCTTGCAAAAGCGGGATAATCTTTTTAGCAAAAACATTTTGCAATTTTCCTAAGTTATCAACACCTATGAAAAAGGCGTGTCCTAAAGTATGATCCCTATCAAGCAAGAATTCAATGCGACTATTTAGCATTTCTAAAAGCTGCTTTAAATTCACTCCCTCGCAATTCTCACTCAAAATTTCAGGATTAGGCATCATCTCAATAAATTCAAACCTCCTTCTTAAAGCCGTATCAAGCAAGGCTATGCTTCTATCGGCTGTATTCATCGTGCCGATGATGTAAAGATTCTTAGGCACACTAAATTCATCACCACTATAAGGCAAAGCCACACTTAAAGCCTCTTCATTGCCCGCTCTTTTGCTCGGCTCAATAAGCGTAATCAACTCTCCTAAAATCTTAGATATATTCCCACGATTAATCTCATCAATGATTAAGATATAAGGCTTTATTTTATTATCAATAGGTGTAGATTGCTTTTGGTAAATATAGTTATTGGATTGTTCAAATTCCATAATCATATCAAAAAGCGCTACATAGTAGCCAGCATTGGCATGAGTTGGGGATTGAGATTCTTTTGTTGGCAACATCCCAGTCACATCAATCTCGCCATTTCTGTACTTTTCATAATATTGAATAATTTGCTTCTTACTTAAGCTCTGGGGGGGCCCATCTCCTGTTCCAATCTGAATTGAGAAATCTCCATTTTTTAGACGTTTAACGCCTTGTATTTTCATCTTTGTTTTTCTACTAAAATTCTTAGCCTCATAAGGAGGGTTTATCCCCTTTTCAAGCTGTGATTGCACAAAATCAGCATATTGCTCTAAAAGCTCTTCAATATCTTGTTCTCTTGCTAATTCAGACGAGGTCTTTTGGGAATCTTCATAAACTTTTCCAGCCTCACCACAAAACCTTTTAAAAATTCCATCTTTGACTTCATAAGTCATATTTTGCGAATTGTCATCTTCTAAAACAGGCTTTATGCCCTCCACAAATTCTTCATAAGAATAACTTTGATGAAAGGTGATAAACTCAATTTGCCCTTTTTCTTTAAATTCTTCAAAAATTTCCCTAGCCCTTTTTCTGCTCTCTGTATGAAGTGGATTATTTTCTAGCTCATTAAGCACTCTTAATATTTCCTCTCTTTTTGAGTCTCCTAAAGCATTTGTATATTCCTCACTTGCGAGAATTTCTAAAGTCTTATTAATGGTAAAATAAGTTTTGCCCGTCCCCGGAGGTCCATAAAGGATTTGATTGAGTGGGATTTTAGTATTTGATTCTTGCATTATTTACTCCTATATCCAATCTTAAGCTAACTCTCCCTTACTCCCATTCAATGCTGCCCATGCTTGGAAGTAATATCATACACCATGGGATTAATGCCATTCACCTCATTAATAATGCGATTGCTTGCAGAGCTGTTAAACCCCAAAGTTTGCAAGTCTTTTATCTTAGATTTTATTTCTTTTCTGTTTTTGTCCAACTCCACTTTTCTGTCCATTGATATTTTGATGAATTCGCTCTCTTTTTCTATGCCCACAAAGCTTCTATTCAGCAGATTAGCCGCTATTCCTGTGGTGGAGCTTCCACTAAAAGGATCGCAGATGACAGAATCTTCATTGCTCGCCATTAAAAGTAATCGCGCAAGTAGATTTAAGGGTTTTTGCGTAGGGTGTTTGCCATTGGTCTTTTCCCAAGGGGCAATCGCTGGGAAGCTCCATACATCACGCATTTGCTTATCTCCATTAAGCTTTTTGAGGATTTCATAATTAAAAATATGCTTATGTTTTGGGCTTTTTCTTGCCCAAATGATTTGCTCGGTCGAATGTGTGAGATAGCGGCAACTAAAGTTAGGTGGTGGATTAGTTTTTTGCCAAGTAATGAGATTAAGAATCTTGAAGTCAAGTTTTTGCAAGACTCGTCCCAAAGAAAAAATATTATGATAAGTTCCACTAACAAGAATGCTTCCCGTATCTTTTAGGGCAATTTTTGCATTTGCTATCCACTTTTGATTAAATTCATCAATATCATTAATATTATCCTCTCTATCCCAAGTCCCTTTATTCACACTAACTATTTTGCCACTCTGAATACTCAAGCCATCATTAGAGAGAAAGTAAGGAGGATCAGCAAAGATAAGGTCGAACGCTCCTCTAAAATCAGGTAATATTTGATTGCAATCTCCTTGATAAAGTCTAAAGAGAGAATCTTCACTTGTAAAAATGGGAGAGAAGTTTTTATTGAGGGATTTCATTTTTTACCTTTTGAATGAAGTCGTCAATATTGCTTAAATTGTAGATTTCTACAGATTTATAAGCCTCTTGAAATTTATTTTTAGCACTGAACCAACCTTGCCCATCTGTTATCCAAATAAACCTATAGGCAGAAAAAACTTTGAATCTCAAGGCTAAATCTTGGTAAGCTCTTGCAGTTTCATTGAGCTTACTTCCACCACTTGTATAAAAATTAGATTCTATAAAATAAATCACATTTTCACCCCAAATAACAAAATCAAATTTCTTAATATCAGTTCCAAACGATTGGTGCAAATCAGCAAATTCTTTAATACTCACTTGACTCCTAAAATGCAAACTAGCTTTTGTAAAAAGATTATTAAGGTAAGATTCCATAGTATTGCCACTGCGATTTTTTCTTGCATTGCTATCAAGTCCCACTTCAATGCCAAATACAAAATCATTCAAATCCTTAATCTTTCTGTCGCTAAAAATCTCACACAAACCACTCTCACAAATAAAATTATAGGCTTTATCTGCATTATGAAAATAGGATTCTATGGCGCAGAGACTATTGTTAGAATCTAAAAGCATTTCTTTTTTATCCCTCACCGCAATCAAAATGTGCAAAACCTCAAAAGCCTTTGGATATTCAGCAAAAAGTGTATTTACACAATCTCGCATTTTATCTTTATTTTTACCCAGCAAGAAATTTAGATGATTTAAACAAATACTTATAGCATCTCTATGCCTCAAGCACTTATTCCAATCAACAAAAAAAGTTTAAGTGTCTATTGGTAGTCTGCAGTGTTGTTAAAAATTCCTCAAAAGCTAAAGTATTTAACATTTATCTCCCCTCACTCCCATTCAATCGTGCCCGGGGGCTTGGAAGTAATGTCATACACCACGCGATTAATGCCATCCACCTCATTAATAATGCGATTAGAGAGCGATTCTAAAAACTCATGGGGTAAATGCGCAAAAGTCGCCGTCATTCCATCAATTGCCTCCACTGCTCGCACGCAAATGGTATTATCATAAGTGCGATTATCGCCCATTACCCCCACACTACACACATTTAGCAGCACACAAAATGCCTGCCACACTTTATTATAATATCCTTGTTTATGAAGCTCCTCTATAAAAATACAATCCGCTTCGCGCAATAAATCTAAATCCCTTTTATTTACCTCCCCCATAATGCGGATAGCAAGCCCGGGTCCGGGAAAAGGGTGGCGCATAAGCATAGAATCTGGCATTCCAAGCTCTTTGCCTAATGCCCGTACTTCGTCCTTAAAAAGCTCCCTTAAAGGCTCAATAAGCTCAAACTTCATCCATTCGGGCAAACCCCCAACATTATGATGAGACTTAATTGTCTTACTTGGTCCTTTTACACTCACCGATTCAATCACATCGGGGTAAAGTGTGCCTTGTGCTAAGAACTTTATCTCGCCATTTTGATTATGCTTTTTTGCCTCCTTTTCAAACACTTCTATAAAAGTCTCGCCGATGATTTTACGCTTTTTCTCTGGGTCTAAGACACCCTTTAATCGCCCTAAAAATAATTTACTCGCATCGATAGTGATAAGAGGCACTTTGAGATTTTCTCTAAACATCTTTTCAACTGCCTCTCTCTCGCCCTTGCGTAAAAGCCCCGTATCAACAAATACAGGAATCAGATTCTCACCAATAGCACGATAAAGCAAGGTGGCGACGACAGAGCTATCAACCCCTCCACTCACCGCACAAAGCACCTTTTTGGCTTGTCTTTTTGGCGTATTTTGTGGAGTTTGAGGCTCTTTTCCTCGATGAACCTTGTGTTCTATCTCGTTATTCGCCTCTGCACAACCACAAAATCCACCTAAAAATACTTCACCATTAGATTTTACATTCACACAATCATTGTTAGAATCCACAATCTTTTTTGCCCCTGCAGAATCCAATATATTCCCAACGATTCTAGTATTTGCGGTATGGCTGTGTAAGCTTTCAGGATTTTTCACAAGGTTAGCGGACTTAGCGTCCGTGCCTTGTGAAAAATCCTGAATCTTATCGCATTGCATACCCAAAGACGAATCATACCTGAAGCACGAGGTGAGATGGTCATTCACTATCCCCACCGCCTGCATATACGCATACACTATCGTGCTACCTACAAACTTAAACCCACGTTTTTTCAAATCTTTTGCTATCTTATCTGATAATGGCGTAGAAGCGGGTAAATCCGCAATACTTTTAACAGCATTCACAATAGGCTTACCGCCCACAAAGCCCCAAATATAGCTATCAAAGCTTCCAAACTCTCTTTGAATCTCCAAAAACGCCCGCGCATTGATAATGCTTGATTCTATCTTAGAGCGATTGCGGATAATGCCCGGATTTTGCAATAACTCATTGATTTTTGCCTCATCATAGTGTGCGATAATTGATGGCTCAAAGTTATCAAATGCCGCCCTAAAAGCCTCGCGTTTTTTTAAAATATTAATCCAGCTTAGCCCCGCTTGCATACCCTCCAAAATAAGGAGTTCAAAAAGCATTCTATCATCATGCAGCGGCACTCCCCACTCATTATCGTGATACTCTTCATAAAGTTTGCGTGCATACTCCTCTTTACCAGTTGCCCAAGCACATCGCTTCTTTTCTCCTTTTTCCCTAGCTCTAAGTCCCAAAGATTTTTGCAAAACTTCTGTCTTAATCTTTAGTGGAGTAAGCCAAATCTCCCCTGAAGTGCCTACCAAAAAAGGTTTTGCGCTTGGAGTGAATCCAAGCTTTGCATAATATCCCACAGCCCATTGTCGGCTATTAAGGATAATTTCAGCAGAGTCCTTTAAGCTACGTATAAGGGCATATTGCAAAAGTGAGTTGCCAATTTTACGCCCAAAATACGCAGGAGCAACAAAAAGCAGAGTAATTTCATTGCCCTTTGTTGCGATAAAACCTAGCCATTCTTTAGCACTTTTTGCAATCACAATCAAATCAGCCTTTGGGATATAATCTTTCCTAATCTCCCCTCTTCTATGCGCTATAGTCCCTTCTTTCATATTATCTGTTGCCCTAATCGCTTGCTCCCAAATATCTAAAAGTTTCTCTGTGGCTTGAGCTTTGCCTATGTCTTTGCAAGCGTCATCAAATGTGATAAAAGTGTGAGAATCTTCTCTGCCAGCACCATCTACAATCGCTCGCAGTTTTACAATCTCATTTTGGGCAAAATTGCGCATATTCCAATTTGTATCACTTTTGCAAATTTCCACAGCAAAATTGCGTAAAATCTGCCCTCCACATTCACTATGGACGACTTCAGGGTGAAACTGCAGCGCATAAATCTTAGCTTTGCTATTTGCCATCGCACAATAATGCGTATTGCCACTTTTAGCAAGCTCAACAAAGCCTTGCGGTAAGCTATCTACCTTATCTGCATGGCTCATCCACACAATGCTATTTTGCTTCACCCCAGAGAAAAGCGCATTGTTTTTATCTTGTATCTCTAGCAAGGCTTTACCAAACTCTTGCTCATCTGCACGTATCACCCGAGCACCAAAAAAATCAGCGATATACTGCATACCATAGCAAATACCAAGAATAGGGATATTAAGCGAAAATATCGCACTATCGGGCTTATAGGCGTCCTCTTCATACACGCTTGCAGGACCACCACTAAGGATAATGCCCTTAGGAGACTTTGCCCTTATCGATTCTATACTTTCAAAATAGGGCACTATCTCGGTATAGACACCATATTCTCGTAGTCTTCTAGCGATGAGTTGAGTGTATTGAGAGCCAAAATCAAGCACAAGAATCTGCAAGGGATAATGAGAATTTAGAGAAGTCTGCTGCATAAAAAACCTTTAAAATTATATTAAGCTTATTGTAGCCAAATAAGCTTAATATAAGCGTTTGCAGCATACTAAGCAAGCCCTACCTAAAACACTTTATAAAACTTCATATGGCATAATTTTACGTCTTAAATAAGGAGAACAATATGAAAAAAGCACAAGATTATGGAATGCCTCCACTTAGCACACAAGAAGAAGCCGTGATATTGCACAAAGGCACAGAAGCCCCTTTTAGCGGAAAATACACAGATTGCTTTGAAAATGGCGTGTATGTATGCCGACAATGCGGGTTAAAGCTCTATAGCTCAAATGCGAAATTTCATTCACATTGTGGTTGGGCGAGCTTTGATGAAAATATACAAGACGCAGTGCAACGCAAGCAAGATGCTGATGGTGTGCGGACAGAAATTCTATGTGCGCGGTGTGGAGGGCATTTAGGGCATGTATTTGAAAGTGAGGGATTCACAGCTAAGAATACCCGCCATTGTGTGAATTCCCTCTCTCTGCATTTTATAAAGTCCTAGTCTCACTTTTCATACCTTGACTTCCCTTTGCTTATGGGTAAGTAATAGCAAAGAAACTCTATAAACTTCACGTGCTACCCACAAGGGAAATTAACTTGTCATTCTGAGGACGGGCGTGAGCACGACCGAAGAATTGCTCTTATCTACTAAAGACTTTTCAAAGGAATCGCCAGCAAATTTAACATTACTTTGTCATTCTAAGCATTGTAAAAACTCCGCCCAAATGCTTAGGGCTCAAAAGCAAATCTTTAGGCTTTATAAGCTAAGAGATGGCAACTTAAAGTTTCTCCAAATTACATAAAAAACTTATACACCACGCTTGTAATAGTCAAACTCCCCATAACAAACACAAATATATCAAGTGGAGGGTTTTTGTATTGCTTTAATTTAGCCACACTCCAAATAGCAATTATAGGCATAAGAAACAAAATCGCTGCGATAATAGGACCGCCCAAATCCTCAATAAAGCCCAAAATACTTGGATTGAGATAAGCCACAAGGATAATGCTTATATATAAAAACAATGTGCTAAATACTTTAATGGCTTTCATATTTGGGGTTTTTTGTGAGCTCATTTTGATACTTTTACGCACGATTCCATTTAAGCCTTCAAATGCTCCAAAATAATGCCCAAAAAATGAGCTCACAATCGCCAAAAATGCTACAAGAGGCGCACCTAATGCGATAATGGGGGTATCAAATTGATTAGCAAAATATGAGAGAATAGGTATATTTGCTGCTCTTGCCTTGCTAAAATCTTCAGAATCTAAGCATAAAATACAAGAAAACACAAAAAACATCACAAAAACAAGCAACAAAGCACTTGTAGCAAATAAAATCTGATTTGCTTTCTCTTGTGAGTTTTCATACTGCCTACGCACACTCAAAGTAAAGGTAGAAATCGCAGGAGAGTGATTAAAAGCAAAGACAAGCACAGGTAATGTAAGCCAAATCACTTCTAAAAATTCCTTAAAACTCGGCACTTTCTGTAGGCTCTCTAATTTCCAATGCGGGATAAGATATAAAGAAAAGCAAAAAAGCACCGCACACAAAGGATACACAAGGGCATTGCAAGCTTTTGTAACAAGCTCAACCTTAAAACACATAACACTCATCATCGCACTTACAAGCACAAAGGCAAGTCCTGCCCTCACTAGTGGATAAAGCTCCATAGAATCTGGGTCATACAAGCTTGTAAGCTGAAGTTGATAGACAAAGAAATTTGCAAAAGTATTGGTAATGCCCACACCATAAGCCAAACAAATAGGATAAATAGCAAAAAAATATAAAAGTGTGATAAAAAATCCTATACCATAGCCCCAATATTCCTCCGCTGCGTGCGTAATATCATGGTCTGTGCTTTGGGATTCATTCACAAAGCGGCTAAGGGCGCGGTGTGAAAGCCACACCATAGGGAAGATTAAAAGTGTCATCACTACCACAGGATAGAATCCGCCTGTCCCCGCACGAATAGGTAAAAACAAAATCCCAGCCCCCACTGCCGTACCAAAGAGTGAAAGCATCCAACGCGTATCAAAACTTGTCCATTTCATACTTAGCCCCTTTTATTCATAAATTTCACAGATTCTATACATATCTCATAAATTAGCTATCTGCCTGCTTCTCTTGCTCCCAGCCCATAAGAGCTTGTGTGTATGCTTGTAATTTTTGCGCATAATCTTGCGGAGTTAGGTTTGCTTGTGCTGCAAGCGTGCTTATATAGCGCACAAAATAACTCCCTGCCACTACAATATCTACCTTGCCCTCTAATAGAGCTACTTGTTCGTATGAATTAATCCCAAAACCAAGCGCAATAGGCTTTTGGCAGTGCTTTTTGACACATTCAATATACTCAAATAACGCAGTATTAAGATGAGTTTTATCACCTGTAATCCCCGCTCTTGCCACAACATACACGATTTCATCACTTATCTTTGCAAGCTTTGTCATTCTCTTTGGGGGAGTATTTGGCGTAATGAGTGAGATAATCGCAAGCTTATGCTTTTTAGCTAAAACTCGCAGAGATTCATCAGATTCTATAGGCAAATCAGGGACAATAAGCCCCCATACGCCGCATTCTTTGGCTTTTTTAACAAAAGATTCCACCCCATAGCGAAAAATGATATTGCCATACGTCATAATAATAAGCTTAGTTGGGAGTGAATCTTCCCTAAAATGCGTAGATAAAGCAGAGAGGAGCTCAAAGCCTTTAGCCACACTAAAGCCCTCCTCTATGCTTTTATTACAAGCTTCCTCAATGACTATGCCATCGGCATTAGGGTCTGAGAATGGAAACTGCACTTCAAGGTAGCTAGCCCCCGCTTTGGCAATACCAAGTGCCGCATTTAAACTAAGTTCAAAATGAGGATACCCAGCGACAATATGCCCCATAAGCTGTGTTTTATGCTGTTTTTCTATGACTTCTCCCATACAATCTCCTTATGCTCCTCTACTTGCAAGCTCGGATTCTATCGCATATTTATTGAAAAGTCCTTAACTTTAAGGTGCGCTTATATAGAAAATGTTTAGAATCTAAGCCAGCTTAATCACATTTACACAGGGGAACATAATGGCAAAAATGTTTTTAGAATCAAAAAATGGCTACTTTGGTCAAAATGGGGCAAACTCTCATGCCTTTGGCGGGCAGTATATCCCAGAAATCCTCTATCCTGCACTCAAAGAGCTAGAGAATGCCTATCATGGGGTTTTTAAAAGCAAGGCGTATAAGAAAGAGTTAAAATCTCTCTTTAAGCATTTTATAGGTCGCCCCACACCGCTCATCTATGCACAAAACAGCTCCAAAATACTCAATAATGACATTTACTTAAAGTTCGAAGGTTTAGCAAACACAGGCGCGCATAAAATCAACAATGCCATAGGGCAAGTGCTTTTAGCCAAACATATAGGCAAAAAGCGAGTGATTGCAGAAACAGGAGCGGGACAGCATGGACTAGCCACTGCTGCGGCTTGTGCGAGATTGGGCTTAGAATGTGAGATTTTCATGGGTGAGATTGATATGGCAAGGCAATATCCTAATGTCTTTAATATGGAGCTTTTTGGCGCAAAGGTGCGAGGGGTGAGTAATGGAAGCAAAACGCTTAAAGACGCGGTAAATGAGGCATTGCGCGAATGGAGCAAAAGAAGTGAAGATACATTCTATGTGCTAGGCTCTGCCTTAGGTCCTTATCCCTACCCCGATATAGTCCGGGAGCTCCAAAGCGTGATTAGTAAAGAGCTTAAAAAGCAAACCAAAGCCTATTTTCACTCCTTGCCTGATATGATGATAGCATGCGTGGGTGGAGGAAGTAATGCTATGGGGTTTTTTGCACATTATCTTAAAAATGAGAGTGTGCGATTAATCGGTGTAGAAGCCGGAGGTATTGGGGAAGAGAGTGGAGAAAATGCCAAAAGGATTCATAATAAAAATGCAAGCGAGGGCATAGCTCAAGGCTATAAAAGCCTCTTTTTACAAGATGAAGATGGACAGCTAAGCCAAACGCACTCTATTTCTGCGGGGCTAGACTATGCAGGTATTGGACCGCAATTAGCGCATTTATATGAAATAGGGCGGGTGGAATTTAGCTCAGCTACAGATAAACAAGCCCTAGAAGCCCTAAGCTTTTTTGCTAAAAATGAAGGCATTATCCCCGCTTTGGAATCAAGCCATGCCCTAGCCGCCACAATCGCTATATGTAAAAAGCACAAAGGCAAGAAAATCATTGTAAATGTCTCAGGAAGGGGCGATAAGGATATATTTATTACCGCCAAAAGCCTTGGAATTGAAAAATGGAGAGACTTTTTAGAAAAAGAATTAGTGAGAATTGCTGGTGATTCTTAAGAGCAAGTCTTTACCACTCTTGCGGGGGTAAAGACTTGATAATAGGCTCAACTGAGATTCTTCAGGGCTAAAGCCCATCTAGACGTGATAAAATGATTTCCCTTACAAGTGGCTAGGTTTGTCATCTCTAGCGGGAGTGGTAATGACCGAAGAAATTCTGTTAGAATCAGCAGCGACTCTGCTCTTATTGTCATTCTGAGCCGCAGGCGAAGAATCTCTGCTCAAAATCACTAGTCGTGCTTTTTTGGTGATTCTAATAGAGAGTCGTTAGTCAAATGAGGGAGATTCTTCACCCCCTAGCGGGGGTTCAGAATGAGAAATTAATTTCCTTTATGAGGTAATTTTGTCTTATGGGTTAGATATTGTCATTCTAAACCCC
>NZ_NXLR01000060.1 GCF_003364255.1 Helicobacter marmotae
AGTACCACCCCTCAAAGCGTCGTCGGGGCGGGGGATATATAAGGGGGAGGGAGCGACTTCGCAATTTAAGCCCCTCCCCCTTATAAAAAAAGAAAAAAGGGAATCACTAACGACTCTACCTCATTGTCATTCTGAGCGAAGCGAAGAATCTCTACCCGAGTCACTAGTCGTCAAGAGAGATTCTTCGGTCGCTACGCTCCCTCAGAATGACAAAATAATAGCATTTACTAGTAATTCCAGCAGCAATTCTTCACCCCCCTTTTTTTCTTTTCAAGGATTTGTGATAGCAAACTTGGCTACCCATAAGAGGCGTAAATAAGCCCCATATTTAAAAATCAAAAGTATAATGCGAGCCTTGCAAGCTAAAGTGAGAGGTAAAATACAG
>NZ_NXLR01000007.1 GCF_003364255.1 Helicobacter marmotae
TGAGGAGACTTCATAATGGATAAAAATATAATTAAAGAGCAAGAGTACGTTCGAATAGATGAGGAGCCAAAAGCACCCAAAACAATTACCTATAAGGGTGAAAATGGAGGGGAAAAATATGTAAGATGTGATAGCTTTGAAGACCGCATTAACGAACTAAAAGAGAGCATAGTATCAAACCTTAGAAAAAGCTCTGGTGTAGTATCTTTTAATCCCGTCATTCAGCACAAAATTACTAATGGGAATATGATTACATTTATAGCACGGGATGTAGAATTTGACTTAAGTAAGGCAAGAGAAGAAGATTTTAGAGATTTTATAGATATGTATTTTAGACCTAGATTTGTGCGAGCTCTTAGTAGGAATGAGGGAGTGAGTGGAATGATGAAATTTAATAAAATGAGCAATACGTCATCAGGTAATGAAAAGTATGATATAGTAGCTGATTGTGCTTTAAGAACGCAACCTAGAAATAAAATTTCTAAAACTAAATGAAATACCTAGCACTACTCTTAGAGACAGGGAGTAGTGTTACCGCTTGTCTCTGATACATAAAAGAAAATACAATCTTAAGCTCCCTTAAACCTTACCCACACAAGCCCCGCTTGACAAAGCAATAAAAAACAAATAATATCCTTAGCCCATACATAAAATGAGGAGACTTCATAATGGATAAAAATATAATTAAAGAGCAAGAATACGTTCGAATAGATGAGGAGTCAGAATTACCTAGAGACATTACCCACAATGGGGAAAAATATGTGAGATGTGATGATTTTGAAAAAGATTTGCAAGATTGTAAAGATTATATAAAGATGATTTTACAAAATAATCCAGCTGTTATAGAATTTTCTCCAATAAGAATAAGAATATTAAATGGCAGTGCCTTTTTTCTCATTAAAGAGTTAATATTTAATCCAAACACAAAAGTAAGACAATTTAAATTATACGCGATGAGCACGTTTAGGAGTAAGTTAGTTGGAGGTTTTTCAACTTTTGGTTGGAAATATAACGATATGAGTTTTACAAGCAGGGGTGATGGCAAGGATGGATATGAGAAATGGGAGCTTAATATCCAAGCTGTGTCTAAGAAAACTAAATAAAATGCAAAACTTAGCGACGGCGGTAGTTTTCTTACCTCTAATGCTTCTTGTATAGAAGAAAATACAAAACTTAAGGTTATCAATGATTGAAACACTGCAGCGATAGATAACTAAATAAAATCGAGCCTGAAAATAGCGTCAAATCAATAACAAGAGCTACTTAAGTTGTAGCTCTTGTTCTATCATTTTGGTTTTTTATTTCTAAATACAGCTTGGTACCCAAGTTCCCAAATTTCATTCCCCTCAGGGGTTTCGCCTCTCTTTAAATAACTCACATCTTTATATCTCGCATTAAAACTTGAAAATAAATGTGCTATTTTTGTTTTAAGACTGGTGGTTACACAAGCCCCAAAACTACCAAACTTTGTATTTGGGTTGAACTCAAACTTTCTAATGACAAAAAAAGCATTATTTCCCCAAAGTAATCTCACTGCTATTGGTGAAAACTTCGCATTCACAAATGGTGGATATGTTTCTAATATCTCTTTCATACGAATTTTGCAAGCCTCTAAATCCTGCTCTATGGTATCACATCTCACATATTTTTCCCCTCCATTTTCACCCTCATAGGTAATTGTTTTGGGTGCTTCATCTACGCGAACGTACTCTTGCTCTTTAATTATATTTTTATCCATTATGAAGTCTCCTCACTTTATGTATGGCTAAGGATATTATTTGTTTTTTATTGCTTTGTCAAGCGGGGCTTGTGTGGGTTATTTGCTGGCTTTAGGTTTAGTAATAATAGATTCTGAGCTGGGGTTTAGAATGACAATAAGAGCAAAGTCGCTGGCGATTCTAACAGAATTTCTTTGGTCATTACCACTCCCGCTAGAGGCGACAAACTAACTTCCTTTTGCAAGAAATTAAACCTACTCCCTGCAAGGAGGCAAAATTTGCCACCCCTAGAGAGCGAGAAGTAAAGCCCTTAGAGGGCTATTAAAAGCTATAACGTAACTCCGCATAATAGCTGCGTCCAAAGCCTGCATAATAGTTAGGATACACTTGATAAGTGCTATACCAACTATCAAAAAGATTCCTTACGCCTACATTGACTTTAAAGTCAGAAACCCCATACATCAAGCCTAAATCACTGAGCACATAGCCATTTTTATTCATTGTTCTAGCGGTGCTATCTATACTTTTTGAGAAATACGCATTATTGAGAAATACGCTCAAAAACTGATTCTCGCTCCTAAATACATCTGCCTCGATATTTAAAGTCGCCTTAAGAGAGGGTACATATGGGACATTATTACCCTTTAAGGTAGCATTGGCGGTATTGCTTTTAAGGATATTTGTATAGAGATACGCCACACTCTCGCTTAAGCGCAGCCACTCACTCTCAAAGAGCTCTTGAGCGGCTATAAGCTCTACGCCCGCCCTTTGTGTTTCTCCTAAATTGCTATACGTATATGCCGTGCCATGAGAAATGGAATTCACAAAAATTTCATCAAAGGTATGGGTATAAAATAAAGTAGCACTCAAGTAACTACCCCCTAAGCTATCTCTCCAGCCTAGCTCACCTGTGAGGTATTGCTCTGGTTTGACACCATTTTCTTCATTTAAGAATATCCCTCCGCTTGGACGACCACTATTTGCACTCGAGCTTGGGTCGGCATTAATCATCTGATACGCACTGGGGCTAATGAATCCTAACTCTGCTTTTGCATAAATATTCCCTGTATCGCTATATTTATAATTTGGTGTAAGTTCAGCAGCATAGCCTAAACGCTCTTTGTGGAGGTCAAACTTTTCACTTTGATCTAAAGTTGGAAAGCTTCTCATTAAAACGGTACACATAGTTCCAGTACAAGTTCCTAGACTATCAAAAGCCTGATTATTATCTGTCCAATAATTTGAATACTCCACTCTCACGCCCCCGCTTAGATCAAAGCTATCATTGAAGTTATAGCGATCATAGGCATAGAGGGAGTTTGAGAGTTTAAGGGCGGTATTATCGACATCTGCAGCATAGGCATAGACTATACTTTGAGCATTTTGTTGGATATTAAAACTCAAATTTAAAATATGATCTGTAAGATTTCTTCGTTTTGAATACTCTAAGACATTATCTAAGCCCACAATAAAGGTATTTTTCTCCGTTTTGTGCCTAAGTTTTAAATTAAGCCCTCCACCATGGTTTTGGAATCCTGCTTTGCCATTAGAGCCATTATTTTGTAAAGTAGCAGTTGTATGGCTATCTTTGGTGTATTTTAAAAGAGAGAATTGATAAAAAGCAAGGGCGTCAAAATCAAGGCTCTCGCTAAAATTTTGCGTGTAGTTAAGAGAGCTTTGCAAGGCGTCTGTCTCTGTTTTATACGTATCAGCATGAGCATAATTGCGCTCACTTCTTAATTGGCTTAAAGACTTTTCCACATAGGGGCTAGCTGTAGTGCCACTCCCTGTAGCTAGGGTAAAATACGTCCTGGGATAGGAGCGCCACAAATGTGAATAGCTGATATTAAAATCAAGTTTGCTTGATTCATTTGGGGTGTAGAGTGTTTGGAATGCGGCATAGGTGTTTGTCGTATGATCATTGCTAAAAGCCTTTGTTTGCTTATCTTGGGAGGCGGCATTACGAGTGCCAGGTGTGTAGCCCCCGCTTAAATCCGCCCTAATAAATAGGCTTGGGCTTATCCTTTTACCTGTTGCTAGGCTTAGGGAGCCTCCTTGTAAGCCCTCTTCCTCTCCGCTTGTAGCTTTAAGGACAACCCTCGTAAAGTCCTTGCTTGGGGCTTTGGTAACGATATTTACCACCCCGCCTCTTGTACCGCTGCCATAGACCACCGCCCCACCACCGGGGATAACCTCAATACTTTGAATATCTTCTATATCGATATTACTATATGGAGGCACGCCATGACTGGTATCAAGTAAGGAGATGGGTACACGATTTAGTAGAATCTTCACAGCACGATTCGCATCAGCACCCTGCCCTCTTAAATCAATATTTTGCCCAAAGCCAGAATTGCTAAAAGTAATTAAAGGCTGGTATTGCAAGGCTTGCTCTAGGCTTTGATAGCCTTTATTTTCTAAATCATCTTTTTCAATGAGTAGGATATTTTTAGACTCATCTACAAGTGGTAAGTCAAATCCGGTTGCTGAAGTGACAATAGCATCGAGTTTTTTGCTTTTTAAGCCTTGCTCATCAGCCCATAAAGCGCTAAAAAAGAGGTTTGCAGCACAAGTTGCGCAAAAGAAAAGTTTATAGCGCGAGAAAGCTGGAATTAAGCTTCTTTTAGGGCTATGGGGGGGGGGGATTATATGAAAGTGTGTCATGTTTATGATCCTTTTTGGTGAAGTCAAAATTATAGTAACAATTCCTATAATTTAATTTTAGATTTATAATACAAGTATTTTTAAATATAACTTAATGATAAGATTTATCATTATTAATTAAAGAAAATGAGTATTCAGGTATTGAAGTAAGATTTCGCGTTCATTGGGAAGTTCGTGTGTAAGTGTTGCTGTAAAGATTTGCTG
The DNA here is from genome assembly GCF_003364255.1 of Helicobacter marmotae. GTDB lineage: Bacteria > Campylobacterota > Campylobacteria > Campylobacterales > Helicobacteraceae > Helicobacter_C > Helicobacter_C marmotae. The sequence continues at coordinate 4,587 of NZ_NXLR01000007.1, forward strand.
CAGTATTTGCCCTACTCTTTTGCCTTGTATGCCCATTTGGAGTATATCATCACCATTAATATAAAGCTCCTTTAGACTTAAGGGGAGCTTTGAGTTGAAAATCGCTTCAAGGCTAGATTGCAAGCTTTTAATTGCCTCTGCATTCTGTGCTTGATATATGATAAAAAGATCTTGCAGTATTTCCCTTGCCCCCTCTCGCCCCCCTAAATGGACAATCATCGCTATTAGCGCGCTTTTATCCATAAGTGGAGGGAATTCATAGTATTGAAGCAAAGTAAGAATGTATGCCTTGCTTTTTTTATCAAATCTCAAATGCTCTAATATATTTGAAGCCTCATCTCTCACTCCATAAAGCAGACATACCCACACGATAGGGGCTTTACGCACACTTAAATGCCCTAATATGCTCACATCACCCCTTAAAGGCACAAGGAGGTTAATAATCTCTCTAAATTCTTCAATCACACTCAAGGCATAATCCCCGCATAAAAGCTTCTCTAGCTCTATGCGTATGCGTTCTTTGGCTATATTTTGCAGCAAGGGAGCTTGGCTAAAAAGTGCTTGCTTTGTGGAAGATTCTATCTCAAAGCCAAATGTAGCACTAAAGCGCAAAGCCCGCAAAATACGCAAGGCATCTTCACTAAATCGAGCCTTTGGCTCTCCTACGCATATAATGCGTTTTTTAAGTATATCTTGCACTCCGCCCATCATATCAACCACCCCACAATGCGGAGCATAAGCGAGAGCATTGATAGTAAAGTCTCTACGTTTTAAATCGTCCTTTAGTGAGGAAGTAAAGCGCACACTATCTGGGCTACGATGATTCCTATAACTCCCCTCAATGCGAAAGGTCGTAATCTCATAAGTTTTAGAATGTAATAAAACGCTTATAGTGCCATGCTTAAGCCCTGTAGGGATAGTGCGGGGGAAAAGAGCACAAACTTCAGCCGGGAGGGCTGAAGTGGCTATATCATAATCATGTATATTTATGTGATAGGAAAGAAGCTTATTTAAAAGCATATCGCGGACACAGCCACCTACGATATATGCCTCATACCCGGCATTATGCAGCACTTCCAAGATATGAAGCACATCTAAGGGTAAGGGAAATGCTTTAGAATCCTTACCCATTATGGGGCTTTTAATATCGGGGCAGAGGGAGCGGGCTGGGGATTTGAAGGAGCTTGAGACCTAAAGATTCCACTTCCAAATGACGCACCTACTAATCCACCAAAAAATGCACCAAGAGAGCCGTTATTATTTGTGCTATAGACGGGATCACGAGTGAAATAAATAGATTGTGAGTTGCGCAGTCTTTGTCTTTCTTCTTCCATTCTTTGCGCCCGACGTTGCTCTTTAAGCTGCTGATTACGCACTTGCTGGCTTGAGATTTGAGAATTATCAAGCATGAAAAGAAAATCTACAAATACGCCATATTTACTAAGAGAATCTCTAAGGCTGGAATGCCTATGCTCTGGGCGATTAATAAAGCGCTTAATGCCCATATTGATGGCAAAGTTTGGGTTAAGATTCAAAGCAAGCCCTGCATGCACTTGAGTTTGCACTCCTGCAGGATTACTCTCACCTAGCCAATAATACGCATAATGCACCTCACCGCCCATAAAGAGCCCTATGCTGCTTTTTGATGAGCCAAGATCTAAAAGTACATCACCACCCATACCAGCGGAGATAAAGCTTGTATTGGAGGGATTATAAGTCTTGCCAAAATGAGCATATCCAGCCTGAATAGGGATATACAAACGCAAGCCTAGAGCATTATTAAAATAATACTTCGCACCATATTTAACCCCCGCGCCATAAAGCGGCGCAGTAGGCTTATCTGCGTGAAATTCATAGGCTAATTTAGGCACATAACTTCCCCCTATGGCAAAAAATGCACTACTTTTTTCATGAGCAAAAAGAATCGAGCAGGTAAAACAAATAAAAACAAGCTTTTTTATTGCATTCATTTACAACTCCTTAAAACACATAAAAGTAATTTAAACGATACTTTAAGAATCCTTGTGCTTCAAGCTTTAAAGATTCTGCCTTATCTGCAGAGCGGATAATCCCCGAATCATAATCACTCACAAAATTAGCATATTGTAATTCAAGCTCGATTCTATGGTTGCCCTTAAATGTGAGAGAGACCCCAGAGTGGGCATTTAGCCCATAGCCCTCAAGCTTTGCTGGAGTAGTCAGTGTGCTTTGGTAAATGCTATATTGGGCATTGGTAAATTTATGAGAGTTAAAGCCCACCGCCCCACCTGCGAAGATACCAAATGTAGCACTCTCTAACTGCAGAACTTCAAAAAGCAAATCCGCGCCTACATCAAAACCCGACATATCCATTTTATATGTTCTACCAAGCTCATCTTTATAGCTTCCATAGCCATTATTGTTGTATTCTAAGTAGATTCTAGCACCCAATTTTGCATCAGAGCTGAACTTTTGATACCCCACGCGTAGAGACAAACCAAGCGCATTAGGAGAATAATTGCTATGTGGATATTCTGTGGTAGCGCCATTTTCTTCCACACTATATAACCCCTGATAAAAGGTATTATTCAAACTCAAACTCCCGCCTACAAATACCCCACTCTGCCCTGCATAAGCACAATGTGCTAAAAGTAAAGTAAAAAGTATCTTTTTCATTCAAACCTCCATTTATAGCTTATGTATGCCTATATATCGCACTTATACTTAAACAAGCCTCTTTAAACAAGCTTACCTTGCGATAATGCCTTGCGCACACGAAGAATCCCTAAAGCCAAAATCGCCCGACGCAAGGGAGTAATAAACATAAAGGGATAGCGCACATAATGCCTAAAAAGTGTCTTTAGCACTAATAATCGCGTAGCCCTATTATAATGCTTATGTAGGCTTTGATAATCTCTATCTTGCCTATAGTGCGTATTGAGTACCTCGCTTAAAATCCGCGAGCTATGCAACGCCCCACTAATGCCCTCCAGTGTGCTTGCATTAATGAATCCTGCTGCCTCACCTATGAGAAACACCCCGCTATGCCCGCGCGGGAAATCCCGCCATTTACTAGGCTGAAGCACGAAACACTCCTCACGTTTAATGCGCTCCTCAAAAGTAAAGCCCACACTCTTCAATCGCTCAATCTGCCTCTCATAAGCCACTTTAGCCCCCCTGTGAGGATATGCCCCGCCAAAGATAAAATAACCATCTTTTGACATACTCCAGCTATAGCTTGGGGTAAGCTCTTTATCAAAAATGCAAGAAAGCATAGGCGTATTATGCTCTTTATACCACTGCTGAATACACACAAGACTTTTTATCTTAAGCTTAGGGTAAAGCACATTACGAATATGGCTTTTCGCGCCATCAGCCCCGACCACAATGCGTGCATTAAGTGTATAAAACGCCCCATTTTGCTTAAAACTTAGCTTATAACTATCCTCTTGCCTTATCAAATCCTTAAAATGGGCATTATGATAAACTTTCACATAAGCAGGGATAAGAGACTTTAGCCATAAATCAAAGCGATGTCTCTCCATATTGATATAGCCCTTTTGTATATATGAAGCGTGTTTATATCCAAAGTCAATGGTATTAATAGCAAAAATCTGGGGATTGACCAAAAGTTTTAGAGGGAGATTCAGCCCTTGCTTGGCTAGAGCCTTTTGCCCTCCCTCGCTTAAAAGCCCCCCGCAGGGCTTATGAAAACCTCTATCAAAGCAATCTCCGCTCTCTAGCTTTTTATCAATCACTATGACTTTTAAATGAGATTTAAGCAAGCTAGCTAAATTACTCCCTGCTACCCCCGCTCCGATAATGGCTATATCATATCGCCCTAAATCCTTAGCATTCTCCATATATGCCCTTATAATCCAAAATCAAAGCACATTGTATCACAAGTCTTTGAAGCTCTGTGTGCATATAGCCTTTATCGTGTGGCTTATGTCTTGGAGCTCAAACTCATCACCCTTTTGCAAGTCTTTTAACATAAGAGGCTTGTTATGCTGACTCACTTGGGCATAGCCATTAGCACACAACAAGCTTGGATTGCGAGCAGTGAGGGCTTGGAGGATGGTTTGTGCTTGGTAATGTGCTCTATTTAGCCTCTCTTCTATGCAATGTTTTAAAGTCGGGGCTATATCTTGGAGTTGTGTGGCTTTGTTTTGTAGCACTGATTCAACACTCCGCACCAAAAGCATTTCCAAATGCTTAATCTGCTCATTTTTAGCATTATATTGAGAAGTGAAATTATAATGATGAAAGTAATCAAACATCTGTGTTAAAAGCTGCTCTTTATGGGCAATATGGCGCTTTAGCATAGCGGTTAGATGATTTGCCATTTCATCAAGGGTGCGGAGGTATTCATCTTTATCGGGTAGAAGTAGCTCCATTGCCCCTGATGGTGTGGGGGCGCGCATATCTGCTACAAAATCACTAATGAAATAATCAATCTCATGCCCCACTGCCGAGATAATGGGCGTTTTTGCTTCAAAAATCGCTTCGGCTACAATTTCTTCATTAAATGCCCACATATCTTCCATACTTCCCCCGCCTCTACCTACAATAAGCACATCAAAGGCATCTTTTGTGCCATAAAAGCTATCTGCGAGTTTGATATTTTGTGCAATAGAATCTTTTGCCTCTGTGCCTTGCACAAGCGTATTAAAAAGCACAATATGCACATTTTCCCAACGTTTTTTGGCGATTTTTAGCATATCTGCCTTTGCCGCTCCTGTAGCAGAAGTAAGAAGTGCTATCCGCTTAGGGAAAGGAGGCAAGGGCTTTTTATGCAAGCTATCAAAATATCCCTTTGCCTGAAGTTTTGCCTTTAGGGCTTCATAATTTTGCATAAGCTCGCCTATGCCAGCAAGCGTAATACTTTTGCATAAGATTTGATACTCCCCCTTAGGAGCATAAACGCTAATAGAGCCATTAACTTGGACATTCTGCCCCACTTCAAGCTGTATTTTAAGCCCTTTTGCATTCCCTTTAAACATCACACAACGCACACTTGAGTGCTCATCTTTCAAACTAAAATAAATATGCCCACTTGTATGGAGAGTAAGCGTGCTAATCTCACCTTGTATATAAATATCCATAAAGGTAGTCTCTAAAATACTCTTAATTTGTGCGTTGAGCTCGCTTATGGCTAATGGCTTCATTCTCTTCCTTTCTCAAAAGCAAGATTCTAGCATAGATAACTTAAAGACTTTTTGCTACAATCTCAAACCTTAGTGATTTTACAACATAGGAAGGCAAGTATGTCAAATAATGAAATATTTCTCTGCAGCATTTGTAATGTCAGCTCTGGAGACTGCCCAGAAGATTGCAAATACTGCACACAAAGCGCGCATTATGGCACGCAGATACAAAGATATAAATACAAAAAAATCGATAAAATCTTGCAAGAAGCAAGAACCTTGCGTGAATATGGGGCGCTGGGCTTTTGTCTTGTAACGGCGGGGCGGGGGCTAGATTCTGATAAATGCGAGTATATTGCAGAAGCTGCAAGTGCGATTAAAAAGGCAGATTTGGGCTTGCATATCATTGCTTGCTGTGGGAGCTCGGATTTAGATTCCCTAAAATACCTTAAAAAGCACGGCGTAGATAGCTATAATCATAATTTAGAAACTTCTAAAGAATACTTCCCCAAAATTTGCAGCACTCATACTTGGATTGAACGATTTGAAACTTGTGAAAACACGCTTAAAGCCGAGCTAGGGCTTTGCTCCGGGGGGATATTTGGCATAGGAGAGAGCTGGAATGATAGAATCGAGCTTTTAAAACATTTACAGATTCTCTCTCCGCATAGCTCCCCTATTAATTTCTATATCGCCAATGAAGCCCTGCCTTTGCCTATGCAAACTCTAAGCCAAGATGAAGCGCTTGAGTGTGTCATACTCGCTAGAGAATACCTCCCCAATGCGCGTTTAATGATAGCAGGCGGGAGAGAAGCGGTCTTTGGTGATAATCAAAAGCCCCTTTTTGAAGCAGGTATTAATGCTGTGGTGCTAGGAGACTATCTCACTACCGATGGTAAAGCCCCTAGAGATGATGTAGCGATGATAGAATCTTATGGCTACATACCCGCACAAAGCTGCCACTAAAGGAAAAATATGCCACAAACACAAAAAGAGCGGCTCATACAAATCCTTTGGGTAAAAGGGCATAACATATTTTTTGCACTATGGAATAGGCTTAAAAGTATATGGGACTTTGTCGCAGATAAGGAATTAAGCTTTTATGCTGCCTCACTCAGCTTTTATACGATTTTTGCCATAGTGCCGCTTTTGCTCATTGTATTTTCAATCTTTATTAATCTCCCTAATTTTCAATCTCAAGTTGCACAAATTCGCGAGCTTATCCTCTCAAATATCCTCCCCACGCATACAGATGTGATTTCTAGCTATCTTGATACCTTTATGCAAAATAGCTCTTCACTAGGAATGATGGGGCTTGCTTATACGCTTGTAGCTTCGGTGATGTTTTTTCGTAATTATGAATATATCGCAGCTAAGATGTTCAACTCCACACCGCGCAAGTTTTTTGATTCTCTAGTGATGTATTGGACGATGATTACACTTTTCCCCGTGGTGCTGGCTTTCTCTATCTATTTCAGCACAGAAGTGCAAAAAACCCTAAAAGGTGCGAGTGATATAAGCATGGTGCTTGATTTTATCCCTTATATCCTTACTTGGGCTATGTTTTTCTTGCTTTTTAAGCTCTCTGCAAATAAGCCCTTAAAGCTCCTCTCACTTCTTAGCTCAAGTATCCTCACTACGGCTGTGTGGCTTTTAACAAAATGGGCATTTGTGTATTATGTATTCTATAATCAAACCTATAAAAGCGTGTATGGACCTATTTCAATCTTTCTTTTTCTTATGTTGTGGATTTATATATCTTGGTTTGTGTTGCTTTATGGTATGAGATTCTGTGAAGGGTTTGCTACAAATTTTGGCAAAACACTTGAAGAGAAATACGGCATTAGCACCGCTGAAATATAAGCCACCCCTTTTACAAGGGGCGGAATAAAATTAGAAGTTAAAGATATAGCGCACACCTATGCTGTAATTTTGACGTGCTGTGGTTTTAGAAGAATCCACATCTTCTAATGTAGTATTCATAAATGGCACACGTGCGGCGATTTCAATACCATGATGTTTATGAATCACACTGCGCAAACCAACATTAAGGGCTACATTAAAGCCTGTTTTCTTTAAGCCATTATCAAGCTTGTAAGTATTCGCTCCTAGTCCAAGCCCTAAAAATGCACCAAGATCAAGGGAATAATTAGAGATGAAGTTATAAAGCGCATCAGCATTCACGCCATAATCCATAACCTTAAGCTTATCGCTATTCTCTCCCATATCTCCTTTTGTGTTTGCATATGCGAAATTCACATAATAGCGTGCCCCTAATTTTGGAGTAAAAAATTGTTTATATCCTGCGATAATTTCATAATTTAAACCATTATATTTATATTTATCCGAAAAAGAGCTACCCGCACTATCTGCCGCTCCCTCTATTTTGACATGAGAGCTATTATAGCCCAGCCCCACACCTACAAATATTCCATTTTCCTCTGCTACTGCTAAAGAGCTAGCCAAAGCAAGAGCTGAACTAATTAATTTTGTTTTCATGTAAGTCTCCTAAAATCATTAATATAATGCGAACGTCTTACGAACGCTTCTCCATTATAATGAAATTGTTCTTTTGAAATCTGTAAAAAAAGTGTATTATTGCTTAAAATAGTTACCCAATGTAACAACTTAGTAGTATCTAAACATAAAAAAAATTAGTTAGCATTTGCTACAAATTTACCAAAGTATTTGGATTTAAGAGATTAAAAAAGGGGGTCTCACCCCTAAAAAGGGGTAAGGATAAATTAGAAGTTAAAGACATAGCGCACGCCTACATTGTAGGTTTGCCTTGCTTGCTCTTTATAGCCATCTTTGTCTGTAATAGTAGTAGTGAGGAATGGCACTCTTGCGGCAAGCTCAATGCCATGATGCTGAGCAATAAGAGTGCGCAAGCCTACATTGATAGCTACATTAAAGCCTGTTTTCTTGTCGCCTCCTACAACCTTATAGTTATTAGCTCCAAGCCCAAGCCCTAGAAATGCACCAAAATCAAGTCTCTCGCTTGATACAAAGTTATAGAGTGCATCAGCATTCACACCAAAGTCCATAACTTTGATTTTTTCCGTTACATCTTCAATCTTTTTCTTAGTATCTGCATAGGCAAAGTTCGCATAATAGCGGGCACCAAACTTAGGGGTGAAGAATTGCTTATATCCAGCTATGATTTCATAACTCAAACCGCCGAAGTTATATTTATCAGAGAAAGTCCCGCCTGCATCATCTGCTGGTCCTTCCATCTTATGTTGAGTGCCATTATAGCCTAATCCTACACCTATAAATATTCCATTTTCTTCTGCTAGAGTTATAGAGCTTGCCATAGCTAATGCTGCAACTGAGCTTATAAAAATTCTTTTCATAATGACTCCTTATAGAATAAATTTGCATTTACTGCACTTTGATTGTATAACCAATAGATTTTCCTTTATTCCAAAGCCTATATGATTGTTTGAATTTTATATGAAGTTTTACAAAATGTAGCACTAAGGATTTATTTCGACTTTTTCTTTACATTTAAGGCATTCGTATATTTGTTTTTTACGATATTCCCTCTCACACATCGCCCCACCACATTTTGGGCATTTCTCTGCAACGGGTGCAAATTTTGAAATAAAAGTACATTTTGGATAATTCTTACAGCCAAAAAACGCCCCCTTGCGGCTAAATCTCTGCACAATCTCTCCGCCACATTCCGGGCAGGCTACATTGGGGAGAGTTTTAGGAGCAGATTTATTTTGCAAAGATTTAGTATTTTTACACTCAGGGTAGCCGCTACAAGCAAGAAACTCACCATTGCGACTTCTTTTCCTCACCATAGGTTTGCCACATTTCTCACACACTCCTTCTTCTTCTTGCTCTGCTTTATGCTCACTGGGTTTAATGTATTTACATTTAGGGTAGCCGCTACAAGCGACAAATAAACCATACTTACTCTGCCTTTGTACAAGCTCCTTGCCACATTTTGGGCACATCTCACCTGTGGGGAGGGCGAGCTTTTGGGAAGCGATGTCCTTTTTGCCTAACTCAACCTTTGATATAAATGGCTCATAAAATCCCCATAGCATACTCTGCCAGTCAATCTTCTCTTGTGCTATATCATCAAGCTTATCTTCTAAGGCTGCACTAAAATGAGAATCCACTATTTCATTAAAATGTGATTCAAGCATTTCTACTACCTTAAAAGCACTCTCGCTTGGCACGAGCTGCTTTTTCTCTGCTTTTACATATTCTCTTGTTAAGAGTAGAGAAATGGTAGGGGCATAAGTAGAAGGGCGCCCTATACCTAAAGATTCCATACTTTTAATAATGCTTGCTTCATTATATCTTGGGGGAGCCTCTGTGGATTTCTCTAATGCCTTAAGCTCACATAAGCTTACTTTCAAGCCCTCCTCACACGCAGGCAAAAGCTTATCCTTATCATCATTCCCCATAATTTTATAAAATCCATCAAAAGTAAGCCTGCGCCCATTTGCCTTAAACTCAACTGTATGCTCTGTGCTTTCATTGCCAAAAGTAATACTTTGTAACTCAAAAAGCGCATCTGTGCTTTGAGAAGCCAAAAAACGATTATAAATAAGCTTATAGAGTTTATGCTCTTCAGGGCTCAAATACGCACTTGCCACATCTGGGGTGAAAGCAAGATTAGTGGGTCGTATGGCTTCATGTGCTTCTTGCGCACTTTTGGCATTGGTAGCATAATTTTTAGGAGTTTTAGGGACATATTGCTCCCCATAAGTCTCTAAAAGTACCGCTCTCGCTGCCTCTTTAGCCTCTTTGGCTATATTTAAGCTATCTGTTCTCATATAGGTGATAACCCCCATTGTGCCCGCATTTGTTTTTACACCCTCATAGAGCCTTTGGGCAATGCTCATCGTGCGCGTAGGAGAGAATCCTAAAAGGCTTGAAGCACTCTGCTGCAAAGTAGAGGTCATAAATGGCGGAGGGGTGGAAGTTTTTTTACTTTTTTTGCTGATTTCTTTAATGAAAAAATGCGTGTTTTCAATGTATTTACACATCTCTTTCACTTCATTTTTATCCTGCAAGGAGAGCTTTTCTAGCTTTTTATCATAATATACAAGCTCAGCCTCTATCTGTTCTTTTTCCTTTGTGTTTAGGGCAAAATGCGCATTGATATTAAAATAAATGGTTGGTTTAAAAGCACGTATCTCCCTCTCTCTATCAATAATAATCTTTAATGCCGCACTTTGCACTCTCCCCGCAGATAAGCCCTTTTGAATCTTAGAAGACATCAGTTGAGAAAGTTTAAAGCCCACGATTCTATCTAACAATCGCCGAGCTTGCTGGGCATTTACCTTTGCCATATCAATTTCCTTAGGATTCTGCAAAGAATGTGTAATGGCATTTTTAGTAATCTCATGGAATACAATGCGCGGGAACTCCTTATAAGGGCGCTCAAGGGCTTGGGTGATATGATAGCCTATAGCTTCCCCCTCTCTATCCTCATCGGTAGCGATATAAGTAGTCTTTGCTTTTTTACTTGCACTCTTAATCTTGCTTACAATCTCTTCATGGTCTTTATCAATGCTATATTGGGGTTGAAAATGTTTATCTTTAATCTCAATGCCAAAGCTGTATTTGGGTAAATCACGAATATGCCCCTTAGAAGCGATAACCTCATAATTATCCCCTAAGAAGTTTTTAATCGTTTTAGCCTTAGCGGGTGATTCCACAATAATCAAATCTTTCATATACAACCCTTGTATGCCTTATTTTTGAAGCTAGGATTGTAGCACAGATTCCAAATAATATACCTTTGTCGTTATCAAACTCCCCTCAACGTGACAAACTCATTTCCCTTGTAAGGTAATTTTGTCTATAGGTTAAAATTATTGTTATGTCTTTGCCCTCTATATAATAAGGCTAAAATCGCTTTTTAAGTCTCTAGTAATTCTTATAGAGATATTTGGGTCGCTATGCTCTCTGAATATAACAAACTTTGCTACCCGCAAGGGAAACCCACACATAATAAACACCTGCAAAGGAAGTTATTTTGTCATTCCAAGCATTGTGAAGAAACTTCGCCCGAATCACCAGCGAGTCCGTTATTTTGTCATTCTGAGGGGCTTCAGCCCCGAAGAATCTCTAAACGAATCACTAGTCGCTAAAAGAGATTCTTCGCCTGTTTCACAGGCTCAGAATGACAAACTAACAACATTTACTAGAAAGCCCACAGAGATTCTTCACCCCTTGCAGGGGTTCAGAATGACAAAATAATTTCCCTTACGGGTAGCCAAGTTTGTCATTCTGAGGGAAGGCAACGCCTGACCGAAGAATCTCTACCCGAATCACTAGTCACCAAAATAGATTCTTCGGCTTTTGCAAAGCCTAAGACATGACAATAAATCCCAAATGTCTTTCAGCAGTGAGATATATTCTCATCACAGGATAAAATTAAATCGCACGAAGTGCCACCTCTTAAAGCGTCGTCGGGGCGGGGGATATATAAGGGGGCAAGAATATTATTATGGGGTTGGAGCTTGCCTGCACGAGCGAAGCTCTTGCCCCCATTATTTTATAAAACTTTGCACATTCAAGCCCCTCCCCCTTATAGAAAAAGAAAAAAGAGAATCGCTAACGACTCCGTTAGTTTGTCATTCTGAGGGAGCACGAAATGGAGGCGAAGAATCTCTCTTATCCGCTAGAGAATTGCTTTCAAAAACACCAAAAAGCACGACTAGTGATTCTTGCAGAGATTCTCCGCCCCCAAAGTCGCTAGATAAATAAACTACATATTTTCTGCCCCGCATCAATTATCACTTCCACACTTCTGTAATACTAAAACTCAATGCCTCTAAATATGGAATGCCATTTGCTTAATCGGCATAAAGCAAAAAATTTTAGCAAAGGATGCAATATGAGTTTTAGGATAAATACGAATATCTCGGCTCTCACTGCCCACACTATCGGCGTGCAGAATAACCGAAGTTTGCATAATGCGCTTGAGAAATTAAGCTCCGGGCTAAGGCTTAATAAGGCTGCAGATGATGCTTCTGGTATGGCAATCGCAGATAGTCTTAGAAGTCAAAGTGAAAGCTTAGGGCAAGCTGTCCGAAATGCCAATGACGCTATTGGTATGATACAAGTAGCAGATAAAGCAATGGATGAGCAGCTAAAAATCCTTGATACTATTAAAACTAAAGCCATTCAAGCCGCACAAGATGGGCAAAGTAACGAAACGCGCAAAGCCCTCCAAAGCGACATTATACGTCTTTTAGAAGAGCTTGATAATATTGCTAATACCACAAGTTATAATGGGCAACAAATGCTTTCTGGTGCGTTTTCTAATAAAGAATTTCAAATTGGTGCATACTCAAACACTACTATTAAAGCCTCCATTGGTCCTACAAGCTCGGATAAAATCGGGCATGTGCGTATGGAGAGTAGTTCATTTTCTGGCATTGGTATGCTAGCCTCTGGTGCAGCTTCAAATCTCACTGAAGTTATGCTGAAATTCCGCCAAGTTGATGGCAAGCATGATTATGAAACTGAAACCGTTAAAATCTCAACTTCTGCAGGCACAGGCATTGGCGTGCTTGCAGAAGTCATTAATAAATATGCTGATACCTTAGGAGTTAGGGCTTCATGGAATATTATGGCAACAGGTGATGTGCCTGTCCTCTCTGGCACGGTGAGAGGGCTAGTGATAAATGGCGTAACGATTGGGACGGTTAATGATGTGCGCAAAAATGATTCTGATGGGCGATTAATTAATGCCATTAACTCTATTAAAGAACGTACAGGCTGTGAGGCTTATACAGACATCACGGGTCGTATCAATTTGCGTAGCGTTGATGGAAGGGCAATTTCCATACAAACAGAGGGTGATAGCGGGCAAGTCTTTGGCGGAGGGAATTTCGCGGGGATTTCTGGCACAGATCATGCGATTGTAGGGCGTCTAACGCTTATAAGGACAGATGCAAGAGATATTATTGTAAGTGGATTAAATTATAGCCATATAGGCTTTCACTCCGCTCAAGGCATATCTGAATACACTGCTAACTTGCGTTCGGTACGTGGAGAAATGGACGCTAATATCGCTTCAGCGTGCGGAGCAAATGCAAATGTCGCACAAGCAAATCTGCACTTTGATGGCATAGGAGCGGGTGTTACAAGCCTTAGAGGTGCTATGGTCGTTATGGATATGGCAGAATCTGCTCGTATCCAGCTTGATAAATTACGTGCAGATATTGGTTCAGCCCAAATCCAGCTTGTCTCTACCATTAACAACGTATCTGTTACACAAGTGAATGTCAAAGCTGCAGAATCTCAAATCCGCGATGTGGATTTCGCAGAAGAATCAGCCACATTCTCTAAGCATAATGTTCTTGCCCAAAGCGGAAGCTTCGCTATGGCTCAAGCCAATGCCGTACAACAAAATGTATTAAGACTACTCCAATAGATTCACGCTAATGCAAGATTTTTTCAGCCTTAATCTCTCTGCGCTAGCAGTGTATGCCCCTGCTTTAGCGCTAAAACTCAAAACCTTTGTCCCAAATGAACATTATGAAGTGTTTATTGGTGATGATCCGCTTAATATTAATATCATTGATAAGCGTTCAAATCAAGCCATTTTTAGCAAAAACCCCATAGAAGAAATTAATCAAAAAATCACGGATTTTAAGGACTACTCCCATTATCCATATTTGTATTTTTTTGGCGTAGGCAATGGGGTGTTTTATAAGCTTTTACTACAAAATCAACTGCTTAAAAGAATAGTCATCATTGAGCCAGAGCTTGAAATACTTTTTATCGCACTGCATTTTATGGACTTTAGTGCGGAGATTCTAAAAAAGCGTATTATCTTCCTTGAGGCGACAAATTGTGATTTCACTCAACTTGATGCACTTTTTACTACCAATAAAGATGCCAAAATCTATTCAAAAGTCTATGATTTACATCTTTTTAGCCCATATTATAATGCCTACTCAGCGCTTTATATACATATCAATCAGCTTTTTATCCGTGCTATTGAGCATAGTGTAATAAGCGTTGGCAATGATAGTAAGGATTCTATTATTGGTATCTCTCATCATATAGCAAACCTTCCCGATGTGATTAAATCTCCCACTCTACTTGAGCTTATAGCCCAAGTCAAAGGCAGAGAAAATGCCGTGATTGTAGCCACTGGTCCTAGTCTCAGCAAGCAGATTCCACTTTTAAGAAGCATACAAGATTATGTAACGATTCTCTGCATTGATGCGTCATTTCCTATCCTTACAAGAGAGGGCATTAAGCCTGATATTGTCTTTTCCCTCGAGCGCGTAGAGCCTACGGCAAAATTTTATGAAGACACACCCAAAGAGGCGCATAAAGATGTGATATTTGCTATTACTTCTATTGTCCATAAGCGGCTTAAAAATGCCCTAAAGGGGGATTTAGTGCAATACTCCTTGCGCCCTTTTGGATATACAAATTACTTTGAAATACCAGAATATGGCTATTTGGGTATTGGTATGAGTGCGGCAAATATGGCGTATGAATTTATCGTTCATGCACGCTTTAAGCGATGTATCATCATAGGGCAGGATTTAGCCTTTGCAGAAAATGGCAACTCTCACGCACAAAATGCGATATATGGAGCAAATGAAATCAACCCACAAACAATAGAAAAAAAGGGTCAAAAAGTGATGTTAGAAAAATATGGCGGAGGAGGAGAAGTCCAATCCACAAAGATATGGGAGCTCTTTTTGCGATTCTATGAGCGAGATATAGCCAATACCCCCTACCCTATTGAAGTAATCAATGCCACAGAAGGTGGGGCAAGAATTGCTGGCACGAAAGAAATGCCCTTTAGCGAGGTAGTGAAGCTTATTGATAAAACACAAGTAAAATCACCTATTACCCTCTCTTATCCCAGCAAAGCAATGTATGAAAAGAACTTCCTTAAAATCAAGCAAAAAGTCGATGAATGGATTGAATTTGGTTTAAAAGACAAAGCGCTTGTTGAAGAAGTGTTTTTAGAAGTAGCCGCCCTTATAGAACGATTAGAGCTCTATAATCAAGAGGGACGACTAGAAGAGCTCCAAAGCCAAGAACTCCAAGATTGCATAGATAGAATCCAAGAAGTCAAGCAACTCTTTGAACAAAGGCGATTCCGCGAATGCTTTATGGACGCGATACAATCATATATATTTCATCAAGAAATGGATATAGCACGCATACTTGTTAAACCAACACATAACCAAGAAGATAAGCTTATTAAGCAAACAGAATTAATCTATGCACATAAATACTGGCTCTTCTCGCTTGCTGGAGGTATGGATGTGGTCATTGAAGTGATTAAAGAGGCGTTAAAAACTTGGGATAGCTAACTATATGTTAAAGTCATAAAAACTAAAAGCTAGCATAATACTTGAAGTATCAAAGTGTTTAGGTAAAGTGGGTTTGCTCTCATAATTAAAGCCATACATATAGCCTATACTCAACCCATAACCCTTAGTAATATCAATAAAAAGCTCTAATTTTGCGTGATAGCCATAGATATTGTATTGCTCACTAAGAGATGTAGCAAGATTACTCACGCCAAAACCACCACCAATGAGAGTTAGCAGACGCCCGCCAAAGAGCCTAAACCCGCCTTGAGCACCTAAAGCAAAGCTAAAAAGCCCATTTTTATGCTCTCTCCCTGCTGTGCCATCAATATAGAGACTTAAAAGATATTTTTCTTTAAATACCACACCTCTTTTTAAGCCAAAAAGCACTCCCCCGCGCTTGCTTTGATACTCTCCTGCATTATTAAGCCCCGTATTTTCTGAAGCAATCTGGCTATAAACGCCACCTATAGAGAAAGCCCCGAAAGTATGTTTAGAAGCAACATCAATAGCATATAAAGAAGTAGAAAATGAGAGTGCAAACATACACAAAATAGCAGTGCGCAATAAAGGCATTAAATCTCTCACTTTACCCCCAAATGCTCCCCATATAGGATTCGCTCCTATCTATATCATCATATTTTTTCTTACCTCTTGTCTTGCTAGTTTTATTTTTACCATCTTTGTTTTTTGTATTGGAGTTATATTTTTTATTTTTTTTGAGTGCAGATTCTTCATTTTGAGATTCTAGCTGGGCGATTTGCTCCTTTGTAAAGCCAATTTGAGCATTCGCATTTTTCTCTAAATGAATTGAAATCAGCTTTAAGCAGAGCTGTGTAGTATCTATCTTATCTTTTAGCTTTTCATAAATCATAATAGACTTATCACTGACCTTTGTACGTGCAATTTCTTGTGAGAGGGTATCATCGCTATATTCTTGGACTATTTCGCATAAAGTGAGTTTAGCCTTTGTCATCTGTTTAATCTTGCTTAGCTCTTTATATTCAAGTGGTGTAGCTAATGTAATAGCCACTCCCTTTTTGCCTGCTCTCCCGGTGCGACCAATGCGATGTACATAGCTCTCTGGATTAAGCGGTATATGATAATTAAACACATGGCTTACATCGCTAATATCTAGCCCCCGTGAAGCGACATCGGTAGCTACAAGCAGCTCGATTTTATTTTCCTTAAAAGCCTTCACACTCTCGCGTCTCTCCCATTGCTCCATATCTCCATGCAATGCCATAGCCTTAAAACCGCGTTGAGTGAGCCTTGTAGCGAGGGCTTGGGCTTCCTTTTTCATACGTGTAAAGATAATGCTTTTTGTGGGATTTTGTGTTTCTATAAGGCGCACAATCGCATCATCTCTCTCACCCTCATTGATAATATAATATTGCTGCTCTATGTCTTGGTTTGTTACATCTGCGGGGGTAATCTTCACAAATGCGGGGTTATTGAGAATCTTCATCGCTAAGGCTTGAATGGGCTTTGGCATAGTCGCTGAAAAAAGCAAAGTTTGATGAGAATTAGGCAGGAATTTAAAAATCTCTTCAATATCATCTAAAAACCCCATATCTAGCATTTCATCACTTTCATCAAGGACTACGATTTTAGGGAGGAAATTAGCTATGCGCTCATTTTGCAAATGATCAAGCAATCTCCCGGGGGTTGCTATCATCACTTTAGGCTTTTTCTCAAGTAAATCACATTGACGTTTGATACTTTGCCCACCATACATACAAATGGTTTTAATCCTGCCAAAACGTCCAAGTTTGAGAATCTCCTCGCTAATTTGCATAGCAAGCTCTCGCGTAGGTGTGATAATAAGCGCCTCTATCTCTTTATTACGACTAAGGGCATTGAGAATCGGTATAGCAAATGCCGCCGTTTTACCCGTACCTGTCTGAGCTTGGGCGATCAAATCCCGCCCTTTCAAAATAATAGGAATACTTTGGCTTTGCACAGGGGATGGCGTGCTAAAGCCCGCTTCTTTAATGCCCTTAAGCACGAAATCTTTTAACCCAAAATCTTGGAATCCTCTCCCTGCTCTCTCATCATTTTCTTTCTCTTTCTTTGTATGCTTTGATATGTATTCTTCAAGTGCATTATTTGTGCTTTCTGTCGTATCTGTCTTATTCATAGAAGCTTACCTTTGTGATGTATTTGTGTGTGTTATGCTAGAGTGAGATTATATAATAAAATTAGACTTTATGGGTGTAATTTACAAAATTATTGTCCCTCTTAGATATAATCCCCATATTCCCATAAACCCAAGTTTAAGCATAAGTAAAGGATAGCAGTGAATCTTGATAGCACACTTTTAAGTCTGTATCACTCCATGCCTTTTGGGGCAAGCTTCCTTGCTGGGATTCTGACTTTTTTAAGCCCTTGCCTCCTCCCGCTTATCCCTCCTTATGTTTCTTATATTTCTGGTGTAAGCATATATGAGCTAGAGCATAATGGCACAAAACATAGGGGGAAGATTGTGCTTACTTCTTTCCTTTTTGTCATTGGATTTGCTTTTGTTTTTATCACTCTTGGCATTTTTGCGGGCTCTATGTTGGGCTCTTTACTTGCCTCTGCTTGGTTACGTTATATCGCAGGGGGTGTGATTATCCTCTTTGGCATTCACTTTCTCTTTCCGTTTAAATTTAGCTTTTTATATAGATATTGGAATCTTAACAATCTCCTTAGTAATCTCAAATTTAGGGAGGGAGCACATACAAGCCTTAGCTTACTCTCTCCCTTTGTGCTAGGGGTAGGCTTTAGTATTGGCTGGAGCCCATGTGTGGGTCCAATCCTTGCTTCAATCCTCACCCTCTCTGCCTCTCAAGCAAATATAGCATTCTACCTTATGCTAAGCTATTGTGCGGGGTTGGGCTTGTGCTTTATGCTCGTTGGTATTTTTATTGATACAAGCCTATATTTTCTTAAAAAACTCACCGCATTTTTACGCTTTGTGGAAGTCATCTCTGGCGTGCTCCTTATGCTTATTGGCGTGCTTATTATTATGCAAAAAACAGACTTTTTACTTTTATAATGCTGCTAAAGGACTACTATGCTTTTTAAAAATGCGACACTCTGTGATTATCAAGGGATAAGAGAGGGCGACTTGCGCGCTGAAAATGGCGTTATCACGCAAATAGGCTCACTTTCTGCCAAAAATAATGAAGAAGTCATTGATTTACAAAATAAACTCCTCCTCCCGGCTATGATTGATTTAAATGTATCACCTAAAAGCCTCTCCCTTTGTGTAAAAAACCTCCTCTCACTTGCGCAAAAAGCCCTAAAAGGCGGTATAGGAAGTATGCTCCTTTACCCACACACTACCCCCGCCTGTAATGAAAGCGGCACTATTGAGCTTATTAAAAGCCTCAATGCACAATCCCCTATCCACCTCCTGCCCGCTATTAGCCCCATTAATGCAGAGCATAAGCTTATTGATGTAAGCACCTTGCACAGCAGTGGCGGGCGGGCAATCTTTGCACGAAGTGATATGAATGCCCATACGCTAATAAGCATTGCCCAATATGCGCAAATGCTAGATATTCCCCTTATATGCTTCTGTCAAGATAAAACTTTGAGTGAGGGGGTTATGAATGAGGGGCTTTTAAGCGCTTCTCTTGGCTTACCCTCAATCCCTGCATATAGTCAAACCAAAGAAGTAGCCAAAATCGCTGAAATGCTTAAAGACTTCCCCATTAAGCTTATTTTTGACACACTTACATATCCTCGTAGCCTAGAGATACTTCATCACTTTAAGGATTCTTACCCCATGCAAGCGGCATTTTTCGCTCAAAGCTCCATTCACCACCTTATCCTTAATGAAAGCCTATGTGAGGGCTATAACACCGCTGCTAAAATTAACCCCCCACTTGTAGATGAAACACAGAGGGCACAAATGCTAAAAGATTTAGAGCATAATAAAATACAGCTTCTTACAAGCCTCCAATGTGCGGACTTTAAGTCAAAAAAGGACCAAGTGTTTGAGTTAGCAAGCTTTGGCATAGACGCACTTGAAGTGTATTTCTCACTCCTTTATACGTATCTCTATAAAGAGCACAATATCCCCTTAGAGCTTATATCAAAGCTCACAAGCTATATGCCCGCACAGATTCTAAAACTCAATAAGGGTGCATTAAATGAGGGGAAAATCGCTGAGCTTATCATCGTAGATCCTAAGGCGCATTTTTACTTTAATGATAATTTCTCGCCCTATAATGGACATAAGCTCTATGCGAAAGTAGAAGCCCTACTTTCACATCAAACACTTCATTATTTGCCCTAATTCACCCTAAACTTGCCATCAAAGGAGGATTTATGCAAGATATGCAAACACATTTCTTAGGCTATATGCCCCAACTTGAACAGCTTGGTATCGCCCTTACAAAAGCTTTTCTTATCCTTGTGCTAGGCTATTATGTATCACGTTTCATACGCACGAAAGTCTCTAAAGCCATTGCAAAAAGAGATGAAATATTAGGACGTTTTATCTCTCAAGTGATTTTTATCCTCTCTCTTGTGGTGATGATTATTGCCGCGCTTGGTACTATTGGCGTGCAGACAAATTCCATTATCGCCGTGCTAGGCACAGCAGGCGTGGCTATCGCACTAGGACTTAAAGATTCCCTCTCATCTGTGGCAAGTGGGATTATACTTATTATCCTCCGCCCATTTAAAAGGGGAGATTTGATAGAAATTAGCGGTATGACAGGCAATGTGGAGGCTATTAATCTTTTCACAACAGAATTGCGCTTAACCGATGGCAAGTTTGCCATTATCCCTAATAGCAATATCGCTAAAGCAAATATCATTAACACGACCTTTAATGACCAAAGGCGCATAGAGCTACTTATTGGAGTGGGCTATCAAAGTGATGTAGAATCTGTTAAAAAAATTATCGCTGATATATTGCAAAGCACCCCCGAAGTGGATTTGGGGCAGTCTCATTTTATTGGCTTAACTGAATTTGGCGCAAGCTCGCTAAATTTCACACTGCGTTTTTGGGTAAAACTTGAATATGGCATTATCAACACACAAAGCAAAGTCTTAGAATCTATCAAGGCAGCTTTAGATGAAAATGGCATTGAGATTCCATACAATAAGCTTGATATTAATATCACAAAGGCAAGTTAATGCTGCAAATCTTTGGTGCGGGGCTAGTTTTTAAGTGTGATGAAAATTTTAGCATTATCCATAATGGTGCTATTGCCTTTGAAGAGGGGCAAGATAGTATCATTAAGGTAGGAGATTATAAGGAGCTTTGCGCACTCTATCCGCACGCTCAAAGGACTTTCCTCCCCAATGGAGTACTGCTCCCCGCACTCATTAATGCACACATACATTTTGAATTCGGTGCGCATTTTGCAGAATTTAGCTATGGCGATTTTGGCGTATGGCTTGATAGCCTTATGCAAAAAAGAGATGCGCTTTTAGGAGATGGTATAGAATCTATAATCACCCAAGGTATCAAAGAGCAAGTAGAGGCAGGAGTAGGCAGTGTAGGGGCTATAAGCAGCTATGGGAATGATATGCTCCCCCTTGCCAAAAGCCCTTTAAGAGTAGTGTATTTCAATGAAGCCATAGGCAGTAATCCAAGTGCCATTGACTTTCTTTATAAAAATCTCATCTCTCGCCTAGAAGAATCAAAGACTCTTGCCTCAAGTCGCTTTATACCCGCACTTGCCTTGCATTCACCCTACTCCCTTCACCCCATTATGGCACAAAAGCTTATCACTATAGCCACACAAGAGAATTACCCTTTAAGTGCGCATTTTTTAGAATCTTCCCATGAGAGAGAGTGGCTTACGCAAAGTAGTGGCTACTTTAAGGGCTTTTTCCAAAGGCTTGCCGGCTTAGAAAGTCTAAAAAGCTTCTATACACCACAAAGCTTTTTAGAAATGCTCTCCCCCATTAAACATCTCTCACTCACACACTGCCTTTATATCACAGAAGAAGAAGCAAGGCTTATAGACAAATTAGGAGGAGCTATCATTACCTGCCCTAGAAGTAATCGCCTCTTAAATAACCGCTTTTTTCCCCATAAGCTCATTAGGCATACAGATATTCCCTTAGCCATTGGTACAGATGGAAAAAGCTCAAATAATAATGTCAATCTCCTAGATGAGCTAAGAGCGAGCCTTTATGCCTACCCTAATGAAGATATGAACAAACTTGCTTGCAGGCTGATTTTAAGCGCTACACTCTATGGAGCGAAGGCTTTAGGGCTAAATAATGGCACATTACAGGAGGGTAAAAGTGTGGATTTTGCACTTTTTGACTTTATAAAGCCACTTGTTAGCCAAGGTGAAGCTCTCTCCCGCTCTGCACTGCACTTTATCCTACACTCTCAAAAGCCCTCGCGTCTCTATATCAACACAAAGGCTGTCTTATGAATACCCCAAAGAGTATATTGTTTGTGTGCTTAGGGAATATATGCCGCTCGCCATTGGCTGAAGGTATCGCACGCGATATTGCCACAAAGCATAATCTCAATCTCAAGGTAGATTCCGCAGGGACAAGCGGCTGGCATATTGATGAAGCACCATGTGCGGGCTCACGCAATATAGCTAAAAAGCATGGCATTAATATAGATATACTCAAAGGCAGACGCATTAATGTATATGCTGATTGTGGCTTTGATCTCATAATAGCCCTTGATAGACATAATTATGCAGACCTGCTTTCACTTGGCTTTGAGAAAAAGAAGCTAAAAAAGCTTGGTGAGTTTGGGCTAAAGGGCGCAGATATTCCCGACCCGTATAAATATAAAGATGAAGAAGGCTTTGAACAAATCTATCAAATGATACACCTTTGCGTGCATAATCTACTCTCTATACACTATCCCGTGATAGAATCCCCGCATTCTTAGCTCCCCAAAAATATAGGAGATAAATATAAAAATGATAGGAGAAAAAATGATAACCCTCTATGGCATTAAAACTTGTGGCAGTGTGAAAAAGGCTATCACACTTTTAGATAAACACAGCATTCCCTTTGATTTCATTGACCTAAAAACCCACTCCCTGCAAGATTCCCTAATACAATCTTGGATAAAGCAAAAGGGTATTGCTATCGTGTTAAATAACAAGGGCACTACATATAAAAAGCTTAAAAAAGAGGGCATAATCACAGATGAGCAAACTGACATAAAAGCACAAATATCCCTCCTTAAGCAATACCCACTCCTCCTTAAACGTCCTATCATCACCGCCCCAAATACCCTAATCATTGGCTATGATGAATCGGGCATACTTGAGCTTATACAAACATATCAAAACCAAAGATTCTAAGAGGCATAATGAAAGCTTTTCACTTTATTGCTATATGTGCTTTGCTGATTATCTTCAATGCTTGTGCGCCTAAGGTCATTCCTAGCACACAAGTAAAAGACTTAGTGCAATTACCTCAAGATGCGCTTTTTTACCTCGAAGATTCTATGCTGGAGGATAAGGCAGATGAGCCAGAAAGTAAAAAGGCTCTGCAAAAACTCAAAAACGACTATTTGCAGAAGTATTACTCCCCATGGCAGGAAAAGCCAAACCCCAATGTCAATGAAGTATTTTGGATTAAGCCCTCTTTGATTAAAGCCCCCGGATTCGGAGAGCATTTGCAAAAAAATCCGCTCTCTTACACAGAAGAGATTTTAGAATCTATGCAGATTGAATCTTATCCCAAGCTTAACGCAAAGGCGATTATTACCACAACCACTCATGTCCGTGCTGTGCCCACTCTAAAGCCTATGTTTAACAAAGCAAATGGCTATCCATTTGATAGATGGCAAAACTCGCTTATTTTTGCCAATACACCAGTGTTAATCACTCATATAAGCCAAGATAAGGCATGGGTGCATATACAATCTAGCTTTGTATATGGCTGGATACAAAGTGCGCATGTAGGTATTATCGAAGAGTCTCAAATAAAGGCATTGCAAGCCCTTAAAGACTATGCTACACCCATTAAAGATAATATCCCCCTCTATGATGCTCAAAATGACTTTGTAATGTATGCCCGCATTGGGCAGCTTTTCCCCATTAAGCATAAAGATGGCACAAAGCTTACACTTATCCACTATAGTCGCCTCCCTAATGGCAAGCTAAAGCAAGAGCTGATATACGCCCCAAAAGAGATGTTTGCTCCCTTTCCGCTTAAGTTAAATCCCCAAAATATCGCCCATAGCATTAATGCGATGATAGGGCAACGATATGGCTGGGGTGGCTTACTTGAAAATCGCGATTGCTCAGCCTTTATACGCGATATTTTCACCCAATATGCCCTGCACCTCCCTCGTAACTCAAAAGCACAAGTGCAATATGGGCAAAATAGTATCGATTTAAGCAAATTTAATCGCAAGCAAAAAGAAGCATTTATCATCGCTAATGCCACACCTTATCAAAGCATACTATGGCAGAATGGGCATATTATGCTCTATCTTGGGCACTTTCAAGGCAGAGTGATAATCGCCCATAGTGCATGGAGTGTAACAAGCGGCAAATATTATGAAAATATGCTAGGTGGAGTAGTAATCACCTCTCTTTATGCAGGAGGAGAGCATAATGGAATCTTTGCCAAATCGCCATTATTGATTGATAAAATCCAAGCAATGTCTAACCTCTCAAATATCGCAAATAAAATAGTGGAAAGCAAATGAAATGCTACAAAATCCTTAGCCTACTCTGCCTCCTGTGTTATTATGTGCAATCTGCACCTATTAAAGTGCTTGTGAGCGTCCTCCCTCAAAAGGAAATGCTAGAGCTTATTGGTGGAGAGCATATAGAAGTGGAAGTGTTAATCCCACCTGCAAAGTCCCCTGAAATCTATGAGCCCAATATAGAGCAAATGAAGCATATTGCGAAAGCACAAGTATTCTTTGGCGTGGGTATGCCCTTTGAAGCAACTTGGCTTAAACGTTTTACACACATAAACCCCACACTTATTTATCACAATCTATCAAACCCCACAAATGCACATAATCACAGCCATAACCCACATATTTGGCTCTCCGCACAAAGTGTGCAGCCTCAAATTAGCCTTATCTCATCACTCTTAAGTCGCATAGACCCACTCCATGCAGAGGCATTTAAACAAGCTAGCACAAAGCTTCTTAGCAAGCTAGAGCGTATCACGCAGCAAACGCATACACTCTTTGCCCAACCCATAGCACAAAAGCATTTCATCACTTATCACCCTGCCTTTGGGGAATTTGCTAGAGATTTTGGCTTATATGAATATAGCTTTGAGCATGATGGGAAAGAGCTAAAAGCCCAAGGGCTTAATCAACTCCTCACTCACATTAAAGAAAAACATATCAAAGTGATTTTTACCCAGCCTCAATTTGCCTCTTCGCGCATTCAAAGCTTTGCTAATGCTTTAAATCTCCGCATCCTTAGCCTTGATCCACTCTCTCAATCATGGCTTCTCTCACTTCAAAGTAATGCCTGCCAGATAGCCTTTTCTCTTGCTTTAGATGAGGTATCTAGCTGTATGCAAACATATTTTAAAGACTAATTATGCTTTTAGATGTAAAAAACCTCTGCTTTGCCTATGCTAAAACAAATGTATTAGAAAATGTGTGCTTTAGTATGCAAGAGGGGGAGTTTTGGGCAATTATTGGACCAAATGGTGGAGGCAAAAGCACATTTATTAAGCTCCTCTTAGGCTTATTAAAGCCCCAAAGTGGGGAGATTCACTTCACTTCATCTCTGCAGAAAAGCCAGATAGGCTATGTCCCGCAAAATACCAACCACAATCTCAACTTCCCCATTCGCGTTGAAGATGTAATCGCGCTAGGCTTGCTTAAACCTCAGAGCTTAGGCTTTAAGATTGGCAAACATAAGGCAAAGATACATCACATTATGGAGGAGCTATCTCTCACTCATCTTGCCAAAAAGCCCCTATACGCCCTCTCCGGGGGCGAGAGGCAAAAGGTGCTTATCGCGCGTGCCATTGTCAATGATATTAAACTGCTTATCCTTGATGAACCCACTGCAAATGTAGATGTCAAAGCACAAAAAGATATATATGACTTACTTATAAAGCTAAATAGCACTCTAGGCATAATCGTTATAAGCCATGATATTACCCTTACCTTAGGCTATGCAAGCAAGGTTTTATATATCAATAAATATGCCATTAGCCATAATGTCCCACCCTGTGAGATTCACAATACAGGGCATATTTGTGAAATTGATCTGCTCACTTCCTTTGGGCAAAATCCTGCCATTAGCACTAAAGATTCCATTAAAGATATACTGAGAGTTTCATCTGGGCATTCTGCTATCAGTTCCCCCATAGATTCCCCTGTGTCTTACCCTCCCTCTAAGCCCACACAAGGTAAATAAATGGCTGAATTATTTTCATATCAATTTGTATGGATGGGGCTATTTATGTCCTTTCTTGTGAGTATTTGTGCGGGGATCATTGGCTCTATCATCGTGGCAAATAAAAATGTCTTTGTCGCTGGAGGTGTAGCCCATAGTGCCTTTGGTGGCGTGGGCTTGGCGCTATTTTGTGGCTTTAGCACAACACTTGGGGCTATGCTTTTTGGCGTTATTATGGCGCTATTTCTTGCTTATGCGTTTTTATACCAACAAGAACGCCTTGATGCGTATGTGGGGGCTAGCTGGGCTTTAGGTATGGCAATAGGTGTAATCCTTATTGACATAACTCCCGGATACAATAATGACATCTCAAGCTATCTCTTTGGCTCACTGCTTGCTGTAAGCTTTGGGGATATGCTTTCTATGATGTGCTTTGATGTATTTTTAATTGGCTTTATCGCTTTATATTATTATGAGATATTAGCCTTATTTTATGATAGTGAGTTTTGCACGCTTAAGGGCTTAAATGTCTATGTTTGGACAAGCATTATCTTTGTGTGCATTGCCATAGGGGTAGTACTCTCAATGAGTGTTGGCGGGCTCATTTTAGTTTTAGCCATTCTCTCCATCCCCGCATATATAGCCAATCTCTTCTGCCATAGCCTTGCTATGATGATGTGCTTCTCTTGGCTTATTTCACTTACTTTTATGTGGGCAGGATTCTTTGTAGCCTATTGGTGTAATGTAAGCATTGGAGCGTGTATCGTAGTGCTTCTTAGCCTTGCTATGGGCATTGCTATAATAATCCACAAATACACAAGGAGTGCAAAATGAAAGAAGAAGAAAGTTCAAAAATCGCCAAAAGGGCTGTGAAAATCGCATTATTTTGCGTTTTTACTACATTGCTTTTAAGCCTTATCACACTTTATGTGCTTATTAACCAAATTACCGCCACAGCCGCGATGAGCAAAGAAATTAAAACCTTGCAAGAGCGCTTAAATACCAGTGAAAACAAAAGCCAGCAATAGTATGATTATATCTAGCGGGAGCGTAGCGAGCGAAGAATCTTTGCTAAATTCACCAGCGACTCCACCTCTTTGCCATCACAAACCCCTGCAAGAGGGTGAAGAATTGCTGTTAGAATTGTTGGATTCATTGTCATATCTTTGGGCTTCAGCCCTGAAGAATTGCTGTGGGCTTTCTAGTAAAGGCTGTTAGTTTGTCATGTCTAAAGCTTGAGAATCAAGCGAAGAATTGCTTTTAGAATTGCTAGAAACTCTGCCACTATTGTCATTCTGAGGCTTTGTAAAAGCCGAAGAATCTCTTTTAGCGACTAGTGACTCAGGTAGAGATTCTTCGGTTGGGCTTTGCCCGCCCGCGAGACATGACAAAATAACGGAGTCGCTGGTAATTCGGGCGAAGTTTCTTCACAATGCTTGGAATGACAAACTAATTTCCTTTGTAAGGTAATTTTGTCTTGCAGATTGGACTTATTGTCATTCTGAGCCTGCATAGCAGGCGAAGAATCTCTGTTAGAATTGCTAGAAACTCTGCCACTATTGTCATTCTGAGGGAGTGGTAATGACCGAAGAATCTCTGCAAGAATCACTAGTCGTGCCTTTTGGTGTTTTTGAAAACAATTCTTCGCCCTTTATTGGGGGCTTGGAATGACAAACTAACTGCCTTTCTAGTGTTCTGTTAAGGAGTCTTTAGTAGATAAGAGAGATTCTTCGGTCGGGCTCTGCCCTCCCTCAGAATGACAAACTTGGCTACCCGCAAGGGAAATTATTTTGTCATTCTGAACCCCTGCAAGGGGTGAAGAATCTCTGTGGGCTTTCTAGTGATTCGGGCTGAGATTCTTCGCTACGCTCAGAATGACAAAATAACTGCCTTTCTAGTGATTCTAAAACTTCCAAGATTTGCGGTGGGGCTTTGAGGGTTTTTAGAAAATTTTGGGGGTGAGGCTAGGCTGTGCGCCTGCGAACCCTCAAAATTTTCTAAATCGCTTGAATGCCTACCCAAAGCTGAAGTTTCCCCCCTTTAAACTTCAAGCACCTCATATTTAGGCATACCCCCTATCACCTCCACACTCCTTACACTCATCTCTATCACGCTTAAAAGCAAGTTAAGCGCATATCTCCCGCCTTTTAGCCCAGCTAATGCCCCCTCTTGGCTCACATATAAATTCGGGTCATTAACTATCCCGCTTTTAGTATCAACACTCACTGCATAGCGATCCATTATCCACTCTATCGCACTTTTGCCATTCACTACATATTCATACGCCTTTGGGGGGATATTCACAATAGCAATTTTCTCATTAAAGAGAATAGTATCTGTGATACCTTTTGTGCGAAATTTCAACTTATCTATCCTAAAGTCATTCTCGCCTAGATTCGCTAACTCTGCTGCTGCCATCTCTCTCACATTGTTAGCAAATAGCCCCTTAGCACTCTCTTTTGATTCTCTTAAATCCTTTGCCAAACACGCAAAAGCCCCACAAGGAGCGCTAAAATCGCCCTTTTCTACCCAAGCCTCATAGTTTAAATGCAGGCTTGCTAGCTCCCTCCCTGCTTTCTCAAAGCCAAAAAAGTCTTTCATAAAAGGAATTCTAGGCAGCATCTTGCTCAAATTATCTTTATACTTTGCCTTATAAGTGGGGTGGTTAAGCAAGGCATAAATATAATAAAATATAGAATCTTTGCTTATCTCACAGCGATAAATTGCAGATTCTGCACTCTCGGCTCGGTCATTTAGGCTTACTAAACTCCCTTCGCCTCGAGCTTGAAAAGCTTTGCTTTCTTTAGTAAAACTACAATTTCTCATCTGTGATAAAAGCAAAGTAGAATCCCCTGCATTGCAAGGTGCTTTATACTCTGGGTGAATTTCCCAAAATGCTTTATACACTTCCCTAAATCTAGCTAACGCCTCATCTCTTATCGCGTCTTTGCGGTGATAAAAGCTTGATTGTGGATTATCCTGCATTTGCTTGTATGTAGCCTCACTTATGCCCTTAAGCAAAGCTTCTTCTTTAGAGATTATAGAATCAAGCTCTTCATAATAATAGAGGGGGAAACATTGGGAATTTTGCAAAAGAGCATATTCTATTATATAGCTAGTCATAAGAGCCGAAAATTCTTTATTGCTTCCTCTGCCTACTACACAAATAGTTAAATTTAATAAATTACAACTAGGATACAAGAGGGACATTTTGTAGGTGCTATGAAATAAACTTTTATCATAATATGTTGGCATTTTGCAAAATGGGCGATAAAATGAACTTTGAATCTTTTCAGAATCAAACACAATTCTAAAATTCTTACTATAGCTGCTTTTAAGATTATCTGTCCATTTAATCTTTGTCTCATCCATAATTGGCTGATAACCAGCATCTTGCTCCCTTTTAGCTACCTCCGCATTGTAATTTGCTATCATAAAACGCATATTAGATTCTAGTTCTTTGCGTGAGAAGTTATATATCCAAGAATCGCGATTACTTTTAACACCAGCAGAAAACATTTCAAAAATATCTACATAATCCTCTTGCAAGAGTTCAGAATCTAGCTTATCTTTATTCTTTATATTCTTAAGTGTTTGCAGAGATTTGAGTTTGCTATCAGTATTCCCTATAGGCATAAATGCCATAAAGCTATAATCTCGCTGATTAATCCAATCATAATCTTTATTGGGCTCTATTTTACTCCAAAGCCCTTGCGTATCTAAAGTTTCTATAGACTTAAGGGTGTTTAAAGTATTTAGTTTCTCTTCCCTAGATTTATAATCCCCAATATCATAGTAATAAATTGCTGCTTTGGAATGAGGTACTCCCTTAGAATGGCTCGTCATTTTGTCATTCTGAGCTTGAGAATCAAGCGAAGAATTGCTGTTGGCGACTAGTGATTCGGGTAGAGATTCTTCGGGCATAAAGCCCTCAGAATGACAAAGTAATTTCCCTTGCGGGTAGCAAAGTTTGTCATTCTGAGGGAGTGAAACGACCGAAGAATCTCTCTTAGCGACTAGTGATTCTTTAAGAGATTCTTCGCTTTCTTGTGAAAGCGAAGAATCACAAACTTCGAAAATTTCTGGTGAATCAAATAGCAATTCTTCGCATCCACTTTTAATAAGTAGCACAATAGCCGCAGGTGTCTTAGAGCCCGAATCAAAGAATCCTCCTCCCTCTTTTTTTCTAAGCTCACCTGCTGTTCCTGCATTCCCCCGTAAATTAAAGATATAAATATAGTCAAATTCAGATGCTAAAGACGCCCTAAAGCCATCATCAGTGTTGTTATCAATAAAGCTACCATTTGTGATAAAGCCTATAATCCCTCCGCTCTCACCAATTCTATCGCTACAATAACGTATAGCAAGTTTAAAGCTATCATAACTTGCATTTGTTGTGCTTGTTGCAATAGATTCTTGCTGATAAGTCTCTGCGATTCTTTGCTCTAAATATGGATATTCTGTATTTTGATTATTATCATTGGCACTTTCTTGCCCGGTCGAATATGGAGGATTCCCTACAAAGACTTTAAAATCGGTGTTTTTAAATTCTGTGATTTTTTGATAATTTTTTTTAAAATATTCTCCCTGATAACTCTCACTCTCTCGCTTAGCAATATGCACCTTAAAGCCCTTAGAATCTGGCGTGTAGGTATTAAAAGTGTCGGTAAAAAGGAGATTATCCATAAGGATATAATCTTGCTCTTGTGGATTTGCTTTATCCAAGTCTCCTATGTGGTTAGGGATTTTGTCATTCTTCGCTTGATTCTCAAGCGAAGAATTGCTTTTAGGATTGCTAGAAACTCTGCCACTATTGTCATTCTGAGGGAGTGAAACGACCGAAGAATCTCTGTGGGCGACTAGTGATTCCTTTAGAGATTCTTCGCTTCGCTCAGAATGACAAAGTAACCGCCTTTCTAGTGTTTCTGTTAAGGAGTCTTTAGTAGATAAGAGAGATTCTTCGGTTGGGCTACGCCCGCCCTCGTGATGACAAACTTGGCTACCCGCAAGGGAAATTATTTTGTCATTCTGAACCCCTGCAAGGGGTGAAGAATCTCTTTTAGCGACTAGTGATTCAGAGAGAGATTCTTCGCTTCGCTCAGAATGACAAACTAACGGAGTCGCTGGTAATTCGGGCGAAGTTTCTTCGCAATGCTTAGAATGACAAAAAGGGCTTTGAGAATCATGCAAGTTCATTTCGTTAATGTTTTGGCATTCTAAGGTTGTAGATGAATTTTTGGGGTTGTGTTGCTCAAGTGGAAAGTCTTTGCTTTGCAAAACTGCTTGTGATTCTAAGCTTCTAAGATTTGCGGTGGGGCTTTGAGGGTTTTTAGAAAATTTTGGGGGTGAGGCTAGGCTGTGTGCCTGCGAACCCTCAAAATTTTCTAAATCGCTTGAATGCCTACCCAAAGCTGAAGTTTCCCTAAGTTTTAAAAGACGTTCATGGTAGCTAGCGCTTATATTAATCTGTGCAATGTAATACCCTAAAAGCGTTATTTCATTTGCCCATAGCTCCTTTTTGTATTTTGATTCTAAATTACTATCCAAATAGCCGCTTTGAATTAAGCGCGTGATAAATGTCCCTGTGCCTGTGAAAGGATCACAAATATGCACATTGTTATCACTTAAATTTTTATTAAAATGCTTTTTTAGCGCGTAGGCAATAGAGTGGATAATAAAATCCACACCCTCTAGTGGCGTACAGACGATACCTAGCTTTTGTTGATCCTTTTTAAAGGCTTTTTTAAAGAGTGTATCATAGAGGTTTTTAATGAGATTTTGCTTGCTTTTATCACTCTGGGCAAACTCCGCTCTACTCTTTACATTCATATAAAATTTCTCTAGGCTCTCCCTCTCGGCACCTAAGCCCATAGCTAGGAGCTTTTCATAGAATTTTTCTAGCTCAGCACTCACTTTATCAAAGGTCGCAAAATTCACATGAGGGAAAATATGCTCAAAAATAGGCTTTGTAACGATATGCTGGGCTATAAGGGCGATAGCTTCACTCTCCTCAAAGCTGGCATTTAAGCTATTTTGCAATGATTTACAAAAATGCGTAAAAAGCTTTTTGATATTGGCATTTTCTTGCGTGAGTGTGGTGATCCTTAGACCTAAGCGTTCTATACTATCACCCACATCAGGGGCATAATTCTCCCAATATTGCAAATCACCTAAGTGTTTGGGAATGGCATTGTGCATAGCACTTAGGAGCTCATCTAGCCCAAATAGCCCACCCTCTGGCATATTTGCTTCTTGTGGCATATAAGCTTCCATTAATACTTCATTAATACGTGCTTCATCTACAAGTCGCTCATCGTGGCTTCTTAGGGCTTTTAGGACGTCCCACACGATTTTAAACTTTTTGTTGTTTCTTAATGTGGCGTCATAATTTTGAATTTCTTTTTCACTTAAAAGGATGGGCAAGATAATATAGCCATATTTCTTACCCTCACTCTTGCGTATCGCACGTCCCACAGCTTGGACTATATCCACCACAGAATCCCTCTTATCAAGGAAGCACACAGCATCCAAATTTGGCACATCTATGCCCTCTGTTAGGCATTTGGCATTACTTAGCACTAAGCAGCCCTTGCCCCCATCACTTAGCCACGCAAGTTTCTCAGCCTTCTCATAGGCATTAAATGTGCCATCGATATGCTTTACATCTATCTCCGGGGATACCTTAGGGAAGTGCTCTTCCATAATTTTAGAATCTCTAATAGAGCGGTGGAAGGCTATAGCACGTTTTAAGGGAATGCCATCTTCTTTAAACTCCTCTCTTGTGCCATCGGTGTTAATAAAATGCAAATTTTGCTTTTTAAGCGCGTGGCTTAGGGCTACGTATTTTCCGGTCCGCTCTATGTCTAGGTTTTTGTGCTCATCTAATTTTGATTGCTTTGATAACTCGCTTAGAAATTTGCTTATATATTCTTCACTGATATAGCTTATAACCACGCGAAAATCGCTTAAAAGCCCCTCTTGTATGGCTTGGTAGAACTTTAAATTATAAATTTCACTTCCAAAGAGTTTCTCATCATCCATTGAGAAAAGGAGTAAATCTTGGTCTGTTTTTTTGTTTTTTGCTTCTGGGGAGTAGATTCTGGGTGTGGCGGTGAGGTAGAGGCGGTATTTGGCGTTTAAGAGGGCATTATTATGCGTTTTTTGCCATACGCTTATTTCGCGCTTCTCTCCCTCTCCATCAAGCTTTTGCACGCCTGCGGTGCGATGAGCCTCATCATTAATGATAAACTTAATTTGGTGTTTAAAATATTTTTGCGCCTCTATGAGTACATCTATACTTTGATAGGTAGAGAAGATGATAATTTTGGGGGGTTTTAGATCGCTAGTTTCTTGCTTTAAAGCGTTATTATTTTTAGATACATGGGGGGGGGGGCATAAATTCCTTGTGGTTGGTGTTTTGTGGGATTAGTTGCGCTATTTTATTTGCTAGAGTGAGGGCGTTTGTTGTAGGAGCAATACATAATTCATTACTCTTTGCATCTTCATTATCTATCTTTGAACCTACTTTTTTATCAGAGCATACGGCAAATACTTCATAATGCTTACTTTCACTTTGGGAGAAAAATTCTTTGATTATTTGGTTAGTCAAAGCCAAGCTTGGCGTGAGGAAAAGTGCTATCTCGCCACTTTGGACTATATAATCAATGCTACGAATAGCAAGCAAACTTTTACCCGTGCCACAAGCCATAATAACCTTGCCTCGCTCATTTTCTTGCTCTAAAAAATGGCTTTTAATGGCTTCAAACGCCTCAAGTTGGTGAGGACGTAGCGATTTTTTGCCTTTAATTTGTATGCTATTTTCAATATTATTTAGCTCCAAAGCCTCCCAATTAATACTTAAATTTTGGAGTTCATTATAGCCATAAGCTTGCCCCTTGGCTTTATCGGCGTTTGCATTAGTTTCTAATGCCTTTAACACTTCATTACTTATACCTTTGCAAGTGCAAAAAAGCAGAGATTGAGAAATCTTAATCACTGCATCGCCCTTATTATTAAGAATGCTATTAATGCCTAAAAAATTCTTTACATCACCAAGACTTAACGTATGTTCTGGCTTAAACGCCTTGCACTGCACAGAAATAAACTCATCATTATGGGTCTCAATCATTATATCTATGCCAAAATCAGCTCGATTAATATGATACTTATCGCTAAATTCACTCCATAAATAGACTTTTTTAATATGAAATGTATTTTGCAACACCATTTCCCTTTGCAAAATGGCTTTAATCAACTTCTCAAACTTCTTTCCCTGCTGTGCATTACTTTGCGATTCACTCAATAACGCATTCACCACTTCAGCAAATCCCATAATTTCCTCCATAACTCTCATTCAAAGTAAAGTTTAGCTTTATAGCAAACTTTTATTAACTCCTCGCTTTTTCATATCAAAGTTAATTTATACTCACTACTCACTCAAAAGCCCCACAGAGGCTCTTTGGCTTTGCAAAGCGTGAATATGACAAACTTCTTTGCTTTATAGGTGTTTATTATGTGTGGGTTTCTCTTGCGGGTCAGACTTATTGTCATTCTGAGGGGCTTCAGCCCCGAAGAATCTCTGTGGGCTTTCTGTGAATCATCTCTTTTTGGATTTCTAGTAGATTTTATCCCGTTGTCATTCTGAGGGAGCGTAGCGACCGAAGAATCTCTGCAAGAATCACTAGTCGTGCCTTTTGGTGTTTTTGAAAACAATTCTTCGCCCTTTATTGGGGGCTTAGAATGACAAACTAACTGCCTTTCTAGCGATTCTGTTAAAGAGTCTTTAGTAAATGAGAGAGATTCTTCGGTCGCTCTCACGCCCTCCCTCAGAATGACAAACTTGGCTACCCGCAAGGGAAATTATTTTGTCATTCTGAGCCTGCATAGCAGGCGAAGAATCTCTGTTGGCGACTAGTGACTCGTTAAGAGATTCTTCGCTTCGCTATAGACATGACAAAATAACGGAGTCGCTGGTGATTCGGGCAGAGATTCTTCGCCCTCTGTAATGGGGGCTCTAGACATGACAATAGGATTGGGATTGTCTAGTGGCTTTGTAAAGCAATTCTTTGCCTTCGCTACGTCCGCCCCCAAGAGGAGGTAACCTATCTTACCCCTTAAAATTATGAAGAGCGTTTTTCCAACTTTTGGCGCTGTAGCATTTGCCATAAAATCCACACGACACTTATATCAATCAGCACATCAGCGGCATTAAAAATGGCAAAATCAAACCAATAATGCCAATATATATAATCCACAACACCCCCATGGATAAAGCGGTCAATAATATTTGATACCCCAGCGCCAAGTAAAATACCTAGCGGGGCATAATGTTTGCTAAAAAAATCGCTCCATAAAGCCAAAAAAAGCACTATAGCTAGCAACGCAATTTGCAAATATTTCAAATATTCATCTAAAAAGCTAAACATAGAAAATGCCACGCCCTTATTATAGACAAGCGCCCGCCCGCCTATAGTGAGAGCCTCACTCTCCCACGCAAAGCCCCCAAGCATAATAAACTTGATATATTGGTCAAAGCCCACACTTAGCACAAAAAGCACAAAGGATAGGAAAATCTGGCTTTTTTTGAGATGATACACATACATAAACATAAGCAGAAATTACATACTTAAATGTTGTTGGAAAAATCCAACAAGCTTTTTCACCTGCGAACTAACAAGCTTTTTATCCCTGCCCTCTACTAAGATTCGGAGCTTGTTCTCTGTGCCAGAGTAGCGCACAAGGTGGCGATTTCCACTTTTGCTAATGCTATCTAGCTTCTCTTGCAAGGCGGGGATTTGCTCAAGGGGCTTTTTGTAATTCACTTTAAGATTGACTAGCTCGCTAGGATAAATTTCAAAGGGATTAAGTGCCTTATGTGAATCTTGCTTACTTTGCAATAAAAGTGCCAAAACCTGCAACGCACTGACTAAGCCATCTCCTGTCTTTGCATAATCGCTAAAAATAATATGCCCGCTATTCTCTCCTCCAAAATTTAGCTCATGCTCTTGCATCATATCCCATACATATTTATCACCAACATTACATCGATACAAGCCTATTTGATGAGCCTTGAGGAATTCTTCAAGGGCTAAATTACTCATCAAAGTAGCGACAATGGCATTATTTTTAAGCATATTTCGCTCTTTTTGATACAAAGCCAGCGCACCAATAAGCTTATCACCATTAACAATATTCCCCTCATTATCCACTACAACAAGTCTATCTGCATCACCATCAAGGGCAAATCCCACATCAGCACGATATGTGCGCACTTCTTGAGCTAAGCCTTCAGGGTGCATTGCCCCGCATTGCTTATTAATATTAAAGCCATTGGGCTCATCATTAATAACAATCACATCAGCCCCTAGCTCCCTTAACACCACAGGGGCGACACGATATGCTGCACCATTAGCACAATCACATACAATTCTTAGCCCATGCAAGGTAAGGTGCTTTGGAAAGGAGCTTTTAATATGCACAATATAGCGACCCACGACATCATCAATACGTTTAGAGCTGCCTATATCTTGCCCACTTTTTAGCGCAGCACTTAGGGCATTACTATCATAATAATATGATTCTATACTCTCCTCTTCTTGTGTATCAAGCTTATAACCGCGATGATTGAAAAATTTAATGCCATTATCATCATAAGGATTATGGCTCGCACTGATCATTACCCCTGCATCACAGCGCATATCTTCTGTGAGAAAGGCAACCGCTGGTGTGGGCATAGGACCAATTTGTATTACATCATATCCTACCGATGTAAAGCTAGAGACAAGGGCATTTTCTATCATATAGCCACTGCGGCGGGTATCTTTGCCTACTAAGATTTTATTTGTAAGGGAGTGATTACGAAAGTGTATGCCCGCACTCGCACCTAAAGCAATCACACTTGATGGCGTAATAACCTCTCCTGCACGTCCTCTTACACCATCGGTTCCAAAAAGCTTTGCTCTCTTTTCTTTCATACCCACTCCTTAAAGGCTTTAAACTGCATTTAAATAAACTTTTGGCATGATTTTGCCTTAATTTTTTTTAAAAAGGACTAACAAAGCATGGCAAATCACAAATCCGCGCAAAAACGTATCCGACAAACCAAAACCCGAACTGAACGCAATCGCTACTATAAAACGCGTATTAAAAATATCGTGCGTAACTTGAGAGAAGCGCTCGCTCAAAAAGACCTCCCAAAAGCCCAAGAAGCACTGAAAATTGCCAATAAAGAATTGCATAAATATGTCAGCAAAGGAATTTTAACCAAAAATACTGCCGCAAGAAAAGTATCACGTTTAAATGCGAGTGTGAAAAAAATCGCTCAAGGTGCATAGCACTCTTTTTAATACATAAGTGAGATTTGCAAGTGAGTTTTGAATGCTTGTCGATAAACTAAAGCCCATAGTGGCACGTTATGATGAGATTTCAAACCTCCTCACTTTAGAATCTACCCTCTCTCAAGTCAAGCAGCTCACGCAACTCAGCAAAGAACAAAGCGACATAGAGCCAATCGTACAGAAAGCTAGAAGCTATTTCCTTATCCTCCAACATATCGCAGACAACAAAGCCCTGCTCGAAGATAAAGAATTAGGCGAACTCGCAAAAGAAGAGCTTAAAGAATTAGAAACGCAAAAAAATCTTTTAGAAGAAGAAATTAAAATCTTACTTATCCCTAAAGACCCCAATGATGAGAAAAACATTTATTTAGAAATTCGCGCAGGCACGGGAGGAGATGAAGCGGGGATTTTCGTAGGGGATTTATTTAAGGCATATTGCCGTTATGCAGATTTACAAAAGTGGAAAGTAGAGATTATGAGCTCAAGTGAGAATAATGTAGGCGGCTATAAAGAAATCATCGCCCTTATTAAGGGGCAAGGGGCATATTCTAAGCTCAAATACGAGGGAGGCACTCACCGCGTGCAGCGCGTCCCCGAGACAGAATCTCAAGGTCGTATCCATACTTCAGCCATCACCGTTGCGATTATGCCTGAAGTTGATGATGTGCAAATAGACATTAACCCCAATGACTTAAAAATTGAGGTATTCCGCAGTGGAGGGCACGGGGGACAGAGCGTTAATACTACAGATTCAGCTGTGAGGATTACGCATATCCCCACAGGTATTAGCGTATCTATGCAAGATGAGAAATCCCAGCATAAAAACAAAGACAAAGCCCTTAAGATTCTCAAAGCACGTCTCTATGAAGCTGAGCTTGAAGCACAAAATGCCCAAAATAAAGAAACTCGTAAAACACAAGTAGGAAGCGGGGATAGGAGCGAGAGAATCCGCACGTATAACTACCCACAAAATCGCCTTACAGATCATCGCATTGGCTTAACACTCTATAGTTTAGAGGAAATTATGCTAGGTGGCTTGCTTGATGAAGTGATTAACCCGCTTATTGCCCATGCGCAAAGCCAAGTTATGGGAGCATTAGAATAAATGGCACATAAACCCATTAAGAAAGTGTATTTTTGCGATGGTGCCTTGCAGGGGAAAATCCCTAAAATACTCTCCAAACACTATGAGCTCATATACACGCAAAAAGACCCTGATTATGTATTCTACTCCGTTATGGGAGAGGAGCATATCAATTATAAGGGCATTAGAATCTTTAGCTGCGGTGAGAATGTGCGGGCTGATTTTAACTTTTGTGATTATGCTATTGGCTTTGATTATATGCAATTTGAAGATAGATATTTGCGCTACCCGCTCTATTTGCATAATGAAGAAGAAATGGCAAAAGCTAGCAATAAACACCGCAATATTAATGCTAAGACTCTTAAAAGCAAAACGCGTTTTTGCACTTTTGTAGTAAGTAATGGCAAAGCAGATGAAAAACGCGCACAATTTTTTACCTTTCTCTCTAAATATAAAAAAGTCCATAGCGGTGGAGCTTATCAAAACAACATAGGCAAGCGTGTGAAGGATAAACTTGCCTTTCTCCAAGAGGGGAAGTTTAATATCGCATTTGAGAATTCAAGCACAAATGGCTACACCACTGAAAAGCTAATCCAAGCCCTTGGTGCGCAAACTATACCTATTTATTGGGGAGATACACAAGTAAGCAAACCTTTGGAATCTAATGGCGGTGGCATAAATCCAAGGGCTTTTATCAACTGCCATAATTATGAGAGCTTTGAAGAGATTCTAAAAGTAATCCAATACCTTGATGAAAATGAGCAAGCGTATTTAGATATGCTCTCACAACCAAGCTTCTTAGATGACACACATGAAGTATATTTTGATAATAAGCTTGAATCGTTTTTACTTAATATTTTTAATCAACCCATTGAATTAGCTTATCGTAGAGGTTTTGGGCAATGGCGATGTAATCTTGAAAAACGTTATTGTAAGTTTCAAAAAACTCGCAAAATAAGCAATACCATTGCAAATAGCTTCAAAAAGGTATTCAAACCATTTAAATTATGCTATCAATGGCTAAAATAGCACATAAAGCCATCCCATATAGCCTCTTTAAGAATCCAAACCCCCCTCTTGCTATTCCAAGCAAAAGCATTCACACCCCCAACTCTAAGTCGCAACAAAGTTTGTCAATTTCAAAAAACAAAACGCTAAAGATTCTTATCAAGATGCTTTTAAAGTGTAGAATCGCCTTTATTGGCAATTCACGCATTCTATCGTTCTATCCATTACTTGCTCTTGGGCATCTGGACTTTGAGAGCGCAAATAATATGTGCTTTTTAGCCCTAATTTCCACGCGAGCATATAAATATCATTCAATATTCCACCGCTTACTTTATCAAGCCTCATAAAAATATTTATGCTCTGCCCTTGGTCTATCCATTTTTGACGCACTGCAGCGGCTTTGATAATTAAAGTCTGGTCAATATCGTATGCTGATACATAGTATTTCCATGTATCAAGATTCAAATGAGGCACAACCGCAGGGATAAGCCCACTTAAATTTTCTTCATACCATTTCTTGCGATATGCTGGCTCGATAGTCTGCGTAGTGCCTACCAAAATGCTAATTGAACTCGTAGGGGCAATCGCCATAAGATAGCCATTTCTCATACCTTGCTTTTTTACCTTTGCCCTTAAGCCCTCCCAATCACAATGATCCGAAAAGAGCCCTCCCCTATCCACAAGCTTTAAAGTCTCTTTATTTGCCAAATCTATGGGGAAAATCCCCTTGCTCCAATTACTTCCCTCAAATTGAGGATACACTCCCTTTTCAGCCGCGAGGTTTGAGCTTGATTCAATCGCATAGAAGCTAATAAACTCCATAATCTCATCGATCTTACACAAATGCTCATCGCTCCCCCAGACAATGCCCGCCCTTGCTAGCATTTCAGCCTCACCCATTATGCCTAAGCCAATCGCACGATTACGCAAATTGGTAACCTTAACCTTACGATTAGGATAGAAATTAAGCTCAATGACATTATCAAGCATTCTTATAGCAATAGGCAACACTCGCTCTATATCTTCTTTTGTGTGAATCTTGCTTAAATTCACACTTGCTAGATTGCATACCGCTGTATCTCCGCCTTGTGGGCTGCGAGAAGTCATAAAAACTCTCTTGCCACCAATAGAATCTATACTTGTGATTTTCTTTGCCTCTTTAGTAATGCCATTATCAAGCAAAACCTTATCACCCTCATTATATATGCTTTTTGAGCCATCTTCAAACTCCACTTCCACTACATAATGATTAGGGCTTGTGTTTTGAAAAATCTCTGTGCAGAGGTTTGAACTTCTAATAATACCTGCATGCGCATTAGGATTAGCACGATTTGCATTATCTTTAAAGCACAAAAAGGGCAAACCGGTTTCAAAATAATTCATCAAAATCTTTTTCCACAAGTCTTTTGCCAAAACACGAGACTTTAAAATAGCATCTGATTGCTCATACTCTATGTATTTTTTCTCAAATTCCTCTCCATAGAGCTCTGTAAGCTCTGGGCATTCATAAGGGTCAAAAAGTGTCCAAAAATCATTTGCCAAAACGCGTTTCATAAATAAATCACAAATCCATATCGCAGGGAATAAATCATGTGTGCGTCTTCGCTCTTCACCGCTATTTTTACGCAAATCAATAAAGTCATTAATATCGTTATGCCATATCTCCAAATAAGTAGCAATCGCTCCTTTACGCGTACCTAGCTGATCTACGGCAATAGCCACATCATTTGCAATCTTCAAAAATGGCACAACCCCACCCGCAGCATTTTTATGCCCATCAATATAGCTTCCTAACCCTCTCACGCGGCTAAAATCCCAGCCTATACCACCACCATATTTACTTAAAAGCGCCATTTCCTTATAGGCGTCAAAAATCCCCTCGATATTATCTGGTGTGCTTCCAATAAAGCAAGAGCTTAGCTGATGTCGTGGTGTCCTTGCATTTGCTAATGTCGGGGTAGCACATATCACTTCAAACTTTGAAATCATGTCATAAAACTTCACCGCCCAGCCATTGCAATCACGCTCATTTTGAGCCAAAAACATCGCAATAGCCATAAACATATGCTGAGGCAATTCAATGGGGTGATTATGAGAATCTTTCAATAAATACCTATCATAAAGCGTTTTAATACCCAAATATGTAAATTGCAAATCACGTTCGGGCTTGATATGAGAATCTAAAAAATTCAAATCATATTTTTCTTTCAAACCAGATACAAGTCTGCCCTCTTTTTCGCCTTGTATAAAGTAATCTTCAAGTTTTTTATATCCTGTCCAGCCTGTTACTTTATGATATAAGTCATATAAAAACAATCGAGCCGCTACAAATGTCCAGTTAGGAGTATGCACATCTATCTTATCCGCTGCAGTTTTAATAAGTGTTTGCTGAATTTCCTCAGTTGTAATCTTATCCTTAAAAAGAATCTTTGCATCTACTTCTAGCTCACTCTGACTCACCCCTTCTAGTCCCTCCACGGCTGCATGAGTGTGTTTTTGTATTTTTGCAATATCGAGCGGTTCAATGCGCCCATTTCTTTTTGTAACCGTAATCGTATCTAGCATACCTCTTTCCTTATTATTTGTATTGCACTAATTCATCTAATTGAATTCTAAATCTCTCTTGTTGGGGCTTTGCACGATACCCAAAGCAAACAATCAAACTTACTTGCTCTTTAAATGGATCTAAGCCATAAAGTTTCTCTACTTGTTGCTTATCAAAGCCTTCGATATAGCATGTATCAATCTTTAAATAACTTGCATAAGCGACCATATAAGTCGCCATAATATAAGCTTGCAATGCACTCCAATGGGCAATTTTATCCTCCACAAACCCA
The DNA here is from genome assembly GCF_003364255.1 of Helicobacter marmotae. Classification (GTDB taxonomy): domain Bacteria; phylum Campylobacterota; class Campylobacteria; order Campylobacterales; family Helicobacteraceae; genus Helicobacter_C; species Helicobacter_C marmotae. The sequence continues at coordinate 46,625 of NZ_NXLR01000007.1, forward strand.
CGTGTGCGAAGATAGCCGCCCAAACGATTACAGAAAGTTTCATAGCCATTAAGATTCATTTTCCGTCTAAATGTGTTTGCCTTAATGTATTCACTTGGAGGAATGACATCATTTTGCAAACTCTTAAAAACCACCACTTCGCTTGCTGTAGTAATTTGAGGCTGATCCCAGCATAATGGACGCAAAGCCTTTTTACCCTCATCGCTACGTACAACAATAAGCCTTGTAGGCTCTACACCAAAAGAACTAGGAGCAAGTCGCCCAACTTCTAAGATTTCTTCAAAAGTCTCTTTAGGGATCTTTTTACTCTCATCAAAAAGCTTGCACGCATGGCGAAAATGCACAGATTCTAAAAATTGATTCATATTCATACTCCTTTGTTGATTTTAATCTTTATTTTGCCTTAGCACGTTTGCGCATATTAGGCTCTAGAATTTTTTTACGTACACGGACATTTAGGGGCGTTATTTCAAGGATTTCATCATCTTCTATCCATTCTAACGCCCTCTCTAATGTCAGCTCTCTTGGTGGCACTAATTTAATGGCATCATCACTCCCGCTAGCACGCATATTAGTCAAATGCTTACTTTTAATAGGATTCACATCTAGGTCATTATCCCTGCTATGCTCACCTATGACCATACCTACATATACTTTAGTTTGCGGAGAGACAAACAGCACCCCACGCTCTTGGATATTATAGAGTGAAAAGCCCGTTGCCTCACCATTTTCCATACTAATAAGCGCACCATTTTTACGAGATTCCACACTGCCGCTAAAGGCTCTAAACTCTAAAAAACTATGATTCATAATACCCTCGCCCTTTGTATCGGTTAAAAACTCGCTTCTATAGCCAATAAGCCCACGTGCAGGTATCTCAAACTCTAAACGCGTATAGCCATCACTCATAGGATTCATGGCTTTCATCTCTGCCTTGCGACGTCCGAGCTTCTCTATAATGCTCCCGCTAAAATCTTGTGGCGTGTCAATCACTAAATGCTCAAAAGGCTCGCATTTCACGCCATCAATTTCTTTAACAATCACTTCAGGGCGAGAAATGCTAAACTCAAATCCCTCTCTTCGTAAATTCTCTGCCAAAATAGTAATTTGCAACTCCCCTCGCCCACTTACTTTAAACTTCCCCTCGCCCATTTCTTCACAACGCATAGCGATATTGGTTTGCATTTCTTTTAAAAGCCTATCTTTAATTTTATTTGCTGTTACATGCTTGCCCTCTAAGCCTGCCAAAGGGCTATCATTTACCGCAAAATACACGCTCATCGTGGGCTCTTCTAAATGCATAGGATCAAGGGGCATAGGATTATTTATATCCACGATAGAATCCCCAACATCAATGGCATTAAATCCAGCAATTGCCACAATATCGCCGGCTTGGGCAGATTCTATCTCCGTACGTGCTAAGCCCAAAAAGCCTATAAGCTTACTAATGCGCCCAGTTTCTTTCTCGCCATCACTTTTAGCAAGCATAACATTCGCACCCTTTGTAATCACACCATTAAACACCCTAGCTATACCGATTTTCCCCACATAGTTATCATAATCTAATGTGAAAATTTGCATTTGCAGTGGATTATCCGCACTTCCGCTAGGGGCAGGTACATACTCTAAAATCGCCTCAAAGAGGGGCTCAAGATTCTTTTTCTCATCTCCTAGCTCTTTAATCGCATAGCCATCACGGGCTGCTGCATAAATCACAGGAAAATCTAATTGAAAATCACTCGCCTCCATAGCTACAAATAAATCAAACACTTCATCAACCACTCTATCAGGTTCTGCGGCAGGCTTGTCAATTTTATTTACTACCACAATGGGGCGGATTCCAAAGCTTAGAGCCTTTTTGACCACAAATTTTGTCTGAGGCATAACACCCTCTTGCGCATCTACAAGCAAAAGCACGCCATCGACCATTTTTAGCACACGCTCAACTTCACCGCCAAAATCAGCATGCCCGGGAGTATCGATGATATTAATCTTTGTGCCTTTGTAGTGAATGGCTGTGTTTTTAGAAAGTATAGTAATGCCCCGCTCTCTTTCTAAATCATTAGAATCCATAACCCGCTCATCAACCTGCTCTCTTTCACTAAATGTGCCTGATTGGCTTAAGAGCCCATCGACTAAAGTGGTCTTTCCATGATCGACATGGGCGATAACAGCTATATTTCGTATATTTTGCATGGGGAGTTCTCTGCTTTATTTGGGATTAAAAAAGAAGCGATTATATAAATCCTATCTTTAAAACTATCTTTATATGCTATAAATATTACCCGCGCAAAATTTTTACACATGCTTTAATGGAAGCGATCAAATACTCTATATCAGCCACGCTATGGCTATAGTGAATGCTTACCCGTAGCCATCCGGGCTTTTTCTGCAATGAGCCATCAGGTATCAAATAATGCCCATATGGTCCCGCACAACTGCAACCTGCGCGCGTTTGTATGCCATATTTTTTACTCAAAAGTGCGCATAAATCAAGGGGAGAAATAGAGCCAATATTAAAACTCACTATACCTAATCGATTTAGCGATAAATCTCCATAAATACTCACCGCTGGTATCTTGGCTAATTCATGTAAAAAAACTTCTGTGAGTATTTTCTCCCTACGCATAATAAAATCTAATCCTATCTCATCACGTAATTGATAGGCTAATGCCGCATAAAGTAAGCCCAAAATAGGGGGCGTTCCAGCTTCTTCGCGCAAAGTAATATCATCAATGAAGTAATGTATATCATCATTAGCATATTCAATCACACCTCCCCCACTAAAGCTAGGCGGTAAGGTGCTATCAAGCAATGATTTGCGTATAGCTAAAATCCCGCATGCCCCAACCCCTCCTAAAAGTTTATGAGGAGCAAGAAAGGCTGAATCAAAATAAGAACTATCCACAACCATATAAGGCGAGGAGCTTGCCATATCAAGGGCGATTATCGCCTTATAATCACGCAATATTTTTGAAAAAGATTCTAAAGGTGTGAAAATCCCCGTAACATTAGAAGCCACATTCAAGCTTGCGATGATTTTTTTACCTTTTAGTGTTTTTAAGATTTGGGCTAAATCTTGTGAATCTGGCAAACCTTGCTTATCAAAGGCAATTTTATGCACATGGCATAGCCCCTCTTTATAACTAATTTCATTGGAATGATGTTCAAAGCCACTCATCAGCACATGAGGGAGATTTAGTGCATTTGTCGCTACATCATAGGCTTTTATCCCTTGCAATAAGCCTTGAGTATCCTTATGTATGCCTTGTGTGCAATATGGCTCAATCAAAGCCCCCAAATGCCCCAAAGAATGCGGCGATATATAAATACCCATAAGCTCTTGAAACTTTTTAATACCAAAACTCGCCCCACTTCCTCCACTAATAAGCACAAAATCATCGCCTAAACCCAGTATATGGGCTATACGTTCTTTTGCATATTCATAAAGTGTGCTCATCAATGCAGCACTTGAAGAGATTTTAGAATGCGTGTTTGCATAATAAGGCAGAATAGATTCTATACGTTTGTTAATCGCCCTATAAGCAAGCCCTGAAGCGGTAAAGTCAAAATAATAGTGTTTGGGTGCAAGAATGGTATTTGCGCGAACGCTAGAGAGTATATCATCATTACTATCTACCTTATCAAGTAATGGAGCAAAAAAACGATTGATAAGTTTCTCACTCTTTGATGATATAACAGACATAATTTCTCCTCAAAATAAAATAATGCCCCTAGTTGTTACTTTATGTATCTTTTAAGAAGCAATATCTTGGCAAGATTCCCTTATATGCTATCTTTCCGCGAAGTATGCAAAACAAGAAAAACTAAAAATATATTTGTCATTGGGAAGTTTCAAAGTAGAAAATTAGACAACTTTCATTTTACTTTCTATCCCATTTAGTATTTTTATTATACAATTGAAGCAAACCATTATATAGGGTTTTGGTTTCTATAACAACAATAAATCACAAACTAGCAAGGAGAACACGATGAGGGAAGAGTATGAACAATTCATTAAAGACTATAAGACACATGTAGAAGAGCGAGCCGCTCAAGGAGTGCCACCTCTAGCGCTGAATGTATCGCAGACACAATGTATTATCAATATGTGTAAAGATTCAAGCCTAAATGATGAGCAAAAAGCATTCGCCAAAGAGCTGCTTATACACAGGGTAAATCCCGGCGTTGATGCTTCAGCAAAACTCAAGGCAGAGTTTTTTGGAGACATTTTGCTTAACAATAAGCTTGATTGGGGTTTCACACCCATCGAAGCCATAACATATCTAGGTACCATGCTTGGAGGATATAATGTCCTACCACTCGTTCAAGGGCTTTCTTTAAGTGATAGCACACTTGCAAAAGCTTGCGCACAAGCCCTTAAACATACACTCTTAATTTATGATAACTTTGAGAAAATCACTGCACTTAATACCCCGCTTTCACAAGAAATACTTCAATCTTGGGCAGATGCAGAGTGGTTTAAAAATAAAGAGGGCTTGAGTGAAGTGATTAAGGTATGTGTGTTCAAAGTTGATGGCGAAACTAACACAGATGATTTAAGCCCAGCAGGTGATGCCTTTACACGAAGTGATATTCCACTCCATGCGAAAGCCATGCTGAAAAGCCGTATTGAGAACTTTGAGCAACGTATAGAATCTGCCAAGCAAAAGGCAGCACAACACAACGCAGTAGTGGCGTATGTGGGCGATGTTGTCGGTACAGGTAGTAGCCGTAAATCCGCGTGTAACTCCATTTTGTGGCACTTTGGTAAAGAGATTCCCTATATCCCTAATAAAAAAAGTGGCGGTATTGTCATTGGAAGTGTGATTGCGCCTATTTTCTTCAATACTTGTGAAGATAGCGGTGCCTTGCCCATTGTCGCTGATGTAAGCGAGCTTAAAGATGGCGATATTATTGAAATTAATACCAATAAAGGTGAGATTAGTAAAGATGGAAAGGTGGTCGCCACATTTACGCTAAACCCTCGCACAATTGCTGATGAAATCCGTGCAGGCGGGAGAATTCCGCTCATCATAGGCAGAGGTCTCACTGCTAAAGCAAGAGAATATTTAAAGCTTGGCAAAAGCGATGTCTTCCAAGAAGCAAAACAACCCGCCTCTAGCACAAAAGGCTATACATTAGCGCAAAAAATGGTAGGCAGGGCTTGTGGCGTAGAAGGTGTGCGCCCGGGGACATATTGTGAGCCTAAAACAACAACCGTTGGTAGTCAAGATACCACAGGTGCGATGACGCGCGATGAGATTAAAGAGCTTGCTGCACTTAATTTTGGTGCAGATTTTGTATTGCAAAGCTTCTGCCACACAGCAGCATATCCAAAACCAGCAGACGTAAGCTTACATGCAACTTTACCAAACTTCATATCTGAACGTGGCGGGGTGGCACTTCATCCTAAAGATGGCGTTATCCACTCATGGCTTAATCGTATGTGTTTGCCTGATACCGTTGGGACAGGTGGAGATTCTCACACAAGATTCCCTATTGGCATTAGCTTCCCAGCAGGGAGTGGGCTTATCGCTTTTGCGGCTGTTACAGGCTCTATGCCCCTTGATATGCCAGAATCTGTACTTGTGCGCTTTAAGGGCAAACTCAATCCCGGCATTACCTTGCGTGATTTAGTCAATGCCATTCCATATTATGCTATTAAGCAAGGACTTTTAACGGTTGAAAAGAAAGGCAAGAAAAATATCTTTAGCGGAAGGATTTTAGAAATTGAGGGCTTAGGAGACTTAAAAGTAGAGCAAGCCTTTGAACTAAGCGATGCAAGCGCAGAGAGAAGTGCAGCAGCATGTAGTGTAAGGCTCAACAAAGAGCCTATCATAGAGTATTTAAGCTCAAATATTAAACTCATAGAATCTATGATTGCCAATGGCTACCAAAGTGCAAAAACCTTGCAAAGAAGAGCAGATAAAATGAAAGAGTGGATTGCTAATCCTGTGCTTTTAGAGCCAGATAGTGATGCAGAATATGCAGCTATTATTGAAATTGATTTAGCTGATATTAAAGAGCCTATCTTGGCTTGTCCAAATGACCCAGATGATGTCGCTACACTTAGTGAAATTCATGCTAATCCCAAACGTCCAAAAAATATCGATGAAGTGTTTATCGGTAGCTGTATGACAAATATTGGGCATTTTAGAGCATTTGGTGAAATTGTCAAAAATGAAGGACAAAGCAAAACACAAATTTGGATTGCCCCTCCCACCAAAATGGACGAAAAAGAGCTTACAAAAGAGGGGTATCTCTCACTCTTTGGTGCTGCAGGCGCAAGACTAGAGGCACCCGGCTGTAGTTTATGTATGGGGAATCAAGCACGTGTAAGGGATAATGCTGTAGTGTTTTCTACCTCAACACGTAATTTTGACAACCGCATGGGTAAAGGAGCACAGGTATATTTAGGAAGTGCAGAGCTTGGCGGTGTATGTGCAATGCTAGGACGCCTGCCAACTACGCAAGAATATCTTGAAATCGCTCCAAAGAAGATTGAATCTAAAAAAGATAATATTTATACTTATCTTAACTTCAATCTTATGCCAGACTTCACACTCTAACACCTCCTCCCCCTCCTCATACTAAGCCTTGCTTATTTTTAAGGAGGGGGCTAAACCTCCTCATAATCTCTTAAGCTTAACTACGCATTTCTTAAAGAAATTTTAATTCATAAGAGTGTATTATCATACGTGTATGCTTTCATATCTTAGAAACTCACGCTAAGGGACACATAATGAATAACACTATACAAATTGATGTGCGCGATTTACCTTGCCCAGAGCCGGTTATTAAGGCAAAACAAGCACTTTTGGGTGTAAATGAACATTCCTTAAGACTCCATTCTTATGAAATTATTGGCAATACATCTTCTTCTAAAGAGAATCTCTCGCGTTTCTTAAAATCAGAGGGTTTTGAGTTTGAAGTGGGATTTGGACGAGATGAGCAATTTATGATTATCCTTAAGGGTAAAACAAGCAAAGATGGCAAAATAGGTAAAGATAAAATAGTGCCCAAAATGATGCTTTTTAAAAATGATAGAGTGGGCGAGGGAGAGTTAGGGGGTATGCTTACTAATGGCTTTATTAAAGCCTTGCTACATTCTGATGTGCTCCCACAAAAAATTTTATTTATTAATCGCGGTGTGCTCCTCACAACAGATAATGATGAAGTAGATAATACCGAAATCGTCGAAGCACTCAAAGAGCTTGAAAAACAAGGAGTTGAAATATATTCGTGTGGTTCATGTCTAAGCTATTTTGCCCTAACAGAGCGAGTGAAGGTCGGTATGATAGGCAATGCGTTAGAGGGCATACAAAATATGCTATCAAGTGAGAATCTTATCTCCCTCTAAATAAACTATAGATAGGTAAGTTATGGAAGAGCACAAACTCACCCAATATATTCAATGCGCAGGTTGAGCCGCTAAAGTGGGTCTGGAAGACTTATCACAAATTGCTAGCGGACTTGAGCAAAAGCCAAACCCTCTTTTAATAGCGGGCTTTGAGAGTAATGAAGATTGCGGGGCTATGCTTTTATCAAACCAAAGTGAAAATGTTATGCTATCAAGCGTGGATTTCATCACACCTGTGGTTAATGACCCTTATATCTATGGGCAAATTGCTGCAGCCAATGCCTTAAGCGATATTTTTGCCATGGGTGGGAGTGCGATAAGTGCGCTCAATCTTTTAATGTGGGATAATGCGCATTTTGATACCAACATAGCAAATGCTATCCTTAGAGGGGGATTAGATAAAATCACAGAGGCAGGGGCATTATTACTTGGTGGTCATACGATTAAAGATAAAGAGCAAAAATATGGACTTTCTGTAAATGGTATGGTGCATAAATCTCATATATGGCGTAACCACACGGGGCAAATTGGTGATGTATTAGTCTTAACAAAGCCCATAGGAAGCGGTATCCTAACGACTGCAATTAAAGCAGATATGCTTAAAGAGAGCACTGAGGTTATCCAATCAATGCAAACGCTAAATCTCTATGCGGCTAATATAGCCAAAGCATATGAAATCCACGCTTGCACTGACATTACAGGCTTTGGGCTAATAGGGCATGGGCTTGAAATGTGTGAAGGGCTAAAGCATACTCCCCCAAAAAGCATACTCTTTTATACCCAGCAGATTCCATTATTTCATCACGTACAAACACTTGCGCAAAATGGCATTATCCCCGGTGGCTCTTATGAAAATAAAAAATCTCTCCAAGATAAAGTCGCCTTGCAATGCACACTAGAAGATGATATTTTTTATTATGATGCGCAAACTTCAGGGGGTTTGCTCTTTGCCCTCCCCTCTAAGCAAGTAAAAGATTTTATTAATAGCCTTCATCAAGCCGGCATAGAGCAAGCAAGTATTATAGGTGAGATTGTCCCCAAAGCCCAGAGGGCGATTATTTTAGGCTAAGCATTATAGGCGTTTTACCGATATATCCTTAATATTATTCTAAGGGGTGTTTATGCAGTTTAATATGCTTAATACGTTAGTGCGGAAGTTGTTTATATTAAAAGAAGAGGGTTTTATAGCTAATCAAACTTATCTCAAAAATTTAGAACATCTCTTATCACAAGAAGAATTTGAGATGCTAAATATGATACTTGAATCTGATGATATACAAAAGGCTGTTGATTATATCCAGCATGCCTACACAAGCACTCCAAGCAAAAAACAAAGTGTTACAAACATTCTCTCTGAGCCCAAAATGACACAAATTGCCCTTATCCTCCTTGATGGCTCCAAACCCCAAGCTCTGCAAAAGGCTATCCACACAAGAGAACATATTGATAAAAATAGCGTGCATTTCTTAGAACTTATAGAGAATCTCCAAGATAAACTCCTCACTTTTGTTACCTCACGTGTAAGCAAATTCCCTAGCAATACCTCGCCTAAAGATTACCTCAAAACACTCAGCAGTAAAGAAATTAGCATAAGTAATGTAGCTCGGTATTTTGGCGGAGATTTTGAGAGGGCATACCTTGATGATAAGGGCATAGGCAAGTCATATTATGAATTTCTTGTCTCTCAAGTGCTCCTTCAATATCATTTCATAGAGCCTCAAGATGCCTATAAATTCCTCCTCCTCTCTATTTGGAATGCCATTCCAGCCTTTCGCAGCAAGACACGTTTTACCTCTGTGGGGGGTGTGCATTAAGCACAAGCTTACTCCTCTTTATCTTCAACTTTTACTTCTAGTATTCATATTTTGGAATATATATTGCTTATCCTTGTAATGATAAATCGCAGATTTTATTGAGAAAGGATACGATATGTTAAGATCTCTGTGGTCAGGTGTGAGCGGTATGCAAGCACATCAAATCGCACTTGATGTGGAAAGTAATAATATTGCTAATGTTAATACGGTGGGATTCAAATATTCAAGGGCTTCTTTTGTGGATATGCTCTCACAAATCAAGCTTATTGCAAGCTCTCCTTATAAAAACGGATTAGGAGGGCAAAATGACTTCTCAATCGGCTTAGGCGTTGGCATTAATGCCACAACTAAAGTATTTTCACAAGGCAATACACAAAATACCGATGTCAAAACAGATATTGCCATTGAAGGCGATGGATTCTTTATTATTTCACCAGATAGGGGTATAACGCATAATTACACACGTAATGGCGAATTTCTCTTTGACGCAAATGGGAATCTCGTAACCACAGGTGGATATGTCGTGCAAGGCTGGGTGCGCCCACCACTAGAAAACGCAGAATCTAGCACCATGAGCGACTTTGACTTCTTTAAAGTAGATAACACAGGACCAGTAAGAAATATCCAAATAGACCCGGGTATGGTAATGCCTGCACGTGCGACTAATACCATTACACTACGTGCCAATCTCAATGCAGGAAGACATATCGAGCAAATGCAAGATGTTGCTGCCCTTGATTCCACCACACGTACATCTGCAGATGGCATTACTCCTGTATATGACTCGCGAGGTGTGCTTACACAAGTAGGTGAAGATATGGGCATACTCTTTAATGATGATGGCAACGCATTTGCATTAAATGAAAATCAAGGGATTTGGATAAGCTATAAAACAGCCACGATACGACATGACCCCGTTAATACTGATGAAGTGAGTACCATTGGGCTTAATGGTGAGAAAATAAGCTTTACAAACAACTCCGCTATTACCGGTGTAAGCTCTGCTGTAGCAGCACAAAATGCCATTAATGCCATAAGTAGCAAAATAGGCATTCACGCCTATGTCGATGCAGGGCAGCTTCGACTTGAAAATCGCAATCAAATGGATGGTGGAGAAAAGGTTAAAAACATACGCATTACCGCAGATGGCACAGGTGTATTTCAAAACTTCGTAAAAGGTGAAGAAGACATTACTGCCTTTAGATACCGCTACACAAAGTCTGAAGATGCAGATTCCACCACAGGGCAATTTAGAACTACCGAGGATTTACGCGCACTTATGCAATATGATGCAAATATGATTAAAAACCCAGAAAAAGCCTATTATGAAAGCACCGCTTCTGTTGGGGTAACGCTCAATCGTTGGGGTATGTTTGAAATCACAAATCACGATGATGCCGATGATGAGCAACGCAACCTTAGCCTTTTTGTTACAAGCCATTTCTCTGATAATGTAACAAACAATGTGCTCTTTAAAGAGACAATGAAAGCCCTCAATACTTCTTCACTTATTGAGGGTGGCTCATCTGTAAGCACAAGTAAGATTGTCAAAGCCTCTCACGCCACAAGTGTAGATATTGTAGATAGCTTAGGGAGTAAGCATAATATCCGTTTTGAATTTTGGAAAACAGGAGATGCGGTTTGGAGTTGGAGGGCTGTTGTCCCCGAACCAGCGCAATTTATAGGAGGCTCACCCGGTCGTCTTAATGTATTTGAAGGTGGGAGGGCGACATTTAATAGTGATGGCTCGCTCTCAGGTATGAATCCTCCCGTCTTGCAGTTTGACCCTAAAAATGGAAGTAAAGGACCGCAGAGGCTTGAGCTTAACTTCGGGGCAAATGAGAGCTTTGGGGGATTAACAAGCGTGGATAAAATCTCAGAAACTTATGCGATTAATCAAAATGGCTATCAAGCAGGAGATTTAATGGATATTCGCTTTGATAGTAATGGTTCGCTCCTTGGGGCATTTAGCAATGGGCGCTCTCTAGCCCTTGCTCAAATCGCTCTTGCAAACTTTGCTAATAACACAGGCTTGCAATCAGAGGGCGGGAATGTGTATTCACGCACAGGAAACTCTGGAGAGCCGATGATTGGAGCGGCAAATACAGGGCGAAGAGGCGGTGTATCTGGCTCTAAGCTTGAAATGAGCAATGTGGATTTAAGCCGTAGCTTAACGCAACTCATTGTTGTGCAAAGAGGATTCCAAGCTAATTCCAAAGCCGTAACCACTTCAGACCAAATTCTAAACACACTCCTTAACCTTAAACAATAATTTCTTATAACCCTTAGCTTAGGCTATGGGTTAGCCCTAGCATTATGGATATAGATTCCCTACCATTCCCTCCTTGTCCCCCTTGCACAAGGCATTTGAAGCATAAAAATGAAAATTTTATATTTAGATAATATTTACATAAAAATTCTAGCATTCTGCCCTATTTCACAATAAGGAAAGAAAATGCTAAAGGACATACGAAAAATACTACTACTCAGTATATGCTCATCTGCCATGCTTTTACAAGCTCAAACCAAAGAGAGTGAATATGACGCTGAAAAAATAGCTGATGTATTCTACGCACTCAATGGAGATACAAACAACCCTCATAAAAAAATCAACCACGCTAAGGGCTTTTGTGCCATTGGTGAATTTAAGCCCGCAAAAAATATCACCCAAAAGCTTCAAATCCCCCTACTCAAGGAAAGCTCTATCCCCGCACAAATCCGCTACTCCTTAGGTGGAGGTAATCCCCAAGCAAGCGATAAATCAAAGCCTAGAGGCATTGCTATCAAAATGGAGGGTAAGAGTGAGAGTTGGGAATTAGTTATGCTTAATACTGAAATTAACTTTGCTAAAAATCCTAAGGAGTTTTATGAATTTTTTGCTATGAAAGTGCCTAAAAATGGCAAGGTAGATAATAAAAATATCCAAAAACGTACAAAAGAAGTGCCATCGTATGCAAATTTTGAGGCATATTTAAGCAAAATAGGCATTACAGGCAGTGTGGCAAATACTCTCTATCATAGTATCCATACATTCTATTTTAAAGATAGCAAAAATGGCAAAATGCTTCCTGCGCGATTTAAGTTTGTGCCCACAAATGGTGTAGCATATCTCACACAAGAAGAGCTTAGCAAACTTGGAGATGATTTTTTAGCATCTGATTTCAAGGCTAAGGTAGCTAAAAAGCCTATAGAATACAAGCTTGTGCTGGTATTTGCTAATACTAATGATAAACTTGATGATACCACCGCGCTTTGGAGCGGAGAGCATAAAGAGCTTGAAATTGGGACTTTAAAAGTAAGTAAATACAATGGCACAGACTGCAATGGCGATGTATTTATGCCCGGCACACTCCCTAGCGGTATAGGAGAACCAAAAGATCCATTATTTGGCTTGCGTGATAGCACTTATGCTATTACTTTTGGTAGAAGACAATAGCCCCTTACACGCATAAGGCTAGAGCCTTATGCTTCTATCTAATCAGCACATACTCATTTATCCCTTGCTTCAAATATTAATTAGCAAAACTCTGCCATAATAGTAGAGAGAACAATAAAGGAGTGTATATGACTTCCCGCTTTGAACGTATCATTGCTTATAATCAATACAAAACCTATGCGGTCTTATGTGTATATGTGATGATTTTTCTCTTTATTGGACTTTTAGCTGATATTATCCGCCTTAATGCCCCCACATTAGAGGGAGGATTGTATAGCTTACTTACACTAAAACAATTCCCTTTTATCACCTTTTTTTCAAGCTTGCTTGCTTGCGTGATTATTATCTTTAGCCTCTCTCAATCCTCCCGCATTATGCTTAGTGGTAATCAATACAAACGCATAAATCCCTCTGTGGTCCTCTCACGTAAGGAATCTCGCCTTTATGGAATCCTCCAAGACCTACTAAAAAGAGCCAATTGCCCCTTTGAGCCAGCACTTTATATTATGGAAGCTCCTTATATGAATGCCTTTGCCAGCGGGTGGAATCCCCAAAATTCCATGATAGCAGTAACTTCAGCCTTGCTTGATAATCTCAATGAAGATGAGCTTAAGGCTGTAGTAGCCCATGAGCTTAGCCATATACGGCACGGAGATGTACGGCTTACGATGTGTGTAGGGATTTTAAGCAATATTATGCTTTTAGGAGTGAATATCTTTGCTTTCTTTTTTACTCAGTCAAACTCACAAGGAGCGAGATTAGCACGTAGCATACTTTTAGCGCTACAATTTATCCTCCCCCTTTTAACACTTGTGCTTAGCCTTTTTATTAGTCGTAATCGCGAGTATATGGCAGATTCTGGAGCGGCATACTTAATGAGGGATAGCAAGCCAATGATTCTTGCCTTGCAAAAAATCACTCAAAGCTATGCCCAAAATGATTTTAAAGAATCTAACCCCACACGCGCAAACGCCTATCTCTTTGATATGGGGGAGATTCTAAGCACGCACCCTAGCACACAAAATCGCATTAAATCCCTGCTGGGTATGCACTTTTAGTAAATCTTTTCAAGGTGTTTATATGCAGACATTAGAGCAACTCTCACAAGGCTTTTTTAAAGCTTTATGCGCAAAGATAGGTGAAGATATAAATAGAGAGGGCTTAAAGACAACCCCCTCACGTATTGCTACCAGCTTTACTCAAATGCTTGATGGCTACACTAAAAGCCCCAAAGAAGCTTTAGGGAGTGTATTTGAAGAGGGGGCGTATGATGAAATGATAGTGCTTAAAAAGCTGCCATTTTATTCTATGTGTGAGCACCATTTATTGCCATTTTTTGGCACTCTCTCGATTGGCTATATCCCCAATAAGCATTTTGCAGGCATTAGTGGTTTAGCAAGACTCGCTGAAATCTTCACACATCGCCTGCAGATTCAGGAGCGATTATGCCAGGAAATCGCCCATGCTATTGAAGCAGAGCTCAAGCCAAAGGGTGTTATGGTCGTATGTGAGGCAAGACATCTCTGCCTTGAAATGAGAGGAGAGCAAAGGCAGTCCCATATTATCACTTCCACATTGCTAGGGCTTTTTAAAAGAGATTCAAAAACAAGATTCGAATTTATGCAACTTATCAAAGAATAAATATTATCAAAAAGTAACAAATTGAGTTATTTCTACACTCACTAGATATTTTATTATCCTATGGTTTAAATTTTTTATTGACTAACTTCACTATTTCATTCACAATGCAGCACGTATCTTTCAATAGAACGTACAACTTTTAGGAGGTTAAAATGAAAAAATTAGCTATAAGTAGTGCTTTGGCGAGTATGCTCGCTATACCGGGGCAAGCATTAGAAATTTATAATGCTGATGAAACAAAAGCAGAGATATATGCCTCAATTCGCGGCTTTATGGGCTATGGTGAAAGTACAAGAGCTGGGGATCAAGCGGGCTATCTCTTTGGCTTGCAAAGTAACTCACAATTTGGTGTAAGAGTGCAATCAGGTAAGTTCAAGGCGAATATAGAATTTGGTGCAAGAGAGGCTGATGCTGTGCCATATGCAGGCACTGCTCAAAGCACAACTCCCTATAGACAATATTGGGGTTCTTATGATAGTGGGTATGGAGTATTTCTCTTTGGGAAAACCAATTCCCCAAGCTTTGATAATGCCTTTTCTAGCAACTGGCTTAATATCGATAGCGGTATGGTGGGCTTTGGTGGCGTCGTTACAGCAAAACGTCATGTTCAATTCCAATACAGCATTGCTGGCTTTAGCATAGGTGTGCTTGAAGATTCTAATCTCGATGGTTGGAATGCCAATACTAATCAAGAATCACCTCGTATTGCTGCCAACTACACGATCAATAATGAAAAAAATCAGCCATTTTTCAGAATCGCCGGCTCATATAAATACTACAACAACGCCTCAACTACAAACAATGTAGCTCCCGCTGGCACAAGTGCGTATCATATATGGGCGGGCTTGCGTCCTACATTTGGCAATACATTTATCTCACTTGTAGCCCAATATGGCAAAAACGGCTACCTCTATGGCGAGCAAGCCGCTGGGGCATATAGCAAGGGAGGCTATACACATGGTAATTCAGCAAGTGTAGTGGGCTTAGATGCACAAATCGCTGGGGCAAAGATAGAATTTGGCTCAAAGCTAAGCAATGAGCTATCCTTTATCTTTGGGGCGGGCTATCAAGCCACTTTCAAAGGAACAAATCAAATTAATGATGGGACAAATGACAACAGCGGGGCTATCCATAGTTATGCTGCATTCCTACAGCTCCCCTACAAGGCAAATGCAAATCTTGAGTTCTCTCCTCAAGTAGCCTACTACAACACACAAGGCAAAAAGACTTCAAACTTAGTAAATGGAGGCAATAAGCAAGGGAGTGTTGTAGCTGGCGTGAGAGTAAAATGGGACTTCTAAGCCTAAATGTCTCTTAAGTATCTTTTAAAGAATAACTCGCTTCCCCCTACTATTTTGAATTGCTAGGGGGAAGCTCCCTTACCCTATAAAGCCTAGCATTACCCAATCCCCCTTTCACATAATTTTCAAAGCCCATATAAGAGCATTTGCATATCTCCTTAGCTTTCTTTAAGAAGGCTTATTATCGCTTCTTTACTTTCGCAAATAAGCAAAAAATCTCCCTTAGAATTACCAAAAAGTGCGACTAGTGATTCCCACAGAAATTCTTCGCCTCCACTTCGTGCTCCCTCTAGACATGACAAACTCATTACCCCTATGGAGGAAGTCCCCAACGTCTTCTGTCCGTGAGACTCTCATCTAAGATAAAATTAAATCGCACAAAGTACCACCCTTAAAAGCGCTGCCCTTGTGGGGGATATATAAGGGGCAAGAGCATTAATTATATGTTAGACTTCGCACACAAGCCAAGCTATGAACCCAATTATTTTATAAAACTCTGCTAAGCCCCTCCGCCTTATAAAAAAAGAATCTAAAAGCATTTCTAGTGATTTGGAGAGCAATTCTTCGGCTTTGCCGGACATGACAAACTAACGGAGTTGTTGGTGATTCCAACAGAAACTCTTTGGACTCCCTATGCACGTGGGTTTTGTTGTCATCACGAACCCCTGATAAGGGGCGAAGAATAACAAGAGTAGAATTATCAGTCATTTTGAGGGGGGATTCTACCCCTTAAGAGAGGGTAATATTCTCAAGCAATTCATATTTATCATCTTTAATAATCAGTGCATCAAGGCAAAAGGCTTGAGTAATATTATGCGTCATTAAATAAAAGTTAATAGCTTTCTCAAGTTTGCTAAGCTTAGCACGAGTAATGTTATAAATAGGCTCAAAGCCCGCACCACTCTTTACTTCAATAAAATGCAAGATATTATCTTTAGAAGCAATAATATCAATCTCACCATATCGAGCAAAAAAGTTCCGCTCTACTATTTCAAAGCCTTTTTGGGTTAAAAACTCACATGCCCTCTCTTCAGCAAGTGCGCCTTTCTCTCTGCTCATTTACTTAGTCTTCAATGCGTATCTTATAGGGATTTTGTATGATAAAATCAAATTTTACAAGCTCAGCAAGTGCGCCATTGATGTCCTTTTCATAGCAATGATGCGTTGAAAAAAGCATTTTTGCTACATTATTTTGCTCCTCATCACTCTGTCTTTGCAAAAATGTGCTAATAGAAATATTATGCTTCCCTAAAATTTGTGAGACTTGCCCAAGCACCCCGGGCTTATCACTCACATAAAGTCGTATATAGTAGCGCGAGTAAATCTCATCTTTATTTTTCAGCCTAAGATGATTGGTATCATCAAGTGTGCGCTCAAACCCTAGCATTGCGGCACTCTCACCCCTAGCAATGGCTATAATATCACTCACTACAGAGCTTGCAGTCGCCTCACCTCCAGCTCCAGCACCATAATACATACTCTCCCCTAAGCAATCCCCCACTACACTAATGCCATTCATCACACCATCAACCTTGCTTATCATCGCACCCTTTTTAATCATACAAGGATGAACGCGTAACTCTACTTGATTATCCTGCTTTTTAGCAATGCCAAGCAGCTTAATCACATAGCCAAATTCTTTAGCAAATGCTATATCATCAGGCTTAATACCCTCAATACCCTCAATGAGAATATCCTCAGGCATAGCGTGGATTCCATATGCAAGAGAAGCAAGTATAAGGAGTTTATGCCCCGCATCACCTCCATTAATATCAAGCGTGGGGTCAGCCTCCGCATAGCCAAGCGCTTGGGCTTCAAGCAATGCCTTTTGAAAGTCTCTATTATGCTGCTGCATTTGAGTGAGGATATAATTACTTGTCCCATTTAAGATACCAGCAATGGCGATAATATGATTTGCACTCAAGCCATCCTTAAGCACGCGAATAATGGGTATCCCTCCGCAAACACTTGCCTCAAAGCCCACAGGCAAGCCCTTTGCAAGCGGAGCTATATCATAACGATGATATGCCAGCATTGCCTTATTAGCCGTGATAAAAGCTTTCTTTGCTAAAAGGGCTTTTTGAGCGATTTGATAGGCAAACTCCACACCGCCCATAAGTTCAATCACTACTTCAATCTCACTATCTTCTAAAATATCATCTATATTATCACTGACTTTCACCTGCTGTGCATTTAATGCTTTGAGTTTCTCTTCTGCCTTTGCTTTATCTCGAACAACAACACTTTTTAAAACAATCTCTTTGCCTGCCCTTGCATTAATAATGGCGCGATTTTGCAGCAATGTCTTGCATACACTGCTTCCAACTACACCAAAGCCAACCATACCTACAATTAATTTTGACATACTTTATTCCTATTGAAATTGCTTCAAAAATACTTTGAGATTCCGTGCAGCTTGGCGGATACGTTTTTCATTTTCAATCAGTGCTATTCTCACATACCCCTCACCATATGCGCCAAACCCTACTCCGGGGCTTACTGCAATCTTTGCTTCTTTAAGAAGTGCTTTAGAGAATTCCAAACTCCCCATATTCCCCACACATGCAGGAAGTTTCGCCCAAATAAACATACTTGCCTTTGGCTTGTGCATTTCCCAACCTGCCTCACCAAAGCTTTTAATCAACACTTCCATGCGTCTTTCATATTGAGATGTAATCTCCCTAACACAGCTTTGATCACCCTCAAGTGCGATAGTTGCAGCAATTTGCAATGGCGTATAGATACCATAATCAATCCAGCTTTTAATCTTTTGCAAGGCTTGAATGATTTTTTTATTCCCCACTACAAAGCCTACACGCCAACCAGCCATATTGTAGCTTTTTGAGAGTGTGTAGCTTTCCACTGCGACATCTTTAGCCCCTTGTATTTGCAAAATACTTGGGGTTTTAAACCCATCAAAACACAACTCTGCATAAGCAATATCTGAAATAATATAGAATCTTTCCTGCTTTGCCATTGCTACAAGACGTTCATAAAACTCCTTATATACGACAATGGTTGTAGGATTATGAGGGAAATTCACAACAACAAATTTTGGACGAGGCATAACCTCCCTTAGCACGCGTTTAAGATTACTAAAAAAATCTTCAACATCAAGCTCCATTTGCTCATTCCACTTCAAGCCAAAGGTAGAAACATTCGCTCCATTGAGGATAAAGGCATAATAATGTATCGGATAAGCGGGCTCGGCTACAATGGCATTATCACCCGGATTTGCAATTGCCTGCACAAGATGCACATACCCCTCTTTACTTCCCATTGTTACGCACGCTTCGCTCTCTGGGTCTAGCTCTACGCCATAATTACGTTTATACCAATTACAAATAGCCAAACGCAACTTATAGATTCCACGGCTAACAGAATAGCCTTGATTTTTCTCTTTTTGCGCTGCTTCACAAAGCTTTTTGACAATATGGGCTGGTGTTTTGCCATCGGGATTACCCATAGAAAAATCAATCACATCTTCATTATTGCGTCGCATTTCAAGTTTAATTTCATTAATCGCAGCAAAGACATATTTGGGCAAACGTTTTATTTTGTCAAATTCAATTTCATCAAACATTCACTCTCCTTCTATTTGGGGATTACTTTAGAGTAACAGAAATACCGGTTTTTAGGTTTTCTTGATTGTCATAATCTGTAATCATTACAAATTTCACACCTTGGGGTACTTTCATCTTAAATGTGCTATTTGAGCCTGTATTACTCACCATATCCACAATTCTTAGATTCTTATCATAAAGAACTACACGGGGATTCCACCGAGCAAAATTGCTCATATGCACTTGCAGCTCCCCGCTTGCATTTAAAGTAAGCCAATATTCTCCAGATACCTCGCGTAAATCAAGCACGGCACGTTTAGAGAGGAATTTTGTATTTGCTAGTCGTGGCTCATTGATTTCTAAAACATACTCCCAATGACGCGCGTTTAGGCGATTAATATCAAGGCATGTAAATCCTCTTTTCTCTAATTCATCAATAATAATGCCAATATCTGGGCTATGCTCGGTATTAAAAGAAAATTCCACACTTGATAAACCTTGAGAAAACTCTGCCTTAGAGATGACAAAGTAAGAATATCCCATGGTGGTAAGAATGCCATTTGTAATTTTTGTAAGCAAAACAGGGCTTGTGCGGGCAGAAAAGTTTAATTTCACTTCGCTAGGCTGACCAAAGCGCGATTCAAGCAAGCCATTGCTTTTAAGTGCGTAGATAATCTTTGCTATATGGAGACGCCCATTTGTGTAATACATCGTTTTATTGGCAAAGATTCTATTAATAAAGTTCTCATTAAGTTGATAATTTTGCTCGCCCATAAGATTGCGGACTTTATCATCAAATACATCAGCGTGTATATAAACGCATAAAAGAGTGGCAAGTATAAGGTATCTCACCATTCTAAGCCACCATTAAGTTGCTTAAAGCGCCCATAGCCTATATCACTTAAAGTTGTGCCATCATAGTACATTCTCACAGGGTGCTTTGTGCTATGGGGGATTTCTTTACCATTAAGAGTGAGTTTAAAGCTGCTATGCCCCATAATCAATAGCATTTGGTTACTAAGTTTTACGTCATATTCTTTCTTATAGGAGAATTGCTCCTTAGTGCCCTTTTCTAAATCAATTACGCCTAACCATAATTCATGCTCAGATTGAATATGCAAGATATTATCATTGATAGTTTGTGCCGATGTGCTGCCATAAGGAGGCTTGAAGAAAAAGTTCCCCTCAGGAGAATTTTGCGAACGTTCTACATTTATCTTAGGCTGGAGTATGTCTGAAGATGTAATCTCTTGCGTTTGCTTCTCATCTTGTGTGCGCTCTTGTATGCCGCCCTCTATGCTTTGTTGGGGAGTTTGAGAATCTTGGGGATTAGTCGTGTCAAAAAACATACCATCATAGGTATTTTCTTCATTATTTCCTTGAGAATCTGCCTCTATTGTCGGAGTTTTAGGTATATCTCCTTGATAATCTTGGATAAAAGCCTTATATGCAAAATACCCTATCAAAACAAGAAGTATCACCACTAACACCACATATAACCAAGTATAAGTTTCTGCATTGGATTTATTTATGGGTTTATTTTTAAGGGCTAAATCAAGCACTTGCGTGTCGCGCTTTTTTTGTGCGTTTCTTTTTTCTTCTCTTTCTTTGGCAATTTCTTGCTCTTTGAGGATATTCTCTTCTAATCTTTTGCTACGTTGCTCCTCATCTTGCCTACTAATGACTTCAGAAACGCTCCTTATATTTTGCTTTTGAGTCTGCTCTTGCAAGGCAATCCAATCACGCAAATCTACATTATATTCCCTCTCAATAATGGCAATAAAGCCTTTCGCCCTCACTCTATCAATCTTATCAAAACGTTTTTCTAAAATATCTTCAATCTTTGAGCTTGCTAACTTCGTGCTTTTGCTCATTTCCTTTAAACCGATAGCTTTTAATTTACTAAGTTCTGAATCGAGTAATTGAGTGTTTATTTTATCTTGCATGATTAATCCTATCTATTAAAATTCCTGTAGCCACAGCCACATTGAGTGAATCAAAATTATGTGCCATTTGAATAGAAAATATTGTATCAAGTTTGTGCTTCAATCGACCTGATAAACCTTGATTTTCACTTCCTAAAAATAAAGCCCACTTTTCTCCCACCCTAAGCTCACCACAGCCATTCATATCTGCACCTATAAGCGTAAAGTGAGCGTTTTTTAACTCATTGAGAATATCAAAAGGACGCGCAAAGATTCCATAAGGCATATGCAAAAAGGCACCACTAGAGAGACGGGCGATACTTTGTAACGCTTTTTGACTAAGACTTGGCAAACAAATCACCACACCCCCTACGCCCAAAGCATAAGCCGTGCGAAAAATTGAGCCAATATTCCCCACATCACTTACGCCATCAAGCACAATAAGGGATTTTAAATGCTTTAACTCATCTAAACACATGGGTAAGGGGGGATTGATATATGCAAGGATACCCTGATGATTCCCCCCATGTGCCATAGCTTGAGCCTTTTTAAAATCAAGCCTTTTTATGGGTTTATTTAAGCTCGCAAATTGCTTAAATATATCTTTTGGCACTTCTTTAGTGAAATAAATCTCTTCTATACGCGATGGGCATGTATGCAGGGCATAAAAAACGGGTTGCTTACCATATATGATCACTCTAGCCCTCACTTCTGCAGTAGCTCTTCATAACACTGCTTGATCGTTTTAGTGCTTATTTTGCTTAGAATCTTGGCTTTAATCTTAGGTGGAATATCAAGCATAAGCACTTCTTCATAGCTAAGTGCCTGCTTTTGCTTGATACTCTCTGCGATTTTTAGCACAATCACCCATTCTCCCTTAAGATTATGCCCCTCAAGTCTAGCTATTATATCCTCTGCTCTGCCCTCATATCGTTTTTGATGAAGTTTTGTAAGCTCCTTGTGTGCGCTTATAAACACAGAAGGCAAAAGACTCGCTATATCTTTAAGGGTATCTAAGATTCTATGAGGACTTTCATAACAAATCACGCTATAGTCCCCTCCAATATCAAGTTGAGATAGCAAGATAAGCTTTGTGCGACGCTCTTGCTGCTTATGTGGCAAAAATCCTGCAAAAATAAAGGGGGTAGATTCTATGCCGCTACTTGCAAAGGCGACATTAAGGGCACATGCTCCGGGCAAAACATCAAAAGCAATATCATGCCTAATCGCATATGAGATAAGTTTAGAGCCCGGGTCGCTAATGCAAGGCATTCCTGCATCGCTGACATAGACTACATTTTTATCAAACATATCCTTGCTTATACTCTCTATGAAGCTTTCTTGATTATGCGAATGAAAAGATTGAAATTGCTTAGATTCTATAAAATCTCTGCCCTCTACACCTTGGGTATTTAAAATGCCCCGCTCTATAAGAAGAGAGAAGAGTTTTTTCGTTACCCTCGTATCTTCACATAAAACAATCTCTGCATTTTGAAAGCTCTCTAACGCCCTAAGGGTAATATCCCAAAGATTCCCTATCGGGGTTGGCACAAGGATTAGCACGATTATTTCATATTATATTTTTGTCGGAATTTTTCAACTCGCCCTGTAATGTCTGTAATTTTATCGCTCCCTGTATAAAATGGATGGCAAAAGCTTGAAATATCAATACGAAGCTCGCTTTTAGTGCTTAATACCTCAATTTGCTTGCCACTTGTTACGCAAGTTACCTTACATGGGACATATTCTGGGTGAATGCCTTTTTTCATAAACTATCCTTTGTGTATTTGTGTGTAAATAAAAGCATTGATTATAGCAAGCCCTGCTTTAATTCCCGCTTACAGCAAATTGTAAGCTAAAAAACTTAATAATTGCACTCACAAAATTAGTTTGGAGGACATCATCATGTATAAAACACTTATGCGCAATACTTTCTTTGCTGGAATCTTTGGCTTTGGCTTATTTGGCTGCAGCCAAGCAGGTTCAATAAACCAAGCGGGCATACAGGCAGAAGGGCAAGATATTATCAATCAAGCCACCACAGCAGCTACTATTGGTCTCATACAAGGTAAAAGTTTAGATGAAGTAAAAGAAAATGTGAAAGAAAACATCAAAACTACCACGAAAGAAAAGGCAGAAACAAAGCTAAAAGAAATTGACCAAGAAACAACAGGCGGCATAGGCTCTGCTATTTATGAATCGCAGAAAAAATAACTATTGTAAGCCCTATATCGGGCTACAATAACTTCTTACACTACTTCACTTTCTCGAGATATTCACCCGTTTCAGTATTGACTTTGATTTTTTCACCCTCTAAGACATGAAAAGGCACTTGTACAACCGCTCCCGTCTCAAGCGTAGCAGGTTTTTTGCTACCACTGCTTGTATCGCCTTTAAAGTTAGGGGCAGTCTCAACAATGCTAAGCTCAACAACAAGGGGTACATCAACAGAAATCGCCTTTTGATTATGGAAGAGAATCTGCACATTTAGCCCATCAATAAGCCATTTTGCAGCATCACCCACTTGCTCATCACTCAAAGCAATTTGCTCATAAGTCGTTGTATCCATAAACTGAAATGTAGAACCATCATGATAAAGAAACTGCATAGTGTTTTCGTGTAAATTTGGCTCTTCGCATTTATCACCCGCATGAAATGTCTTCTCAATCACTTTGCCATCGATAAAAGACTTGATTTTTGCTCGCACAAACGCAGCACCTTTACCGGGTTTGACATGCTGATATTCTGTGATTCTGTATGGAATCCCATCAATTTCTATTTTTAAGCCTTTTTTGAGTTCGCTCATTCCAATTGCCATTATATTTCCTTTATGAATAAAATAAAGTCGCCATTATAGCAAACAACCCCGCACAAAGAGGGTATTACTCAAACAAATCCTTCAATCCCTAAATGCTATGAAATGGCATTTGCAATGTTTGGGCTGTTTTTAAACGACATTGATTAAAATGAGCGATATTCTCTTCTAAAGTTCGCTTATAAGAAGGTACCATTTGAGCTAATTTTGCCTTCCATTCATCTGAAGCCATATTTTGACCAAAACAACGTTCTAAAACCTGTAGCATAATATCCACAACCGTAGAAGCCCCCGGTGAAGCCCCAAGAAGTGCAGCTAAAGAGCCATCGTGAGAAGTGATAACTTCTGTGCCAAATTGCAAACTCCCTCTTCCTTTGGCATCTTTTTTAATAATCTGCACTCTTTGCCCTGCAAATTTCGCTTCCCAATCTTTAAGCTCTGCATTAGGTATGAACACTCGGAGTTTATCCATACGTTGGTTATTTGACATCAAAATTTGCTTAATAAGATATATCGTAAGGGGTACATTATCTATCCCTGCTTGAAGCATAGGAGTAAAATTACTCAAACGAACCGATAAAGGAAAGTCAAGCAAACTCCCATGTTTGAGAAATTTCGTATTAAACCCCGCATAAGGACCAAAAAGTAATTCTTTCTTGCCTTGTATGATACGCGTATCTAAATGTGGAACAGACATTGGCGGATCACCAATGGAGGCTTTACCATATATTTTTGTATGATGTTTATCAATGATTTCACGATTTTTACACACAAGCCACAAACCGCCAACGGGAAAGCCACCATAACCTTTACCCTCAGGTATGCCACTTTTTTGTAATAATGGGAATGAGCCACCGCCAGCTCCTAAAAATACAAATTTTGCCTTGACTTGCTTTTTCTCACCGCTTTTTGTGTCTCGTATATATAAACGCCAGCTACTGCCCTCTTTTTTGAGATCATATACCTTATGATGAAGATAGACATTAAAATTATCTTTCTGACTTAGCATATCCCTAAATTGGCGAGTAATTTCACCAAAATCAACATCACTTCCCTCTTCCATATAGGTAACTGCCATTTGTTGCTTCTCATCTCTACCCTCTAGCAAAAGTGGCGCCCATTGCCTAATCTGCTCTCTATCTTCAGAATATTGCATATTCGTAAAAAGTGGCGAAGTTTGCAATGTTTGATAACGTTGCTTCAAATAGGGCACGATATTATCCACGACAAAACTCAAATGCGCCACAGGGTTAATAAAAGTACGAGGAGACTTTAAAATACCTTGTTGGACGCAATATGCCCAAAACTCCTTGCTTAATTCATATTGTTGGTTAATTTTTAGTGCTTTTGTAATATTAATACTTCCATCTGCTTGCTTAGGCGTGTAGTTTAGCTCACACAAGGCTTGATGCCCTGTCCCTGCATTATTCCATGTCATACTACTCTCCAGTGCGACATCATCAAGCATTTCATAAATACTAATATGTGCAGAAGGTTGAAGCTCCTTTAACATCGCAGCTAAAGTAAGGCTCATCACGCCCCCACCAACCAAAACTATTTCCGAATCTTCATTCATTTGCTTTCTCCTTCCTTCATACAAATCCATACAAATCGCACAATTAGGCTTAAATCCAAAAATCCTCGCTTTAATTTGCAATCTATAGTAAAAGATTTTTGTAAATATTCCCTATAAAAAGTAAAATAAAATGATACTTTGCTATCAAAAATATTTTTTTTATCCTTTATGTTACATTCTTTGCAATAATTAAGATTTGACACCCACATAAAGTGTAGAAATACCCGCACTATATCCTTTAACAAAATAACTCCTAATCCCAAGCCCCTCAAGCTTTGCCTGCAGGCATTCAATACTCACAAAATCCTTGATAGAATCTGGCAGATACTTATATGCAGCATAATTACGTGAAAGCAATCCCCCAACTAAAGGCAGAATCTTACGCGTATAAAATCTCATCATTTGGGCTAAAATACCCTTATGCTGATTATTCATAAACTCTAAAATCACAAGCACTCCCCCGCTTTTTAGTACCCGAGCAAACTCACTCAATGCGCAATCAAGGGCAACAACATTACGCAGACCATATGCAATAGATACAATATCCACACTACAAGTTTCTACTCCTAATTGCTTTGCCTCCCCTTTTTCAAGGCTTAAATGCTCCTTAGTAAGCAAAGGAGCTAGTTTCTCCCTTGCTACCCCTAGCATGCCATCGCTTGGGTCAATACCCTGCAAATGGGTAATGCTTTTATTCATCTTTTTGGCTTGATTATCCCAATGCCAGAGCATATCACCCGTGCCACAAGCCACATCAAGCACGCGCTCTATCTTATCTTTACCTAATGCCTCAAACGCCTTAGTACATGCCATTACACGCCAGCTTACATCTATACCTAAACTCATCACACGATTGGCTTTATCGTAGCTTGGCGCAATTGCATTAAACATATTTACAATTTTTTCTTGCTTCTCGCTCATTATATACTCCCCTTTAAGCCCCTTTAGATAGATTCTCACTCTCACAAAGCCTTGAAGCGGCTTGTTGTATAAAGTCCTTGCATACCTGTATTTGTGCTTGTGTTTGCTTAGATGAAGTGCCTCCGAGTGTATCTCTTGCGTTCATTGAAGATTCTAAAGATAAAACTGCCTTTACACCCGCCTTAATACGGGAATCTACTTTCATAATCTCTTCTTCTTCCAAATCGCTAATATCCACTCCTCTCTCTTCAGCTAAAGCCACCACCTGCCCGGTAATATGATGTGCATCACGGAATGCCACATTACATTGGCGTACTAAAAAATCCGCCAAATCCGTGGCACTCAAATGCCCACGTTTTGCCATTTTGTACATATTATCCACTCTAATAGTCATACTCTTTAAACATTCTTTTGCAATTTGCAAGCATATACTGACATTTTTAAGTGCATCAAAGACACCTTCTTTGTCTTCTTGTGTATCTTTATTATACGCTAAAGGCAAGCCTTTCATCACCGCTAATAACCCCATAAGAGAGCCATACACTCTCCCGCTTTTTCCGCGTAAAAGCTCAGGCACATCGGGATTCTTTTTTTGTGGCATAATGGAGCTTCCTGTAGCATACGCATCGCTTAAGCTAATAAAGGCAAATTCCTGCGTATTCCATAACACAAGTTCTTCGGCTATGCGAGATATATGCATCATTATCATAGAGAGACTATAGAGCATATCAAGTGCGAAATCCCTATCACTTACAGAATCCATAGCATTGATCGTAGGAGCGGCAAATCCTAAAGTTTGGCTAAGATAAATCCTATCATTATTATAAGGCGTCCCCGCCAATGCCCCACTTCCCAAAGGGCAAAAATTATTGCGCTTATAGTCATCTTCTAGACGTTCTATATCGCGCTTAAAATTACACACCCACGCTATCAAATGAAAGCCAAAATTCACAGGTTGAGCGTGCTGAAGATGTGTCATACCCGGCATAATGCTTTGAGTATGCTCACTTGCAATGCCTAAAAGAATCTCCATAAGCTCCAAAAGGGAGGTGCGTATCTTGCGATTATATCTCAAGACATAGAGGCGAAAGTCAAGTGCTACTTGGTCATTACGACTTCGCGCGGTATGAAGCTTTTTCCCCACATCGCCAATACGTTCTATGAGGGCAGATTCTATAGCCATATGTATATCCTCATCACTCGCCTTAAAGGTAAATTCACCCTTTTGGATACAAGAGGCAATCTGGTCTAATCCATTAATGATACTCTCCACTTCTGTAGGTGTTAATACACCAATTTTGCCTAGCATTTGTGCATGGGCTTTTGAGCCTTCTATATCCTCACGCCATAAGGCTTTATCAAAAAATATAGACGCATTAAATTCCTCTAAAAGTGAGCTTGATTCTAAACTAAATCGCCCTCCCCATAACTTTGCCATTTCTCACTCCTATAGTGGTTTGCACACTGCTAAGATTACAATAACTATAAGCAGCAATGTGGGGATTTCATTAAAAAAGCGAAAAAACTTATGAGTTTTTTCACAAGAGCCATTAGCCAATGTCTTTATAAAGTATCCACACCATATATGATATACCACAAGCATAATCACACATACAAGCTTTATATGTAGCCATACACCAGAATCTGCCACTTTCATTAAACTAGGGTGAAGTACTATCATCACTAAACCTGTGAGCAAAGTAAGCACTAAAGCAGGAGTGCCTATATATTTATAAAGCTTAATCTCTTGAATCTTAACAATCTCTATATAGGCTTTATTATCGCTATATTGAGCATGATAGACAAATAAGCGGGGGAGATAAAAAAGCATAGCCATCCAAGAAACCAATGCAATCACATGAAAGGCTTTAATATACATATACTCCATAGCTGCTCCTGTAATCTAAATATAATCTAAATAAGCCGCTATTATACATTAAGTTTGAGGAAGTTTTAGGAAGTACCAAGTGCTAAATAAGTGAAGAGTTGTGTTTAAATGCGTTTAAAAATGTAGAAAGAGAGTAAAAGCTGCTAGAGGATTAACCCCTAGCATTGGCTCTAGAGATTAGAATCCAAATTTAGCAAAAGCAAAGGCAGAGTGTTGATACGCATCAGGCTTAACATAGCCAGTGCGGCTTTGTGCTTTTGTGCCTACATATCCAGCCCCAAGTGTGAAGTACATATCATTACTTCCTTCCCATACTTTAAGTGAGCCCACCGCAGACATTTCTTCATAGTCTCCACCTGCATAGAGAAGATCAATAGCTACACGTTTAGCGTCCATTCCACCAAATACATACCAAGTTGATTCTGCATTGCCTAAATCAGCGCCAAAGTTATGAGGACCGCTCAAACCTCCACGATAGCCATAGAATCTCGCTCTATCACCAAAGTTAAGGAGATTTGGAGCTTTTGAGTTAGTAGTCTTTTCTAAACTAATATACCCTGCACCGATTTTCCAAATTTCATCAATGCGGATTTCTTCATCAGCCCATAAAGTTAAGCCATCTGTGCCATCCTTATCGCTGATAAGATTGCTTTTACCATACACTGCCCTTAAAGTAGTGATTGATCTCAAACTACCACTGCCTAAGTCAAGTTGAGCTTTCGCACCAGCATTGAGTATATCTTCTGTTCTGCTCAAATTTTCATCTTCAGTATTTGCATCTGTCAAAAATGCTACAAAAGGTGAAAGCTTAAATGCGCCGAAATTTAAATCTATCCCACCGCTAAAAAGCTCACCTATCTTGCTAGTGTTTTTATAGTTTTGATAAGTATCAAAGCTTGAAAGCTCATATCCTTGTCTATTATATGCTTGTGAAGTGCCAAGTTGAGAATTTCTCCAATAAGCCCATAAGCTTACAGACCCACCATCGACATTAAGCGCACCACCTTGCACATTACCATAAATCCAATCTACACCGGTATAGTTTTTCCCATCTTTGCCAAGATAGAATTGCCCTATATCAAAGCGTCCAAGCACAAAGCTAAGTCTTCCTCCATCATAGCGGAAATACGCATCAGATACATCACCTTTTTTAGGGAAAGCCTTATCGCCCACATCACCTAAGTCGCTATTGCCTGTGCTATAGAATGGATAGCCACCCCAGCCACCAACACCTATACTCACATTTGAACCTAAGCCTATTTCAATACCAATTCTCGCATTGACATCACCATAAGCGGCTTGCACTTCTTTACCATTTTTATCATGTGTAGGCAATCCGCCAAACCCTTGATGATAGAATGCACCCAAATGACCAAAGGGTGTTACCTCCACTGCGCTTGCACTTGCGGCTAAAGCACCAGCGAGTGCAAATGAAACATAAAGCTTTTTCATGAACTGCTCCTTATTTTAAGTTAAAAACTAACCTGCCCAAAAAGACGGATTAGTAAATAATTCCTGCCGTCATTGGCGAAAATAGAATTATCAAGTGTGAAATCGGCATTATTTATCATTCCTATAGCTTTTATGCCTATTTTTATATCTTTTTGCGGCTCTGAGACAAATCCCGCTTCCCAATTGAAAATATTTTGACTCCCAATAGATGTATAGCGAATAGCCGAATCAAATTGCACATATCGCCTCAAATCATATTCCAAAAACCCATAAAGCGTTGTCGCATTATTATAAAATAGCCCTTCGCGCCTCTCAAAATAGCTACTCTGCCCAAAAGAATCAATCCCCCTAGCACCATTTGAAGCCACAGAAATCACCCCTCCACCGACATTCATTCCAAGCCACTTCGCTCCACCCTCTAGCCATACAAACCCCCCATCTCCATCTGTTACAGAATGATCAATCTCCTTATCATTTCTCCCCACAAATGAGAGGAAATGCATTTTCCCATACAATCTCGCATTCCCTGCAGGGACTACCACAAGCACTTTAAGGGCAAATGAAGTGAAGTCATTGGGAGCTGCATATAAATAAGGCGTAATTTGCAATGGAGAATCTGGCAGCACAATAGTCGCTCCCAAATAAATAACCCCTATACTCCCAAAAGGATTATAAAAACCATCCATACGATAATTTGTTACATACGCATTCTTATTTGCCCAAATAAAATCAATCTTTACATTTTCTATATCTTCATATTTTACCATCGCCCCTTGCGTGTAGTATTTAATCCACTCTGTATCTGTCTTAAAACGTCCCGCATACATACTGATACGATTAGGATTCTCAAAGCTCGCATATAATTCTGTGAAAACAAAATTATCCTTCACTTTAGCAAAGTCCCCCACATGGGATTGAAATATCTTTGTCGCCGCCCATACTGAAGTCCCAAAGCCAATACCTCTAAGACGTTGAGTTTTATACGCTAATGAGACATTTGCATCTACAAAGCTAGGAGCCCCGCCTGTCATACCTTGATAATACAGCCCCATATGCCCACTAGGCATTCCTGTGAGTAGCAAACGAGATATATCATTTGCATATGAAAGCCCAAGCAAACCCAGCACATACGCAAAAATGAAAAATATTCTTCTCATAAAATCCCTTTTATATCAAAGCTATCCCTGCATTATCTCTTTTTTAAGGAATGCACATACCAAAACCAACTTAGCAAAAATAATTCCACTCATCAACCTAAAGGGCTTTATGCTAAAACATCTCTTCGCAGTAAATATTATAAAATCATTCTATAACCACATTTTTCACATAATTCACACGGAGCAAGCCCCCTTTTAAGCTGCGCTCCAAACTCCCTAAAAGCTACAGATTGCAGAATCTCTCTTATGCTCTGCTCCCCTACATTGCCAAAGCTCGCCCTCCCAGCATAATCAATACAGCAAGGCACTAGCTCACCATTACTCAAAATCCCATATTGCTTCAAAGCCCCATAGCAGAAGATTCTCTCACTTTTATTATCCTTAAAGCCGCTCAACTCTCCCTTATCTTTTATGCTCTCTTGTTTGGGATTTGTGCTCTCCCACTCAAAAGAGGGCATCGGTTTAAGGATAATCTTTGGCGCGAGTCTTATGCGTTTATGTTTTAAATTCGCAAGCAAAAAAGCAGGCTCTATATCAAAAAATGCGCCAATAGTTGCCATCATCTCTTTATATAGAGTGCCATCTTTAGCAATATCATTTTGATGAAAGCGCAGATTAATAAAGGGAGATGATTTATAGCGCATATGAAACTTACAAAACTCTAAGATTCTATATAAATGCGCATTGTGGAGCGAAGCGGGGTTTGCCAAAAATGCGCTTAAAGAAAAGGAAATCTGCACAAATGGCTTTTGCATTAAAAGTCCAAAATGCCGCTGCTTTAAAAACAAGCCCGTAGTTACTAAATCTACCTTTAAATGATAATGCTCTAAAATTTTCACATAATCTTCAAAATTTGCCACACTAAGCGGGTCTCCCAACACATGCAAGCATACGCGTTTGACATCATTTTGAATCTGCGCACAAATAGATTCAAAAAGTGCTAAAGGCATAACTCCTCTATGGCTTTTACGCTCGCTACTTGGGCAAAACCCACAAGAGAGGGCACAATAATCACTTATTTCAATATAAATTTTCTCAAATGCTTTCATTTCTTATAAAGATAGCTTAAAAAAAGCGCGAAAAACGCACCAAGCAATGCTTTATCATCATTTTGGACATTCTCCTTCAAAGAAAGCAAGGGGGCGAAATCACATTTACTCAAAGTTTGGCACACCTCTTCAAATTCATAGATTCTATGGTGTTTATATGCTCCAAAATACTCCATAACGCGCTCTATTAAATGCAGGCTTAAAAGATAAGGGCTGTTGTTATGGATATTATCCCTCTCCTCTGTGCATAAGCGCTCAATATGCGAGATATAAGGCGAATCTCCGCTTAAAAGCTTTAAGATTCTATCCTGTAAGGCAGGAGTAAAAATCTCAAATGCCTTATGAAGATTAAAGGGCAAAGCTTTAGCATTTGATAACTCATTATGCAATAAGGCACAAAATGCCCTCTTAATTGCAAAGGCAGACTTTTGCATAAATGTTTGAGAGATATGAAAGCTATATGCCCTGCCCCACAACTTCCCAAAACTCTTTAACACATCAAGGTAGCCAAGCTCCATATTCTCACTCATACTTGCTTTATCAAAATCAAGCATACCCCCTAAGGGCATTATAGGCTGAATCGTCCTCACAAGCGGGTGTGTGCTATAAATATGAGGATTGGGATTAAGCGCTATGGCTATTACCTCCTCTGCTCCAAGCTCAAAAGCAAAGTTTATGGGTAAATTATCATAATAACCCCCATCAATATAATCTTCTCCATTAATTCTGCATACAGGAAAAGCAGGGAAACACGAGGCAGAAGCAAGTAACCACAACGCAAGATTATCCATATTAAGCTCACTTTTAGGCTTTTGGACAGGCATAAAAGAAGGAAACTTCACACTCACCAACCCGTAATCAACGCTAGAGGTAAAAAATGATGAATGCACTGCAGATTCTATAATATTTTTAAGCGGCGTAATATCCATACCCTTATTATTAGCATAGCTTTTAAGAAAGGGAATGAGTTTATCGCTATTTTCTCTATAATAATTTAAATCTGTGCGGAGATTTAGTCCATTAAGTGCGACTTTATCAATATCAATTGCATTCCATAAGCATAACGCCTCTTCATAGCTATCTTGCACCATCATAGCACCATTAAACGCCCCTATGCTTGTCCCTGTGATAATCTCATACTCCACTCCAAGCTCTCTTAAGGCTTTCCACGCTCCTATGTGATACGCGCCTTTTGAGCCACCCCCACCAAGCACAATAGCCCTCTTCATATCATTCCTTTCAAATCCAAATTTACCCAACACAAGGCATAAAGCAAGGATTATAACACATCTTAAATGAAGCAAGCCACAAGCAAAAAGACTCTTAAATTAGCTTAATATACTAAGATTTCTTTATATATATAAACTCACTAAACTTTATAATATTAGTATAAACTTTATACAAAATTTAAATTTATCTGCTATGATTGCTAATTTTAAACTTACCTTAAGGAGAACTTATGGCAACAAAACATCAATTTCAAACCGAAATTACACAGCTTTTAGACTTGATGATTCATTCTTTATATTCTCATAAAGAGATTTTTCTAAGAGAGCTTATCAGTAATGCTTCTGATGCACTTGATAAACTCTCTTATCTCACGCTTACAGACGAGAAGCTTAAATCCCTCTCTTTTACCCCACGTATTGATATATATTTTGATGAAGCAAAAAAAACCATAACCATAGAAGACAATGGCATAGGTATGAATGAAGCAGATATGAAAGAGCATTTAGGGATTATTGCTAAATCAGGCACAAAGAGCTTCTTAGCACAATTAAGTGGCGATAAGAAAAAAGATTCTGCTCTCATTGGGCAATTTGGCGTAGGATTCTACTCGGCATTTATGGTAGCCCACCGCGTAGTTGTGCAAAGCAAAAAAGCAGGAGAAGACAAAGCCTATGCTTGGGTCAGCGAGGGCAAGGGAGAATATGAAATCGGTGAATGTATTAGAGAATCTCAAGGCACACAAATCACACTCTATCTCCGCGAAGACGAGCTCCACTATGCCCAAAGATGGGAGATAGAAAGCATTATCCATAAATATTCAGAGCATATCGCATTTCCTATCTATCTCCATTATAGTGAATCCCGCTTTGAAGGAGAGGGTGATGATAAAAAGGAAATCAAAGAAGACAAAACCTCTCAAATTAACACAGCTAAAGCTCTTTGGAAAATCCCAAAAGCGGAGCTTAAAGATGAGGACTATAAAGAATTCTACGCCACCCTCTCGCATGATAATAACGAACCTATGCGGTGGATTCACACTAAAGTTGAGGGTAATCTTGAATACACCACTCTCTTTTATATCCCGCAAAAAGCACCATTTGATTTATACCGCGTAGATTATCAATCAGGGGTAAAACTCTATGTCAAGCGCGTATTTATTACCGATGATGACAAGGAGCTATTGCCTCCATATTTGCGCTTTGTGCGCGGTGTGATTGATAGTGAAGATTTACCGCTTAATGTAAGCCGAGAAATCCTCCAACAAAACAAAATCCTAGCCAATATCAAATCCGCCTCGACAAAGAAGATTCTCAGTGAAATTGCCTCTATCGCTAAAGATGAGGAGGCATATAAAGCATTTTATGAGCAATTTGGCAAAGTGCTTAAAGAGGGCTTATACAACGACTATGAAAATAAAGAAAAGCTTTTAGAGCTTTTACGCTTTGATAGCTTTAAGGGAGAAAACCTCTCACTCAAAGCCTATAAAAATGCCATGAGCAGCGAGCAAAAAAGCATTTACTATATACTAGGCGAAAATAAAGAAACGCTTAAAAATGCCCCATTACTTGAGAAATTCGCACAAAAGGGCTTTGATGTGCTGCTTTTAAGCGATGAGATTGACGGGGTAGTGATACCAATGATAGGCGAATTTGACAAAACGCCCTTGCGAAGCATTAATTCCAAAGAAGCCCTAGAGGAGCTAGGAGAGGACAGCATAGACGAAGCCACACAGAAAGCTTTTGAACCACTCATACAAAGCTTTAAAGAAGCCTTGGGAGAGCAAATTGCTGATATTAAGCTCTCTTCACTTGGAGATGCTCCTCTAGCACTTATCAAAGAAGATGCTAATCCAATGATGGCAAATCTTATGGCACAAAT
This sequence comes from Helicobacter marmotae, assembly GCF_003364255.1. Classification (GTDB taxonomy): domain Bacteria; phylum Campylobacterota; class Campylobacteria; order Campylobacterales; family Helicobacteraceae; genus Helicobacter_C; species Helicobacter_C marmotae. Next base: position 81,634 of record NZ_NXLR01000007.1, read on the forward strand.
GGGGCAAAAAATGCCAGAATCTAAGCCCACACTTCAGCTTAACATCACCCACCCCATTTTTGAGAAACTTAAAAACGCAGAAAGTCAAAAAATCACACAAACTGCCCTCTTGCTTTTTGGAGCTGCACTTGTGCTAGAGGGAGGAACTCCAGAAAATGCAAAAGCCTTTAGCACAAATCTAAATGAGCTCATTCTTCAAAGCCTTTAATAGGCTTTGAGCATATTTACCTTTTATTTATTATTTATCATTCTGTTTTTTTTTTTTTGATTCTACATTTGCCTAGTATAAGCCTAATAGAGGCTATTTAGAGAGAAGCATTAATTTATAATTATGCAAAATTCAATGCAAAAACCTCATTTTTATATATTATTCTCATTTTTAAAGTGTTAATTTTTTATTAATGTTATATTTTGTAACAAAAATCAATAATTCTATGAAAATTACATTCATTTTATAGATAATTTACCAAAAAAGTAAATAGAATTCCTTGTTTTATCACTCAAATCAGCAACAAATTCACTTTTTTCATTTTTTAATTTCTCATTACGGAGGGTTATAATGCTATCGTGGTTTTCTCATCTAAAATTTGGAATCAAATTAAATATTGTTCTTTCATTAATTGTTTTGGTTTGTATTGGTGCTATGGCAATGATTATTACCAAACAATCGCGTAATGCCTTTGAAAAAGAGGCAAAAATGCTTTTAATCAACGCCGCCCAACGTCAAGCAAACAAAATTTCTCCCATTTTCAATGAAAGTTTTGCGATTTTAGAAAACACACAAGGCATAATCAACAACTTTCTCAATGCTGGTGTAGCCCTAGACCCCGCGACAATAGATAGCGGTATGAAAACCCTCCTTGATGGCTCAAATTGGGCAAATTATGCCTATGTCTTTATGCTAGAATCGTTTATGCCTAATGGCAATAAAGCCAATTATGTCTCTAAAAATGGTATGAGCGGCTATCTCACCATATACCACGATGGTGATGTAAGCAACGCTGGCGGGGTAAGTGCTATTAAAACCGAATCTACGATATTAGATTTCCCTGCAGTGATTCATGCCATTAAAGAGCAAAAATCCATTTTTGGCATACCTGTAAAAATTACATTAAATAATGAAACTTTCTATAGTGTGAATGCTGTTGTTCCATTATTTCAAGGAAGTAAGCTAATAGGCATACTCGGGCTTAGCATAAACTTAGATTTAATTATTAATAACATTGTGAGAAACAAAGAAAATAGCATTTTTGAAAATGACTACATCGGCATTCTTGCACCCAATGCCACCGTGGCTGTCCATGAGAATATGGATCTCTTTGGGAAAGGTTTTGTAGAAGTCAATGCAGACCCTAGAGCACAAAATATCGCCAACGCACAAAAAAATCGCACCGATGGCATTTTTGAAATAACAAATCTCAAAAACTTAGATGCCTTAACTGCTATTTCTACATTTGAAATATGGCGCGGGCTTGATAGCTATTGGAGTGTTATTATATCTGCTCCTCAATCTTCTATTTTTGCACCATCAACTGAAATCACGCTCACCATTTTTATATCTGCGCTTATCACTTTCTTACTCATTCTGTTTATCACATATATTTTTGTTAATCGCACTCTTGTTGATCGTATGAATAAAATCTCCCACACACTCTTTGAATTCTTTAATTACCTTAATCATAAGAGACAAACACCACCTGAGCCTTTAAGGATTATAGCCCAAGACGAACTTGGTCAAATGGGATTAGCCATTAATGAAAACATACAACAAACCAAAATAGGCTTAGAGCAAGATGCCAAAGCCGTAGAACAATCTGTAG
>NZ_NXLR01000061.1 GCF_003364255.1 Helicobacter marmotae
ACCAACAAAGCCATATGCTCTCTTTACGTTATGCGATATGGTTTTAGGGGTGAGTAAGTAAGGATGGGGAAATGAAACACACTTGGTTAGTTTGTCAGCCCTAGAGCCACCAATAAAGGGCGAAGCATTGCTGTTTGGATTTACTATAAGCAAAATCCAAACGCACACCTAGAATCCCTAGTAAATGTTGTTACTTTGTCATTCCAAACATTGTGAAGAAACTTCGCCCGAATCACTAGCGATTCCATTACTTTGTCATTCTGAGCCTTTAGGCGAAGAATCTCTCTTATCTACTAAAGACTCTCTTTCAAAAACACCAAAAGGCACGACTAGTGATTCGGACAGA
>NZ_NXLR01000008.1 GCF_003364255.1 Helicobacter marmotae
TAGCCCAACCGAAGAATCTCCCTTATCCGCTAAAGACTCTCTAACAGAAATACCAGAAAGGCAGCCAATTTGTCATTCTAAGCGAAGCGAAGAATCTCTAAACGAATCACTAGTCGCCCACAGAGATTCTTCGGTCATTACCACTCCCTCAGAATGACAATAGTGGCAGAGTCGCTAGTAATCCAAAAAACAATTCTTCACCCCCTGCGGCAGTAAAGACATGACAACAAGTCCAACCCACAAAATAAAATTACCTCACAAGGGAAATTAGCTTGTCATTCTGAGGGCGGGCGTAGCCCAACCGAAGAATCTCTCTTATATACTAGAGACTCTACCCCTCTTGTCATTCTGAGCCTCCTTTAGGAGGCGAAGAATCTCTTTTATCTACTAAGGACTCTCTTTCAAAAACACCAAAAAGCACGACTAGTGATTCCTTTAGGAGGCGAAGAATTGCTTTTATATACTAGAGACTCTACCCCTCTTGTCATGTCTTGCGGGCTTTATGCCCGAAGAATCTCTACAAGAATCACTAGTCGCCAAAAGAGATTCTTCGGTCGCTACGCTCTCTCAGAATGACAATAGTGGCAGAGTTTCTAGCAATTCTAACAGCAATTTTTCGCTTGATTCTCAAGCTCAGAATGACAAACTTTGTGTCCTTATAGGGAATAGACTTAACTACCCGCAAGGGAAACCCACACATAATAAACCCTATCGTCTAAAGCCCATGCTCTTTTCTCCATCAAAATTGCCACTTAGCTCTGCCTTGATATGCTTTAAAAAGTCTTCTTTATGAAAAATAGGCTGGGGCTTGGTGGCGACTTTATAGGCGGTGTTTTTAACCACAAGGGCGATTTGCCCTCCGCTTAAGTCATACTCACTCAAAGCCTTTGCTAGCTCCTCTTTAGAATCTTTCCCATACGGGGCGGCTTTAGGGAGGTGTTTCAGCCAGAGGGCTTCTCGCTGAGCAAGGTTTGGGCGTTTAAAGGCGATTTTATACTCAAAGCGCCTTGAAAAGGCACTATCAACATGCTCTAATAAATTTGTCGTAGCGATTAAAATACCTTCAAAACGTTCAATTTGCTCTAAAAAGATATTTTGCATTTGGTTGTGCATTTTATCCACACTGCTAGCACTTTGCCCCCGTGAGCTAAGAAATTGGTCTGCTTCATTTAAGAGGAGGATAGGCTGGGTTTTACTCGCTTGAGAAATGTCTTTATAGCTATCAAATATTTTGCGCACATTTTTTTCAGACTCTCCTACCCATTTAGAGAGAATCTTAGAGCAATCAAAGCTTAATATCTGCTTTTTTAGGCTTTTTGCTAGGGCTAGGGCGGTGATCGTTTTACCCGTGCCCGGAGGTCCATAAAGCAGCACTTTGGCACTTATGCCCCCTCTTTTTTCTCTAATGCCCCATAGTTTTAATAAATGTGCCACATTGGCATTGACTTGTGCGAGGAGATTATCAAGTATTTCTCTGGTGCTATCATCAAGGATAATCTCTTTTAAATCCTGTTTAGGCTCTAAAAGCTCGAAAATATCTTGCTCTTTGAGGAGGGTATCAAGGCTTGTTTTGGGGCGTTTTTTAGAGTGGATAATGCTTTGCAAAATCTGTTCAGGGATAAAAAAATGCCGCGATATACCGCCATAATAGCCCAAACTCTCCTCATAGTCGATTAAGCCCTTTTGCACAAGGGTGGAAGTCTCATCAAGGAGGGGGCGGTTTTTGATTTTGTCATATTCATCATGGCTTATAAGCTCCAAAAGCGCGTTCATATCCCGCAGGCTTTCATCACTGCTGGTGTATTCCTCCTTTAAAAGCGCGAAGAAAATAATTTGCTCTTTTTTATCAAGGTGATTGTCTTTGATGAGTTTTAGCACTCTTAGGTCTTTATGCGTAATCTTAAGACGTGCATTGATACGCTCTTCCATAAGCTTTAGGCGATGATTGGCATGGCTAAGGGATGGGGAATTTAGCTTTTGAGACCATTTAAGGGAGCTTGTTTTATGTAGTAAATCTATGTAAGCAAAGCAGTCTTTTAAATATTCTAAATGGTCTTCATACGCTGTAATCTCTGGTAAATCCGCAAAAAGCGCCCCATCTTCTAGGAGCTTTAAAAAGGCATGGGATAGGCAGATTGTCTCATTGTAGAGTTCAAGCAGGGCTATATCTGTGGGCTTATTTTGCAAAAATGTGCTTTGAGCAAGCCAACCTAGCTCGATGAGATTGCGGATATGATACAAATAATGCAAGTACTGCCCCGCGGGCTTATTAGCTGAATCTGTGAGGGAGAGATTTCTAGCACTCTGTGTGGAGCAAGCCTTAACAAGTAGCTCATGCACGACAAATTCATTCTCCCCAAGTATTAATTGCTTTGCCATATATTGGAGTATTTTGCCCTCTTCTTGCGTGCATTTGAGGAGATTAAAAATCTCATTGTCTAGGAGATTTTGAGATGAGATAAAGTCCAAATAATGCTTCATTTTACTCCTTTTGTTGGGGCTTTTTAGATGTTATGTGGCTGGGGAGTTCATTTGCTATGGGGCTAGGGGTGGGGGCTTTTATGGATAGTGGCTCTAGCTTAATTTTACGCTCGCAGCGCTCTATCGTGCTTAGGCGGTGGGCTATGATAAGCAAAGTTTTGTTCTCAGCTACATGATAGATTTGCTCCATAATGTCAGATTCTGTTTGATTATCAAGCGCAGATGTGGCTTCATCAAGCACTAAAATTTCTGGGTCATCATAAATCGCACGTGCTATGCCTATTCTTTGCTTTTGTCCTCCGCTAAGTAATATCCCGCCCTCTCCCACGCGGGTATGTATGCCCTGATGTTGCTCTAAAAAGTCTAAAATGCACGCCTTTTTGCAAGCAAGCTTGACTTTCTCTTCATCTAGCTCGCTCCCAAAGGCGACATTCTCTGCTACAGAGCCATCAAAGAGATAGATATGTTGAGGGATATAGCCTATCTTTTTACGCCATGAGCGGAGATTGGCATTAGTGATGGGTACATTATCTACAAGTAATTGCCCATTTTGGGGCTTATAAATACCTATGATAATATCTACCAATGTGCTCTTCCCGCTGCCGCTCTCACCGATAAAGGCAACTTGCTCTCCCTTTTTAATCTCTAAGGAGAAATCTTGCAAAATAGGCTTCTCTGGCACGTATGCAAAGTCAATATGCTTTAAAGTGATGGTGTGCTTAAACTCGCAAGGTTCGTTTTCTTCAGCCTCTGTGTGGAATATGAGGTTTTCATATATGCTTTTGAGTGCGGAGCTATAATAAGACATTGTGTTAAAGTTATAGAGGATACGGCTTAGGGCAGGGAGGATTCTATAAAGGGCTAGGGCGTACATAGAGATTATGGGGATTACCGCGCTGGCGTCTTGGTATTTAAAGAGAATATAGCCCACACACGCCACAAGCACGCAAAAGCCTATAGTCTCTAAAACAATGCGCGGTATAGGCAGGAGGGTTTGGGTGATGATAGTCGCATGAGTGCGCTCTTGTGAAATACGCCAAAAGGCACTAAGGACTTCCTTTTGATTCCCTTTAAGCTTGATAAATTTAAAATTCCCAAAAGTTTTAGTGATAATCTCGCCCACTTTGGCATTTAGCTCTACATTCAACTCACCTTTGTCTTTAATCTTTTTAGTTAAGGCTTTAAGGATAAGGGCTACTTGTGCGACTAGGAGGAGAGTAAGGACTAAAGTCATCTTCCAACTTACTATTAATAAAAGCGCATACATAAGGGCTATGGTGAAAAACTCAGCGCTTAACTGCAGGAGATTCTGCAGATAGAATGAGGCATTTTGCGCCTCTGTGATGATATTTGCCCTAAGTTTATCTGTCTTATACGTGGTAAAATCAAGGTAGCTTAGCTCTACATTTTTACAAAATAAGCGATACGCAAAAAAGTGAAATTTAGAGAAAGCAAAGCGCGCTAAGGCGTAGTTATAAAAGCTATTATAAAGTGCCCTAAAGAGATAGAAAAGAATTAAAGCTAAGCTAAAGAGATACATAAATTCTAGCGAACTAGAGAGGTTTAGGGCATTATAGAGCCATTGAGAGCTCCAATGTGAGAATATCATATCCGGATTACTCGCAAAGGTAATAAAAGGCATAATAATACTAATGCCTATAGTCTCAATGCAAGAGAGTAAAATGGTAGCTAAAAATAGCAAGGCTAAGATGACTTTATCTCGCCTTGTAGTGAGAGAACGCAAAATCATAATATCACTTGGACTGCCTGCCATAAAACTCCTTTATTGCCATAATGTTTGGGTGTGGATATTATAACTTGCCTCTGCTTTTTATAGGCTTATTTCTCCTTCCACCATAAATAAGGGTCTATCCCATAAGGCGGGGCGGAATCTGGCATAGCAATATGCCTATAATAGGCTATGCGAAAAGCAGGGAGATTGAAATGTGGTATCACATAAAAGCCCCAGAGGAGCACTCTATCAAGGGCTTTGCCTGTGGCGATTCTCTGCTCTTTACTCGGGGCGTTAATAAGGCGTGTAATAAGTGAATCTACCACTTCATCATGCACACCTGCGAAGTTCTTACTCCCCTTAGTGTTGGCTACTTTTGAGCTCCAGTAGTAGTTTTGCTCATTTCCGGGGAATAAACTCTGCCCTAAAACCTCAATAACCATATCATATTCAAAAGCCCTCACGCGGTTAATGTATTGGGAGTCATCTACTCTTTTAATGCTCGCTTGAATGCCAAGTTTATTGAGATTTTTCACAAAGGGCAGGCATATTCGCTCAAAGCCCTCATAAGAGATAAGTATTTCAAAGCTAAAGGGTACACCTTTAGGCGTATAGAGTATGCCATTATGGATATAAAAGCCCGCACTCTCTAGTAAGTCTCTAGCGTATTTGAGATTTTCTCTTAAATTTTCTCCGCGCACTTTAGCGCCATCTGTGCGCGGGATAGTGTAGATTTCATTAAAGATTCTTGAATCTAGCTTGTTTTTATATGTAAGGAGAATTTCGCGCTCTAAGCCTGTGGGGAGGAGGGAAGAGGCAAAGGGGGAGTTATTAAAAATATGCGTAGTGCGCGCATATTGATTGAAAAATAAGTTTTTATTACTCCATTCAAAGTCAAAAGCCTGCAAGATGGCTTCCCTCACGCGTATATCGCTAAAAAGCTCTTTGCGTGTATTAAAGAAAAACCCCTGTAGGGCGCTAGGCAAGGAGTGTGGGAAAGCTTTTAAAATAATCTTTCCTTCACTTCTTGCCCTCCCCTCATAGTCCTTTGCCCATACCTTTGCTGAGCTCTCTATGCGATAGTCGTATTCCCCCGCCATAAAGGCATTTTGAGCGACTTGCGCGTCTTTGTAGTATTGTATGGTGATTGTATCAAAGTTAAATCGCCCCTTTTGCGTGGGGTGGTCTTTTGCCCAGTAGTTGGGGTTACGTTCATAGGTGATACTCCGCCCTAAATCATAGGATTTAAGCCTATATGCCCCGCTGCCTATGGGCGTATGCAAAGGGTTGTCAAAAAATGTATTTTTCTCTCCTTGCATATAGATATGTTTAGGGAGTACAGGGAGCTGCCCAAGGATAAGGGGAAGCTCTTTATTAGAATCATTTTTAAAAGAAAATTTCACTTCATTAGGGTTTAGCACTTCTACACGCGCTACATCTGCATAATAACGTCTAAACTCAATCTTACCAAGCTGGGATAGGCATTCAAAGCTAAATTTAACATCTTCTGCGCTTATCTTCACTCCATCGCTAAATTTTGCCCTTGGATTGATATGAAAGATAATGTAATCTTTGCCTACTTGCATAGAATCTGCCACTAAGCCATATTCACTAAAAGGCTCATCAAGGCTTTGGTGCGTGAGTGTATCATATATAAGTGTTGAGAGTTCAGCGCCTGCATTGCCCTTTTGTGCAAAAGGATTAAGGCTATCAAACGTCCCTAGTGCGAATCCTCTAAGAGTGCCTCCTTTAGGGGCATTGGCATTAGCATAATCAAAATGCGTGAAAGTTTTAGGGTATTTGGGAGTGCCATCAATACTTAGGGCATAAGCACTCAAAGCCTCCTTAGGGCATAAGAGGCAGAGGGCATAGAGGCAGAGGCTAAAAAGCTTTTGCATATTTAGACTTAAAAGAGCGGGGCAATGCCTGCTATGAAAATAGCTAAAATCACAAAAGGCAGGCAAAATTTAATATACACATACCAAAGGCTTACGGCTTTAGGGGAGAGTGTGTAGTTATTACTTAGCTCCCTTTTTGCTTCATCTTTTAGCACCCAGCCAGCAAAAAGCAAACTCGCTAATGAAGTTAGCACAAAGAGGATATTCCCACTGATAAAATCAAAAATATCAAAAATATTTTTCCCCTGCCATGTGATATGCTCCCAAGGTCCATAAGCAAGGATACAAGGGAGATTCCCACAGATGAAGATAAAGCCTAATGTGTAATTTATCGCTTGTGTGCGTGAGATTTTGCATTTTTCATAAAGGGCAGTGATGATAACCTCATATATGGGCAGGGAGGTGGTAAGCGCAGCGGTAATGAGCAGTAAGAAAAAGATAATTGCAAAGACATTACCAAAATAAATATGTGAAAACACAATAGGGAGTGTCTGAAACACAAGGCTAGGACCCTTGTCTGGCTCTAAGCCGAAGCTAAAAAGCGATGGGAAAATCATAAATCCCGCTAAAAGCGCGATTAGGGTATTAAGCATACCTGTGGCAATGGCAGTTTTTATCATATTTTCTTCTTTTTGTAGATAGGAGCTTAAAGTAATCATCACCCCAAAGCCAAGCGATAGGGCAAAAAACACTTGCCCCAATACATCAATGAAGAGCTTTGGAGTGATTTTACTAAAATCAGGCGTGAGATAGAACTTCACACCCTCCATTGCTCCGGGCAACGTGAGATTACGCACTACCATAATCAACAAACACAGCAAAAGTAAGGGCATAAGGTATTTCATACTCCGCTCAATGCCATCAATCACGCCCTTTTTGAGAATCACCCAATTTAGTGCTACAAAGAGAGTGGTATATATGCCAATATTTAGGGGATTATGCTCGATATGCTCTTCATAGAAGCTAAGGGCGAGCTCTTTACTAATGGGAGAGGCAAGATTAAGCGTGCCATTAAGAATGCTCATAATATAGCTAATGACCCAGCCTCCAAGCACCATATAATATGCCATAATGCCAAATGCCCCAAGTAGGCTAAGATAGCCGATAATCTTATAAAATTTCGGTATGCTTTTACCCTTTATGCTGCCGCTAAAGGCGTCAATAGTGTTTTTATGCGCCCTCCTGCCAATGACATTTTCTACCAAAATCACAGGGATACCCACTAAAATCATAGCGATAATAAACACAAGCACATACGCGCCCCCGCCATTTTCTCCCACAAGGTAGGGGAATCTCCAAGTCGCCCCAAAGCCAATGGTAGCCCCTGCAAGCGTGAGAATGTAGGTTAAAGAAGAGCTCCAAGTCTGCCTTGATGTTTGACGCGATGTTTGAGGTGTTTGCATTATTTATCCTTTTTAGGAGTCCAGAGCACATAAACGAGCTTAATGATAATGCTAAAGATGATACCCTCTAAGATTGCACCAAGCAGAAATGACGCATAAAGCGTATCATTAAGCTCGCCAATGCCTTTACCTAAAGTAGCAGTGGCAATAAGGAATGTAAGAGGCATAGAATCGCTGAGTGCAAAAAGGAGAGTAGATTTAGCACTTTTGAAATATGAGCCAAAGACAATGCTCGCACTCACAAGGCGCAAAGTTAGCATTCCTAGTATCAAATATGAGGCATGCAAGAGGATTTGCGTATCTTTAAAAAGTGCGTTTAAATCAAGCGTAGAGCCCACATGGATAAAGAAAAATGGCACTAAAAAGCCAAAACCGAAGTGATTTAGCTGCTCGGGTAATGCTTGCTTATGCTTAAAAAATGTGCTTAAAATACAACCAGCAAGGAATGCCCCTAGCACAGCCTTAATGTCTAAAATCATCATTAAAAGCACAAAGCTAAAAAGTAAGAAAAATACAAAGCGCAAGTCTTGGGAGTTACTATCATCGCGCGGGAGGAATAAAAAGCGGAGTTTGGGCATCCACCAAAAGAGTACTTTAGCCACTCTAAAGCCACAAATCACAAAGACCAAAAAGAGCACTAAAATAAGCAGCTTCTGCCCTAACTGACTTCCTACACCATGACGTGAAGCTCCATCGATAATAACCAATGCCCCAATGCTCACTAGCTCACCTAAGATTCCAATTTTCAAGGCTAAATCAAGCCATGGCTGCTCCTTGCCATAGTCTTTAATAAGAGCTACAATCATACCTAAACTCATCACAGGAAACGCAGCAATATAGATATATGAAATCCCAAAGCTAAAGACCACGATACAGGTTAGGGCATAAAGTGTGCAAAAATATCCCAAAGCTCTTAGCAAAAAGCTATTGCCAAGTTTAAGAAAAGACTTAATATCTACCTCTAATCCGCATAAAAACATTAAAAATAAAAACCCTACTTCAGCGACAATGCTCACCTCCTCTATATCTTTAATGAAAGTAAAGAAATGCGCACTGAGCGCACCTAAAATCATCTCTACTACGACAATAGGGATACGCGTAAGGCTACTAATAGGAGAGGCAAACAAAATAAGCAAGGCAAAGATACTAAATGCACTTAATGTTTCTATGGGGCTATGCATATGTCTCCTTTATAGGGGTTTTCTGTGCGTATGCGGAGGGCTTTGAGATATGTTAGATTCGCTATATGTGGCGCTTTCCCTTGCAAGGTAATTTTGTCTTGCGGGTTGGATTCATTGTCATTCTGAGGGAGCGTAGGAGGCGAAGAATCTCTGTGGGCGACTAGTGATTCCTTTAGAGATTCTTCGCTTCGCTCAGAATGACAAAGTGGCTGCCTTTCTGGTGATTCTGTTGAAGAGTCTTTAGCGGACAAGAGAGATTCTTCGGTTGGGCTACGCCCGCCCTCAGAATGACAATGGGACTGGGATTGTCTAGCGGCTTTGCGAAGCGATTCTTCATAACGTTCAGAATGACAAACTTGGCTACCCGCAAGGGAAATTATTTTGTCATTCTGAGCCTGTGAAACAGGCGAAGAATCTCTGTGGGTGACTAGTGACTCGTTTAGAGATTCTTCGCTTCGCTCAGAATGACAAAGTGGCTGCCTTTCTGGTGATTCTGTTGAAGAGTCTTTAGCGGACAAGAGAGATTCTTCGGTTGGGCCACGCCCGCCCTCAGAATGACAATGGGACTGGGATTGTCTAGCGGCTTTGCGAAGCGATTCTTCATAACGTTCAGAATGACAAACTTGGCTACCCGCAAGGGAAATTATTTTGTCATTCTGAGCCTGTGAAACAGGCGAAGAATCTCTGTGGGTGACTAGTGACTCGTTTAGAGATTCTTCGGTCGCACCTTGTGCTCCCTCAGAATGACAAAATAACGGAGTCACTGGTGATTCGGGTGGAGTTTCTTCGCAATGCTTGGAATGACGAAATGGCTGCCTTTCTAGTGATTCCTTTAAATTTGCTTTACTTTCCTTAGAGGGCCTGGAATCACAAGGGGAGGATTTAGACGTAGTAGGGTGGGCAGTAGGAGTGTTGGAGTTGGGGGTAGGGGAGTTTGTGTGTGGGCAGGGGGTGAGGCGGAGGGCTTGTAAAATGGCACGAGGGTAGAGCGTATGCTCGCAAGCATGAATTCGCTCTTCAAAAGATTCTAGTGTGTCATGGGGGTATTTGGCTACTTTCTCTTGAGCGATAATCTCCCCGCTATCAAGCTCTTCATTCACCCAATGCACAGACACGCCCCCATAAGGCGAAGGAGAGTAAAAGCTATCTCTAATGCCATGTGCGCCCTTATGTTCTGGCAAAAGAGAGGGGTGGATATTAATGATAGAAAAGCTTTGGGTGAAAGCGGGAGTTAATATCCTCATAAAGCCCGCTAAAAAGATATGTGCGATATTATGTTTGGATAAAATCTCTGCCATTGCACCATCAAATGCAGTGCGTGTGGGGAAGTCGCTTTGAGGGAGGATAAAACAAGGGATTTGAAGCTTTTGTGCGCGTTTAATGCCATAAGCCTTGGGGTTATTAGTGAGTGTAAGGGCGATTTGTAGGGTGATTTGCTCTTTTTTAGGAGTGCAAAATGTGCGATTATGCAAATGCTCTATGAGATTTTGCATATTGCTTCCATTCCCGCTAAAGAGGATAGCACAGGGGAGAATCATTTTAGTTAAAAAACTCGGGGTAGTCTTTTTTGAGAGATTTGATAATCTCTACCATTTCATCTTGCCCATATGGTGCATCATCGGGTAAAAACTCATAGAATTTATCCATTTGCGTGGAGTAAAGCTCTGTAAGTTTAGCGACATGCTCCTTTTTAGCTCCCGCAAAGCGCAGAGCGACACCTAGCATATCAAGTACTTCTAAAGCCATTTCTTCAAGGCTCATCTCCAGGGCGACTTCTTGGTTGATATTCTCTTCTATACTCATGCATGCTCCTTGTGTTTATTGAGGATATATTCAATTTGCATTTTAATATCAATATAGGCAAAACTTTCCTTAAAGCCCTCGATTTTCCCGCCTGAGGCGTTTTTATGCCCGCCACCGCCAAAGAGCTCTCTACTCATCATACTGACATCGCAATTCCCATTTGCGCGTAAAGAGACATTCCCTCTAGGATTAACATCAATATAAAAGTCATATTCGGGGTTGGAACGTAAAAAGAGATTTGCTAAAACGCTAATTCCCCCCATAGAGTAGCTTAAAAAGCCTTTTTTGTCATTATAGACGATGCTGCAGAGCTGCTTTTTTTGACTTAAAAGTTTCACTTGGGCATGCGAGATAATATTATCCATAGTTTGGGTTTGTGGATTACCCCCGAGAATGGACTTTTTAATGCCATAAAGCGCATTATCAAATGCCACTTCCCCGCAAGGGAGCTCTATAAACTCCCTCATAGATTCTATAATGGCAAATTTATATGTCCTATGCTCTTCTTCAAACATAAATCGATTAAGCTCAAAGCTTGCACTAATCGCCCCCATAGCGACTTTACCAAAGTCAAATTTATATCCCTCTTCAATCCAAATATCCACAGAATTAATCATATCGCTTAAATGGCTTAGCCACTCTAAGCGCGTTTTATCAAGCAGGGTATAGTGGGAAGTGAGTGTTTCAAAGGTGATTTTGGAAGCGCAGCGAGTGCTATCAAGGTGATACCATGGGTATTTTTGGGCACATTCTTGCCCGCTGATGTGGTGGTCTAGGAGCAGGAGGTCTATATCATATCCTGTGATTTTTAGCTCTTCTATATGTTTTTGTAGATAATTTGCTTCATGTAGAGTGAGATTTAAGTCTGTAATAAGGATTAGGTATTTTATCGGCACGGCTTTAGGGGCTTTGCCAAATTTTGCATTCAAGAGACTTTTTGGGTCTTCTATAGGGAGATTGGCAATGCTATCAAGTATCGTATTTAAGCGCACAATCACTTCTTTGCCATAATTGGCATTATAAAATGTAATATCAGAGAAAAACTCTTTTGCGATAAATTGAGCACCATATCCGTCTAAATCAGTGTGAGAGAGATGAAAAACTTGCATATATTTCCTTAAAATTCTATATTGAGTGTGCCTACGATTTCAAATCGCACGCGTGGGTCGATTTCTGCATTACTAATAATACTCATTTTAATACCAAATGGCTCTAAAAGCTTCACTAATGGCTTGCGGATTCTATAATCTACGAGCATAATGGGGTTAATGTTTTTTTGTTTGAGCTTCATATCCTCCTCTTCTACAGCTTGCACAAGCTTTTGTACATCATTTGAATGCAGCACAAAGCTTTTGCCTTGGGGCTGTTCTTTAAGCCTATCTATGAGGTATTGCTCGCTTGTGAGGGTGAGGGTAAAAATCTTCAAACTCCCATCTTCGGCTTTAAAAATATCTGTAATGGTACGTGCTAGCCTTGCGCGGACTTGCTCAACGATACTTTGGGTGTCATTTTGCAATATGGGATAGGTATCAGTAATACTCTCTAAAATCGTGGGCAAGTCTTTAATGGGGATACGTTCATGGAGTAATTCACGTAATACATGTAAAATCGTGCTCATAGGGATTTTTTGCGATTCAGCGATAATGACAGGGTAGCTTTGGGCATGTCTATCCATAAGCATTTTCACTTCATCTCGGGTGATAAAGTCTTCAGCATAGGTTTTGATAAGCTCGGTTAAATGCGTGGTGATAATTGTAGATGGGTCTATGATGTTATAGCCTTGGATAATGGCATCTTCTTTGTCTTTAGGGTCTATCCATAAAGCGTCCATACCAAAGGCTGGCTCTTTAGTTTTAATACCTTCAATTTCTTGGGCTACCATACCCGTATCCATAGCAAGAAATTTATCAGGCATAACAGAGCCTTGAGCGATTTTGACACCCTTAAGCAAGATAGCATATTCATTGGGCTGGAGATTGAGATTGTCTTTAATACGAATCTGGGGGACTAAAAACCCATAATCTGAGGCGATATTTTTACGCATAGCTCGGATTCTCTCGAGCAAATCACCATTTTGCTTCACATCTGCTAGGCGGATAAGCCCATAGCCTAAATAAATCTCTAAAGTCTCCACTTTAAGGGCTTCATTAATAATATTTTCTTCTTCTTTTTTGATTTCTTCTTCGCTTTTTTGGACTTTTTGGGCTTTATGATGAGATATATCTAGCTCTTTGTCTTTTGGCTCTGCTTGCGTGGTATCTAGGGGAGTCTTTTTACGAAAGTACTTTTCTATAAATGCAAAAAAGCTCCCCTTATCTTCGCGGTTTGTTAAATAGGCTATAAATAAGAAAAACGCTCCCACAAAGCCTAAAGAGAGAGGGAGCCCGGGCACAAGGGCAAAAAGCATTAAAATAATGCCAACGGTTAAGAGAATCTTCGCATTATTAGTGATTTGTGTAATGATGTCTTGGGCAAAATTATTGCTTGCTTGGGAGCTTTTAGCCGCTCGTGTAGTGATGATACCTGTAGCAGTGGAGACAATAAGGGCGGGGATTTGCCCTACGAGTCCATCGCCAATGGTGAGGATAGTAAATGTCTCTGCACTTTGCTTTACACTCATGCCATGTGTGAAAACCCCTATAAGAAACCCACCTATGATATTTACAATAGTGATGATAATAGAGGCTATCGCATCACCTTTGACAAATTTACTCGCTCCATCCATTGTGCCATAAAAGTCTGCTTCTTGGGCTAGGGCTTCGCGTCTCTTTTGGGCTTCATCTTGCCCTATCAGCCCAGCATTGACATCTGCATCAATTGCCATTTGTTTTCCCGGCATAGCATCAAGTGTGAATCTCGCCCTCACTTCAGTAATACGTGTAGAGCCATTGGTGATAACAATGAGATTAACCACAACAAGAATGGTAAAGACAATAATGCCTATGACATAATTCCCCCCCACGACAAAATGCCCAAATGCGGCTACGATATTACTCACTGCATCTACGCCATTATGCCCCTCGCTTAAAATCATACGCGTAGTAGCGACATTGAGTGCTAAGCGATAGAGCGTTACAAGAAGTAAAATCGTGGGGAAAGTAGAAAAATCGGTTGCTTTATCAACTTGGAGGGCTATAAGGATAATAAGCAAAGAGAGCGCAATAGAAATACTTAGCAAAAAATCAAGTACATTGCTAGGGAGTGGCACGATGATAATACTCATAATGAGCATGATAAAACATACAACAACTATGCCTTTACCTTGAGAGATACTCTTTAAAAATGGCAAGCTTGAGTTGAGAATCTGTGCTGCATTAAGCGCCAAAGTGCTTCCTTTCTATGCTGTGGCTGGTGGCAATGAATGTGCTAAAGTGTGGCATTGTAGCAGGAATTATTAAATTATTGGGCTAGGCTCCTCTTGTGCTCTCTTGGCGAGTATAATTTAATATCTTGGGACGCAAAAAGTGAATTTTTGCGTCCCGCCTAAAGATTGACTTATAGCTAAGCCTTCGGCTTATCTATCAAGTCTTTTTCTAAGGGCTTTAAATTGTCGCCTAAAAGCGCCTGTGCTGGGGGGCATTTCTATTAATTTGATGTCTTGGTTTGCAAAAATAAATTTTGCAAACCGCCTAAAGCCCTGCGGGGGGCACTCTATATTAACTTTTTTACCCTTTTGGGTGGTTTGTGCAACTCAAGCGGTAGCAAAGTTTGTCATTCTGAGCCTGCATAGCAGGCGAAGAATCTCTTTTAGCGACTAGTGATTCCTTTAGAGATTCTTCGGTCAGGCTTTGCCTTCCCTCAGAATGACAAAGTAACGGAGTCGCTAGTAATTCGGGTGGAGTTTTTTTTTCATAATGCTCAGAATGACAAACTTTGCTACCCGCAAGGGAAATTACTTTGTCATTCTGAGCGAAGCGAAGAATCTCCCTTAGCATTACCAAAAAGTGCGTCGAGTGATTCCCACAGAGATACTTCGGTTGGGCTTGCGCCTGCCCGCAAGACATGACAATGGGATAAAATCTACTAGCATTCCAAAAAGCAATGATTCACAGAAAGCCCACAGCAATTTTCGCTACGTGCAAGAGCAAGTAGCAGATTCCCTTATCAATGCTTCACACTTGTGCTTTGAGATAACTTAGGGTTGTGCAATTATGCTATGTGTGTTATAAGAGTGTGCGATTTTAGAGCCTTAAAGGATAGAGTATGAATATGCTTATTTTGTATAACCCCTATTACCAAGCTGATGTGATAGAAGCACATTTAGCAATTTTAAAGCTTGAGAAGAAGGTAGCTTTTGGGAAGATTAAATCAGCTATGCGCCAAGGGGAGATAGGGCAAGATTCTCACCTTGATATACAAAAGATAGCAAAAGAAGTATCCCCCAATAAGCCTTTGCAATTATTTTTGAGCGATTATGCAAATTTATTTGTATGCAAGGTAGTGGCTATTGATAAAACACAAAATGCCAAAGCACCCGAGTATTACCAAGAGAAAGGTCTTTGCGTGGAATGGTGGTTTTGCATTGAAGATATGCGAGAGTTAGTGCGTAATGACTTTACACAAATACGCGATAAATTTTTATCAAATTGGAGGACACCTTATAATGGGAATCGCACTTATGCACTCTATGGTAATAACTACACGTATCCGCTTTTAATAGAGCTAAAGAATGAGAAGTCATATTTTTCTATCCCTGGAGAGAAGCACTATCATAGTGTGTTTAAAAGGGAAGAGCAAATACAAATGCGCAAAGTTTTGCTTGATTATGTCGTGGGGTTGGAATTAGAGAAAGTGATGTGTGTAGATACGATGGATAATCTTGTGAATGCCGAAGTGGAGTTTGCTCATAATAAAAAGAATCCTTTATATGACTGCACGGGGATTGTTATGCTCTATGCTAAAAGCGTAGAGCAAGAGCTTTTAGCGCTTATGCGTCCTTTAGTGCTCCTTTTATGTGGGTATGATAGATCGATACAAGAGCAGTGCTATGGAGGGAATAAGTATATATTAGGAGATTGGCTGCAAGGCAAGAGTACAGCTCCAAGTCTATCTGAATTACACAATGTTTTAAAGCATAGAGATGTGCAAGATGCGCTTGAATTATGGACAAGGCAGATTATGGATAAAAATAGGGGTTTATCCTATCAGCTAAAAAGTAATTTAAAATTTGATATTCCAAACTTTATATCTTTCTTAAAAAAAGCACGTAATCCCATAGCCCATGAGAAAAGGGCAGACATTAAAGATGCACTAGCCTTGCGTAATGAAATCTTAGGCGTGGGGAGGGAGAGTGTGCTTGTATTACTCTTGCGTGCTAAGCTGGCTTTAGAGCAATACAAGGATATATGATTTAAGCTTTTTCTTTATAATGTTTGTTGAATTTATAAAAGCGAGCAAATCATGGCAGAAGAATATAATCCCAAGCATATAGAATCTAAATGGCAAGATTATTGGCAGGAGCATAGGAGTTTTGAGCCCTTAGAGATAGACTCTAAAAAGGAGAAAAAGTATATTTTAAGTATGTTTCCCTACCCGAGTGGGGCGATACATATGGGGCATGTGAGGAATTATTGCATTGGCGATGCGCTTGCTAGGAATTATCGTAAAAATGGCTATAACGTCTTGCACCCTATGGGTTGGGACGCCTTTGGTATGCCGGCTGAAAATGCGGCTATTAAAAACAAAAGCCACCCCAAAACTTGGACATATAGTAATATAGAGGCGATGAAAAGAGAGCTAAATTCCTTAGGACTTAGCTTTTCTAGGGAGAGAGAGTTTGCTACTTGTGATAGCCTTTATACACGTTTTGAACAAGAATTTTTTATCAAAATGTGGGAAAAGGGGCTTATTTATCGTAAGGAAGCTTCTTTGAATTACTGCCCCAATGATAAGACTATCCTTGCTAATGAGCAAGTCATTGAGGGGAAATGCTGGCGATGTGATACCCCTGTGGTGCAAAAACAAATGTTTCAATACTATATTAAAATCACAGATTATGCTGAAGAGTTGCTTGCGTATTTAGACACATTAGAGGGGCATTGGCCCCCGCAAGTGCTGAGTATGCAAAGAAATTGGATTGGTAAATCAAAGGGTTTGAAGTTCTCCTTTGCCTTTAATGCTCCCTCTGTAAAAAAGCTAGGCATATCTGGGCTAGAGGTTTTTACCACACGTCCTGATACCATTTATGGCGTTACATATTGTGCGATTGCCCCAGAGCACCCTGTAGTAGAGGCATTATTAGCCAAAAATGCCCTTAAAGGAGAGCTAAAAGAAGCTATAGAATCGTTGCGTAATACCAATGCAAGAGAGAGAGCGCAAAAAGACAAAATCGGCTTTGATTTAGGTGTGCGCGTGATACACCCGCTCACGGGTGAAGAAATCCCTGTGTGGGTGGCAAATTTTGTGCTTATGGAGTATGGCACGGGGGCGATTATGAGCGTGCCAATGCATGATGAGCGCGATTATGAGTTTGCTAAGGTTTATAATCTCCCTCTTAAATGCGTGCTTACAAGGCAAAAAGATGAGCCTATCCCCACACAAGAGCAAATGTCTCAAGGAGTAATGGAGATAGAAGAGGGGTATTTGGTTAATAGTGAGACTTTTAATGCCCTGAGTTCCACGCAAGCAAAAGAGCAAATCATCGCCCTTTTTGAGCAAAGAGGTATGGGTGAGGGTGTGATTATGTATCGTTTGCGTGATTGGGGGGTTTCAAGGCAGCGATATTGGGGTGCGCCTATCCCTATGGTACATTGCCAATCGTGTGGGATTGTGCCTGAGAATATGGCTAATCTGCCTATTACCTTACCTGAAGATGTGGTGATTAATGGGGAGGGTAATCCGCTTGATAAACACCCCACTTGGAGGCATTGCTCCTGCCCAAAATGCGGTAAGGAAGCATTAAGAGAGAGTGATACTATGGATACCTTTGTGCAATCAAGCTGGTATTTTCTACGCTATAGCACACCACCGAGTATGTGGGAAGATAAGCCTTTTGACACAACGTGTTTGAAATATTGGCTTAATGTAGATGAATACATAGGCGGCATAGAGCATGCGATTTTGCATTTATTGTATGCGCGCTTTTTTACAAAAGTGCTGCGGGATTTAGGCTATGTGCAGATTGATGAGCCTTTTGCTAACTTACTCACTCAAGGTATGGTGCTTAAAAATGGTGCAAAAATGAGTAAAAGTAAGGGGAATATAGTCAATCCCAATGAGATTATTGCGCGCTTTGGGGCAGATAGTGCGCGGCTTTTTGTGCTTTTTGCCGCGCCTCCTATGCGCGAGTTAGAGTGGAATGATAGCGCATTAGAGGGGGCTTATAGGTTTTTAAGGCGATTATGGGATAGGGCGGTGCATATAGAATCTACAGAGACTTTGCCTAAAATTACTCATAAAGATTTAAAGAGTAATGAGCAGTATGCGCGCCAGAAAGTCTATGAGGCATTGCAAAAAAGCCATGATATTTTTAGCAAAAAGCAAGTTGGCTATCCCTTTAATACCCTTATAGCGGCGACTATGGAGGCATTTAATGCCCTAAGTGAGCAGGAAAATACTCAAGTGTGGAGTGAGGGGTATTTTATCCTTTTGCATATTTTAGAGCCTATAGCGCCTCATATTTGCTGGGAGTTAAGCCAGCGGTATTTTAAACTAGCTAATTTTGGGCATATAGAGGTTGATTATAATGCCTTAAAAAAAGAGAGGGTGAAATATGCCATCACGCTTAATGGCAAGAAACGATCAGAAATTGAACTTAGCTTAGAGCTAAGCCAAGAAGAGATTATTAATGAAGCAAAGCAGAGTGTGGAGAAATGGCTTAAAGATGCAACGATACTTAAGGAAATTGTCGTGCCAAATAAGCTTGTGAATTTTGTGGTGAAATGATGAAAAAGCTTTGCTTTTTTGTATTATGTGTGTTTTTCTCTATGGGCTGTGGGTATCAGCCGGTGAGCTATTATGCACAGAGTATTTTTAATGATGGAGTGTATGTGGATATTATAATGAATGCCTCCGTGCCAGAATCGGGAAGTATGGTCAAAGATACGGTCAATAATGCTATTATCAAACGTTTTGCAAGTAGCCTCAAAAGTAAAGATGAGGCGAAGAGCTTTTTAAAAATCAATGTCCAAAGTATCACCCAAACGCCTGTGGCTTATAATCAACAAGGCTTTGTGAGCTATTATCGCACCAATATTGTGCTTGGGATTCATTTTGAGAATATTAATGGAGCGAACTTTGATGTAATAAACTCTGGCTATTATGACTATAGTGCGGACTTTACTTCAACACTTGTGCTTGATCAATATCGTTTAGAATCTATCACTCAAGCTACCAATTCAGCCCTTGATAAATTTATCTCTCAAGTGGCGTATTATGGGGAGTTTTATGATGAAAATAGATGATATTTCTCGCAAAGCACTCCAGCGATTGTATTTTGCTAAGAAGCCTCCTACGCCTAAGGCGTATTTTGATATGTTTTATGAAATGGCTAAGCTTGATGGATGGGAGCAGATAGAAGAGCTAAATTGGCAAATGCAGTGGTTGAATAAATTTGATAAAACTGAACAAGAGCAGCTAAAAAAGGCAAGAAACCCTGATGAGTTTATAGAGATAGCCGCCCTGCTTTTAAGAGAATCAAAGCAAAATTGCTCCATTGAGCATTTGCAGAGTTTAAAGGCACTTATTCGTAAATTGCTAGGGACGATTTCTGATATGTTTTCTATCGGGGCGAAAAATCGCTATGCCTTTTTATTCCGCTTAAGTAGCATTAATCAATTAGAAGATACCCAAAAGCTAGTGAAGTATTGGGAGCAGTTTAGGGCGTCTAAAATGCACATAGAGACACTCAAAAGGCTAACAAATATCATCGCCCACACGTTGCGGGAGCTAGATTCTCAAGGGAAAGTGAGCAAAGAGGCTTTAGAGCTCTCATCTGTGCTAATGATGCACCCTGAAATGCTTGTAGAAAGCCGTATGCTTGATGGCATTGAAAAGCTTTTAGGCATAAAGTCTTCGAGTAAAGCGGAGGCATTGTATGAAGATAAAGAAATGCTACAAAGTGGCTGTGTGGCTGCATTTAAGGTAGTGAATTTAGATTTTTCAAATAAAGAGAGGGTGGATATTAAGGAAGTTAATCCCAAGGCTATGGAGATTCTAAAAAAGCTCTGCCTTAATGGGCTTAAAAATGGCTTTTTAGTAGGGGATTATAAAAATGGCTTTGCGCTTATGTTTAAGGGTATAGATACACAAAGTGCATTAGAGCAAATAAGCCCTATTGCCAAGCAGTTAGAGAAACAGAAGTTTTCCTATCAGGGGAGTACTTTTACCTTTAGCTTTGAATTAAAGGTGTTTGATTTAAAGACATTTACCTCTTTAAAAGATATGAATGAGAAGCTCTCGCATTTATTGAGTGAGGGCACATAAGAGGGGGTATGCGGATGTTAAGCCTTGAAGAAGTGCTTGCAAGCAAGGGCGCAGAATATGCACCATTTGATAGAGGACGTATGGGGAGAATCTATGCCCAAATTGCCCCTGTGTATGGCTTTAATGAATATTTAACCCATACATGCAAGGTGATACATATTATGGGCACAAATGGCAAGGGGAGCACGGGGCGGTTTGTGAGTATGGGATTGGCGCAGAATCACAAAAGTGTGCTTCATTTTAGCTCGCCACATTTACTTAGCTTCAACGAACGTTATTATATAAGTAGGGAAGATTATCAAGGTGATATTCATAGCGCAGAGCTTGAATCGGCTCATCAAAGGCTTTGGAGTATAGAATCTGTCCATGAGGCGAGTTATTTTGAATATGCTACTTTGCTTGCTTTTGTGCTTGCTAGGGATTATGAATATCTTGTGCTTGAGGCAGGGGTTGGGGGAGAGTATGATTCTACTTCTGTGATAGGTGCAAATGTAAGTGTTTATACCCCTATTGGCTTAGATCATCAAGATATGCTTGGGCAGAGTGTGCAAGAGATAGCGCTTACTAAACTTAGGGCGATGAGCGGATATACTTTGATAGCTAAACAAATACATAAAGAAGTCATACCACTTGCTCAAAGCATAGCACAAGAGAGGGGCATAGTGTGTGAAATGATTACAGATATTAGCCAAGATAGCGATTTTAGCGATGATATAGAGGCTTTTAGGGAGTATGTGCTAGCTTATCATCTCCCCTCATTCTTACGTGCTAATCTCTATAGCGCAATGCGCATTCTTCTCTATCTTGGAATGAAATTTGTTTTTCAAGGGCTTGGTGGGCTTTCACTTCGTGGGAGATGTGAGGCTTTAAATGCCCATATCATGCTTGATGTGGGGCATAATATTGACGGAGCTAGGGTATTAAGTGAGCATTTTGGCACAAAAAAGGTCTATCTAGTGTATAATAGCTATTTTCAAAAGGATATGGAGGCTATTTTATATGTGCTTTTGCCAATCATTAAGCAGGTTTTAATTATATCTGTGGAGAATCCTAGAATTTGTCCCAAACAAAGGCTAATAAACATACTTCAAAAGTTGGCAATTCCATATAAAGACTTTGATATAAACCAAATCAAAGCAGATAGAGATTACCTCGTTTTTGGTTCTTTTAGTGTCGTTGAGACATTTTTACAACAATACAAAGGAATAGAGTGCAAGATAAATTAATGATTTCTATTATTGATGATAATGGTTCTAGGCAGTTTAGTGTGCATCGTTTAGTGCAGAAAGTTGCACTTTTTTTAGGAGCGGGTATTGTTGTAGTGGTGATTTTATATTTTGTAATCGCACATTTTTTGATGAATGAGCTTGAAGTGATTTTGGCAAACAATACGCAGGTACGTGAAAACTTTCAAAGTATTTATGAGAAAAATAGCGAATTAGAACGTAATATTGACTACAAAACAAGCGAGCTTTTAAAGGTGAGTAGCAAGATTAATGAGCTTGAAAATATCGTTAATGTCCATAAGCGCAACCATGAAACGCATAATAACCAAAATATTGATCTTGAATCTCTCTCTTCGTTGCAAAAAGATATGATTTTAAAGATTATCCCTAATGGCGACCCTGTGAGTAGTTTTATTAATAAAGTGTTTCCCCATAAGAGTGCTTCGATTTATACACTGAGCCAAGATACGCCCGTGTATGCCACGGCAAATGGTATTATTGATTCTGTGCGGGTAGCGGGGAGTGAAAATCATCTTGTACAGATTCAGCATTCTTATGGATTTACCTCAAATTATGGGCATTTAGGTAAAGTCATAGTCCAAAAGGGGGATTTTGTAACTAAGGGGCAAGTGATAGGCTATAGTGGCTCAAGCGCAAGTTTGTATTATGATTTGCACTTTATTGATTCTGCCTTGCCTGTAGCAAATTACACAGATTGGAATAGTGATAATTTTGCCCAAGTTATTGGCGTAAATAGCGCCATTGATTGGAAAAGTTTAGTGTGGGCGCTTGATGATATTATTCAGCTTAAGAATTATCGTGTAAGCTATCAGAATGATGAATACGTCATGCCTTATTGATATTTAAGAGCACATGGATTCAAACAAATCATCTCGCCTTGTTCTTATGATTACCGACCAGAACGGGTCGCGTTATTTTAATGTTAGCTCTATTTTCAAGCAAGTTAGTCTTTATTTTGTAGTCTTTATTTTGACGCTTATGGCTTTTGGCGTTATATCTATTAAAACTTTCAGTGCAGAGATTCGCAAGATGTCTATACTCAATGAGACGATTGCCAAACGTTATGAAAAAATGCTTGCTAAAAATGAAACACTCAATATCCAAATCGGGCAGAGGATTGAAGAAATGACACGAGTGGATAATCGTGTCGGGGATTTGGAGAGCATTATCGGTGTGCCCTTACATACACCAGAGGAGATGGATAATAACCTTGAGCATCGCATTGATAGTGCCTCACTCACAGGCACGCAGAAAGCTTTTGTGATGAAGTTTGTCCCTAATGGCTACCCTATGGAATCCTATAGTCGCATTTCCGCACCTTATGGCTATAGAGTGCATCCTTTGTTTTTCACTCGGCATTTGCATACGGGAGTGGATTTTGCTACGCCTTTAAATACGCCCGTATATGCGACTGCCGATGGTGTTGTAAATGCGGCTGGCTTTTCAACTGGTGGTTATGGTTATCTTGTTAAAATAGACCATTCACTTGGGTTTATGACTTATTATGCTCATTTGAATAAAATAGTTGTGCAAAAAGGAATGTTTGTGAAACGTGGGCAGCTTATTGCCTATAGTGGCAACACAGGACAAAGCACGGGTCCGCATCTTCATTATGAGATACGATTTTTGGGTAAGGTTATTGACCCCAAAAATTTTATGGAATGGAAGATGAGCAATTTTGATTCAATTTTTGAAAAAGAAAGGAGTGTAGCATGGCAATCTTTGTTAGCGACAATAAACAACTTGATGGAGTGAGTTCATCAGGAGGGGCGACTATCATCGCACAAGGTACGAGAATCAAGGGGGAAATCAACACAGATTGTAGATTACATATTGATGGGGAATTTGAGGGGAATATTCACTCTAAAGATACTGTTATGGTGGGTAAAAGCGGTTTGGTGCATGGTGATGTCAAAGCAGCATCTTTAATTGTAAGCGGGCGCTTTATAGGAAGTGTCACTTCAAATGTGCTTGAGATTAAACCTCAAGGGCGCGTAGAGGGGACGGTTATCACATCTGAATTTGTCATTGAGCGCAAAGGGGTATTTATGGGGGAAAGCAAAACGAAAGAAAAAGCAAGTAAGACAGATATTGCCTCATTGGAATTACCTAAAAAAGACAAATAGTATCGGAGAGAGGTTTGATACAATCTTGTCTGTATAGACTTCTTAAAGCGGGGGATTTCTCTTATGAATTATTACTTGTAGAAGATTCTAAACAAGCCCAAGATGCCTATTGGGTCTTTGATTTTCTTCAAACACATAAGGCTTTTGTCCTCCCTGAGTTACCAGTGCATTTTGGTGATGATTTAAGCTCATTTCGCGAAGAATTTTTGCATACACTCAATGTTTTGCATGCGTTTTATGCTCAAAGTGCGCCTAAGGTGCTTATCTCGCCTATTGCAAGTGTGCTTTATGCACTCCCTAAAGAAAGCATATTGCAAAGCTTTACTTTGAATCTCGGCAAAGATTATGACTTCCTTGCATTAAAAGAGAAAATCATAGAGTATGGCTATGAATGTGTAGAGGTGGTGGAATTAGAGGGGGAAGTGAGCTTTAGAGGGGATATTATTGATATTTTTATCCCCCATAGTGAGAATCCTCATAGAATCGCCTTTTTTGATACACAAGTGGAGAGCATACGATCTTTTGATGTCCATACGCAAATGAGTAATCCCCTAGAGTTAAAAACCTTAGAGTTGCTCCCGGCACTTTTTTCTTTGAGCGCAGAGGAGAGTAGGGAGATACAATCTCAAGTAGAGCAGAGTGATTTTGAAGGCTTTAATAAAGATGTGGCTTCCTTTGGCTTTTGGTTTTTGGGTGATCGGGCGCAGTTTTTACCCCTTGTGTATAAGAGTCTGCTTACTCCTCAAGCACTCAATACTGCCAAAGAGATTTATAGCTTAGATTCGATGTATAAAGCCCTAGAGTGGCAGAGTATAGAATCTTTACCCCTATGCCAAGAGCTTCAAGGGTATAGCGATATACTCTTTAATCCGAGAAATTTGGGTTCGATGATAAAAGCACATGATAAAAAGCATATTATCTTACTTAGCTCCAATGACATTAAGCTCAAAGCCTTTGATGAAGTGGATTTGCAAGGAGTAGAGATAAAACACTCTAGCGCGATTGTCAATCTCATAACCCCAGATGAGCTAATACTCTCACTCAATATCCATACGCCTAAACATAGGGCTAAAAAGCCTACCTTAAAGCTTAATGAGATTTCTCAAGGTGAGTATGTCGTGCATAGCGATTATGGCATTGGGCTTTTTATGGGGCTTAAAAATATACAAATTGCTGGAGTGGAGCGGGATTTTATTGAAATTGCCTATGCGGGTGAAGATAAGCTTTTGCTACCAGTGGAAAATCTCAATATGATTGATAGATATGTGGCAGATTCTACACAGATACCTATACTTGATAGATTGGGTAAGGCGAGCTTTGCAAAATTAAAGCAAAAAGTGAGGGCAAAACTCTTAGAAATAGCCAATGGTATCATCGAGCTTGCTGCTAAACGCAATTTATTAAAGGGCGTGAAAATTGATACACAAGAGCCTAAGCTTATTGCCTTTCAAAATGCCTGTGGTTTCACCCTCACAGATGACCAGCTAAGAAGCATTGAAGAGATTTATGCGGATTTATCTTCAGGCAAGGTTATGGATCGACTATTAAGTGGCGATGTGGGCTTTGGCAAGACAGAAGTAGCCATGAATGCGATATATGCCATCTGCCTTGCTCACTATCAAGCGGCGATGATAGTACCTACGACTTTATTATGCACGCAGCATTATCATGCCCTAAAGGA
Organism: Helicobacter marmotae; assembly: GCF_003364255.1. Lineage (GTDB taxonomy): Bacteria > Campylobacterota > Campylobacteria > Campylobacterales > Helicobacteraceae > Helicobacter_C > Helicobacter_C marmotae. Next base: position 24,976 of record NZ_NXLR01000008.1, read on the forward strand.
GCGCTTAGAGCCCTTTGGCGTGCGTGTGGCAAGGTGTGATAGATTCTTAAAGTCTAAAGAGAAGCTTGCTTTATTTGAAGCGCTTAAAAATGGCGCAATAGATGTGGTTGTGGGCACACACGCGCTTTTGGGCGCGGAGTTTAGCAATCTTGGTTTGATTGTAATAGATGAGGAGCATAAATTTGGTGTGAAGCAAAAGGAGCGCATTAAGGCATTATCTGCAAACACTCATCTTTTAAGTATGAGTGCTACGCCCATACCTCGCACGCTCAATATGGCGCTCTCTCAAATTAAGTCTTTAAGCTCTCTGTATACTCCACCACGAGAGCGACTCCCTGTGCGTACTTTTGTGAAAACAGGCAAACCCCAGCTTTTAAAAGAAGTCATTTTGCGGGAGTTAAGACGTGGCGGTGCGGTATTTTATATCCATAACAATATCGCAAGTATTGACAAAAAGGCAAAAGAGCTCCAAGCCCTCCTGCCTCAAATTAAGCTTGCCACTTTACATTCTCAAATTGATAATGCCACAAGCGAGGTGATAATGTGTGATTTTGCGAGCAATACATATAATCTTTTGCTTTGCACAAGCATTATAGAATCTGGCATTCACCTCCCTAATGCTAATACTATTATCGTAGCGGGAGCAGATAGGTTTGGCATAGCAGATTTACATCAATTGCGTGGACGTGTGGGGAGAGGCAATAAAGAGGGATTTTGCTATTTTTTGGTTGATGATATGGAGCATATCACTCCAGAGGCAAAGAAGCGACTTATGGCATTAGAGAAAAACTCCTATCTTGGGAGCGGTGAGAATCTTGCGTATTATGATTTAGAAATACGTGGCGGAGGGAATCTACTAGGTGAGGCACAAAGCGGGCATATTAAAAATATCGGCTATGGGTTGTATTTGCGTATGTTAGAGGAGTGCATACATTATCTTAGTGGCAAGGGCAGTGTAGAGGAGAGTGAGTGTGATATAAAGCTTAATATTAATGCCTATTTGAATCCTGTATTGATTGCAAGTGATAAATTACGCTTAGAGCTCTATCGTAGGCTCTCATTTTGTGCGAGTTTGAGTGAAGTTAATGAGATAGAATCTGAAATTTTTGATAGATTTGGTGCGCTTGATGAGCTAAGCAAAGCATTTTTAGAGCTTATACGCATTAAGGTGCTTGCAAATATGTGCCATTTGAAACAAATATTGCATTATGGGCAGAATATCACACTTGTGTATAGGGATGGGAGTAAAAAAGGTATGGTATCGGCAAGTAAGGATTGGGATGATGTGCTTAAGTGTATTATGGTATTTTTACGCAATGAAGTAAAAAACAAGCAGGAGCAATGAAGTGAGATGTGGCTTTTGTGAGCGGATAAAAAAACTGCGCAAGATTGATGTAGCGCTTATGGTGGGCATTTGTGTGTTTATGTATATTGCTAATCAATTACAGCTTAGGGAGTATCGAGCCCAAAAGGTACAAGAGAGTGCAAAAATCCAGCAAAAAGAAGAAGCAGAGTTGAAGATTTATGAAGATTTGCAACGCAAATGTTATTTCAAGCAAGATAAAAATGCTTGCGATGAGCTAAAAGCATATTAGACGACCAAAGATGAATGCTAAAATTTCAGTGTTATACAAGATATGAAAAAGATTGTTTAAAGAAGTGGCTCCGGATGCAGGATTCGAACCTGCGACCAAGTGGTTAACAGCCACCTACTCTACCGCTGAGCTAATCCGGAATATAAAATGAAAGCAAATAAATAGGCGGAGATTATATAGAAAAACTTTTTTTTTGTCAAGAAATAGGCATTTGTACTGATTGGGGGATACTTCAAAGCAGGGGGAAGAATCGCTTTGGAATTACGAGTAAATGCTGTTATTTTGTCAGCTCTTAGGGGCACGAAGTGGAGGTAAAGAATCTCTACCCAAATCACCATTTATTCTTAAAATTTCTTTGCGCATAAAGCCCATAGCAAGTAGCGGAGGCTAGCACGATTCTATTATACCCCTTTTGCTAGGAGTTTTGCTATTTAGTTGTGTATATGCAATGGCTTATTAGATAAAATTTAGGCGTTATATGCTAATATATATAATCCAAAAAACAGGAGGGAAATATGAAAAAACAATTAATGTTGCTTGCTTTAAGTGTGCTTACTTTAAGCGCACAAGATGAGCTAAAAAGCTGGTTTGAGGGACTAGAATTTAAGGGGTTTGCGTTTGCAAGATATTCTGGCGTAAATGGGGCAGAGGGCTATGGGGATAGATGGCAGTATCGCTTTAAGCTTGATGCAAAAAGTGAGGAAATTAATGGTTGGAATTTGACTGCAGGGGTATATCTTAATCAAGGCTCCAGTGTGCCCAAACTTGGCTCTTCAACACATGGAGATGTGCAAGGGGATCAGGCTTTGTCTTTACATAATGGGAATTTTCCGGATAGATTTTCTATAGCCCAACTCTATGGAAGCAAGAAGTTTAATAGCGATAATGTTAAATTTGCTTTTGACGCGGGGAGAATGAATATCATCTCTACCTTTACTGATAAGAGTACAGATGTGGGTTTGGGGGCTCGCGGAAGCCTTAAGTTTAAGCCTTTAGAGTTGAGTGTTGCATTTTATGATAGCTGGGCTACAAATAACTTTGGCTATGCTTTCAATGCTATGAGCACAAAACCCATTACTGATAGTGCATGGGGGCTTGGGAATAATCTTACTATGCTTAGCCTAGCCACTCCAAAAGATAACAAAATTGCAGATATGCTAAGCTTTAAGGCGAGTGTGGCAAATGTTATAGGGCTTTTTGACTATCTTGGCTTTGTTGAGCTTAAGGCAGATATAGGTAAGTATTATGTTTTGGCTCAAGTAGCAGCAGCGGGGGTCAATTCTACGCCTTTTTATCAACTAAGCAAAGTTAATACGCTTCCATATGGAAATATTGCAACTTGGAGTAATACCAATACTTTCCCAACATACAATGGGCTTACTAATACTGATTTTGCAAAAAATCGAGGGATATATAATATCCAACTAGGTGCGAAGTTTGGGAGTTTGGGAGCAAAGCTAGGGTTTTTAGGGAGCTTTGGTGATGGCTATGGTGTGCTTCTTACTTCTACAGGGGGCATAAGCACTGCTGGTAAAATATGGAGTAATAATATCAATTCTTCAAGCGAGGGCTTTGGCATATTGGGTTCAGGCGGTAGAGATGGCACAAGTATTATCGTAGGCTATGGGGCTATAGATTTTAAGCTCACTGCGCCGCTTAAAATAGGGCTTGATATAAGCTACATTAGTGGAGATAATAACTATGCTTATGTGAATGTATCAAGGGCTCCAAATATGAAAGAAAATGCAAAGGGGATTGATTTTTTTGAAGTCGCTCCTTCACTTACCTACGCGTTAAGTGAGAAACTTAAATTTAATCTCTTCTATGCTCAATGGCTTGGTGATGTAACCTTTGGTAAGACAAGGGCAGAAATTCGCTTTGATTTTTAAGTGTATTAAAGATTCTAAAAATAAGGCTTCACACTTTTAGAGGTGTGTGCTTTATTATCCTAATATTTCTATTGTATTACTTTTAATCGCCTTTTTATTTCTTGCTCGCTTCTTCTGACCCCTTGCAGGGGTGGGTGGGAGAGAGTATTTGCTTTAGTGGATTGTTGGCGTATTCAATAATACGTTGAATGATACCATCAAGATTTAAGACCTCACTTACTGCTCCCATTTCAATGGCTTTTTTAGGCATACCAAATACTACACAATCACTCTCACTTTCTGCTAATGTTTGTGCGCCATTGGTATATAGTTCTTTCAACCCTATACAGCCATCATCTCCCATACCTGTGAGGATAATGCCAAGTGCTGATGCCCCTGCGGCATTGTTAGCACTGCGGAAGAGAATATCGACACTTGGCTTATGGCGAGAGATACGTTTTTCCTCATTAAGGGGATAGGCATAATATGAATCAAGGGCAAAATCAATTGCCATATGCTTATCACCCTCTGCGATATAGACATGATTAGCTTTGAGTGGGACTTTGGAAGTGACTTCACAGATATTAAGCTCTGAAATAGTGTTAAGCCGTTTCACAAAAGATGAGCCAAAGCTTTGAGGGATATGCTGCACCACTGCTATGGGAGGGAATTGCCCTTTAAGGGCGGAGAATATATATGAGAGGGCATTAACCCCACCAGTAGAAGCACCAATAACTATTAGTTTGCTACGAATAACTTTACAAGGATTGCTCTTTAGGGCTACATCGGGATGATATTTTATACTTTCTGTTTTTAACATTATTTATACCTTTAATTTTATATAAGTTTTATTACCAAGTTTGTCAAATTTTGCAGCCATATCATAGAGGATTTCAGAATGCCCTAGATAAAATGTCCCATTAATTTTTAGCGTGTCAATAAGCTTTGATAGAATTTGCTGCTGGTCTTCTGGCTTAAAATAAATAAGGACATTTCGACAAAAGATGATATCAAATTCCTCGCGTCTAAAAGGATAGTGCTTATCAAAGAGATTGAGTTGTTTAAAGGTAACCATTGATTTTACTTCATCTTTGATTTTGAGTTGGTGTATAGAAGAGTGCGTTTGGTTACCTCCAATCTCTTCAAAATATTCATCAATATTACACCAATGCGGGAATTTCTCATATCTAAAATCAATTTTATATACACCCCCTTTTGCTTCAGTTAAGGCATCAGTATCAATATCAGTGGCGATAATGCTCACAGGTATATGGCTATTGCAGAGCTTTTTCATATAGAGCACACTCATAGCGATAGAATATGGCTCTTGCCCCGTAGAGCTTGCAGCACAATAAATTTTTATGGGTTTATCGAGTTTAAAAAGTGCGGGGAGCGAGCGGTTAATCATATCTTCAAAATGAAAAACTTCACGGAAAAAGTTTGTTTTATTGGTGGTAAAGGCATTAATAAAATGCTGTTTTGTTTTCGTGTTATTATCAATACTATAAAGCAACTTGTCCATATCCTGTATGTGCATCTCATCCATAAGATAGCAGATTCTATTCTGCACCATTTGGAGCTTAGATTCATCAAGGTATATGCCACAATATTTATAGAGCTTTTCTTTAATGGTGATGAATTGCTTGTTGTCTAATGTAATCACTGAGTTTTCTTATTTAATCAGTATGGTTTTTGTGCCATTACCACTATAGATGAGAATTCTTTTATTTTTATCTTTTAAGCGTGCAAAAGCATTGTTTAAATCTGCTGGTTTTTTAATGGCGATATTTTCTACTTGCGCGATAATATCCCCCACTTCAAAGCCTGCATTTTTTGCCTTAGAGTTAGGCTCTACCTTTGAGACTACAACGCCATCAATATTACTTGGGATTCTATAACGTTGTCTAAGCACTGGGGTAAGCTCCTCTACGCTTAAACCCTCTAGCATGGAGCTATTGGGGGTATTTGAGCTATTTTGGGTATCATGCGTTTTAGAATCTTTGAGCTCTGCAAGCGTGATTTGTGCTACCCTCTCTTGTTTATCGCGGATAAATTTGACTACAACCTTATCATTAGGAGAGAGCATACCGATGAGGTTTTTTAGCTCTGCGGCACTGGATATTTTTTTACCATTGACATGTGTGATAAGGTCCCACACCATAAGCCCTGATTTTGCAGCGGGAGATTGAGGCTCAAGGCTAATGATTACAGCACCATTTTTATCCCCATAGCTTTCTTTGAGATCTTCACTTACATCTTGAATCCCCACTCCTAAAAAGCCTCTTTTTATACTGCCTTTTTCAATGAGCTCTTTGGCGATTTTTTTAGTCATATCTGATGGTATGGCAAAGCCTATGCCGTGATTCCCCCCTGTACGTGAGAGAATGGCAGTATTAATCCCAATAAGCGCCCCACGAGAATCCACCAAAGCCCCTCCAGAATTGCCCGGATTAATTGAGGCGTCAGTTTGGATAAAGTTTTCATAATCATTAATACCAATGCCGCTTTTATTGAGCGCAGATACAATCCCTTGCGTGATACTCTCCCCCACGCCAAAGGGATTACCTATCGCAAAAACTACATCGCCAATAAGCACTTGAGAGCTATCTGCAAAGCTAATAGGAGAGAGGTTGTTTGCCTCAATTTTAATCACAGCCAAATCGCTGCGAGCATCTGTGCCAATAACCTTGGCGGTATATTCTTTAGAGCTATCTGAGAGTGAAACAAGCACTTTATCCGCCTCATCAATGACATGGTTATTGGTAATAATATATCCATCACTTGAGATAATCACCCCACTCCCTAAGCTTCTTTCTATACGTTCTTTGGGAATTTGCCCATAAATATCGCCAAAAAATTGCTGAAAAAACGGGTCATTAAACATCGGGTGATTAGGAAGTTGGTTACTTACATTTTTTTGCGTGGAGATATTCACAACAGCCTTTTTGGCTTGCTCTATGGAGGAGTTAAAGGAGTAGAGTGTGTCATTACTTCCTTGAGGGGTAATGCGCTTTTGGACTTTAGGTGCTTCTATAAAGTCAATGGATAAGGCATGAGATAGGAAGATAAGAGACAAACATAAATATAAGTGCGCGTATTTCATACATACTCCTTGTGTCTTTGATATGTGGATTGTATAAACTTAAGATAAATACTTCTTAAGCCCTAGCCCTTTATTGCCCGATGATTTCACGCGTGCCTTTGCTGCTATCGGGTTTTGATAAGAATCCTTCTTTTTCAAGTTGTTCAATGATATTTGAAGCTTTATTAAAGCCAATGGAGAGCCTTCTTTGCAAATAGCTTGCTGAAGTTTTTCTATCTTGCAAGATGATATTTTTTGCCTCCGTAATGAGATCACTTCCATTATTGCTATCCCTCTCATAAGGGAAGTTTGGCTCATTTCTCTCTTCAAGCATAAAGTTTTTGTCATATTCTACTTCTTGTTGAGCCCTTAAAAAATCAGTGATTTTTTCAATTTCTTCTTCTGTGTTCCAAGGGGCGTGGAGCCGTATGATTCGACTATCTGAGAGTTTAAAAAGCATATCGCCTCTGCCAAGTAAAGATTCTGCACCAAAGCCATCAAGAATCACCTTAGAATCTATCTTGCTCCCTACTTTATAGCTAATGCGTGAGGGGAGGTTTGCTTTGATTAAGCCTGTGAGCACATCTACGCTTGGGCGCTGTGTGGCTACAATGATATGAATCCCCGAAGCACGACCCTTTTGGGCTATGCGCGCTAGGGCAAACTCTACTTCCTTGCCGCCTGTCATCATTAAATCTGCTAATTCATCAATGATAATCACCAGGTAAGGGAGCTTCTTGCCTCCCTCATCAAGCATTTTGCGGTTGTAAGTATCAATGTCCCTAGCAAAGGCTTCGCTCATTAATTCAAGCCGTTTTTCCATTTCTGCCACTGCGCTATTAAGGGCTATGATAGCCTTTTTAGGCTCGCTAATAATGGGCGTGATAAGATGAGGGATAGAGGCATAAATGCTAAACTCTACCTTTTTTGGGTCAATCATTAGAAGCTTAAGATTATCAGGCGTGTTTTTATAAAGCAGGGAGAGTATCATTGCATTTAGCCCCACACTTTTCCCACTCCCTGTAGTCCCGGCAATAAGTAAATGCGGAGCCTTTTTTAAGTCTGTGATAAAAGGATTGCCAATAATATCCTTACCCAGTGCGAGTGTGAGCGGTGAAGCAGAAGTTTTAAAAAGGGCAGATTCTAAGATTTCGCGTAGATAAATGGTTTGTGTGGTGTTATTTGGTATTTCAATACCTACGACATCTTTACCCGGTATTGGGGCTTGAATGCGGATAGCAGGCACACTTAGGGCTAGCTTAATATCATCTTCTAAGGCAAGAATCTTGCTTACTCTTATATTGGGAGCGGGGCGGAACTCAAAGGTGGTTACAATAGGACCAGAATAAGTGCGGACTATATCTCCCTCCACGCGGAACATTTTAAGCTTGGTAAGTAGCTCTTCTATCTTGCGGTCAATCTCAACCTCATCAATTTCTCCCTCTTTATGTTCTGGTTGATTAAGAAAGCTTGTGAGAGGGAGTTTAAAGTGTTTGGGCTTATCGATTTTACCATATTCAAGTTCATTAAGGAGCTCTTTATTTTCATCAAGTTCAGTGATATTTAAATGGTTATGACTTGGCACTTTAGGGGTTTGTGCGGGGATTTCTTGCACGATAGAATCTAGCCATTGTGTGGAAGTTTGGGGTGTAGGATTCTTGAGATTTTGTTGCAATGGGGCTTCTTGGCGTGAGTTTTCTTGTGCTGCAATGGGGCTTTGAGGTATGGCTTGTGGTGAGCTTTGTGTATTTTCTTGCATATTTTGTGAAGGCTGCTCTATTTTGGGTGCTGGTGTTTGAATGGGCGTTTGTGTATTTTGCGCTTGAGATATTTCATTTAAAGGAGCGTTCAAAGAAGCGCTATTTTCTACGCGATTGTCTATTAAGTTGTCATGTTTGGGAGGTTGATTATCTTCACTTTGTGCTTGGGTATCTACTTGTTGATTTATTTCATTATTTTGGTGATTCTCTTGGTGTTGTTGCGTATTGATTTGCTCTGGTGTTTGCTCATTAGGTGTATGGGGAGGTGTTTGTTTAGAATCTTCTGCTGCATTTGGTGCAAGTGAGGTGGCTATAGATTGGAGTGTATGCGATTGTGAAGCTTGTGTGTTTTCATTTTGGACTTGTGTTTGGATGGGCTTAAGAAATACATCAGGATTAAGCGGACGTGGCGGTGGCGTGGGGATTGTATGAACAGTATTTGCTTGCTCTAAAGATTGTTCTAGGGAGGCTTGTGTATCTTCTTTAATGCTATTTTTGCTTGTGTGAGATAATGTTGGTTGTGAGAGGTTGATAACAGGCTGAGTAAGGGCAATATGGCTTTTGAGATTTTTTAGCATATCTTGGTGGGCTGCAAGCTGGGTTTCAAAAAAGTCTTTTAGCTTTACTTCTTCTCCTGTAGCATTAATTAGCTCTAAATGCAGTGTTGGCTCAGATGTTTGAGACTTTGCAGGAATGGGCTGTTCTTTTTGTGAATGTTCATTATGAGGGGCGGCAGCATGGGTATGATGGTAAGATTGATGAGATTCATCAAAACTCTTCTCCACCACCACATCTTTAAAGTTATAACTTGCTTGCTTTGTTTCTTCTTGCAGGGCATTTTGTAAATCAATAATGCGTTGTTTTCTATTAAAAAGCCTTTGTAGTAATGGCGTAAGATATGCTTTGAGATGAATGCAAAATGCCTTAGTAGCCTGAAAATAGCGCAGAGATAGGTGTTTAGTTATATCAAGTATAACTAGGGTTTTGTGTTTTGTCTGTTTGAGGAGGAGGTCTATATTGCGTTGCGTGCAAATAAGCCATGAGAAGAGAAAGAAAAATATATCAAGTACCCATACGCCTAAATAGCCAATATAATCTTTGAGGAAGAACATTAAGCTATTGCCAAAAGAACCTTTTTCAAAGATGAGAGATTGCAAGAGCAAGATAGCAATAAACAATAGAGAAAATGATACACCAAGCTCTAAGCGCCTAAAGGTGAGATTAGCATTTTTATATAAAGCATAAAGCGGATAAAGCAAAAGAGGCAAATATATATAGGCTACATAGCCAAAAATATCAATATTAGCATGAGCAAACTTCACGCCAAAATCGCCCACAAGACCATTATCCCCAATAATGGTCGCAATGGAGAGAAAAATAACAATGATATTAAGAGCGATATAAAAATATAGTTTTTTAATAAGGTATCCTTTATACTTAATAGCCGCTATTTTGTGGCATTAAGTTTATTTAATATGCTTTTTATGAGTGCGTAAAGATTGGCGATACAAAAGCATTAATAAATGCAAAAATAAACAGATTCGCCTAAAATAAGAGCGGAGATTATAGCATAAAGATTTTGGGAATCTTATAAATATTTTTTTATTTTGGTTACAATAAAAACTTTTTAACAAATTTTAGTAGTTGCTGTGGAGGCGATGAGGCAAGTTAAGGAGTCAAAGAGTGCATGGTAAGATTTTAAGGTATTCTAGCCAAACAAAAAATGGTGTCATTATTAATGCGAACAAAAAGATTTACGAATTGCGTGAAAAACATTGGCATGACCAACGTATGATGCCTATTGCGGGTATGCTTGTGGAGTTTCGGCTTGATGATGATGGCAATGATAGGGTAACAAGCTGTAAGGCTTCAAAATACCAGAGTTTCCCAGAGGGTGGCTTGATACGAGAGATTGATTTTTGGCGCACAAATACAGATGATGAGCTTAAAAGCAAAGAAATAGACGCAAAAGCTGCGATTGCAAAGCAGATTTTCACAGAGACAAATTACCTTAAGCTTAATAGCATACAAATAAGCACACCTATCCCTGAAACGATTAAAAGCTATTTTCAAGATGAATTTAATGCCCTTAATTCTCTTAGCGGTATGGAAGATGGGAATGAAGACCCACAAAAAAAGATTAGTTATATTGTGATTAAGCCTTATTTGCAAAAGGCGATTGATTATCTTATCTTTAATGATAGGCATATTACGATTGATAATTTTACCGATGACTTGGCGGTATTAAAGAAGCTTGAATATTCCTATAGGCATTTTCAGGCAAATACAAATCTCACTCCAGATAAAATTTATTCAGAATGTTTCCTTGATGCGCAGTACCATTATAAAGGCGTGCTAAGAGCGATTGATACTTTTAATGAAAAGAAGCTCTCTTTGCAAAATAAAATCCGCGTGGGCTCTATGGAGCTACGTTCTATCCAGTCTAAGATTGATGCCAAAAAGGGCGACCCAAAGCTTTTAGAAGAACGTAAGGTAAAGACAAAGGCTATTATCGCCAAAGCAGAATCTGATATTAAAATCATTAATGCCACTATTGATAGGCTTAAGGCATTAGCAGATAATTTTAAGAAAGAAAATCTTGTGAAATTTGAAGGCGTGTTTAAAAAAAATGTATGAGCTTTTAATCAATAAAACAAAAGACGCTATGGATGTATGTGCTACACATATTGATAATAAGCTATGGAAGCTTGGTATGTCTTCTGTTGCGATTAAAAATGTATTTTTCAAACATAATATCAATAGCCCATTTTGTGCGATGACATTTTTAGGGAATCACACAAAAATGCTTGATAAAGGCAAATTGCGTGAAAATGAGTATGCTATATATCAATACTATCATCGCTATATTGCCAAAAACACAAAAGATTTTTTGATTTTTACAGATAATCCAACTTTTGGCTTGGAGCTTAAGATTAAAATTATGTCAGCAAGCAAGTTTTATAATGTAGTGATTTTCCATAAGGAAATTGAATATTTTAGTGCGGTTAATCGCCAGACTTTTGAGCTTATCTATATTGATTCAGAATTGCGCTTTAATACGCCCGCTTCAATCATCAAGGCAGGTAAGGAATCAAAACGGAATAAAAATACAAATTTTGCTATTTTGTCTTTGGCGCAAATTAAGACCTTTGAGTTTAAATGAAACTTTTATCCTTACAAGATGTAAGCAAGCAATATGACCATAAAGTGATTTTAAATCACATTTCCCTCCATATCTCTCAACAAGAGAGAATCGCCCTTATTGGTCAAAATGGCTCGGGCAAATCTACTCTTTTAGGCATTATGTTAGGGGAGTTACAAAGTGATAGCGGGCAACGTATAGGGGTGAGAAATTTAAAGATTCTCTCTCTTCCCCAAAAACCTCTTTTTAACCCCAATGCAAGTGTGAAAGACGTGCTTATAGAAAGTATGGGTGAAATTAGGATTGCGCATAATCGTTTAGAATCCTTGCATGAGGACATGGCTAAAGATTGTGTGAGTAAAGAAATTATTGAGGAATATGAACGTTTGAGTGCCTATCTCACCGCATATAAAGTTTGGGATTTGGAGGCATTGGTTGAAGAGATTTTAGTGCATTTTGAGCTTGGTGCATTTGAGCATAGATTGGTAAATTCCTTAAGTGGTGGGGAGCAGAAGCGAGTGGCTTTAGCAAGTCTGCTTTTGCAGCCTTGTGATATTTTATTACTTGATGAGCCTACCAATCACCTTGATGTGCAAATGGTGCAATTTTTAGAAAACTTTATTGTAAGGGCGAATGTTACTTTAGTGTTTATTAGCCATGATAGGTATTTTATTGATAATGTCGCAACGCGCATTGTAGAGCTAGATAATGGCTTATTAACTAGCTTTGATGGTGGCTATAAAGACTATCTGAGTAAAAAGGCGGAGATTCTAAGAAATATGGATAAAGCGCACCAAAAGCTTCTTAAGATTCTTAAAACAGAAGAAGAATGGCTAAGACGCGGTGTGAAAGCACGGACTAAGCGAAATGAAGGGCGGAAAAAGAGAATCTTAGCTATGCGTGAGGAGTCTAGGGCAAATCCAGCTTTAATACGCAAAATGCGCCTTGAGCTAGAGCGAGAGCAAAAAGCTTTTAATCAAACACAAAGTAGCAATAATCAAAAATGCCTTTTTGAGATTGAGCATTTATCTAAAAGCATAGGTGAGAAATGCCTAATAAGGGATTTTAGCTTAAGAATCTTATCGCGTGAGAAGATTGCTATTGTCGGGCACAATGGCTCAGGGAAAACGAGTTTGCTTAAAATGCTTTTAGGAGAGCAAAAGCCAGATTCGGGGGTGATTAAAGTGGGCGATATAAGCATAGGGTATTTTGACCAGCATACAACCATGCTTAAAGATGATAAAGACTTATTGCAAACTTTTTGCCCCAATGGGGGAGAGCATATCAATGTAAGGGGCAAACATTTGCATGTATATGGGTATTTGAAAAATTTTCTCTTCCCAAAAGCATTGCTTTTTCAAAAAGTGGGTTCTCTTAGTGGTGGAGAGAAAACTAGAGTAGCCTTGGCTTTGCTTTTCACAAAGGAAGTTGATGTGCTCCTCCTTGATGAGCCTACTAATGATTTGGATATACAAACAATTAATATTATTGAGGAGTATCTTTTAAGCCTTGGTTGTGCGGTGATTTTTGTAAGCCATGATCGATATTTTGTAGATAAAATCGCGCAAAAACTCCTTATTTTTGAAGGAAATGGCGTAATAAGCCAGAGCTATCTCTCTTATAGCGAATATTTAGATATTGCTAAAGATTTAGCATATATGAGTGATTTTGAAAACACACAAAAAAGAGAAGAACACCACAATATGGCAGCCCTAAGTGATATGCCTAAAAAAGCAAATAAAAAGCTAAGCTACCATGAGAGAAGAGCGCTAGATTCCCTCCCTTGCGAGATAGAAAGCTTAGAGCAGAGGCAAAAAGCCCTCCAAGCACTATTAAGTAATCCTAAAGAATATCAAAAGCAGGATATAAAAGCCCTAGCACAAGAATTGCAAAGTTTAGAATCTGAGCTAGAAGAGAAAATCACGCAGTATTTATTGCTTGAGGAGAAAAGTGAGGCTTTAAGCCATAAAGCGACATAAAGCAAAGGGTTTGTTATAAAACTTTTGTTACAATCAAAGGCTATTTTGAGAAACCACTATTTTACAATATGAATGGAGGGTATCCTAGAATGAAAGAATCAAAATATATTTGGAAAGATGGCAAGCTTGTGCCTTGGGCAGAGGCGACAACGCATATCCTTAGCCATACTTTGCACTATGGCAATGCCGTATTTGAGGGCACAAGAGCCTACATGACAAAAAAAGGCTTGGCTATTTTCCGCTTAAAAGACCATACAAGAAGACTTTTAGATTCTGCCAAGATTGTATGTATTAAATGCCCTTATACACAAGAAGAGTTAGAGTGCGCACAAGTAGAGCTTTTGAGGGCAAATAAAGATGAATATAAAAGTAATGTATATATTCGCCCTATTATTTATTTAGGCTATGGTGTTATGGGTGTAGCTCATATGGCTGCTCCTGTGAATGTAGCTATTGCCTCATGGGAATGGGGTGCGTATCTTGGTGAAGAGGGTATGAATAATGGCATTAAGGTAAAGATAAGCTCTTTTGTACGCAACCCCGTAAAAGCCACTATGGGTAAAGCAAAGGCAGCTGCAAATTACCTTAACTCACAAATGGCAAAGCATGAGGCAATCTCTTGTGGTTGCGATGAGGCATTATTACTTGATGATAATGGCTTTGTGGCTGAGGGCACGGGGGAGTGCTTTTTTATCGTTCGTAATGGCAAGCTTATTACACCATCTTATGATAATACTTTAGAATCTATCACGCAAGCCACGATTATGGAGCTTGCTAGAGATATGGGTATTCCCATAGAGCAGCGTCGCATTACGCGTGATGAGGTGTATATTGCTGATGAAGCGTTTTTCACAGGTACGGCAGCAGAAGTTACACCCGTGCGCGAGCTTGATTCTCGTATTATTGGCAATGGTAAGGCTGGAGAAATGACAAAGGCATTGCAGAGTGCATTTTTTAAGCTTGTGAATGGAGAAAATCCCAAATACGCACATTATTTAACTTATATTGATTAAGGAGATACAATGCCTATTGATTTAAATGAGCATTTAAAGAAAAAACGTGCCCAAATTGATGAAAAAGCTTCATTAGAGCAGAAAAACAACAATCAAGGGGGTGGCAATAATCGTCCCAATAACAATAGGAATAATAGAGGCAATAATGGCTTTAATATGGAATCTTTCCCAATGCCTTCTATGCCTAGCGGTAAGACCTTAGGCGTGCTTATTGTTATTATATTGTTTATTGTGATTTTTATTGCTGCGCGTCCTTTTGTGATTGTGAATGCTGGGGAAGTGGGTATTAAGGTAACTACAGGGAAATATGACCCTAAGCCGCTTGATCCGGGATTACATTTCTTTGTGCCTATTATTCAAGATGTGATTATTGTAGATACAAAGGTGAGGACTATTAACTTCTCACGCATTGAGGATATGGGTAATATCGGACGTGAGCAAAGCATTTTACGCAATGATGCTATTAATGTGATGGATACAAGCGGTATGACTATTTCTATAGAGCTTACCGTGCAATATCAGTTAGAGCGTGAGAAAGTTCCTGCTACGATTGCTGAATATGGCACAGCATGGGAGCAAAAAATCATTAATCCCGTTATTCGTGATGTCGTGCGGAGTGCGGTTGGGAATTACCCCACAGAGGAGCTACCCACTAAAAGAGACGAGGTAGCAAATCTTATTTATACAGGCTTTAAAAGCAAGCTTGATGCAACGCCCAATCAACCAGTAAAGCTTGTATCTATCCAATTGCGCGAGATTGTGTTGCCAGAGCAGGTAAAAACGCGTATTGAGGGTGTTGAGCTTGCCAAAAGAGATGCCCAAAAAGCAAAAGAAGAAGCAAATGCCTTGCGTGAGAGGGCAAAGGGTAAGGCTGATGCGCTAGAGATTGAGGCAAAAGGGCAAAGTGAAGCTAATCGCCTTGTGAATGAAAGCCTCTCACAACGTTTGCTTGAATTACGTCAGATTGAAACGCAAGGTAAATTTAATGAAGCCTTAAAAGAAAATGCGAATGCACAAATTTTCTTAACCCCCGGCGGGGCAGTGCCAAATATTTGGGTAGATTCTAAAAGCAAGCAAAAAAGTGCAGTCATAGGGCAATAATTTATGCAAGATGTGCTGAGTGCGATTGATTGGGCAAAGAATGGGCTTATCCCCACTATCGCCCAAGACCAAGAGAGTAAGCAGGTGCTAATGCTTGCCTACTCTTCAAAAGAATCACTTCAACTTAGCCTACAAACACATATAGCTCACTACTTTTCTCGCTCCAAACAGAGAATCTGGCAAAAAGGCGAGCAAAGCGGACATACACAGCATATTAAAGAAGTATTTTTAGATTGCGATAATGATAGTCTTGTGTTTATGGTGGAGCAAGTCGGCGTGGCGTGCCATACCGGAGAGAAAAGTTGCTTTTTTAAGCAAATTTCACTTACAGATAATACACTTACAGATAGTCCGCCATTAAAGCATGGCATATATCATATCCTTGATGAGCTTTATCATACTATACAATCTCGCAAGGGAGGGGATATTAGCCATAGCTATAGTGCCTTGCTTTTAGCAAAGGGAGTAAATACTATAGGGAAGAAAATTATCGAAGAAGCAGGAGAATTATGCTTTGCGCTTAAAGACAATGAGCAAAAAGCCATTATTTATGAATGTGCAGATTTGCTTTACCATATGCTTGTAGGCTTAGCTTTAGCAAATATCTCTCCTGAACTTATCTTGCAAGAATTGCAAAGACGCACTCATCAAAGCGGCATAGAAGAGAAAGCCTCCCGTACCTCACCTTAGGGCATATAAGATGATTGAGGATTTTAAAGCACTTCTTATACAAATGCTTTCATATATTTCTTTATATGAGCTTGCCCTGCTTTTAGCACTTTTTTTTGTGTTTATTATGATTTTTACACTTGGCTTACTTTTAAGGGGGAGGAGATTTATCGCTGAAATATTCTTTTTTCTCTCTGCTGGGGTGATTTGTGCTGCACCCTTTGTCTTGCATTTTGTTATGAAAAATGTTTTTTATACCACTGAGGTTAATATTACAAGTGCGCATGCTATGCAATACACAAAAGGATTTTTTGTATCAGGTGAGATTACCCATAAGGGTAAAATCCCTATTAGTCAATGCTATGTAGCGGTTAATGAGGTGCGCGATGAGAGCGGGAGTAAGATTATGAATGTGATAAACTCCATTTTCCCTAAAAGCTCTTCAGGGACATTTTTTAATGCCCAGATTGCCCCCGGAGGGCAGCATGAGTTTGCTATTATTGTGCCACATTTTGAGGGAAAAGAACCATTTTTATATAGAATCTACATTGATTGCTATTTATCAAATCAATTTGCACACAAAATACAAGATAAACATATTACCCACTAACTTTAGCCACTAACTTTAGCCACTAGCACTACGTTAGTCTATAAAAGATAGGCTCTATCTACTTGTGCTAAGATATTTTGAGATATTTTAATATCTTGTGATATTTGCTGTTTTAAGAGAGCTAAGTCATTAAATTTTTGATTATCGCGTATTTTGTGGATAAAGTATATACGTGCTTGTATAGATTGTATTTGAGGGATGGCTTTATTAAGGATATGGGTTTCAATACTAAAATGTCTATCTGTGCTTAGGCGATGCCCTATAAATGACACACTTGGCATAAGCTCTCCCTCAAGCTCTGTAAAGCTTGCATATACGCCATCTTGTGGGAGTACATAGCCTTGTGTTTGTATGTTGATGGTTGGATAGAGTGCTTTTGAGCCAAGATTCTGCCCTGTGATGATTGAACCTTGCACATGGTAGTATCGCCCGAGCATATCCTTTGCATTATCCATATCTCCATGATGTATAAATTCGCGAATTAAACTTGAATGAACGCCCATTCCATGAATGCAAAATTCTGGCATAATAATAATCTTTTTATCAAATAAATGTGCCAAATCGCTTGCATTAAAAGCCCTATCTTTACCAAAGGCAAAATCATATCCCACGACTAACACCTCTAATAATGGGAATTTTTCCTTAAGTATTTGCATAAAATACTCCCCACTCCATTGCATAATCTCTTGAAACGCAATAGAAATAATAGGAAATGGACTATAGGGTTCTTTGTTAGGAGTGAGGGCTGGGTTTTGGCTTTGTATGCATAAAAGCACACTTTGGTTTGGAAGATACTCAAATAACGCCTTATGCGCTAAGTGCATACCATCAAATTTGCCTAATGCTAAGCCTTGTATATGCTCATCGCTTGACATAGATAAAAAACTCTTCATTTCCTTCCTTTCCTAAAAGTGCGCTTTTTTGAGTGTGTATGATGTGAAAATCATTTTGCACATATTGGCAAAACTTCTCTAATGCCTTTAGTCCTAGATTCTTATCTTTAAGCACGCCTTTTTTGTCTCTTTTGGCATTTTTGCCCACTTCAAATTGTGGCTTAAAAAGCCAGATGTATTCCCTGCTTTGAAGTGCCTTAAAACTCTCTAATAATTTGTAGAGCGAGATAAAGCTTACATCACACACGACAAGATCAAAGATTCTATCATCTTTAAAGTCCCTTATATCGCACTCTTCAAATACTTCTACACGCTTATCATCGCGGATATGGGCATGAAGTTGGTTTTTGCCTACGTCAATACACACCACTTGCAATACATTGTGGCTTAAAAGCACTTGAGTGAATCCCCCAGTGCTTGAGCCAATATCACATACCCTTTTGTGAGTTAAATAGCCCTTTGCCCATATTTGCCTCTCTTCTAGTGTATCAATAAAGCTCCTAAGCTTATAACCCGCCCTCCCAAGGAGTAAGTGCTGTGTGTCAATTTGTATTGTATCATCATCTTTTAAGAGGGTGGCATTTTTATAAATCACTTTACCATTGAGCTTAACGCAACCTAGCGCGATAGCCTCTTGTGCCTTTGTGCGAGAAGAGAGGAGTGCAGTGCAGTATTGATCGAGTCGTTGCATTATTTTGTGAGATTGCTTTTTGCTTTTGCATAGCCAAAATCAAAGCTCATATCGCCTATACCTTTGATATGGGCTAGCAATTTTAAACTATCCCTACCCCTTGCTCCCATGTGAGCAAAACTCACTTTATAGACATCATTATAGATAATATCTGGTGCAAATTGTGCGAGCTCTTCTTTACTTAGCTTGATAATAGCATTTGCTTGAGTGCTTTTGTAGGTATTGCTTAATGTAAAGCTAAAGAGATTAGGGCTTAGTGTCTCATCTTTTGCATATACTTCTACTAAAAACACTTCTTCTTTGCCATTTTGCAATAATGTGCTATCAATTTCATTGACATAGCGTACAATCATCAGCACACGAGTATGCTCATCTTGTAAAATTTGTGATTTGCGCATAGCTTGTATTTCGCGCTCTTTTTGTGTGTTTTCTTCTTTTGTGCCTTGAGTGGCTGAAGCTATATGTATGAAGTCTTTTGCATAAAAATCGCTACATCCTTGAACACAAATAATAAGCATTATCAAAAAATATATGAGAATATGCACGTCTGTCCTTGTATCACTTGTCTTGTATGTCTTGCATAGTAGGCTAGCTTATGCAATTTTAGCACAAAGTTGCTACAATACTTTATCTCATCATCAAAGGATTTTCATGCACACCCCTCGCCATCTTCTCCGCACAAGCGATCTGAGTATTTCTCAAATACAATCTATCCTCCTGCAAGCTCAAACATATAAAGATATGCGCCATAGAGAGAATCTTAAAAATAAAACCATTATTACCATTTTTTTTGAAAATTCCACGCGCACGCTTTCTAGCTTTGAGATTGCTGCTAAACGTCTAAGCGCTGATGTAGTGCGACTTGATGTGAGTAGAAGCTCTACGACAAAGGGGGAGAGTATGTCTGATACAGCAGCCAATCTCAATGCAATGAAGCCCAATGCCATTATTATCCGCCATAAAAATGCAGGGGCAGGATATTATCTAAAATCACAGGTGAGTTGCCCTATTATTAATGCTGGTGATGGCGCACATGCACACCCTACGCAAGCTATGCTTGATTTGCTTACATTAAAAGAGCACTTTGGCGATAGTTTTAGTAATCTAAAAGGCAAAAAAATTGCCATTATTGGTGATATTAAAAACTCACGTGTAGCAAATAGCAATATAGAGCTACTTACGCGCTTTGGTTTAGAAGTCATTTTAGTCGCGCCTCCGCATTTTCTCCCACCTACGACATTGCCTACCACTACACATTTGCGCGATATAGCCAAAGAAGTTGATGTTTTTATGAGTTTGCGCACACAAACAGAGAGGCATGATAAGCAAATTTATGGCTCGCTCAAAGACTATGCTGCACAATATTGCATTACTGCTGATATTTTAGGAGATAGAGATGTGGTTGTTTTACACCCCGGACCTGTGCATCGCAATATTGATATTGATGATGAAGTGCTAAGAGATCCGCGATGCAAGGTTTTAGAGCAGGTAACAAATGGTGTATGTGTGCGTATGGCAGTGTTAGAATTTTGCATTTGTGCTTAAAATATGAAAAGAGTAGTGTATATTAAGAAAAGATTCCGTTAAGAGAAAAATAAGTTTATAAAATTTAAAATACATATTGTATTTTTAAAAATACGTAAATTTTTATCAGAAAGGAAGAAAAATGAAAAAGTTAATATATGCAAATATAGCTTTTTGGGGTTTAAGTATGAGCCAAGTTGCAGCATTTGACTTTTCAGTAAGTGGCTCGGCAGAGACTTTTACGAAATGGGGGTTTAATAATGCAAGTCTCAATAAGGAAACGGGGGCAGCTCCTACCGATAGCTTTACGACTTTGTTTTCTCAAGTTAATCTTAATGCGCATTTGGGGGCTGGGTTTAAACTAGGCTTAGGAGGGGCGATCGGTGGATTAGCTTTTGATTCTACTCATAATGTAACCGATGGCTCTTTGGGACTTAGCCCGGTTATTAACTCATATTTTGGCGTTTCTTGGGATAAGGAGAGGGTGCAAAACTACATGGTGCAAAATGCCTTTTTAGAATACACGTTTGAAGATGTGCTTTATTTGAAGCTTGGGAGGTATCAGAGTGGAAAGGTAGGAGAGTATTTTAGCGGCTATAATCAAGGTGCGGAGGGGTATTTGCAATTTGGTGTATTCAAACTCTGGGGGTTTTTATCAAATCGTCGTGCTTTTGCTTATGATCAATGGTTTAATGACTATTTTCGCGTGCATGGCACGTATGATGGAGGAGCTACTCGCAATACTCATGCCTTAGGGATAGACTTAAATTTTGGTTATTTTAGTGTTTCTGGGTTTTCCTACTATGTGCCTGGTAAATTGAGTGCCCCGGGGCTAAGCCTTACTTTTGATAGTAATCCAAAGTTTGAGAATCAGGGCTTGCGTTCTATAACAAAAATTCGCACCATTTTCCCTATAGCCGCAAGTGGCTGGTGGGGAGAAGATAAAAGTGTGCGCCAAAATCAATTTAGGGGTATTGAGCACAGAAGTGCTACCTTATATATTGAGCAAAAATTTGAGTTAAATAACTTTCATTTCGGGGCAGGGTATTATCAAAATTTTGGTAATGCAAATGCGCTTATTGGGACTTGGGGTAGTCCGCTTAATCTTGATATATGGACTGCAAACGCCTATGATATTGGACCATCTCTTTCAGATATTGTGAGTAAAGATGCTATTACTGGGTTTCTTTTCGTGGGGGCAGATTATGGCAAGCTCACTTGGGAGATTCTTGCTAGAGGTACAAATAGCTCTAGAAGCGATGAGCTTAGCGTAGCGATTTTTAGCAACTATAAAATCCGCGATGATATAAGCATAGGGGGTAAGCTAGAATGGCTTAGTGATGCCACTAAAGCGGGCTATTATCCCTTGGCAGGGTATTATGGAGCAGCCTATAGTTTAGATAAAAAGCGCACCGATGATAGAAGTCATCTCTTCTTTTATATCCGACATACTTTCTAATATTCGCGCTCTAGTATCACATTCTCATTTTGCACTCCTCTAAAAGGGGAGTGTTGAGTTAAGCCTTTAGTTTAATGCAATGCACTCTAGCAACTATAGGTAGTGAGAAATTCAAAAGGATGAGGTCGCCCCTCCCATGGCCAAATTTCTGTTTCAAACTTATAGGCTTTATAGGTTTGGATAAACTCTTCACTAAAGACTCCACCCTCTTTGAGATATGCTTTATCAACGAGCATTTCTTCAATGGCATGACGTAAGGTATGAGGGAGCTGTTTAATGCCCTTTTCACGGATTTCATCAAGCGTAAGCTCAAAGAGATTTATCTCCATAGGTGCCCCCGGATCAATCTTATGCTTAATGCCATCAAGTCCAGCAAGCAATAAACTTGCAAAGGCAAGATAAGGATTTGCCGAACTATCGGGGAATCTAAACTCCATACGTTTGGCTTTTTCTCCGCTGTTATAGGGGATTCTAATACTTGCACTTCTATTTTGCGCACTATAGGTTAGAATACTTGGTGCTTCAAAGCCCGGAATTAGACGTTTATAGGAGTTTGTGCTAGGATTGGTAAAGGCTGCGAGCGCACGCGCATGTTTAAGCACGCCGCCTAAGAAATGCAGAGCCATTTCGCTTAAACCTTGATAGGCATTGCCTGCAAAGAGATTTTTACCTCCCTTCCAAATACTAATATGCACATGCATACCGCTCCCATTATCCCCATAAAGTGGCTTTGGCATAAAAGTAGCACTCTTACCATTAAGGTGGGCTACCATTTTAACGACATATTTAAGCTTTTGCACATTATCTGCAGCTTCAAGCATATCCCCAAATTTTACACCGATTTCATTTTGTCCTTGTGCGACTTCATGGTGCAGCACAAAAGTCTCTAGCCCTACTTGATTAAGCACCTTTACCATTTCTGCGCGTAAATCAACCATAGAATCTACAGGAGGCACAGGGAAGTATCCACCCTTTGTGCCGGGGCGATGCCCCATATTCACGCCACCTTCAAATTCTCTAGCGCGATTCCATTCACCCTCTTCAGAATCTATCTCATAATATTGGCAATTCACAGAATCTTTAATCTTAATAGAATCAAAGACAAAAAATTCATTTTCTGGACCATAATATGCCACATCACCAATGCCGCTTTCTTTAAGATATTTCATAGCGCGTTTGATAATGCTTCGTGGGCATTTCTCATAAGGCTCATTTTTATAAATATCCCAAATATCACAAAATACCACAGCTGTAGTATCTGCACTAAAGGGGTCTATGAAGTATCGCACAGGCTCAGGGATAAGCATCATATCAGATTTATCGACAGGCTGCCATGCAGGGATAGAGCTACCATCAAATGGAATCCCCTCAAAGCTTTCTTCACTAATGGCACTTCTTGAGAAACTTACATGATGCCATATACCCTTAATATCGCTAAATCGAAAGTCGATAAATTCCACTTCATTCTCATCGCAAAATTTAAAAAACTCTGCCACAGCCTGCTTATCGATATGTATTTTACTCATCTCCACGCTCCACTTATTTATGTAAATGCTAGGATTATAACACAATGGCACTAAGCTTTATTAAATGCAAGGGCTTAGACCCCTTAATTGCTATATAAGCCCTATGAGTGTTTTTGTGCGCTCATAGGTAGCCTTGGCTATGGGCTTTAGTGTTTGTGCGCTTTGTGTAAGCACATCTTGGATATAGCCTTTATCGCTACTTAGTTTTGCATAAGTCTCGCGGATAGGGTGCAAAGATTCTATGATGACTTCGGCTAGAGCGTTTTTAAAATGCCCATACCCCTTGCCCTCAAAAGTTGCTTGTATATCTTGCCTGCTTTGCTGGGTGAGAATCTCATATATACAAAGAAGATTATAAATACCTGCACGACTTTGGTCAAAGACAATATCAGTTTGAGAATCTGTAACTGCTCTTTTGATTTTACGTATAATCACTTCAGGGCTATCAAGGAGAAAAATCGCATTATTTTCACTTTGGGCGGATTTGCTCATTTTCACTTGTGGGTTATCTAACCCCATAATGCGCGCCCCCACTTTGGGAATCATCGGCTCTGGGATGGTAAAGCACTCCCCATATTGCTTATTAAACCGCAAAGCCACATCTCGCGTAAGCTCTAAATGCTGCTTTTGGTCCTCCCCTACGGGCACATAATGGGCTTGATAGAGCAAAATATCTGCTGCCATAAGCGCGGGGTAGTTAAATAAACCTACATTAATGTTTTTTGGATTTTTGCTACTTTTGTCTTTAAATTGTGTCATGCGATTCATATCCCCCATAGGAATATGACAATCTAAAATCCAAGCTAATGCGGCATGCTCATCGATTTGACTTTGGATAAAGAGATGTGATTTATTGGTATCAATACCACATGCTATAAGGATAGTGGCAAGCTCATAAGTCTTTTCTCTTAGCTCTTTTGGGTCTTGGGGTGTGGTAATGGCATGAGAATTAACGACACAAAAGATATTTTCATACTCATCTTGAGAATCTACCCAATGCCGCACCGCCCCTAAGTAATTGCCTAAATGAATGTTACCGCTAGGCTGAATGCCCGAGAAGATACGTTTTTTTTGTGCTTGCATATTGTCCCTTTGAAGAGTTTTCTATATAAAGGTGCATTATATGATGTTTGCCTTAAGGATAAGGTTATATTAAACATAATTTGAATGCCTGATTGAATGCTTGTAAGAAGTGTGATAAGCCAGAGTAAAGGCTTTTGTGAATGTAGAGAAAGCAAATAGTAAAAAATTTTTTTACAAAATTGTGTAGATTCTACCTCTTTGGCAAAATAGAGTTATCAAAATTGTTTCAAAATGATACGAATATTAAGCAAAACTGCGTTAGAATCCCCCAAATCTATAAAGTAAGGGAGGAGATGCGATGCTTGAAATACGATGGCATTCTCGTGCTGGACAAGGTGCTGTAACAGGTGCAAAAGGTTTAGCTGATGTGATTGCAGGGACTGGCAAAGAGGTACAAGCTTTTGCCTTTTATGGTTCTGCAAAACGTGGCGCTTCAATGACTGCTTATAATCGAATAGATTCCCAACCTATTCTTAACCATGAGAAATTTATGAATCCTGATTATATTTTAGTGATTGACCCGGGGCTTGTGTTTATTACTAATATTTGCCTTTATGACAAGCCAGAGACGAAATATATTATTACCACGCGCTTAAGTAAAGAAGAGCTTATAGACAAAAAGCCTGAATTAGCCACTAAAGAAATTTACACACTTGATTGTATTCAGATTTCTATTGACGCATTAGGCAAGTCTATTCCCAATGCGCCTATGCTTGGGGCATTAATGAGAGTATCTGGCATGCTTAAGCTTGATTTCTTTTTAGAGGCTTTTTCAAAAGTATTGGGTAAAAAGCTCCCCCCACAAGTGATTGAAGCAAATAAAGTAGCCATTACTCGAGCGTATGAAGAAGTCAAATAGCACAAAATAAAGGAGAAAAGATGGATAAATTAAAAGATTGGGACGAATTTGAAATAGGCTCTGTGCTTTTTCCTTTTAAAAAGGGTGTAGATGGGGCTATGGAGCTTTATAAGAGTGAGAGGACATATAGTGGTGATAGCTCTTTTAGCGATAGCGTGGCGCATTGGCGTGTGGAAAAGCCCGTGCATAATAGCAATATCTGCATTAATTGCTTTAATTGCTGGGTTTTCTGCCCTGATGCGGCTATCCTTACAAGCGATGATAAGCTTGCGGGTGTGGATTATGTGCATTGCAAGGGTTGTGGGGTATGTGTAGATGTATGTCCCACTAATCCTAAGTCGTTACTTATGTTTAGCGACCATAAAGATAATGATGAAGCAATCAAAGAATGGCCTGCCAAAGAGCCCAAAAAATCGCAGAATAACCTATAGGAGGAGAGTATGGCTAAGGTAATGGAATTACGAGATGTTGAAGTATGGGATGGCAATACCGCAGCTTCGCAGGCACTTCGTCAAGCTCAAATAGATGTAGTGGCTGCCTATCCTATCACTCCCTCTACACCTATTGTGCAAAATTATGGGAGCTATGTGAGTAATGGCTATATTGATGGTGAGTTTGTAATGGTTGAATCTGAGCATGCAGCTATGAGTGCGTGTGTAGGGGCAGCAGCAGCGGGAGGACGGGTAGCAACTGCTACAAGTTCTCAAGGCTTTGCATTAATGGTGGAAGTGCTTTACCAAGCTTCTGGTATGCGTTTGCCTATTGTCTTAAATCTCGTTAATCGCGCACTTGCTGCACCTTTGAATGTAAATGGCGACCACTCTGATATGTATCTTAGTCGCGATACAGGCTGGGTGAATCTTTGCACTTATAATCCACAAGAGGCGTATGACTTTAATCTTATGGCGTTTAAAATTGCTGAAGATATGCGTGTAAGAGTGCCTGTGATTGTTAATCAAGATGGCTTTATCTGCTCTCACACAGCCCAATCTGTGCGCCCTTTTACCGATGAGGTCGCATATAAGTTCATTGGCGATTATATCCCGCATAATCCTATGCTGAATTTTTCTAACCCTGTAACCTATGGCGCACAAACAGAGGAAGACTGGCATTTTGAGCATAAGGCGCAATTGCATAAGGGGATTATGGATTCTGCAGTGGTGATAGAAGAAGTGTTTGAATTGTTTGCCAAATTGTCTGGTCGTAAGTATAAGCTTGTAGAAACTTATGATTTAGAAGATGCTAATGTAGCTATTGTAGCCCTTGGCACAAGTGTAGAATCTGCCCGCGTAGCGGCTAAAAAAGTGCGTAAAGAGCAGGGTATTAAGGCGGGGGTAATCTCCATACGTTCCTTGCGCCCTTTCCCCATTAAAGAGGTAGGTGAAGCCCTCAAAGGCTTGCAGGCTATCGCTTGCATTGATAGAAGTCTTCCTGCTGGGGCTATGGGTATGCTTTTTAATGAGTTTGCCGCTGCCGCCCTTGTCGCAAATGCCCATCCTATTATGTCAAACTACATTTATGGGCTTGGCGGACGGGATTTAACGCAAGCTCATTTAGAAGGCATTTTTATTGAACTTAATGCAAACGCGAAAGCAGGTAAGCTTACCCATCCACTTCAGCAAATGTTAGGACTTCGCGGACCTAAGATGAGCTTTTTTTAAGGAGAACACATGGTAAAGGAAGTTAAGAATCTTAAAGAATTTCAAAAATCATCAAAAAAATTTGAAGGTGCGCATTTGCTTTGCCCCGGGTGCGCTCATGGTATGATTGTACGTGAAGTGCTTAATGCTGTTGATGGACCCATTGTTTTGGGGAATTCCACCGGCTGCCTTGAAGTCTCAAGTGCGGTATATCCTCATACAAGTTGGGACGTGCCTTGGATTCACATTGGGTTTGAAAATGGCTCTACGGCTGTAGCTGGTGCAGAAGCTATGTATAAAGCCCTCTCACGTAAGGGCAGATATAAAGGCGAACGTCCTAAGTTTGTGGCATTTGGTGGCGATGGCGCGACTTATGATATTGGCTTTCAGTGGATTAGTGGGTGCTTTGAGAGAGGGCATGATATTACTTATATTTGCCTTGATAATGAAGTATATGCTAATACCGGTGGGCAGAGAAGTAGCTCCACGCCCTTTGGCTCTAGCACTTCAACGACTCCTGCTGGAAGTGCTAGCTATGGCAAAAAGGAGCGTAAGAAAGATTTAATTTTCATTATGGCAGCCCACCATTCTCCTTATGTCGCTCAAGTTGCCCCTAATAAATGGAAAGATATGAATAAAAAGATTAAGCGAGCCATTGATACAGAGGGTCCTACGTTTATTAATGCGATGAGTGCCTGCACGACAGAGTGGAGGTTTGAATCTTATAAAACTATTGAGGTTAGTGATTTGGCAGTTGATTCGCTTGTGTTTCCATTGTTTGAGATTATTAATGGCGTGGAGTTGCATATTACTTATCGTCCGCGCAATGTCGTGCCTGTGCGGGACTATTTGGGCGCACAAGGTCGCTTTAAGCATCTCTTCAAGCCTGAAAATGAACATATTATCGCGCAGTTTCAAAAAGATGTAGAAGCTCGCTGGGAATATCTCCAACGTATGGAAGAACTGAATTCAAAATAACTCCCCCTTTTTTCACACTCCCTTAGAAATAGCTTAAGGGAGTGATTAATCAAAATGTGTGCAATTTTAGATACAATCCCGCACTATCAATTCACTGCCAAGGATACATTATGCAAGAGAAATCCGACAAAGTTAATAAAAAGTCAAAAGAAGTGAATGTTGAATTAGAAAATCTTTTTAAAGAAGAAGATAGCGATTATATTACATACGAAAAGATCGCCCAAACTATCCTTAAAGCCCCCACACATGCACAAGTAAAAAAAGTCAGAGAATTAAGTAAAAAGTACAAAAAGCAGCTTTTAAGCTCTTCGGAGGTGGCAAAGATTCTAAATACTCAAGATAAAATCAAGCGACAAGCCGATAGAAAAAAAATGCTTGATGAAGAGCTTGAAGATGAATTTGACTTTATGAAAGATAAGGAATTGCTTGAGTGGAGCAGAAGTGATAGCCCTGTGCGTATGTATTTGCGCGAAATGGGGCAGATACCGCTTCTCACAAAAGAAGAGGAGATAAGCTTAAGTAAGCAAATTGAGCTTGGTGAAAATACCATTCTTGATGCGATTTGCTCTGTGCCTTATTTGATAGATTTTATTTATGATTATAAAGATGCGCTGATTAATCGCGAAAGGCGTGTAAAAGAGCTTTTTAAGAGCTTTGATGATGAAGAAGAGGAGAGTAATGATGAGGAAGAGGATTTTGATATAAATGAAGAGGAGGAGTCTGCACGCAAGGCAAATTCTAAAAAAGACCAAAAACGTATAGAGAAGGTTATGGAGAGTTTTAAGGCACTTGATAAGGCAAAAAGAGAGTGGCTTAAAGTGCTAGAAAACCCATCCAGCGATAGTGAAGATGAGCTAAGTTATATTTTACTTCTTTCTCATAAAAAGCATATCCTTAAGACAAAACTTTTAGATTTAGGACCTACGAGCAAGCTTATAAGTGAGCTTGTTAAAGCTATGGAAAATACGCTTAAAAGTGGCGATGGCTTTGAGCGTGAGCTTAAAAGGCTTGAGTATAAACTCCCTTTATTTAATGATAGCTTGGTGCAAAATCATCAGAAGATTCTCTCCAATATCACTAATATGACTCGCGATGAAATCGCTGCAATGGTGCCAGAAACCACTATGGTAAGCGTGTATGTAGAGCTTAAGAAGTTATTTCAAACCAAAGAGGCAAGCGAGGGAGGCTTTGATTTAGACCCCGAAAAGCTTAAAGAAATCTTAGAGCAAGTCAAACGTGGGAAATCCATTTCAGATAAGGCAAAGGCAAAAATGGCGAAGTCCAATCTCCGCCTTGTGGTGAGTATAGCTAAACGTTACACAAATCGTGGGTTGCCATTCCTTGATTTGATACAAGAGGGCAATATTGGGCTTATGAAAGCTGTGGATAAATTTGAGTACAAAAAGGGCTTTAAGTTCTCTACTTATGCGACTTGGTGGATTCGGCAGGCGATTTCTCGCGCTATCGCAGACCAAGCCCGCACGATTCGTATCCCTATCCATATGATAGAAACGATTAATAGAATCCACAAAATTATGCGCAAACATGTACAAGAAACAGGCAGAGAGGCGGATATGGAGTTTATCGCTAAGGAAGTGGGACTGCCCCTTGATAAGGTGAAAAATGTTATTAAAATCACAAAAGAGCCCGTGAGCCTTGATGCGCCTATAGGAAGTGATGATGATGGGAAATTTGGGGATTTTGTAGAGGATAAAAATTCAGTTGGTCCTATGGATTATATTTTAAAAGAAGATTTGAAAGTGCAAATTGATGAGGTACTAGAGCAGCTTAATGATCGAGAAAAGGCGGTGATACGTATGCGCTTTGGGCTTTTAGATGATGAGAGCGATAGGACATTAGAGGAAATTGGCAAAGAGCTTAATGTAACGCGCGAGAGAGTGCGACAGATAGAATCAAGTGCTATCAAAAAACTCAAACACCCAAAAGTAGGACGCAAGCTGAAAAACTACATTGAAGAGTAGATGAGCCACTTGTTTTAGAAATCGCATATTCTAGTGACTTGTACTGATAAGATGTGCAAAAACGTAAGATGTGTAAGAGCGTTGCTAGTTTTAGAGATTCTTAAGAGAGAGTTTAACTTAGCGGAGTGGGCTTGTAGAGAAGCTTTATTGAAGTTTTATAGCTTTGCATACAAGCATATTATTGTGTAATCTAGCCTAAGGATAGAATCTTAAATTTTATTTCCAGCCAAAGAGATATTTATAAGCTAATCCAAGAATGTAGGTTCTATCTTGTATTTTTAGAGTGCCTGTGGTGCCTGTTAGGTAGTTGTAGGCACTTTGAGAGTCAATAATAGTGGTTGGCAAGATGGGCATTTTTGCAAAAAGCTCTAAGCTGTGCTTATCATTAAACACTTTCCTTACCCCTAGGTTTATCCATGGATTCCAATCACCAGATGTGCTTTAAATCCTCTCTCTGCAAGTTTCCACATAAGCTCACCACTAAAGAAATTAAATCCAAGACCTAAGCCAGCAAATATATCAATTTGACTTGCGATGTTATATAGCAAATCGATATTTATTCCAAGAGTGATTGTATTTAATTCACCATCAGAGTACTCAACTGAAGTGCCACCGATACTCGTATCGGTACGTACAAGAACCTTATTACTTACTTGAAACTCTTCTCCAAAGTAAATGCCCCAGAAGCTTGCAGCCTTTGTGCTTTCTCCATAGTGATACCAAGTGTTTGTTGAATCAATACGGCTTACTCCATAGCCCACACCTACACCTATAAAATAACGTTTCCTATCTATATTCTGCTCTTTTTTAACCTCTTCTTTAATATCTTGTGTTTCTATAGAATCTGCTGCATATATGCACGCAAAACACAAAATACCTAAACACCATTTTTTCATATTAGCCCCTTAGAGATTGAATTTAGTTCGTATTGTGCCCCCCCCCTAGCTTATTTTTAGTTTAAAAGCTACTCTAAAGGTAAAGAAAATATTGTAAAGCTTGAGATGAGAGATTCTGTAAGATATGGTGATTTAGTTTGCTTTTAGCTTATTAGGATAGAATCCAAACTTTAAATTTATACCAATCAAGGAGGCTTACATGGCTTTAGATGTGGCGAAAAAGAAAGAGATTATTGCAAAGTTTGCAAGAGATGGGAAAGATACTGGTTCAAGCGAAGTGCAAATTGCATTGCTTTCACAGAGAATTGCAGATTTAACAGAGCATTTAAAAGCAAACCCAAAAGATCATGCGAGTCGTTTAGGGCTTTTGAAACTTGTAGGGCATAGGAAATCACTTCTTGCATATCTTAAAAAGACTCAATATGCACGTTATGCAAAACTCATAGCAGAGCTTAAGCTTAAAGATAGATAAGCTTTGCTCTTAGTAGCTCTGCTAGTAGAGGTTTCTTCATAAATCTACTAATGGTTCTCCACCTTGTCGCCTCTTGCGGGCGTGAGTGTTACTAGAGAATCCCCATTGGCTTTCTAGCGGTTTTATTTAGGGATTCTTACCCTAAAGGGCAAGGACATGGCAATAATTCCCTAACCTCCACTTATAAAAGAAAAAGAATCTAAGAAAATTTCTAGCGATTCCAAATATAACTTAATGCTTGTAAGTGCGCTTGCCAAAAATAAGCAAAATAAGCATACAGCCCATACCTATAAAAATTACTTCCCCAAATGATGAGAGTGCCTTAGTTTGTGAGAGGGTGAGCACACCAAATCCTATGCCCGTAGTGAGTGCAGAAAATAAAATCGCATGCGTCGTTTTAGGGTTATTCCCCTCCTTTAGGGCATATACCCCAAAATCCACGCTAATAACTACTAGAATTAGCAAGGCAAAAAGGTGCATAATATTAAGACTCCCCTTACTTGCTACAGCACAGAGTGCCATACTTAAAGGAAAAAGTACAAAACTTGCTGTATGGATAAAGGCTTTAGGCATATTGATTGCTAGCATAGCAAGCATACACAGAAGTGCCAAAATTAAAAGAGATGGCATGGGGGAGGCGTTTGCTAAGCCATTAATAATCTCTTCCAATGGGCGCATATCAAGCCAAATATCAGAAGCCTTTATAATTGCCAACTCCTCTGCACTCCACAAATGGCTTTGCCCATTTTGCGCTAAATGAAGCAAAGTAAGTACTTTATCTGCCCCAACTTTTGGCACAGAGGCGAGATAATATGATCTTTGCCCCTCCCAATCGCCCTGATATGTATAAAACCTTATATCATCTATTTCTGTTATAAGAGCGCGTGCAAAGAGCATAAGCCCTATAGCCTGCTTGGAGGATATTAATATGGATGACTTATCATCTTTTATTGAGTTAAGCAAGGCTTTTTCTGCAAGCATAGGTTTGTTTTGGTAATCAAGCTTGGATAGCTCAAAGTCTATTTTTAGCATATTGAATGCAAAAATAAAGCCCACAAAAGCCAAGGTGAGCAAAAGCACACTTGGTAAAAGGGGCTTATTGAGTGTAGAAATTGCTCTAAAAAGCCTTGGGGGTTTAAAGCCTATGTATGGATACACAAAGGCAAAAAGCACATAAGAAATACTCAAAGAAATCATCGCATAAAGTGAAAGCTGCTCTAAAAGAGGAAATGGTATAAACAAGCACACGCCAAAGCCTATCATCGTTGTGAAATATCCATAAAATACAGCGGCATTGAAGCGGGGCTTTTTCAAGGTATAAAGCCCGAAAAAATGATGATGTAGCATATAATCAAGGGCGATATTAGAGATACCCATACCAAAGCTTAAAGCCATAATCGTTACCTTAGGGTATATCCATAAAACAAGCACTATAGCAAGCATATTAGAAAACACAAGGCTTGCAATCGTGCTTAAAGTCAAAAATGGCATACGCAAAATAAGGAAATACAAAGCGAGAAAAACGCCTGCCCCAAAGCCTAAAAGGAGATTCACTTCTTTGAGGATAAGGCTGAGATTTTCCACGCGCATAAAATCAGCAGAAAAATAATGCAAGCTTGGGTAATCTTGTTTGAGAGATTTGAAATCCTCCAATGTAGCTTTTAGCACTTTATCATCTAGGCTTTCAATCTCTGCAAAAATCAGCAATCCCTTTGTATCTTTTGGCGCTTGAAGTGGGTGAATGGGGGTCCGGGTGTGCAAAAGTGGGGTAAAAATATCAGCCACACTCTCAGAAGTGAGCAAATACGCTTCATTATGGGCTAAAAAATCATAGATTCTAGCATCTTTACCTATCTCATCGCTTATCACAGAAGTAACATAAGGCATACGGCTAAGCGCTTGCGTGATTTCATCTGCTTCATCTTGTTTTTCAATAAAAATGGGTATGTATTTTGAACTTGCAAAATGCCTATAAGCCTCAATAGTGATTCTATCATCATTCTCTGGGAATAAATCAAGCACTTCTTGGCTAATCTTTTTAGAATCAAAAATAAGCATAAATGCAAGAAGCACGCTAAGAGCGATAAACATACATACGATATAAAATCTTTTATTTTTCACATTTACTCCTTACTTTTTGGAATTATAGGATATTTTATGACGTGAGTGGATTTTGCTATATCTTTATTTTGGATTTAAGGTGAGGTATGTCTGTTTAAATTCTTGTGGTGCCCTCATTGTGAATGCTTCACTTGCTTGATAAGACTAAAGATATGACAAACTCATTTCTTTTGTGAGTAAGCCATATTGTTATGTCTTAGGCTTTGCAAAAGCCGAAGAATTCACACTCCCAACCCAAGCGAATCTGTTAGTTTGTCAGCTCTTGCGGGAGCGTAGGAGGCGAAGAATCTCTGTTTGAAACACTAGTCGCCAAAAGAGATTTTTAGCTTGATTCTCAAGCTAAGACATAATAATAAGATTGGGATTGTCTAGTGGATTTGTGAAGCGATTCTTAGCACACGCATTAGATACTACAAGAGACGTGGTTTGGTAATGTATTGGAGGATTCTCCGGGTTGTGTCATCTTGTGAAAAGCAAAAGCATAAGAGAATACATTGAGTTTTTGCCTTGCTAGCACATAAGATAGGAGGTAGGATTTTAGCACTTAAGAGGGGCAAAGGCATAAGCGTATTTCTCATAGCTAAATGCCTAATGCTCCCTGTAAGAGGCAAATCAAAAGAATATTTTAGATTTTGAAAGGATTTTCAACAACCTTTTTTCTATCTACAATATAAGGGATAAGTGCCATATGTCTTGCACGTTTAATCGCCACCTCTACGCGCTCTTGCCAACGTTTTGTGTTACCTGTGAGACGTCTTGGCATAATTTTATATCGCTCAGAGAGTGAGTGCTTAAGCATATCTACATCTTTGTAGTCAATGAATTCGAGCTTTGCTTCAGTGTAGCGGCAGTATCGTTTTGAGTATTTTTTCTTTTCCATATTTTCTCCTTAGAAAGGTATTTCATCTTCATCGATGTTAATTTCAGGGATATTTTGGGAATAGCTTTCTCCCTTTTGATTCCCGTATTGATTCCCATAGTTTGGGCTCTGGCTATAATTTGGAGTACCCTCATCATAGCTTGACTGGTGGTTATTATAGGTATTTTCACTCGAGGGTTTGGAATCTAGCATTTGCATACTTTCAGCGATAATGGTGTGTTTGCTTTTTTTCATACCACTTTGGTCATTCCATGTCTCAAAGCTTAGGCGACCCTCAATGAGGATTTTGCTGCCCTTGCGGAGGTATTGATTCGCCACTTCGGCACTACGTCCAAAAAGCTTCACATCTACAAAGCAGACTTCCTCTCCCGGGCTTCCATCTGGCTTTTTAAACCTCCGATTACTCGCTAAACCTAGCGTTGCTAGCGCACTTCCGCTAGGCAAGTATCGTAGCTCGACATCTCGTGTGAGGTTTCCTACCATGATTATTTTGTTATACATAGTACCTCCTTACTCTTTCCTTGAATTCCTTAGAATTCCCTAACTATCGGCTTTTGGGGCTTCTTCTGCGGGACTAGCTTTTGGCTCTTTTTTGACTTCTGGCTTGTGATTGGCTTTATTTACTAGCGTTTGCCATGCTTTTTGCTCTTTTTTACTTTCATACTTAATCACAATAAAGCGCAAAATCTCTTCATTAATGCGGTAATTGCGCTCAAGCTCTCTAATCAAGCTTGGCTCTGCTTTAAAGTAGATGACAAAATAATATCCGCGCTTGTTCTTTTTAATCTCATAGGCAAGATTACGCATACCCATATCAAGGCAGGTTTCAATGTCTCCGCCATTTTTGGTAATGACTTCTTTAAAAAACTCAATGCGAGTTTTGATTTCTTCTTCTACAAGTGTAGGTTTTAAGATAAACATCGTCTCATAAAACTTCATTCTAACTCCTTTTGGTGTAACCGCCCTTTCGCGAGTGTGTAGGCAAAAGAGCAAGGTGTAAGGGGGGCATTCTATCGAATTAATTCTTGAATTTTAATTAAAATATAGGGGGATTGCTTGGCTCTGCCCTTACTTACTTCATATCGCCATGTAGAGAGTAGTTCAAAAATACAGATATATTCACTCTCTCTAAAGAGTATGCAATACTTCATTAGATGCTCTAAAATCTCTGCGGGGGGCTTATAGCCTAAGATTTCATTCACATCAGCCTTGCCTTTGGTTTTAATATAAGCGTAGAATAAAAAAAGCTGGTAAAAAAACCTTTGAATCTCGCTAATCATAGCGATTTCATTCACGCCCTCTTCATAGAGTGTTTGTAGCATCTTCACAAAGGGCTTTTTATCCATAAGGGCATAGCATAACTCCTGAATGCTAAAGCTTGCTATGCCATCACAAAGCATATCCACATCATTTGGTTCTATGGGTTTTTGCCCATAGAGGACAAACTTTTCTAACTCATTTAAAGAAAGGGCTAGGTCGTTATTTTGCAAACTAAGGATTTGCTGCAAGATTCTATCATCTGCCTTGAGGGCGAGCTCCTTGCTCCTAGCGCGCATAAACTCCATACATTCATGTGCTTTAAGTTCATAAAATCGCACTTCGGCAATATTGGGAATCTTTGGGTGCTTGAAATAGCCAGCAAGGCTTTTGCAATCTCTGACATAGTCTGCTGCTGATTTACTTGAAGCTTGATAATACTCCACTATAAGGGCATTTTGGGTGTTGCTAGAGAGTGATTGTAAGAAAAGGGCTATATCAGTTTTAGAGATTTTTTGATTGAGTTTAAGCACTACAAGCGAGCTTGAGCTAAAAAGCGAGCTTTGGCAGAGGAGGGCATTAATGGTTGGGCTGTGGTATTCGTCAAAATAAAAGGTATGCTTCTCCTCACTCCCTAGTAGCTTGGCGATTCTCTTACTATAGTAGTTGATTAAAAAGTTATCCCCATATAAAAAGCTTATACGCGGGGGTTTAGAGGCTTTAAGGAGTGTATCAAGCTGTGATTTATACATGTAAGAATCCTTAGAGAGTGAAACTCCAAAGATTCTAACATATTAGGCTTACTTATCAAAGCCTTTAATGCCTATCTCTATCATCGCTACAAAGTCCCTAGAAGCAGGGTAGGATAATGCTTGTGGGTTTGTATCTGTGGCTTTAAGGTCATAGTATTGCCCAATAAGCCTGACATAGTAGAGAGTATTGGCAGTGATATGGCGAGATATGCCTATATGGGCGTGCAATCTATAGCTATAGTCTTGTATGCTAAGGCTAGAGCTAAGCTGTGGGAATTCATATTTCCCTACTCCAGCCCAGCCTAAGCCAAGCCCATAGTCTAAATAGCCAAGTTGGCTTAAAGGCACAAACCCACTTAGCTCCGCTCCAAGTGTGCTAATCTCCCTATACAAGCCTTTATTATTGCTTATTTGCCCATTGTGCTTGTTTTGATCGATAAAGAGATTAAGAAATAGCGGTGTGGCTTTTGAGGCAATATTTAATCCAAGCTTTGCATAAAAGCTATAAAAAAGCAAGGTATTACTATCTGTGATACCAAAGGGCGCATTACTCGCTAGAGTAGAGCCCCCACCTATAAGCCCCCCTAACACAATCTGCGCTCTTTGGAGATATATGTATCTGCTCTCCAGACTTAAATAACCCCCATAGCTTTTAATATCCTCTCCGCCAAAGCCATAGTATGCCCCGCCTAAACCAATATGCCCAGCTACACATCTATCTTTATCACATGGCACAGCCTGTAAGGAAGCTCCCCCACATATAAAGAGTACAAACAAGCCCCATATTTTTAAGTGTCTTTTCATATCTTGCCTCCTATTGTATGTTATTTTCTTTATTTTTTTAAGCTTTTTACCCCAAATTGCCTATTAACAAATTAATTTCCGAAGTTAAGCCTACTCTATAAGAGTACAAATTTTGCCAGTTTTAGCCTTTAGGCGAAACATCTCCCTAAAAATTTATGTATATATAAAAATATATACCCATTCATTCTAACACGAGAATTGTAAATTTATTTTGATAGTAATTCTTAAATTAATAGCTATGTTTCAAAAAGTATCATAATACTTTACTTTTTAAGGATTAATAGCCCTTAAAGCAGAAGGAGTAATGGGAAAGAGAAGTTCTTGCTTAAGGCATAAATATTATTTGTATATAGGGAAACCAATATTGTCATCTCTAGCACGTAGGCGAAATATTCTCTTAGCGACTAGAGAATCTCTAAAAGAATTACTAGAAAGCCAACAGCAATTCTTCACCCTCTTGCAGAGGGTTCAGAATGACAAGAGGGGTAAATTTTCTAGTGATTCGGCTAGAGATGTTTCACCCTAAAGGGTTCAATATGACAAAAATGGAGATTTATTAGTAATCAAATAGAGATTTTGGGCTTTGCTCTTACGCCCGCTGGCTAGAGATAAAAAGTTTTTTTGACGCAAATTGCGTATTTTGAGGGAATGTCTCCCCCAAAATAGTATTGAGCAAAATGGCATTAGAATGTATAGCTATAGCCTATTTGCACAATGTAGGTTCGTAGTGTTGAAGTACCCGGCGCACTAGCAGGAGGAGTTTGAGCTTGCTGCATACCCAAAACCGGCACAGAAGTTTCATAATCATATGCGATAAGTGGGAGCTTTGCCCCAAGGAGAATTTGATGTGTCTCATTGAAGTTATAGGTTAGCCCGAGATTCAAAGGAAGGGCAAAGCCGCCTTTGTTTGAGCCACCAATGCTAAGCTCGCCTAGAGGAGTAGTAGGCTTCCATGATGGCTTGAAGCCTTGATAGCCCACACCTATACCAATATATGCACCAAAAGCGGGAGTAAAGTTATAGTAGAAATCCACATTGGCAGTGATAAGCTGTTGCGTGATGTCTGCCTTTACCTTGCTAAACATAGGGTTTGAGCCACCATTTTTGCTTCCATAGCTTTCATTATAATTATATGAAAGATAGTAGCGTAAGCCATAGTCTTCACTCAAGGCTTGCTTATAGCCTAGATTGAGCCCAATTGCCCAGCCTATGCCGGTTTTAGGGAGATTATCCTTAATGGTAGATAATGCACCGCTATATGAGGGAGTAGTGATAGGCACGCCTGCATTCACTCCTACAAAAAATCCACTTGTTTGCGCGCTTGCTATGCTAAGCAAGCTTGTGCTTAACGCCGCTGAGATAATGAGTTTTTTCATCTTGCAATCCTTTGTGTCGTTTTGTCCTTTTTATGGCATTAATGCCAAAAAGGTAGCCCTTGATTATATCCTAGAATAAAAATAATATATGCTTTTTAACTCAAATTTTAGCCGAAGTGATACATTTAGTTGCATATACAACTATTCATTGCCAAAAATAAGGTTTATCCATATTTGTGCCCCTATCAGTATGGCTTTATCTTCCACATAGTAGGGGTTTGAATGCAAGTAATTGCAAATACCCTTTTGAGCATTGCCACTTCCTAAAAAATACATTGCCCCCTTATTTTGCGGGGCGGCATTTATCATATGGCTAAAGTCCTCACTTGCGCTCATAGGCGAGCAAGGGTAGGTAATCATGGAGTGGTTTTTAAGGACGCTTTTAGCGGCTTTAAGGAGCTTTTGCACACAAAGAGGGTGATTGATAATAGCTGGATAGCTATGGAAGCTAAAATGGCTATCAAACCCACGAATGGCACTTTGAGATTCTATATTTTTAAGGGCGTTTTTTAGAATCTCATCACTTTGCTTATCCATAGCGCGAAGCGAGCCCTTTAGAATCGCAGAATCTGCCACACCATTAGCGATTGTGCCACTATGGAAGCTCCCACATGAGAACACTGCTGTATGAAAGGGATTGATACATTTGCTAATAATATAATCCATATCTGCTACTATTCTCACCCCCTCACGCAGGGCATCAAGCCCAAGATGAGGCGTTGAGCTATGCGCGGCTTTACCCTTAATATCAAGCTGCCATATACTGCCATAGGAGCTCATCACCCCTTCTTTAATCTCTATGCTCCCATAATCAAGCGCGGCATTATTATGCAGGGCATAGACTTCATCTACTTCATTCATACAGCCAAGCTCTACCATTTTATCCGCACCGGGGATATGTGTCTTCTCCTCTGCCATTTGGAAAATAAGGCGCACATTGCAAGTAAGCTTTTGGGCATGCTTTGAGATATAAAGTGCGCTTAAAAGGGCGATAGCCATATGCAAGTCATGCCCGCAGTTATGCGCTAAGCCCTGATGAGTGGAGGTATGCTCATTTTGAGTGAGATCGGGCATTTCAAGGGCGTCCATATCTGCTCTAATAGCGATTGTGGGGGCATTGGCGGAGGGGGCTTGGAGATTAGCGATAAAGCCTGTGAAGCCCTCATAAGTGGTGATTGTATATCCGCATTGCTTTAAGATATTTTGACAAAAAGCAGCAGTTTTAAACTCTGCACCTGAAGATTCTGGGATTTTATGCAAGGTATGGCGAAAGCTAAAACCCTCCTCCTGTAAGCAAAGCAAATCCGGGCTAATATTAAATGCCTCCATATCCCCTCCTTTTTAGCCATTGCATACTTTGAGTGCGCACCTCTTTATCAAGGGCTTGGATAGACTCTAAACTATGAAGCGAGCCAAAATCAAAGCTTGCATGATGTTCCATAATATCTAGCACAAGCTTGCTTATATCTCCAAAGGGAATGTGCTTAGAGAGAAAGTGTGAGATGGCTACTTCATTACTTGCATTAAGGACCACGCCTTGCTGCGGAGTTTGGAGCAAGCTATCTTTAAGCTGCCATAAAGGATACCGCTCCGTGCTAATGGGTTTAAGATGAAGAGAGAGTGAAAATAAGTCTAGGGGCTTAATAAGGGGCTGCGTGGAGGCAAGGGGGAGATTAAGCGCATAAGCGATAGGGAGCTTCATATCCGGAGTGCTAATGTGGGCGGTAATACTTTTATCTTCATATTCTATGAGCGCATGGAGTGTGGAGCTTGGCTCTATAAGCGCAGAAATAGCAGTGCTTTTAAATATCCAACGTGCTTCTAGGAGCTCAAAAAGCTTATTTACCATTGTGGCTGAATCTAAGGTGATTTTCTGCCCCATTTGCCAATTAGGGTGTTTAAGGACTACTTCTAGCCCGGCATTTTGGATTTGACTTAAGGGGTAGTCTCTTAAAGCCCCACCGCTTGCGGTAATGTAGAGCTTGCTAAAGGGGCGATTATTTAAGAGATACCATAAGCCAAAATGCTCACTATCAATGGGTGTGATTTGGGCAGATTCTAAAAGCCAGCCTGCATTTACGAGCGTTTCTTTATTGGCAAGGGCTAGGCTTTTTTGACATTCTAGGGCTTTAAAGCTAGGCTGTAGTCCTGCAAAGCCTACAAGGGCATTAAGCACCAGTGAAGAGCGCGAAGAGGCTATCATCTCTAAAATACCCTCACTCCCGGTAAAAAGTGTGTAATTGCCTTGAATAAGCTTATGGGAATCTTCTTTATCGGCTATGCAAACATATTTAGGCTTATAGAGGGCTATTTGTTCATTTAAAAGGTGAATGTTTTTACCCGCAGAG
Organism: Helicobacter marmotae; assembly: GCF_003364255.1. Taxonomy (GTDB): domain Bacteria; phylum Campylobacterota; class Campylobacteria; order Campylobacterales; family Helicobacteraceae; genus Helicobacter_C; species Helicobacter_C marmotae. The sequence goes on from NZ_NXLR01000008.1 coordinate 65,336, forward strand.
AGTGATTCTATAGGGATATGGAAATGTGCAGCGACTTTTAGGGCGTTTGTGCCAATGCTCCCTGTACTCCCAAGTAGAATCATCAGCTACACTTTAAAGCATAATGATAATGTCATTATAAGCTGGGAGGAAGAAAAGCAAAAAGTGCATAACCACTGCGCCAAAAAGTATCGCATCAAGCCTATCAAGCACGCCTCCATGCCCGGGGAGTAAATGCCCGCTATCTTTCACACCCGCTTCGCGTTTAAGATAGCTCTCAAATAAATCGCCAAATACCGCACTTATGCTGACAATAAGGCTAATAAAGAGTGAGGATAAAAAGCTCCCGCATGTGCCAATGCCTACAAGAGAGCCAAAGACCACTCCACAAATCACTCCACAAATCACCCCTTCGATAGTTTTTTTAGGTGAGGTAGCACAAAAGGGCGTTTTGCCAAAGGCTTTGCCCCCAAAATATGCACCGCTATCGGTAAAGGCTACGATTACAATAAGCCATACAATCACCCATATACTCGCCCCTGCTGCGTCTTTATAAAGAGCATAAATGCTTAAAAATGGCAAGAGTGGGTAGATAAAGGGAAGCAGGGCTTTAGGGGAGAGCTTTTTGCTATAGGCGATGTAGGAGGCATAGATAATGAGTAAAAAAAGTGCAGATTCAATAATGCGCCCATTGAAATATGCCAATATCCATGCACATATCGTGGCGATGTAATAATGAGGAGCGGGGTTAAGATTATAGAGCAGAAGTGATTCTTGTATGGCTATGAGGGAGAGAATGGCTAGGACTATGCACGTAAGCAGTGGAGAATTCACACTTAAGACAATAATAAGTAATGCAATTAAAATAAAGGCAGTGATAAATCTCGCCTTATCTGCTAAAAAGCGCATTTTGATAGAATCTTTTATACGTGTTTTGAGTGGTGGGCTCTTTTGCTCATTTGAAGTATTGTCCATAACCTATCCTTTGCCTTATAAATATGTGCAAAGATTGTAGCATTAAAGTTTTTTAGATTCAATATTTAAAGGGTTTGAAGGGAGGAGGTGAGCTTGTCTTTGAGTTGGGGGAAATGGGCAAAAATATTGGCAAGTTGAATGTCATTATAGTTTTGCGTGTAATTTAGCTTATATAAAGGCTCGCCGCTATGTTCAAAGCCATTAAAGGTATTAAAATTATCTTGCACGACATTTATCTTGCTCCCGTGAAGCACAGCCATTGCCCAAAACCAAATATCATCAGCATGGGGGCAGAGCTCCATAAAGGTAGCAACATCTTGGACTTTTGCATGGAGACTCTTTGGAGGGTAAAGCACGCCCCCGCCCGTTGTGGGGAAGTTTAAAAATGAGGGCGTGGTTTGCGTATAAGATATGCAGGGAGTCCATTGTTTATAGGGGAGGAGGTGAGTAAGCTCATCAAAACGTATGCGATGGGCTCTATGGGCATGGATATAAGAGGGTTGTTGCTTATAGGCATAATAGAGCTTCTCAAGCCAAGTGTTAGGGTAGAGTGTGTCATCATCAGCGGTTATGAGAATTTCATTGGGGAATTCTCTTAGGGCGTAGATAAGCTTTTTATAGCTTCTTAAGTTTTCTTCTACCCATTTAATTTCTAAGCCTAGCTTAAGGAAGCAAAGCAACGTTTTGGGGAGGGAGGAGTTGCGCTCGGGGAATTCTTGCACACTAAGATAGAGAATGATTTTATCTGGCAAAAGCGTTTGATTAAAAAGCGAGTAGAGCACATGGTGGATAATGTGCATTCTTTTGGGATAGGAGGTGAGGGAGACAATAAGCATAGGAGTGTGTTTATGCCCCCCCCCCCCATTATGCGCTTATTGTGAAGAAAATAGCGCATTTTAAGTCTAAAGAGACAAAGTTTGAACTCCTCTTGTAATGTAGCCAACTTGCTTTGGGCGCGTAAGAATATGTGAGAAGATTGTAAAAAACTCATTATATAGGGAGCACTCTTATATGAGAATCAAGCTGCTCTTGCAAGATGGATTCAATAGCATAGAGTGTCCCTGTAGCGCCACTCGCACAGCCACTGCACGCACCAAGATAGCGGATATATACATCAATAAAGCCATCACTTGTGTCTTTAATATCAAGTATCTCCATATCGCCTCCATCCATCATCAGCATAGGGCGAATGTGCTCATCAATAATCTTATCAATGCTTTTGACCTTTTGTACCATAGTCATTTCTTTAAATGCTAGATTCCCTGCCTCACTTTTTTGTGCTACATTTTTGAGGGTTTCACTCTCCATTTGCTGGCGTACTTCTGTGAGAATATCTACCAAATAATATTCTCTCTTCTCATGCCCACCGGGTTTTACGCAGCTTTTACAGAATGCCCCTGCTTTTGTGTAATTGGTGATTTCTTCTACGCTTTTTAAGTCATTGAGTTTGATAACTTCCTTAATCGTAGAGAGGCTTACTCTCGCACATTCACATACGATAATTTCATCTTCGAAATCTTCTGCATTTTTCCCTAAATAAATCCCCGCAGCCTTTTTAATGACATCATACGCCATAACCGAGCAGTGCATTTTCTGCCCCGGTACAGCAGGGGTATCGGGGTCATCACGCAAGGCATGCTCGACATCAAGGTTTGTAATCTTTACTGCATCTTGCACCTTTTTACCAAGGCAAAGCTCTACCATCATATCACTACTTGCTATAGCCGTACCGCAGCCAAAGCTTTTAAATTTAGCATCAATGATTCTATCATCTTTATCAACTAGCCAATACAAGCGCACAGCGTCCCCGCATGATTCTGCACCATAATCAGCGACAATAAGTTTCGCGCCTCTTTGGTCTGCGTCTTTTTGTGTCAAAACCCCTAAATGTGTGGGGTTGTCCATTCTCTCACTTACTTTATTTGAGTAGGCGTCCCAAAGTGCGCCACCGATTAAGTCATTCTTTGCCATTTTCTTTCCTTTGTTGTTAGTTTATGAATTATATGAACTTGAGATTGCTCGCAATCGTTCTACGGCTTTTTTAAATACATCTATAGTGTAGTCAATCTCTTCATTGGTAGTGAATCTGCTAAGTGAGATTCTAATAGCCGTATGGGCTAATTCCTTATCTGCACCGATTGCTACCATAACGGGGTTTGCCTCTAAATCTTCACTTGCACAAGCACTACCTGTAGAAGCGGCAATGCCTGCTTTGTTTAAATCCCATAGCATAGCCTCACCTTCAATGCCTCGCACGCTAATGAGTGTTGTATTAGGCACGCGATGCTCTCTTGTACCCACAACAAACACATCAGGGATCGCAAGGAGAGCATCTTCAAGCTTATCGCGCATACGTCGCACTTCTGTAAGCTCATAATCAAGATATTGATGCGCTAATCGCATGGCTTCTCCCATACCTATGATATAGGGGACATTGAGTGTGCCCGAACGTCTCCCTCTCATATGCTCGCCCCCGTGTAAAAGGGGTGTAAGCTCTACGCCCTTGCGGATATATAATCCACCTATGCCTTTAGGACCATGGAATTTATGCGCACTAAAGCTAAGGAAATCCACTTGTGCTTTTTGCACATCTACGGGAATTTTACCAATAGCTTGTACAGCATCTGTGTGGAAGAGTACATTATGCTTTTTACAAAGTGCGCCTATCTCTTCAATGGGGAAGATAAGTCCTGTTTCATTATTTGCCCACATAATACTTACAAGGGCTGTATCATCTCTAAGCGCGTCTTGGACTTGCTGGGCAGTAATAGTGCCTTCTTGGTTAATAGGCAGATAAGTAACTTCTACGCCAAGTGTTTCTAAAAACGCGCAGGTAGCCCTCACTGCCGGGTGCTCTACCTCGGTAGTAACGATATGTTTTTTGCCTTTTTTTTGTATTTCATCAAAATATATGCCTTTAATAACCCAATTATTTGACTCTGTAGCACAACTGGTGATGATGACATCATCACTATCATTGGCATTAATGCCCTCATAGAGGTGATTTATGGCTTGTGTGATAGCGGGGTGGGTTTGTGTGCCATATTTATGTAGGCTATTTGGATTCCCAAATTTTTCACAAAAATATGGGTCCATAAGCGGCTTTATGCTTGGGTCGAGCATGGTCGTCGCATTATTATCAAGATACACTCTTTTCATACGTTAAGCTCCTCTGTTTTGTGTTTGATTTGATAAAAAGTAAAATTTATTTTAACTTTACTGCAAAAGCGCTAGAATCTATCATATTATGGTTAATAATAGATTCTATTAGCTCATAATGCCCAAAAGTTCTTGCAATGAAGTTTCAAATGTGCATACCTCATCTAGCTCTTGTTTTAAAAATGCTTCCATAAGCGGACGTTTGGTAATGGCTTCATCAAGCTCTGGGTCTGTGCCCTTTTGATACGCCCCAATACGCACAAGGACTTCATTTTCTTTAATAAGCGAATACAATCGCCGAAATTTGCGTACAGCTTGGAGATGCTCCGGTGTGATAATATCATTCATAATCCGTGAGGCAGAGCTTAGGATATTAATAGGTGGGTAAATGCCCATATCAGTAAGCTCACGATTAAGCACGATATGCCCATCAAGGATAGAGCGGCTTTGGTCTGCAATCGGGTCGCTTAAGTCATCCCCCTCCACAAGTACGGTGAAAAAAGCAGTAATTGAGCCAATACCATCTTCTTTACCGGCACGTTCCATGAGTTGGGGAAGCAAAGTAAGCGTAGAGGGAGGGTAGCCCTTGCTTGTGGGCGGCTCCCCTAAGGCTAAGCCTATTTCTCGCTGAGCCATAGCAAAACGTGTAATAGAATCCATAATAAAAAGCACATCATTGCCACGTGATTTAAAATGCTCTGCAATAGCCATTGCGCTAAAAGCGCCATATTTACGCATAAGCGGGGAGTCATCACTGGTAGCTACGACAAGAATAGTGTTTGTGAGATCATCATTGAGATTTTTATGTATAAATTCAGGCACTTCCCTCCCTCTCTCCCCAATAAGGGCTATCACCTTAATAGGTGCTTTTGAGCCACGCACGATCATACCCATAAGGGTAGATTTCCCCACGCCAGAACCAGCAAAGATACCCATTTTCTGCCCTTTACCACAAGTGAGAATGCCATCAATAGACTTCACTCCCACTTCAAATACTTCATTAATTAAGCCACGTTTGAGTGCATCTATAGGAGGGCGCATAAGCGATATATTTGTATCAGCCTTGATTTCACCTTGATTATCAATAGGCTTACCTAGTGGATTGATTACTCGTCCAAGCATTGCCTCTCCTATGGGGATTTGCAAGCCACGATTAAGAATCTCCACCCTATCGCCACATTTATGCCCCTCTACGAACGAGAAAGGGCTAATAAAAAAATGCTCCCCCTCAATGCCTATGACCATACCTAAACTTTGCACAGGCTGGCATGATAGGGGCATTTCATCATCTATAGGGATATATTCTTGTGTGTTTTGTGTGTTTGAGGGGGGAGTGTGCTGGGGGAGGATTTTCACAATATCGCCCACAGAGGGCTTCACGCCATTTGCCACAAGCATATTTTGCATAACTTTAGTGAGAAGTCCATAGCTTGGGGAGAGGTTGATATTATTTTGAAGTTTTTGCTTGATTTGGGATAATGGCATATATGAAACCTACTTTTAAGATTTTTTATTATAGAATACCCAATTATACTTTTTTATTTCATTAAGGAACGCCATGAATTTCACGACAAAACGCACAGACAACGCTAATGCAAGCATTAGTGGTCATATTACACTCAAAACACTCCAAGAGAAGATTGATAAGGTTATTAAAAAAATTGCCAAGAGTGCGAAGATCGATGGTTTTAGAAAAGGCAAGGTCCCCACGCAGGTGATTAAAACACGATATAAAGAGCAAGTCGAGCAAGACGCACAACAAGAGGCGATAGAGGATTTACTGCAATTGGCATTAAAGGAATTGGGTATTGCCCCAAATGAGCTTATTGGTAGTCCGATGATTGTCAAATTTGACAAGCTTGATGATAAAATTGAGCTTGAAATTAAAGTGAGCATTACGCCATCATTTGTGCTTGATAAAGTCGAAGAATATGTCCCAGAAGTGAAGCTTAAAAACATTACGAAAGCTCAAATTGATAAACGTTTGGAAGAAATGGCTAAAAACCGCGCAAACTTAAGTGAGATTACAGAAGATAGAGCTTTGCAAAAAGATGATACCGCAAATATTGACTTCGAAGGTTTCATTGAAGGCAAGGCATTTGAGGGAGGCAAGGGCGAGAACTTTAATTTACTTATTGGCTCAAATCAATTTATCCCCGGCTTTGAAGATGCGCTTATTGGTATGAAAAAAGGCGAGAAAAGAACCATTAAAGTAACTTTCCCTACAGATTATCAAGCCCCACATTTAGCGGGGAAAGAGGCGAGCTTTGATGTGAGTTTGCATAAGATTTTAAAAAGAGATATACCGGTGATAGATGATGCGTTTGCAAAGAGTGTAGCAGGGGAAGAAGCCACTCTTCAAACGCTAAAAGATATGACAAAAGCCCAGCTTGAAATGGAGCAGAAAAATGAGCTTTATAATAAGGAATTAAAAGAAAAGCTTATAGAGACATTACTTAGCAATGTGTGCTTTGACTTGCCTGAACTCATTGTAGAGCAAGAAATGGATATTTTATTTAGAAATGCCCTAACTAAACTCGCACCAGAGGAGTTTGAAAAGCTAAAAGACAATCAAGATGAGGCAAAAAAGCAGCGTGAATTGCAACGAAATGAAGCCCAAAGAAGTGTGCAAATTACATTTATTATGGACGCTTTGGCGAAAAAATACAATATTAAAATTGATGATAATGAAGTCTTGCAGACTATTTATTATGAATCTATGATGATGGGGCAAGACCCACGTGCTATTTTGGAGCATTATCAAAAGAACAATCTTCTCCCTGCTATTAAAATGACTATGATTGAAGATAGGGTATTGCAGTATTTGCTTGATCAAAAGTTTGAGGCTTCTAAAAATGTAAAAGAGAAACCTAGTAGCAAATCTTCCAAGGAGGCATAAATGAGTAGCTATATTCCTTATGTTATTGAGCGCACGGGGAGGGGCGAACGTAGCTATGATATTTATTCGCGTTTGCTCAAAGACCGCATTATTTTGCTAAGCGGTGAGATTAATGACCATGTGGCTTCTTCTATCGTGGCACAACTCCTTTTTTTAGAAGCTGAGGATCCCGAAAAAGATATTAACTTTTATATTAATTCCCCCGGTGGGGTGATTACAAGTGCTTTTAGCATTTATGATACGATGAATTATATCCGCTCAGATATAAGCACTATTTGCATAGGGCAGGCTGCGTCTGCGGGGGCATTTCTCCTTAGCTCCGGCACAAAGGGAAAACGTTTTTCCCTGCCAAATTCACGCATTATGATACATCAGCCTTTAGGGGGAGCACAGGGGCAAGCTACGGATATTGAGATACAAGCCAAAGAAATTTTGCGTTTGAAAAAGACTCTAAATGAAATTATGGCAGAAAACACCGGGCAAAGTGTAGAGAAAATTAGCCTTGATACAGATAGGGACTTTTTTATGAGTGGAGAAGAGGCGAAGGCGTATGGGTTAATTGATGAGATTCTAACAAAAAGCTTGAAGTAATAATACAAGTAACAATAAATGAATATGTGGAGAGATGTGCATGGATTTTGGTGACTTAGACTTAGATATTGGCAATAATGATTTTTTTGGGAATCTTGAGAGCACAGAGGGAAGTAATAAGAAACAATCAACCACCGCCTCTCAAAATGCGACAGATACTACCCAAAAACTTAGTTCCATATCCAAGCAGGCATTGCAGGCACTTGAGAAAGATGATATTCTCCCCCTGCCTGAAAATTTTGAAGCTTATTTTGAAAAAACATTACTTCAAGAGCAAGATGAGGGCATACGAGAAAAGATAAAAGCAATGGTTGATAGCGCTCATAATGACACTCGTTTGATTGCGCTTGAAAAGGCATTTAATGATAATTTTGCTACCTTAAGAAATATCTTAGAGCATTTGCTTACACTCTGCAAGCAAATGTCTGCTATGGAAAGTAATACCAATAAGCGTCTTGCTGAAATTAGCACCATCACCAATCCCCTAGGCGTGCAAAATGCCCTCAAAGTGCTTGTAAATGAAATAAGAGGCTTTCATAAAGAGTTTGTAACGCAAGCTGATATTATCTCCCGCGCTTACCGCGATATGCACGCTCAGTCTTCTATTGCAAAATCTGGTGCTACATACGATACCACGCTTGGCGTTCATACGCGCTCATTTTTAATTCACGCCCTTGAGCTTGAGTGCAAAAATGGTAAAGACTTCCCTAGACATTGTGCTCTTGTGGTTTTTGCTCCAGCAAAAGAGCTTGCCTCACAGCTTAATGAGCAAAGCAAGCTTGTAATAGCATTTAAGAATATTGCTAAAGTGGTATCAAAAAATGTCGGTTCAAAGGATATTGTCTCATATTTAGGAGGCGGGCGCTTTGGGGCATTGCTTAAGAATGTGCAAGCAGAGGGGGCGATTGCCTTATGTGAAGAAGTGATAAAAAAATGCAAAGGCACGAATATTTTTATCGGTGATACAGAATTGCAGCTACATATTGTAATGGGCGGAGTGGTGCTTGATATTGAGAAAACCCCAGATGTAATGCTCCAAGAGGCAAAAGAGCAACTTCAAAAGGCATTTGAAGAAGACAAATCGCTCCAGTTTGCCGCAGCACAAGAGAAGCCCCAAGCTAAAGAGGGCGATGATTTTGAAATACCCGGAGATGACCTTGGCGACCTTAGCGATTTTGACTTATCCTAATCCAAAATTGAGGGAAAAGTCTAAAGTAGTTGAAATATTTGATGAGAAGCTTCATCAATTCCTTGATGATATGTATGATACGATGATGGCACGCAAGGGCGTGGGACTGGCTGCTATCCAAGTAGGAGAGGCAAAGCGGATTTTGATTATTAATATTCCGCGAGAAGAGGATAATTTGCAACATAAAGAAGATTTGCTTGAGATTATTAACCCTGTCTTTTTAACCCAAGAAGAAAGCATAGAATGGGAGGAGGGCTGCCTTTCTGTGCCAGATTTTTATGAGAATATTAAACGATTTAATAAAGTTTCTATCAGCTATAAAGACCGCTATGGGAATGATAAGATTCTCAAGGCAGATGGGTTTTTGGCAGTGGCTATTCAGCATGAGATTGACCATTTAAATGGCGTGCTCTTTGTCGATAAGCTGCCTATTTTGAGACGTAAAAAGTTTGAAAAAGAATTAAAAAAATGCAAAAACCCCAAGGATTGATATGACACATACCATTCTCACAGCTACGAGTTTTGGCACAAGTGCGAAAATTATAGAGGTAGAAGCCTCTTTTACTAACGCCCTGCCGCAATTTAATATCACAGGACTTGCCCATAGCTCGATTCAAGAATCTAAACATCGTGTTTTGTCCGCCCTTGCTAATAGCGAGATAGTCCTTCCAACCGCTAAGAAAATCAATATCAACCTCTCCCCCTCTGATTTGCCAAAAAGTGGCGGGCATTTTGACTTGCCCATAGCTCTTGCCTTGCAGAAAAACACAGAAGAAGAGCAAGAGTGGTTTGCTTTTGGCGAGCTTGGGCTTGATGGCAGTATTAAGTATCTTGATTCTATTTATCCGCTTTTGCTTGATATAGCACTTTTGTATCCTCAAGCAAGAGTGATTGTCCCATCTTCTGCAAAAGCCTTGCTAAGTCCTATCCCTAATCTTATCTTTTATTTTGTGGGGCATTTAAAAGAAGCTATTGAGATTATCAATAATCCACCACCCCTAGATATATCTCCTCGTACAGAATCTTCCTTAGGCTTTAAAAGCCTTGAAATTGCGGGGGAGCGGTATTTTTATGATGATGACTTTAGAGATGATTTTAGAGAAGTCAAGGGGCAAAATATCGCAAAAAGGGCAGCCCTTATAGCGGCTGCGGGATTCCATAATTTTATTATGGAGGGTTCTCCGGGCTGTGGTAAAAGTATGATTGCTAAGAGAATCTTATATATTTTACCCCCAAGCTCACTCCAAGAGATGATAGAGAATGTCAAGCACCAAGCATTAAATAAGCAAAACACCCATTACACGCCTTTGCGTCCGTTTCGTAATCCTCATCAAAGCGCGAGTAAATCAAGTATTTTAGGTTCAGCTACACAATTTGAGGTTAAGCCCGGCGAGGTTGCATTAGCCCATAATGGTATTTTGTTTTTTGATGAGTTGCCACATTTTAAGAGAGATATTTTAGAATCGTTGCGCGAGCCACTTGAAAATAACAAGCTTGTTATATCCCGCGTGCATTCTAAGTTGGAATATGATACAAATTTTATGTTTATAGCTGCGCTTAATCCATGCCCATGTGGGAATCTCTTTAGTAAGAGTAAGGAGTGTCGTTGCCAAGATAGGGAGATTAGCACATATCGTGCGCGGCTCTCAGAGCCATTGCTTGATAGAATCGATATTTTTGTAAAAATGACTGAATATGAAGAGGGGAGTGATAAGGAGGTGGCTGGCTTAGATTCGCAAAGTATGCAAAAAATGGTATTTCTTGCCTTTGAGCGGCAAAAGGCAAGAGGACAGAGGGTCCTAAATGGCAAGCTTGATGAGAAAGATATTGCTACATTTTGTGTGCTTAATGATGAGTGTTTGGGTTTGTTAGCCCAAGCTACCCAGCGCTTTGCCCTCTCTTATCGCGCACAGAATAAAATCAAAAAGGTAGCGCGCACCATTGCGGATTTAGAAAATAAAGAAGATATAGGCAAAACCCATATCCTTGAGGCTTTGAGTTATCGTAGAATCTAAACAAAGAGAGGAAAAGCATGCCTGAACAACCCATAGAAGATTTACATAAACGACTAAAAAAGATCATAGGGCAGCTAAATGGCATTGATAAGATGATACATGAGAATGCCCCGTGTACAGATGTGCTTATCCAGCTTAATGCGGCAAAAAGTGCCTTGCATAAGGTGGGACAAATTGTATTAGAGGGGCATATTAATCATTGTGTGCGTGATAGTATATGCGATGAGACAAATGATATAGATAAGACTTTAAGTGAGCTTGCCCGTGCGATAGAGCACTTTTCTCGTATGAGTTAGCTTTGAGTTAAAGGTTTTAAGAATCGCTAAGTAAATGCTATGAGTTTGTCATCACGAACCTGCATAGCAGGTGAATCATCTCTACTTGGATTTCTAGCAGATTCTATCCCGTTGTCATGTCTAGAGCTTGAGAATCAAGCGAAGAATCTCTGTGGGCGACTAGTGACTCGTTTAGAGATTCTTCGGTCGCACCTTGTGCTCCCTCAGAATGACAAAGTAACGGAGTTGTTAGTGATTCGGGCGAAGTTTCTTCACAATGCTTGGAATGACAAACTAATTTCCCTTGCGGGTGGCTAAGTTTGTCATTCTGAGGGAGTGAAACGACCGAAGAATCTCTGTCCGAATCACTAGTCGTGCTTTTTGGTGTTTTTGAAAGCAAATCCGCTTATAACCGCGCGTGTGCTCGCCCTTTGCTTAATAGATTAGCGAATTCTTGCAGTAATTCTTTGATTTACCTTAAGGCAAGGGAGAGAGGCATTAAAGGCAAGCAGGGGATAAGCTTATAAGTATTTTTCTTGGTAGGTTAAAAGGCGGAGATTTTCTTTACTTAATTGATAGTCTTTGTCATATTTTTTACGCACAATTTGCTCTATCATATCTTTGCTATCTTGTGATTCATCTTTTAGCAAATCGATTACAAGCCCATAGAGTTGGATATTTGTAGCAATGCACTCTAGGGCTTTGTGCCTCTCTTGGATAAAGAGTTGCTCATCTTTGGAGTATTTTTTTAATTTCAGCACGGAGTAGTTAAATACACTTTGAATGAGATGGGGCTTAAGATAAGGCGTGAGGATCTTTGGGAGCTCATCAAGCAGGCTTTCTATATGGTCTTTTTGCATAAAGAGTAGCACGGGAGTGATACTTGCAATGTTTTCTGTATTTTTATCACTTGAGCGGGCTTCTAGCTTTAGCCACAGACGCTTTAGTGGGCTATAGTGGTATGATTCTAACTTCATTTGTCATCACAAATTTCTGTGCCAATGCCTTGTGAGGTAAAAAGCTCTAAAAGGAGTGAATGCTCTACGCGCCCATCAATAATATGGGCTTTTTCTACGCCATTTTGCACGCAATCTATGCAGGCTTGGAGTTTGGGTATCATACCTCCGCTAATCACCCCCTCTGCTTCAAGCTCTTTAATACTTGAGGGCGTGAGGGAGGAGATAAGCTCTTTGTTGGCATTAAGCACACCGGTAATGTCGCTTAGGAAGATGATTTTTTGTGCTTTGAGTGCTTTGGCGATATGGCATGCGGCAATATCTGCATTAATGTTATATCCCAAATGCCCAGCCCCTTCACCGGTGGCTATAGGTGCTATCACAGGTACAAAGCCATCTTCAATCACTTGGAGTAAAAATTCAGGATTGACCTGCGTAATCTCCCCCGTGTAGCCCAATGCGCCATTATCTTTTGCCTTTGCTTGAAGTAAGTGCGCATCTTTACCGCTCATACCCACAGCCTTTGCCCCATGGAAGTTCAAAAACGCACTGAGCTCTTTATTAATCTCCCCGCTTAGCACCATTTCAACCACGCGCATAGAATCTGCACAAGTAACGCGATAGCCATTTACAAAGTGGCTTTGTATGCCCATTATCTCAAGCATTTCATTAATGCGCTTCCCCCCGCCATGCACAATTACAGGCTTTAAGCCTAGCATATACATCATCACAATATCAAGGGCGAATTTTTCCTTTAACTCTAAGCTACTTTGAGCTGCCCCACCATATTTGATTACGATGATTTTACCGCGAAAGATTCTAATAAATGGGAGAGAATCTAGTAATATTTTCACAACTCTCGCATTTTTTTGCATAAAGATGCTCCTATTGAAAGATGAATTGCTATTATATATCAATATATACTAAAATGCTTACATAAAAGGAGCGTATATGAAAATAGTCATTTTAGATGCAGATACTTTAGGGGATTGTGATTTAAGCGTTATAGAATCATTAGGCGAGGTGGTCTCTTATGGCTTTACTCGCCCTAATGAAGCGCTTACTCGGTGCGAAGATGCAGAGATTGTGCTTACCAATAAGGTTGTGCTTGATAGAGAGATTCTCTCCCAACTGCCGAAGTTAAAGTTAATTTGCATTACTGCTACAGGTATGAATAATGTAGATTTAGAATATGCAGCGCAAAAAGGCATTGAAGTGAAAAATGTCGCGGGGTATTCTACAGATTCTGTAGCACAGCATACTTTAAGTATGGTGCTATACTTTTTATCAAGGCTTGGGTATTATGATGAGTATTGTAAAAGTGGCGCGTGGTGTAAGAGTGAAATTTTTGTGCATATCAATGGCGGACTAAGGGAGCTTAAGGGTTTAGAGTGGGGGATTATTGGCTTTGGGGCTATTGGCAAGCGCGTGGGAGAGCTTGCAAAGTGCTTTGGGGCAAATGTGAGTTATTACTCCACAAGTGGGCAAAATAATCAAAGTGAGTATATGCGTAAAGATTTGGAGAGTTTGTTATCAAGTAGTGATATTATCTCTATCCATGCCCCGCTTAATGCCCAGACAAAAAATCTCCTTAATCGCAGCAATTTAGGGCTGATTAAAGATGGGGCATTGCTTATTAATGTCGGTCGTGGCGGGATTGTGAATGAAGAGGATATAGCAGAACTTTTAAAAACCAAAGATATGTATTTTGGTGCAGATGTGCTTGAAGTTGAACCTATGAGAGCTAAGCATGTGTTTTTAGATAAGGCTATTGCGCATAAGCTACTTCTTACCCCTCATGTCGCTTGGGCGTATGACCAAGCCAGAAAGCGGCTTTTAGAGCAAACTGCGCATAATATAGCCAGCTTTAAAGAGAAGCTATAGTGCTTATATGGAGTGTGAATCCATAAATAATAATTTTTATTAAAAGAAAAAATCAATAATATACAAACTTGTGCTATGCTATAAAGCACAGGCAGTTAATTCATTCTAAAGGAGGTTAAATGAGTGAAGAAAAGAAAGTAAATGGATTTTTAGTATCTAAAACCGACACAAGAGGGAGGATAACATATTGCAATCAGGCGTTTATTGATATTTCCGGCTTTAGCGAGAATGAACTTTTAGGCAAGCCTCATAATATCGTGCGTCATAAAGATATGCCACGAAGTATTTTTGCCTATCTTTGGAGGGAAATCGCCCAGAAAAAGGAAGTCAATGTATATGTTAAGAATCTTGCAAAAGACGGAGGGTATTATTGGGTTTTTGCCAATGTAACGCCATCACTTGATACGGCAGGCAAAGTCATAGGGTATTACTCCGTGCGGAGGAAGCCAAACCCCAAAGGCGTAAGCTTGGCTATAGAGCTCTATGCCAAGATACAAGAAGCAGAAAAGCAAGGTGGCATAGAGAGTGGCTTGGCATTTTTTCATAAGTTTTTTGCAGACTTGAAGCAAAGTTATGACAATTTTATTTTACATGCTCAAGTAGGGGGTGAATGATGATAGCAATAATTTTAGGCATAATAATCGTAGCGTTGATTGCATATATCGTGTTTATAAAGATAAAAATTGGGCGTGAATATGAGCTTATAGCTAAAGTACATCATTTAATCAATGAAGTTTTACGTGGGAATTTTGAGGCACGTATCACCAATCTTGGCAATTCTGAAATGTGCGTTGTGGCTAGGGGTGTGAATGAATTGCTTGATAATTTAGAGACATTTATTAGAGAAAATAATAATGTGATACAAAAGTCCCAACAAGCAGAGACTTTTAGACCATTTTTAACCGATGGGATTTTGCCAAATTTGCAAGTGGTGGGAAAATATATTGATAATAATGTGAGTGCTATTAAAGAAGCGATGACACTCGGGGCAAATAGGGGGCTTACCTTAGCATTAGGGAATATCAATGGAGGCTCCAAGCAACAAAAATTTATACAAAAAAGCTTCCATGAGAGCCTTTCACGTTTAAGCGATATTTCAAGCAAAATTTCATCTATGGTTGAGCATTCTCAAAATAGTTACAACAAAATTGCCACCTCTATGTCAATGCTTGAATCAGCAAGAGAGCTTATTTCTGTGAATAATGACGCCGTAGGAGGCTTAAGCGAACGCTCTGCGGAGATAAATTCTATTATTGATGTGATAAATGATATAGCAGACCAAACTAACCTTCTAGCCCTTAATGCCGCTATTGAAGCCGCACGCGCAGGAGAGCATGGCAGGGGATTTGCGGTAGTGGCAGATGAGGTAAGAAAATTGGCGGAGAAAACGCAGCATTCTACTAAGGATATATGGACGCAAATTAATCTCTTTCAGCAAGCTACAAATGAGATATATGAAAATTCTCAAAAAATGCTAGAGCAAATGAGCGAATTTGGCAGCACAATGAATGCTTTTGAAGATACATTTAAGCAAATTAACTCATATTCTGTGCAAATTGATAAATCCACTAAAACGATCAGCTCGCGCTTAAATGGCAATATCCTTATGCTTGATCATATTATTTTC
The DNA here is from genome assembly GCF_003364255.1 of Helicobacter marmotae. Taxonomy (GTDB): domain Bacteria; phylum Campylobacterota; class Campylobacteria; order Campylobacterales; family Helicobacteraceae; genus Helicobacter_C; species Helicobacter_C marmotae. The sequence continues at coordinate 80,885 of NZ_NXLR01000008.1, forward strand.
AAAACTGATGCCTATGATAATGTCTTAAAAAAGGTAGATTCTAAAGATTTAACCAATGAAATATCAGCGATTTTTCAAAATTGGCTAGAGACAAGAGGCGAGGTGCATTATGGCGGAACTAAAGAGCTAGAGAATATCGTTAGCTCTCATAATGAGCTTGTAGAATCTGCAAAAGCCGGCGTAGAAAATGCCTTTGCTTGCAATGATAGAAGTTGCTCTCCGGAGGTTTTATCACATTTTGAGGCAATGGAAGGTGCAAGTGATGTGCTCTTTGAACGCATTGATAAACTTGCAAAAACATGGGAGTAGAGTAAAAGAGGGAAGTAATAAGCCTTTAGCTTTTAGCATACGCTCCTCCTTGTATTGGAGTGTGTGGGGTTATTATGCGGGGTAAGTTTCCCCTGCGTGTGGCTAAGTCTATTCTCTGTAAGGATATAAAGTTTGGCATGTCTTAGGCTTTGCAAAGCCGAAGAATCTCTTTGATATATTAGAGACTCTCTTAAGTTGTCATTCTGAACCCCTGCAAGGGGTGAAGAATCTCTGCAAGAATCACTAGTCGTGTTTTTTGGTGTTTTTGAAAGCAATTCTTCGCCCTTTAGTAACTGACTTTCTAGTGATTCCTTTAAAGAGTCTCTGGTAGATAAGAGAGATTCTTCGGTCGCACTTCGTGCTTCGCTCAGAATGACAATAGGATTGGGATTGTCTAGTGGCTTTGTGAAGCGATTCTCCATAATGCTCAGAATGACAAACTAATTTCCCTTGCAAGGTAATTTTGTCTTGCGGGTCAGACTTGTTGTCATTCTGAGCTTGAGAATCAAGCGAAGAATCTCTCTTATATATTAGAGGCTCTCTTAAGTTGTCATTCTGAACCCCTGCAAGGGGTGAAGAATCTCTGTCCGAATCACTAGTCGTGCCTTTTGGTGTTTTTGAAAGAGAGTCTTTAGTAGATAAGAGAGATTCTTCGCCTAAAGGCTCAGAATGACAAAGTAACGGAGTTGCTAGCAAATCTAACAGCAATGCTTCACCCTTTATTGGGGGCTATAGAGCTGACAAACTAACCAAGTGTGTTTCATTTCCCCATCCTTACTTACTCACCCCTAAAACCATATCGCATAACGTAAAGAGAGCATATGGCTTTGTTGGT
>NZ_NXLR01000009.1 GCF_003364255.1 Helicobacter marmotae
CCAAGAGAATGTAGAAATCGCTGCTGCAAGTGCTCAAATCAGTGAGAGAGTAGATAAGGTAGCTAAAGATATATTAGATGATGTGAATAAGAAGAAATTCTAAGAAGATTTACTCAAAAACTCTATTACTTTATTAGCTTTAGATTCTGCATAGCAGGTAAGAAACTCTCTGTAGGGTTGGTAGAAAGTCTGCCACTTTGTCATATCTTTGGGCTTTATGCCCGAAGAATTGCTTAAAGAACACTACAGACTTTCTTGGTGTGTTAGCTTTTGTAGTAATATAAGGTGGAGACAAAGCATTCACACTGCAACCCCCAAGCGGTAGCTAAGTTTGTTAGCTCTAGCCCTTTGCAAAAAACACAAAACATCCCAGCCTGAATTACTCATCGTTAAAAGCAATTCTTCACCTCCTAGTAGTGGGAAAGATATAGCAATAAACTGCCTACATAGGGAATCTGAAGAATCTTCTATCCTTTGTAGTGGAGGTTAGGCCTGTTATTTGGAGTTGAGTTTATTGAGGCGGTTGCGATTGGCTTGAGAGACTTTCGCACCTAATTCAATGAGTTTTTTTGCACTTTGGAGTTGGGGTTTTTGGTTTTTTGTATTGAGTGCCCAATCAAGGGGTGTTTGACCTGATTTGAGGGAATCAACAGGGAGATGTTTGTGCGTGATGAGATATTCTAAAAGTGCTACATTGCCATCACGTGCAGCGATATGTAAAATCTTGCCTCCAGCAAAGCGGTAGAGAAAGCTCTCATCAAAGTGGAGCATAAGCTCTAAAATATATATATCACCAAAGGTAATAATGCCATTTGTTAAGGGGTATTTGGGGTTATTGTATTCTGCCCCCTTTTTAAGAAGTGCCCAAAACATACTATAGCGATGATACATCGCAGAGAGATCAAGCGCGCTTACTCCATGCACATCATAAATGCTATCTCCTAACTTAAAGGCTCTAAGTGGTATGTAAATATCAGAAATCACGCGGTTAATATCATAAAAGGGCTTTTTGGTAGAAAACATATCACTCTTATCAGAATCTGCCAAAATAAGCTCAAAAACCTTTGAAGCATTAAAAACAATTGCCGCCATAAGGGGCGTGATAATAAAACGTGGAGTTTGGGTAGTGTAGAATAAAAAGTATGCACAACATTGCTCATTTGCCTTTAAAAGCGTGTAAGTGTGTGTATCATCTTCAATGATAGCCTTGATAAGCTTTTGTTCGATGAGGCAATGGGCTATGGCTTTTTCACCTTTGTATTGGGATTTTGAGCCAATCCCTTTAAGAAACTCCACTTGCTGGCAGTCTATTTGCAGGAGAGATTCTAGGCTTTGCTCTAAGGTGGGGGGATTTCGCATATCCCATTGTGTATTAAAATAGTATCCAAAAGCAATATTGCATATACATATGCTTAGAAGAATACTCTTAAGCACATTTACTCCACACCTACCATGACCGAAGTCGCTTTGATGATAGCATAAGCACTTTTGCCGACTTCGAGTCCTAGCTCATCAATAGATTCTAAAGAAATAGTTGCAGAAATAATATTACCTCCACCAATATCAAGCTTAATGATTGCATTTACTGCGCCTTTTTGTATCGCTATAATCTTGCCCTTGATTTGGTTACGCGCACTGATTTTCATAACCTCTCCTTGAATTTTGGAAGTTTTCGCTTATTGTGTAGTATGTTTTTTAATGATTGTTATATAGCGTTAAAAAAGTATTGACCCTTCTTAGGCTCTCTTCTCTGCCAAGTGCGATGAGTGTCTCACATACGCCAATACCCCCGCTTTTACCCAATAGCGCACACCGAAGAGATGGCATAAGCTTGCCAATTTTAATACCTTTTTGCGCACTATAATCATGGAGATATGATTCCATATTTGGCACACTCTTCCATGCAGTGCTATTTGCTTCATTAAAGAGTTCTTTAAGTGTATGCACCGCCTCTATATCTAGCTTAAGGCGCATTTTCTCATCATATTCACAGGGGGCATTGGTTATTTCTAAAAGCTTTTGGGCAAATTCTACCAGTGTAGAGCAGCGCTCTTTTAGCGCAGGGTAGAGAATCTCCCGCGCAGTTTCACTTAAACTTGGTGCATGATATGCACTTAGCATATCCTCAAGCTTGGCATTATCCATTTGCCTTATGTAATGTGCATTAAGCCATAAAAATTTATCTTGATTATAAGCACTAGGGGAGCTATTAAGCCCAGAGGGATTAAAGAGTGAGAGCATTTCATCAAGTGAGAAAATTTCCTTATCTCCGCTACTCCAGCCCAAACGCACAAGAAAGTTTAAAATCGCCTCTGGCAAATACCCCATATCTTTATAATCCATAACATTCATCGCTCCATCGCGCTTGCTTAGCTTTTTCCCTTGAGGATTGAGTATCATAGGGACATGGAAGAAGCGAGGGATTTCAAAGCCTAGCGCATTATAAACGATAATTTGTTTTGGTGTGTTGCTTAGGTGGTCATCACCCCGAATAACATCACTTACCCCCATAAGGGCATCATCGATAGCGACAACAAAATTATAAGTAGGTGTGCCATCGCTTCGTGCGATAATAAAGTCATCAAGCTCCTTAGCCCCTATGCGAATCTCCCCCTTAATGCCATCTTTAAAGCATACATAGCCATCCAGCGGGGCTTTGATACGTACTACAGGCTCTCTATCGCTTGGAGGAGTACCCTGAAAGTCTCTATAGCGATTATCATAACGTGGGGTTTGCTTTTTTGCTTCTTGCTCTGTGCGTAATGCCTGAAGCTCCTCCTTGCTCATATAGCAGTAATATGCCTTTTTCTCCTCTAAAAGCTTTTGTATGTATTGTTTATAGAGGGGGAATCGCTGGCTTTGATACACAACTTCCCCATCATAATCTAAGCCCACCCATGCAAATGCCTCTAAGATAGCTTTTGTGGCTTCTTTAGAGTTACGCGCTAAATCTGTATCTTCGATACGTAATAAAAACTTCCCCCCATTTGCACGTGCATAAAGATAATTAAAAAGTGCCGTACGTAAGCCACCAATATGTAAATACCCCGTGGGTGAGGGCGCAAAACGCGTAACAATATGAGCCATTGTATCCCTTTGTGAAATGTGAGTTAAATGTGCGAGTATATAGAATCTTAACTTAATAGCCTTTTATGGGATTGCTAAAATATCGTTTTTCTACATTACAATAATGCAAACTTCAACCAAAGGGGAGCGTATGTATGCAATTACAGGCGGGGGCACGGGGGGGCATTTAGCCATAGCTAAGGCTCTAGCTCAAGCCCTGTGCAAAGATCATAAAAGTGTGATTTATATTGGCTCAAATCTTGGGCAAGATAGAGCATGGTTTGAGCATTCCCCCCTTTTTAGGCAGTGCTATTTTTTAGATTCTATAGGTGTGGTGAATAAAAGAGGTTTAAGCAAAGTAAAGGCTTTGTGTAAGCAGTTGGTTTGTGTGCTCAAAGCAAGGAAGATTCTTAAAAGCAATCAAGTCAAATGTGTTATTAGCGTGGGGGGCTTTAGCGCAGGAGGGGCAAGTATAGCAGCTATTCTTTCTCACATACCGCTTTTTATCCATGAGCAAAATGCCATTAAAGGCAAGCTTAATGCAATCCTTAGCCCATTTGCAAAGGCAGTGTTTGGCAGCTTTGAGGGCAGTGGGAAGCATTTTGTCCGCACTTCATATCCTGTACGTGATGAGTTTTTTAAATATGCTCGTGTGAGGGATGGCATTACCCAAGTGCTATTTTTGGGCGGTTCTCAAGGAGCAAAGGGCATTAATGATTTTGCCTTAAAGCTCTCTCCTCAATTACTGCAAAAAGGCATAAAAGTGGCTCACCAATGTGGAGAGAGGGATTATGAGCGAGTGAGGGGAGCATATCAGGCAATGTCTCTTTTAGATAAGGTTACGCTTTTTGCCTTTGATGGCGAGATTGTTAAACATTTAGAGAGGGCAGATATATGTATAGCGCGCTCAGGCGCTTCAAGTCTATGGGAGATGAGCGCAAATGGGCTTATTGGGGTGTTTGTGCCCTATCCTTATGCGGCAAAAGATCATCAATACTACAATGCCTTAAGTTTTGCTAAAGAGGGTTTGGGGCTAGTGATAAGAGAATCTGAACTTGATAGCACAGAGGTGCTGGCATTTTTAGAATCTATGCAGGGTGATAAGCTTAAAGAGTGCTCTCAAAAGGTTATGTCAAAAATCAAGCCAAATGGGGCAGAAGAGATTTTAGGGCATATTTATGCGTATGTGCGATAAACCAGCGCGATTAAGCTATTGGCTTAAAGAAGCGCTATATGTGTTCATTCGCTCTAAGATTCTCCGTTTTGCCTCGCCTTGTGCGATGATAGGCTGGTAGTTATTTTTATGTCTCTCTCCGCTAATAAGCACGGGGATAAAGCTATGTAATTCGCTCCATTTGGGTAATGTAGCAAATTTTTGCACTTTTTGATTATGAATAAAAATTGTATCTTTGCTTAGGGTTTTGAGTTGGCTCTGCTTTGCCCCAAAGGCAAAGCGCACTTGATAGATAATGCTATCTTTATCAGGAGGGTTTTTAGCCCCTCCATATACGAAGTTCCCTAAGCTATAGACAATCTTTTTACCTTTATATTCTTCTATGCCTTGCAAAACATGCGGGTGATGCCCTATGACAAGATCTGCCCCACAATCAATGGCATATCTCCCAAGCTCTTTTTGAATCCCATTGGGATAGTGCTTTCTCTCTTCTCCCCAATGAAAGCTAAAGATAATAATATCTGCGCCCCTATTGCGGAGTGCTTCTATCTCATTTTTGACTTGGGTTTTAATGGCAAGATTCCAACCACGATGCCCTGCCATACCAATTTTTTTACCCCTTATCTCATATATGCTTAAAATACCCTCCCCGCTATAGTGAATCTGTGCATTTTGCAAATGAAGTTGCGTATCCTTAAAGCCCTGCATACCATAATCTCTGGTGTGATTGTTGGCGATATTGACTGCCTCTATGCTGCCAAGTTTGAGAATCTCCACATAGCTAGGATCTCCCTTAAAGGCAAAGGGTTTGATAAGTCTATCTTTATCGTGTGTTGTGAGTGGTCCCTCAAGATTGGCTAAAGTCATATCATCATTTTGTAAAATCTCTTTTACCTCTGCAAAGAAGTAGCCATAGTCTTTATTGATTTTATGTGCAAAATACCAATTAAGCGTCTCTCCTTGGCTTCCATAATAATCCCCAAGTATGTTATCCCCTATAAAACTAAGCGTGAGTATATCGCCATCTTGTGCTTTTTCTACTTCCTCTATCGGGGGCGTTTGTGCAAGCTTAGAGCCAAAGCAACCGCCCAAAGCAAGGAGGAGTACCCCATATATCCATAATGTCCCTATATATCGCCACATGCTGCTACCCTTGCGTGTTATGTTTGCGTGCATTGTAGCGAATCTTAAATAAAGTTTGCTATACTTCCCGCGACCCTTTCATCTAGTGGCCAAGGATACCACCCTTTCTCGGTGGAAACGGAAGTTCAAATCTTTCAGGGGTCGCCATTTCTTTCAATTTTAATACATTAAGGATTATTGATGAGGCTTGTTTCATGGAATGTAAATGGTTTGCGTGCGTGTATGAATAAGGGGTTTATGGAGTTTCTCACGCAAAGCAAGGCAGATATATTTTGTATTCAAGAATCAAAAATGCACAAAGAGCAGGCTGATTTTTGCTTTGAAGCTTACCATACATATTGGAATAGCGCAGAGAAAAAGGGCTATTCCGGCGTAGTTGTGCTAAGCAAGAGAGAGCCACTCAAGGTAGAGTATGATATGGGTATTGCTCACCATGACAAGGAGGGGCGAATCATTCGAGCAGAGTATGAGGATTTTTATTTAGTGAATGTCTATACGCCCAATGCCCAGAGGGGGTTAGAGCGTCTAGAGTACCGCATGGAATGGGAAGATGATTTTAGGGCATTTGTTTTAGAGCTAAATAAACATAAGCCGGTGATTATTTGCGGGGATTTAAATGTCGCCCATAAGGAGATTGATTTAAAAAACCCTAAAACAAACCGCAGAAACGCTGGATTCACAGATGAAGAGAGGAGCAAGATAAGCACACTTTTAGAATCTGGATTTATTGATACATTTCGATATTTTTACCCTCAATTAGAGGGGGCATATACGTGGTGGAGCTATATGGGGAAAGCTCGAGCAAATAACACAGGGTGGCGTATTGATTATTTCTTATGCTCCCAAAGTTTGCAGCCTAAGCTCAAAAATGCCTTTATTTATGCTGATATTTTAGGGAGTGATCATTGCCCTGTGGGATTAGAGCTTGATATATAAGGTATAAAGAAGTGTAAGATGAAAGCCCAGATTTTAAAGCTTCTTTGGCTAAAGCAGCTTTATGGGAAGTCTGCTTGCGGGGAATGCTACACAGATAGCATACAAACCGCTTCCATAAAGCCCCCCATTGATAATAATCTAGAGCGAATGATTGAAAATTGTTCATTATGTAATCGCATTAAACATTCCCCCAAGCCAAGCATTGGCATTTTAAATACTAATGCGCCATTGTGCTTTGTGAGCGAAGTCCCGCTTATTGATGAAAAGGGACAATTTGTGCAAAATAAAAGTGCCATTATGCTTGAGAATATCATTAAACGTGTTTTCAATCTCAGCCCATCACAAGTGAGTATTCTCTCTCTTGTAAAATGTGGAGGCTCTCCTGCGGAGAGCAGTGAAATCCTCTCCTGCATGGACTTTTGCCTCCTTCAATTACAAAAAGCTAATCCAAAGGTGTGTATTTTACTGGGAAATCGAGTGTGCGAGCATATTTTAGGGCAGCATTTAGAAGGCGGTAGAATTTTATGGCACAATAATAGAAAGTTTCTAGTTACTTATTCATTAAATGAGCTAGTACGCAACCCCTCTTTGAAAGCACAAGCGCATAATCACTTTTTAGGCGCAAAAGGACAATTATGAGAAAACTCCTCAAATGCTATATATTGCTTTGCTTTGCTTGGCTATTTGCTTTTACATGCTTATTTTCTAATGTATATGCCAAAAGCTATATTATTTCTCCGCTTCCCCTGCCCCAACAAGAAATCTTAAATATAAGCACAGAGAAGTGTTCCCAGTCATGTTTGCTTGATCATTTCAATAAAGGGCAGCTTTTTTCATTTGTGGCGTTTTTTGAGCCTTATATGGATAATGTAGAGCTTCGCTCCAAACTCTCTGAAGTGCTTGGTGCGTTAGGGATTATGGATATGGCGATTCCCTCTAGTTTAGAGGGGAATGCAAAGATAAAGCTCGCCCTCTTAATGCCTAAAAAAATCATCGGGCGCTATAGCGTGAGTAGTATTGATACGATTTTAGCCTATCTTATGGCAAGGGGGAGTGATTTTGTGTTTGAAATCTTTGATACAGGTGATGAGAGCTCAGCAAAGCTTGAAGCGACTTATAAGCAAATTGTAGAGAATGGCTATGATTTTGTTATTGCTATCCTCACTTCTAAGGGTGCACAAGAGTTTGTAAAGCTTGATATAAGCCTCCCTACCTATCTGCCCACGATTAATAAAAGACATATCCAAGATACTCACTTTTCTAAAGAGCTCACTTTTGGGGGCATTGATTATGAAGCGCAAATTGAGCTTTTACTCACGCTTGCGGGAGATAAGCCTATTATTACCTATAATGATAATAGCTTTAGAGGAGCAGATTTAGGTGCTATGGTAAAGGCTAAAAGTCAAAATGTCATTCTTGAAGAAGTGATCGATTCCCAATCAGCTACGATGTTTTCTCAAAAGCTTGAAAAGCACGAAGAGCTTATTGATGAGAGTGTCATATTTTTTAATACGCCAGTGATGAAAACAGGACTTATGGCTTCACAACTCGCACTCTCTAGCAGTGTGCCAGATAAATTGCTCTCCACTCAAATTAATTTTGACCCATCATTATTGCTTTTGATACAAAAAGATGATAGGAAGAATTTATTTATCGCTAATGTTATTCATAATGCAAATGCGCAACTTGTAGAGTATGTCGCGCTTTTGGGCGGGGATTTACGCTATGACTGGGTGAATTATGCTACTGCTATAGGCGTGGAGCAGCTGATTTTAGGGCGCATTAATCTCAAGGCACGTTTTTTTACAGAGGGCATTAAAGATGCGCAAGTAGAGTATGTCAATAGAATCTACAAAAGTGATGCAAAAAAATTCTATGAGTATAGATAGAGATTATCCTTTTAGCTTTGAGGGCAGTAAATGTGAGGGTTGTGGCGGTAGATGTTGCACCGGAGAGAGTGGCTATGTGTTTGTAAGTGTGTATGAAATGCGATGTATCGCCGCTCATCTTGCACTTGGCTTTGAATCTTTTTGCTTGCAATATGTGCGTAAGGTGGAGTCTCGATTTTCACTCCTTGAAAAGCCCCATAAAAGCGGCTTGGCTTGTGTATTTTATGAGGAGGGCACGGGTAAATGCAGCATTTATGCTGTGCGCCCTAAGCAATGTGTGAGCTTTCCCTTTTGGGAATCTCACAAAACACTTGATAGTCAAGCCCTAAGTGCATTGCAAAAGGAATGTGTGGGTATATGTATTAAAAAGGATAATAAATGAGAGTTTTTCTAATTTTGCTTTGTGTGTTGTGTTTTAGTTATGGGGCTTTTAATGAAGATGATGCCTTGTTTGAAGCCCTTGATTATGAAGCCCAATCACAATTTGACAAAGCACGGGATATGTATCTTGTGCTCTATGAGGAAACGCATAAATTAGAGTATTTTAAAGAAGCTATTTTGCTCTCCTCTATGCTTGATAACCCGCAGGCGACACTTGATTTTGCCTATGAGTATATGGCACAAGGTGGGGAGAAGGATCTTGCTTTGCATAAGGTGTTTTTAGATTCATATTTAAAGTTAGGCTTAAGCCAGAGGGCGATTGAGGAGGCACTCTTTATTGCAAAAAGCGAGCAAAGCCCTATGCTTGATGATATTTTAGGCTCATTATATGCCAATGAGGGGCGCTATGAGGAGGCATTAGTGTATTTAAAACGTGCTTATGAGGAGACAAAAAGCCCCGATATTGTGCGTAAAATCATCACCATAGAGCTTGCGCAATCTCATAGCAAAGAGGCATTAGATATGCTAGATAAACATATTGAGGAATATGGTTGCAATGGGAATTTTTGCAAATTTAGTATTGAAGTTTATGCGAAATTTGCAAAAACCGCACAGATAGAATTGCTCCTTGAGCAAGCCTTTGAGCAAGACCCAACGATTGAAAATGCGCGTAATTTGATTTTGATTTACACCTATCAGAAAAAGTTTAAGCAAGCTTCAGATATTGCCTCACAATTTCCCTTTAAAGGGCAAATACTCCTTGAGCTCTATGTAGCTCAGCAAGATTATCCTAATGCAGCAAAGCAGGCAAAATACCTCTATGAGGAGAATCACAATCCCTATTTTTTGGCATTAGAGCAAGTCTATAGCTTTGAATCGCTAAATAACAAGCAAGATAAAGCGCAAATACAAAATATTATTAATAATCTCAAAACTGCCCTTCATCTTATGCAAACACCTGAGAAGGCTGTAGCTAAAGATTCTCGTCTTGATGCGTCACTAGAGAACCATCAAGGGAGTGAATTGGGCTTTTTCTTTAATTTTTTAGGGTATTTGATGATTGATTATGAGCTTGATGTGAAAGAGGGCTTAAGGCATGTGAAAAAAGCCCTAGAGACCCAGCCACTTAACCCTACATATTTAGATTCTTTGGCATGGGGATATTATAAGCTTAAGGATTGCCAAGGGGCGAAGCAGACCTTTAGCCTTATCCCTGAAGATAATATTCAAAAAGAGCAAGAGCTACAAACGCATAAGGCACTGATTGATAAATGCTCCCTCCCCTAGATTGTGCTTTCTTTATGGAGGAGCTCGCCCTCATAGAGGAAGATTGATGGTGCATAATCGATGTTTTTTAATGTATCCTTTTTGGCAAAAGAGAGGATAAGGTTTTCCTTAGCACGCGTGATAGCGACATAAAAAAGCCTCCTCTCTTCTTCTAAACTCCCGCCTTTACTGATGAGCTTGCGGTTTGGGAAGCGCCCATCCATTAAATCCACGACATAGACATTTTGAAATTCTAGCCCCTTGCTTGCATGAATGCTAAGCAAATTTACCCCACTTCCCTCTGCCATTTCCCCAGAGCTTAGAATCATCGCATTAAGAAACTTCCCCAAATCATTGTGATTTTTTGATAAATCGCTTAAAAGCATACATTTGCGCTTAATGGATTCTAAAGCGTTTTCAAAACGGGCATTATCTATGCTGCCGTCTTTGTTTTTGGCTCGTGCATTTGCGAGTGAATGCGTAATATGGGTAAAAAATGGCATTTGTGTAATTTGGCTTACAAGCACTTTGGGCGTTTTGTTGCCATGAAGGGCATGGAGCATTTCATAAAAATTGCTTAAAAAGACAGCCCCTTCTTTTTGGATTTTAGGATGGGCTAAAATCGGGTGAGAGGCAAAAGATGGGGCGATGTGTTCATTAAATCTACCTTGAGATTCTAAGATAGCAAAGTCATCAAAAAGCCCAAGTTGCGTGTTTTTATGCTTTTGCTTATAGGCTTTGGTTTGTGCGGGGTGGAAAATACCTTTAAAAATATCTCCCTCTCCTAATGTATGGAATGCTTCATAAATATCTTTTGCCATAGCTTCACCTATGCCTTTGCCATAGCTGAGTGTGTGAAGATACGCCATCATATCATGGGGATTATGAATCATCGAGCAAATATCTAATACAAGCTTGACTTCTTTTGTGTCAAAAAAGCTCGTTCCACCCTTGCGTTTGGAGGGGATATTAAGCTCTCTTAAGCTTGCTTCAATGCCATCAGCACTTGAATTATTACGAAAGATAATAGCAGTATCTTCATAAGGAATATTACTTAGGGAGATACGTTTGGCAATGCCTTGATATTGCGAGAAAAGCTCATCATAAACAATTAATTTGGGCGGGCTAAACTCTCCTTGCTTGACTACTTCTAAGCTTTTAGGGTAAATGCGCTCATTTTTTTCTATCACTTTATTTGCAAGTGCTAAGATATGCTTGCTTGAGCGGTAATTTTTACTTAATGTAAAAACCCTTGCATCGTGGTATTTGTGCTTAAAATTGCTAATAATGCTAATATCTGCACCATTAAAGGCATAAATGCTTTGGTCATAATCCCCCACGCAAAATAAACTTGGAGGAGAGAGGGCATTGAGTATAGAATCTTGCAAGGGGTTAGTATCTTGGTATTCATCACAAAGCACTTCTAAAAATGGCGGCTGTGGTAAGCTAAGGAGAGCCTCTCTATAGAGCAGTAGCAAGTCGTTGTAATCTGCGTATTTGTGCGTTTTTTTAAGGGCGTCAAATTCTGCAAGTATGTCTTCATAAATGGCTATATGGGCTTCTTGCTGGGGGACTCTCTCTGTGAGCCAAGCGCCAAAGGTGGCTTTGCTTGCAGAATTTACAAAAAGACAATAGCTATCATAAAGATATTGGGCAGAATAAGCCTTTACTTCATTATCCATAAACACGCGTTTCCCATAGAGGCTTTTAAAAAGCATTTGTAATTCTCTTGGTTGTTTGAGGTGGATATGCTGATGTTCCCTTAAATAGCGGTAAGCTACCGCATGAAATGTGCCAGATTCTATATTTTTAGCAAGACTTTCACCAAAGATTTTGCCCACGCGCAAAATCATTTCATTACTTGCTTTATTGGTAAAGGTAAGGAGGAGAATATCCTTTGGGGTATAGCCATTATGCAGAAGATGTGCTATGCGCCCTACGATGGTAGATGTTTTACCCGTGCCAGCTGAAGCGATAATGAGATTATGCCCACTAGGAGCCTTTGCCGCCTCTGCTTGTTGTGCATTAAGCTTTGAGAGTGGCATAAGGCGGGCTTATTATTTGCCAAGAGTTTGGAGAATCTCTTTTGAGAGAAATTCCTTTAAGGGTTGTACTCTGCTGAATTGAGGATATTGTGCTACAGGCAATGTAGTAACCTGCAAAGCTGTGGCATTAGCGGGATTAAACACAAAGGGAGAGAGGAGATTCACTATAGAATCTTCAATGGGATTTTGGAGCACCACTACGCAATATACCTCTACCTTATCCCCTCGTGATTCATCAAAGTCAAGGAGCTTTTCATCAGCTGTGGGAATGGTAATGTCATAATTAGGCAGAAGCGAGAAAGGATTGATAAGTATAATCTCAAAGGGTGTTTTGCCATCAAGTGCCTTAATCTTGCTAAATGTTTCATCGATTTTTTCTAGCTCTACTTGCTTTACATCTTCAAAGCCCAGCATAGGAATCTTTAACTCATAAGTCATATCTAACCTCCGTTTATTTTTAGCATTTTGGTATTATAATATCTTAAGGTTTAAAGCAAATTAAATACCATAAAGGGACTTTATGAATCTTGAAGATAAAGACACGCAAAAGGCTAAAAAGGGCTATCAGCCAGATATTGTAGAAAAAACATTTTATCAAATATGTGAAGAGAGAGGGTATTTTGAAATTGAGGGTAATCAATCCCTCTGGGGAGCAAATCCTGCTTGTTTTAGCATTATGATGCCTCCGCCAAATGTAACAGGCGTGCTCCATATTGGGCATGCCCTTACCTTTACACTCCAAGATATTATCACACGCTTTAAACGAATGAATGGCTTTAAAACGCTCTATCAGCCCGGCTTAGATCATGCGGGGATAGCTACGCAAAATGTCGTTCAAAAACAGCTTTTAAGCGAGGGCATAAGCAAAGAATCTTTAGGCAGAGAAGCGTTTATAGCCAAGGTATGGGAATGGAAAGAAAAAAGCGGAGGGGCTATACTTCATCAAATGCGAAAACTCGGTATCACCCCTGCGTGGTCGCGGTTGCGCTTTACTATGGATCAAGGTTTGCAAAATGCCGTGAAGAAGGCATTTGTGCAGTGGTATAATCAAGGCTTTATCGTGCAAGATTATTATATGGTGAATTGGTGTGTGCATGATGGGGCACTTTCAGATATTGAAGTAGAATATGAGGAAAATCATGGCAAGCTCTATTATCTGCGCTATCCCATAGAGGGGAGCAGCGAATCTCTTATAGTAGCTACTACGCGTCCAGAGACATTCTTTGGCGATAGCGCTGTAATGGTAAATCCCCAAGATAGCCGTTATGCGCATTTGGTGGGTAAAAATGTGATACTTCCGCTCTTAAATCGTCCTATTCCTATTATCGCAGATTCGCATGTAGATATGGACTTTGGAAGTGGCTGCGTGAAAGTAACGCCCGCCCATGATATGAATGACTATGAAGTGGGCAAAAGGCATAATCTTAGCTTTATTACGATTTTTGACCAAAAAGGTATTTTAAATACCCATGCAGGAGAGTTTGCGGGTAAGGACAGATTGCAGGCACGTCCAGAGATTGTCCAAAAGCTGCAAGAAGAGGGGTTTATTGAATCTATAGAGGACTATAGTAATCAAATTGGCAAATGCTATCGTTGTAACAATGTCGTAGAGCCTTATATTTCAAAGCAATGGTTTGTCAAAAAAGAGGTAGCAAAGCACGCCATAGAGAGGGTGAATAATGGAGAATTGCACTTTTTCCCCCCACAATGGTTAAATAACTACAATGCGTGGATGAGAGAGCTCAAAGATTGGTGCATTTCTCGGCAGCTTTGGTGGGGGCATAGAATCCCCGTGTGGTATTGCCAATGCGGGCATAAGATAGCTTCAGAGGTTGATAATCCTAAATGCCCTAAATGCCTTAAAGAGGCTACAAAGCAAGATGAAGATGTGCTTGATACGTGGTTTAGCTCCGGGCTTTGGGCATTTAGCACGCTTGGTTGGGGGAATGATATACAAGCAAATGCGCCCTATAGAGATAGCGATTTGCATGACTTTTATCCTAACTCTTTGCTTATTACGGGCTTTGATATTTTGTTTTTCTGGGTGGCTCGTATGCTTTTAAGTGGGGAATCCCTCCTTGGGATTTTGCCTTTTAAAGATGTGTATCTTCATGCACTTGTGCGCGATGAATCGGGGCAAAAGATGAGTAAATCTAAAGGCAATGTGATAGATCCTTTGGAGATGATAGATACTTATGGGGCAGATGTTTTGCGCTTTAGCTTAGCTTATCTTTGCGCGCAAGGCAGAGATGTGAAGCTCTCTAAAAGTGTGCTTGAAAATACAAAAAACTTCACAAATAAGCTCTATAATGCCACGCAATTTTTACTTATGTATTTAGAGCAGCTTGGCGGGCAAGGGGGCTTTGCAAATCTTGGGGCAATAGAGATTCACACACCGCTAGGGCGATATATGCTTGCTCGCTTTTATAATGCTACAAGTGAAGTGCATCAGGCTTTAGAGGCTTATCGTTTTGAGCAGGGGGCGAATATTTTGTATCGCTTTTTGTGGGGAGAATTTTGCGATTGGGGGATTGAGCTTGCAAAGGCAAGTAAAGATTCTATTTATGAATTAGGTGCTATTTTTAAATCTGCTCTTTTGCTTTTGCACCCTTATATGCCCTTTATTACGGATTATTTATGGCATAGCTTAGATAAGAGTGATATAAGATCTTCAGATTCTATTATGATTGCTGCCTATCCTAAGCCACAAGGGCATAAAGAGGGGCAATTGCAACATAATTTTGAAATTATGCAAGATGTGATTGTGTGTATTCGGCGATTAAAAGCTATGCTTGAGCTGGGCTCTGCGCCCATTAAGGAGATATATATTAAGCTTAATGATGAGGTGGATAATGCCCTATTAAAGCAATTTGTATGCAAGCTTGCTCGCGTAGAGAATCTTCATATCATAGCACAAAAACCCGATGCAAGCGTAGGTGATGTGGGTGAGTTTTGCGAATGCTATTTGTGTTTAGAGGGCATAGATTTAAGTGCGATTACCTCGCGCTTAAGTGCACAGAAGCAAAAGCTCGAAAAAGAATTACATAAATTTAAAGGTATGCTAAGCAATGAAAAATTTGTGCAAAATGCCCCTAAGGCAGTATTGGAGCAAAACCGCGCAAGCTTGCGTAGCGTGCAAGAAAAATATGATAAAATCTGTGCAGAACTTCAAGCGTTAAATCCATAACACATATAAAGGAGTTGGTATGAAAAGATTAGCTTTGCTGGTGCTAGGTCTTGTATTATGTGCTTGCTCAAACACACATAAAGAGCAAAATGCTTCCATACAGCTTGTGGAGATTTATCCACAGGTGCAAATGCTACTTGCAAAAAAGGCAGCTGGCGATGAAGAGGGCGCAAAGCAAATACATGATTTTTTAAATAAAATGGCAAATCAACATATTATTGATGATACGATTTCACTTATTACGCGCGCTTCTGTGTCTGGGTATGAGTTGATTTTGCCAAGTCAGCTTGAAGCAGAACGTGATAGCTTTGTGATTATCTCTACTTTGCCTCGGGGTATTTATAACCTTGGGTTTATTCCTCAAGCTAAACATTTTGAGTTTGCGCTAAGCCCTAATCTCAATGAGAATGGAAGTGAGTGGAATTGGGAGGCTGATGCGCTCTCGCGTGAGATGGAGGATTTTATCCATTTGCTTGGAGGAGATAAAGATGCCAAAATCGTGTTTTACGATAGTGGGGAGCATATATTTGCCCCTATGGGAAGTGCGCACGTAGGGCTTATGTGGGCAAGACATTTAGGCTATAAAAATCTCTATCGTCTTGTGGGTGGATTTGAAGCTTGGAAAGGGCTTAAACTCCCCATAAGCACAGAAGTCCCACATTGCTGCGAGATGTAGGAGCCCTGAAGCGGGAAGCCTTAGGCTTTATTTGCCTTGCATTGTGGGCATAGCCCGATAAGGACAGCTGAAATATCAGAGATAGCATATCCGCTTTTTTCTCCGCAATCAGCCTCTAAATAGCCTGTTTCAAGCTTAATGTCTTCAAGTGCTCCGCATGATTCACAATATACATGTAAATGCCTATCACTGCTTAATTCATATTTTTGCTTATCTTTTGGGGCTTTAATTTCTCTTAAAATATTTGCTTCACAAAGCGCATTGATATTTTTATATATGGTAGCAAGCGAGATAGAAGGATAAATAGCTTTTATTTGGTCATAAATTTCTTCTACACTCATATGCCCGTTGTTATAGATTTGATTTAACATAGCAATGCGTTGAGGAGTAATCTTTAAATGTTTTTCTCGTAAATGTTGTTCAAAGCTCATCATAATACTAATTCCTCACTTTAAGTAGAATAGCAGGATATTTTTACATTCAAATAATAAACTATGAGCAAATAAGGAGTATGAAAGCATAATAAAAGTGATTTTTATATAGAATAAGACATTTTGGATTCTAAGATATATGGAGAGAATGATATGTTTGATACCCTAACAAGTTCTTTTAAAAATGTTATGAATAAAATTCGTTTTAGCGATGATGAAAAGGCACTACAAAGGGCTTGCGAAGAGCTTAAGAAGACATTATTGAAAAATGATGTTTATCATAAAGTCACGAAGCATATTGTCCAAATTGTGCAAGAGCGCACAAAGCAAGAGGGCATTGGCAAACAAAGCTTTAATGCCGCATTGCAATATGCTTTGGCTGAGATTTTGCGCTCATCAAAGGCTTATGGACTTAGCTTTTCACCCACGCCTCCAACGACCATTGTAATGATGGGCTTGCAGGGAAGCGGTAAGACTACCTCAAGTGCTAAACTCGCCCTTTATTTGAAGCAAAAGGGCAAAAAAGTCCAGCTTGTGGCTTGTGATTTGCAGAGAATGGCTGCTATAGAGCAACTCAAGCAATTAGCTAAAAGTATTGAAGTAGATATTTTTACCCCAGATATGGCAAGCAAGCCCCAAGATGCAGTATGCGTGGCAAAAGAAGCAAAGCAAAAGGCTACGCTTGGGCATTATGATGTGTGTATTATCGATAGTGCGGGGCGCTTGAGTATAGACGAAGCCCTTATGGAAGAATTATTACAGATAAAAAACGCTATTGCCGCTACAGAGTGCCTTTATGTGGCAGATTCTTTAAGTGGGCAAGATGGAATCCGCTCCGCCCAGCACTTTAATGAAAAAATTGGCATTGATGGCGTTATACTCTCTAAGTTTGATAGCGATAGTAAGGGCGGTATAGCTCTCTCCATTGCGTATCAAATCGGCGTTCCACTGAAGTTTATAGGCAGTGGTGAGAAAGTGGCAGATTTTGATATTTTCATTCCTGAGAGAATTATCTCTCGCCTTATGGGAGCGGGGGATATTGCGACCTTAGCAGAAAAGACAGCAAGTATTATAGACCAAAATCAAGCTAAAGACATTGCAAAAAAAATCAAAAAAGGTCAATTTGGCTTTGAAGACTTTATCGCACAGATTGAAAATGTCAAAAAACTTGGTTCAATGGGGCAAATTGCCTCGATGATTCCCGGGCTTGGTAATATGGCAAGTGCGCTTAAAGAAGTGGATTTAGATAAATCAAAGGAGATTAAAAATATCCGCGCTATGGTGAATTCTATGACAAAAAAGGAGCGTGAGAATCCAGATTTGCTCAATGGCTCAAGGCGCAAACGTATCGCACAGGGGAGTGGTTTAGAAGTGAGTGATATTAATCGCATTATTAAGCAATTTGACCAAGCTGCTAAATTTGCTAAAAAGCTTTCACAAAAAGGCGGGCTACAAGAGTTAATGAGTATGATGGGCAACTTGAGAATGCCAAAATAAAATAATGATGATTTAAGCAAAACACATTATAATGCCGCTACCTAACACAATGCAAAACTTCAAGGAGAGCAAATGGCAACAGTAATTAGACTTACAAAAATGGGACGCAAAAAGAAACCTTTTTATCGTATTGTTGTAACAGATTCCCGCAAAAAACGCGATGGTGGTTGGATAGAATCTTTAGGTTATTACAATCCTTTAGTGGAGCCGCCACTTGTGAAATATGACGCACAAAGACTAGAGTATTGGAAAAGTGTAGGTGCAAAAATGAGCGAGAGAGTATCAAAGCTTACCTCAAAATAGCTCTCTTAAGCCCTGAATAAAGAAGTAATGATGATTGAAGATTTTATTAGAGAATATGCAAAAAAAATAGCCAACAAGCCCGAAGCCATAGATATACAAATACAAGATGCAGAAGATAATACAAGAGAAATACTCATCTTGGCAGATTCCCAAGATGTGGGGAGATTGATAGGGCGAGATGGGAAAATGGTAGGCTCGCTTAAAACATTTATTTCTGGCACAAAAGCTAAAGATGGTAAAAATTATCGAATCGCCGTGCAAGCGCATTAATACTTACCTTGCATAGCTCTCACTTTAAGAATTTAATATGCCTAAAGCCCCCTCCTTTCTTCTTGTGGCAAAAATAGGTCGAGTTGTTGGAATACATGGAGATTTAAAACTTCATATTGTAAGTGATTTTCCCTCTATTTTTATCCCCGAAGCTATATTTCATACTTTGTCATTTGGCACATTATGTATCTCCTCATTTGATACTAAAAGGAATCTGGTGCGTTTTGTTGGCTTCACTTCGCGTGAGAGTGCTGCTAAATTAGTTAATTGTGAGCTTTACTCTACACTTGAAGAGAGCAAGGCAATGTGTGTGCTTAAAGAGGGGGAGTTTCTTTGGCAAGAGATGATAGGTGTAGGCGTGTATGATACATGCAATGGAGGGGAGCTAAAGCTAGGAGAAGTCAAGGATATTGAACGTATAGGGGCATTAGATTATTTGCTGATTGCTACAGATTCTAAGCTTGTGTCTTTGGGCTTAAGGGAGGAGTTTTTTATCCCTAATATCGAGCATTATGTGCGAACGCTCTCAACGGAGGCGGTTATCACATGTGATGCCCTAAAACTCCTTGAGCAGAGTTAAGTGATGAAATTCTCTTTTCTCACACTTTTTCCTGCCCTTATAGAATCTTACTTCACAGATTCTATACTCAAAAGAGCCATTGACAATGGGCTTATGAGTGTAGAATGTATTAATATCCGCTCCTATGCGCTTGATAAGTATAAAAAAGTTGATGACCCTCCTATAAGTGGCGGTGCGGGGCAAGTGCTTAAAGCAGAAGTGCTAGATAGGGCTTTAAAAGACTTGGAGCATTCTCACATTATTTTTCTCACTCCTTGTGGGAAGCCCTTTAAACACACTGACGCAAGACGTTTGAGCCAAAAACCTCATATAAGCTTTGTATGCGGGCGATATGAGGGCTTTGATGAACGTGTGATTGAGCGGCATGCAAATGAAGTGCTAAGTATAGGTGATTTTATCCTTACAGGGGGGGAATTACCTGCATTGATGATGTGTGATAGCATTTCGCGTTTTATCCCCAATGTGCTTGGCAATGCCAATTCTTTGCATAATGAAAGCTTTGAAGATAATCTCCTTGCCCCGCCGAGTTTTGCTAAAGTTACGCATAGCGATATGTTTTCCCCTGTGCCTTCAGTGTATTTAAAGGGAAACCATAGTAAAATCACCAGCTTAAAACGACACTTAGCATTGTGCAAGACAAAATATTTTAGACCAGATTTGTATCAAGCTTACATACATTCAGAGCATGAGAAGAGAAAGGAATAGCCATGAGAAATCGTTACATACAGAGTTTTAATGACGCGCAAATTGCTGGGAAGCAGGTCCCTCAATTTAAGGCTGGAGATACATTAAGATTGGGCATTAAGATTCAAGAGGGTGATAAAAGCAGGGTGCAGTATTTTGAGGGTGTGTGTATTGCTATTCGTGGAAATGGTGTAGATAAAACTTTCACTACAAGAAAGATAGGCGCAAATAATGTCGGCGTTGAAAAGACATTCCCGCTTTATAGTGTGAGCTTGGAGAGTATAGAGGTTTTGCGTATAGGGCGCGTTAGAAGAGCAAAGCTCTATTACCTCCGCACAAGAAGAGGCAAGGCAGCACGTATTAAAGAATTGCGCAAATAAGTTTTATTAGAGTTACGTGCTTAGGTGCAAGTGTTTAATCACACTTCTCTCATAAATATTTAAATCCCCATTCCTTTTTATATTCTCTCAAGGGAGTTTCTCTCCTCCCTTTAATCTTTATTTGCTGATATGCAAAGCATCTTATAGCTCATAATCATTTTGCTTAGAGTGTTTTCTATAATCTCCACACATCGCCCATAAAAGGGTAAGATATTATCACCGGGAATATGCAGGGCACATAACATCATAGTATGCAGCATATGCGCAATGCTCCCCTCGAGCAGCACTCCCACAAAAGGGCTCTTTGCAGATTCTCTAAGTGTTATGGCATGGATTTTATCAATACGAGTAAAAAGCTCTTGTTTGCTTTGTGGAGGCTTGTTTGTCTCTTTTATGTTTTCACACAAGGCTTGCAAGATAGTCTTTTTGTAGCCCTCAAGCTCATTTTGGTAGAAGTTATCGTGTTTAAAGACCTTCGCTTTCTCTTCACACATATAGCTTTTAAGCTCTTTTACATACTTTTGTTTATCGATTTTGCGCAAGCTAAAGTCTTGCACTTTTGCACAACGCGTGCCATAAATATAGGCTCCATCTCCTAGATTGATAACAAGTTTTGGCGTGAATGCTTCTATAGCCCTGCTCATCATCGCACTTGATAAGCTAAATAGCGCATCTGCATAGACTTCATATTCTCCATTGCCCTGCACCATATAGGCATTTTGCGGGATAATGCTTTGCTCCTCCCCATAATATGAGCCCTTTGCGTGCTTAGCTTTGCCTTTAATATACCCGCAATCAAGCCCACATATTATGACCTCTTCGCTTAGCAAACATGCAAGTGCAAAGCCCGCATTCCCCACATATGGCGCAGCAAATTCTATGACGCTTCTAGGGCTACCAAAATACGCACTCGCACTCCCCCCACGCATAAATATATACGCCTCTTTGGCAAGGCTTATTGCACTAGGTTGTACCATATTGCCACATAAAAGTGTGCTATCCCCCAAGGGAGCAGATTCTAAGACATCTTTAAGATAGCTAATGCGCTCAATTTCAATTTGAAAATCAGGCATAATGCCCGCATTTTTAAGCACTTTAAGCGCAGTCCCGCAGCTAAAGATAATCATCTTATGCGCATTTGCCTTAATAAAATCTAGCAAATGATCTAAACTCGCTCCATTGCCCACCACACAAATAGGGGCATTCACGCGCTTAGGGAGATGAAGGATAGGATATTTGCTCCTCCCCCCATTACCTAGATTAATAAACGTGTTTCTTACCCCTATCATTTCATCATCAAAGCTCCCCCACCCGCGCGAATTAATCGCATAGCTCTCTGCGACTTGGTCTTTCACTGCTTGGAGTTTCGGGCTATCATAGAGGCATAGCTCTAAGCGGATGAAGTTATTGGTAATACGCCTCTGCGTGAAATAATTTTGCACAAATTCTCTATGCAATATATCTTTTACAAAAAGATAGCACGAGCGCTCGCTTACGCGTTCAAACAAAAGGGGGTAATCTATAAAATAAAGTGAGATTCGAAACAAATCTATATCTTCCTCAAAAAGGAGTAATGAATGGAAGCGATAGCCCTTTTCAAGTAAAAATTGTAAAAACATTCCCCCAAGTAAGCCAAAAAGTGTCACATTGGGCAAAAAATATGGGGGCAAACTCATATGATTGCTTCCTTGAAAATCTCTAAACAGCATATCAATCATAGGATTACACGCACTTGCGGTAAGTGGGAGGGTTTTTTCATCAAGTTTGTGGAGGGCTAAGTGGTTGGTGTAGATTCTATATGCGGGGTTGTTAAGCGGGTTTTCGGAGAGGGCGAGATTGCGCTCATACATACTATGTGAGGTGGCATTATCTCGCTTTTGTGTGGGATATACAAAAACCTTAGAATGCACATCAATGATATTAAGATGGTCCTCATGCAAATAGAGATTGTATTGCTTAATGGGTGCATTCAGCTCATTGCTAAGCTTTGCGTTTAATGAAGCAAAAAATTCCATATTAAGCGCATATCGCCTAGCAGTGTAAGATTCTAAAAGCTCAAAGCGATTTTGGCAGATATGAAGTAGGGAATCTGCACTAAAAGTTGAGCTTGCTCCTTTTGTATCCTCTTGCATTGGCGCACTTTCATTAGAGTAATATCATCATAGTGCCTCTATCGTAGTACTTTTCATCACAATACTTCCGGGCGACCATTTTTCATAACCACAAGGTCTTCGATTCTAATGCCAAACTTTTGGGGGAGATAAATACCGGGCTCAATGGAAAATACCATATTATCTTCAATAATATCCTCGCTTAGGCGGGAAATGCGAGGGAGCTCATGTATATCAAGCCCCACACCATGCCCTGTGCTATGCACAAAATACTCACCATAGCCACTTTTTTCAATAACTCCCCTTGCAATAGCATCAATTTCTTTTCCACTCATACCTGTGCGTGCCTTTTGAATCGTCTCTTCTTGTGCTTTCAGCACAATGTCGTAGATTTTTTGCACAAAGGGGTCTTTAAAGTGTTGTTTTTTGCTAAAGTTTATATCCCCTCTTATACTTGCTGTGCGCGTCATATCTGAGCAATATCGCTGGTATTTAATCCCCGCGTCAAAAAGCAGCACATCATTTTTATGTAGCAAACATTTAGGGCTAGGGAGGGCATGGGGTTTAGCCGCATTGGCATTAATCCCAACGATAGGCTCAAAGCTTAGCTCATAATCTCCAAAATGGCTTAAAAACCCCATAGCTTGGTAGTGTAATTGCTTTTCATTTGGAGATTTTTTCAGCATTTTTTGTAATGCATTTCCAAAGTGTTTGAAAGCCTTTTTATTGAGTTTTTGACTTTTTGCGATTTTATCAATCTCATCTTGCGTTTTGATGATACGCAAATATTGATGAAAGTTTGCCTTAGGCTTTAGGCTACAAGATATGGCTTCACACCTTGCCTCTAGGGATTGATAGAGCGCGAGACTAAGTTCTTGTGGGTTAAAGATAAGCTCTTTGACTTGTGCTTTTTTAAGCACTTCTTGTGCGCTTTGGAGAAAGTCGCTAGATTCTATCACTTGCGTATGGGGGAATGTGCTCTCTTTTGCCTCTAAGCTATAGCGAGCATCGGTAAAAAAATACCGCTCATCGTCTATGCGTAAGATAAGCGCATTATCGCAACTAAAGCCACATTCATAATATTGGGCGTTTTCATTGAGTGTGATGTAAATAAGCGGTGTTTTCATTTGTTTTTGTCTTGTTGGCTTTGCTGGGCTTTAAGGGCTTGTATTTCATTGGCAATTTGCAAGATTCCCATGAGCGCTAAATGATAGCCAAATGCACCAAATCCTGTAATCACCCCCGCACTTACTGCCCCTGTGTAGCTTTTTGTGCGGTATTCCTCACGCGCGTGGATATTGCTAATATGCACTTCAATCACAGGCACCCCACAGCTTGCAATGCTATCGGCAATGGCAATAGAAGTATGAGAAAATGCCGCAGGATTGATAATAACTCCCACATATTCTCCGCCAATACACTCTTGAAGTTTGTCAATAATCTCTCCTTCAAAATTACTTTGAAAAAACTCCAATTCTGCGCCATTTTGCTTAGCTTGTGCTGAGAGATTCTGATGTATTTGCTCTAATGTGAAATGCCCATAAATCTGTGGCTCGCGATGTCCTAAGATATTGAGATTTGGTCCTTGAATCACTAAGATTTTCATATTACCCCTTTTGTTAGCTTTGCCTCCATTATAGCAAATAAAAGCACACCATAGCTTAAAGAGCCTTTGTCGTGCGTTTGTGAATTGAGGCAGCACATTAGGCTTAAAATACTTTTGTGATACTCGCTCCCACAACACAAGGGGCTAGGATTTGAGGCTTTTTAATGCACAATGTGAGATGTGTGATATTACTAAAATGGGCTTTAAGTTTATGGCTTATATCAATAAGGGCAGATTCTAAAAGCCCATATGTATTGCTTTGTATGTAATGCTCTATTTGCTCGCAGATTTTGGCATAATTAAGATAGCACTCATCATCATAAATATAAGTAATATGGGCTTCTATGATGAGCTTTTGAGGCTTGATGCGCTCTTGTGGTAACACCCCAATGATCGCCTCAAAGCAGAGATTTTCAATGTGTAAGACAATGCTCTCATTCACAAAACTTTACCCTCTTGCCCGCTAAAAAGTCGCCTGATATTAGGGATATGTGTATAGAGGATTAAAAGCCCTATAAGCACTACAGGCGTATGTGTGTGGATTTGAGAGACTATAGAGATAGCATCTGGCAGGGGCAAGCTATAAGGCAGCACAAAGGTAAGGGCAATGCCGCTTAAAACTCCTACAAGTGAGGAGATAGAGGAGATTTTAAAGACTTTGCCTACAATGCCCCAGATAATAAGCCCACATATACCCTCACAAGGGATAAGCAAAAGTACAGAGCCAATCGCCGTAGCCACACCCTTACCGCCTTTAAAGCCCAAAAATGGGCTATAGCAATGCCCTAAAATCGCCAAAAATGCGATAGTCCATTGCGTTTCATAGCTAAGAGAAAAGGCTTTAGCAAGGGCTACTACAATAAGCCCTTTTGTCGCATCAAGCACGATAGTGAGTATTGAGAGAAACTTTGCATTTTTTTCATCTTTCTCTTTGAGTGCGCGATAGACATTTGTCGCTCCAATGCTGCCCGAACCAATTTCTCGTATATCTGTCTTAAGGCTAAGCTTGACTAAAAGCCACCCAAATGGAATCCCTCCAATGATAAATGCGAGGATATAAAAAATCACATTGATATTTGAGAGGATATACAGCACGTTTGATAAAACACTCATTTCTTTCCTTTTAGCGGGGTTAAAGGGCGGATTATAGCATTATTTCGTGATGAGTTGGACATTTGCAGAGGCAAGGGAACTAAAATCATCATCATAAAAATACACATTCTCTAAGCCCTCTTGCACAAGCTCTGTGCCTAAAATACTCGCTGTATGCCCAGAATAGCACACAAGGGCACATTTTTTACTAGGATTATTTTTAATAAAAGCATAAATATCATAAGGATTATTGAGATGATGAGAATCTTTAATATGGCAAAGTGTGTAATCCTCCACATAGCGCATATCAATAATGCAAAAACTTTCATCTAAATCTTTAGCATATAAGGGTGTAGCAAGGCTAAGATTGTTTTTCCCTTTGAGTTCCATATATTTCCTTTGTGGGTAATTTGATACATTGTAACGTATAAAAACGTATGTCAAGTGTTTTTAAGACAAACTACACTACAATCCCTGCCATTTTATATTATTGATATTGGGCATTTACACACCCAACACCAATGCACAAAGGGCATATTTGAAAGATAAAACACATAAAGCGCATAATTCTTGGCTTGTTTCTATCATCATTCCTAGCTTTAATACTGCTGCATTTTTGGATTATGCGCTTTGCTCTGTTTTAAATCAAAGCTACCTCCATTGGGAGGCGATTGTGGTTGATGATGCTTCGGTAGATGATTCTAGAGACATTATAGAATCTTATGCCAATAGAGACAAGCGCTTTAAGCCTATTTATTTGCAAAGCAATCAAGGTGTGAGTGCCGCGCGTAACCTCGCCCTACTTGCTGCCAATGGGCGATTTATTGCGTTTTTAGATTCTGATGATGTATGGGAAAAACATAAATTAGAGCTGCAAGTAAAAACAATATTAGAGCAAGATGTCGCCTTAAGTTATGGGGCTTATCGTGTGATTTCACAAGATGGAGTAGGTTTGGGTGATTTTATCCCAAAGGGAAGTTTAGATTATGAAGATATGCTTAAGACTTGTCAAATCGGTAATTCCACCGCGATGTATGATACTTATAAGGTAGGGAAGATTCAATCCGGGAGCATTCGTCATGATTATGAGCTGTGGCTAAGCATTTTGCGTCAGCATAGTTCATGTATTGCCCCCCCCCCCTGTGTGCCTCAAAGCCTAATCCCACATATCTAGCTGCTATTAGAATCCGCAAAGGCAGCGATACTTACAATAAACTTAAAGCCGCATACCGCCAATGGTACGTTTATCGAGAAGTGCTGGGTTTGGGCTTTTTGAGAAGCGTGTATTATTTTAGCCATTATTGCTTTTTTGGCTTTTTGAAACGTTATTCTTACTTTCATAAAAGATTCTAAATGGCTCAAATATCTTTAAGACTTCAGTATGCCCTTTGGATTTTTCTATGTGTATGCTATGTGCTCTTAGCTTTTAGCCCGCTTTTGAGCTTTATTTGTGCCTTATGTGTGCTTTTTGGCGCATATTGTGTGCTCTCTTCTCCTATGCGCATATCTTTAGGGGTGTGTATTATTCTAAGTGGGAGTATTATTTATGCGAGTAGGGTGTATTTTCATTGGGAGGGAGATGATTTTATCCGCTATTTTCAAGCCTATTCCTTGCTTGCTAGAGAGGGCTTTGGGCATATTAATATATATGGCTTAGAAGCGGGGTTGCCCCTCTTTTATATGGCTTTAGTGGGGCTTTTTGGGGAGCTTTCTCCTGCTGGCGTGCTTTTTTGGACTATTTTATTCCCTAGTGTGCTCTTTTTAGTGTGGTTAGAGCAATATGCCATGAAGCATTTAGATAATGCCAATAAAGCCTTGTGCGTGTTTTTTACATTTTTGTTTTTTGATTTTTATATCCCCACAGAATACACAAGGCAATGTATAAGCAGTATTTTTATACTCTATGCCTTGTGTGTGAAGGGCGCATTTTGGAGATATGCACATATTATATTTGCCCTTTGCTTTCATTTAAGTGCAATTTTATTACTCCCTCCACTTTTTATGCTGAAAAAATACCCCAAATTCACACTCCTTGCTTGCTTTGGGCTTGTAGTTGTGCTTAGCCTTAGCTTTGCTTGGCTTTTAGGCTTATGGCAAATGGGCATTATCTCAAGGGATACTCCACTTTTTAATAAACTCGGATTCTATGCTCTGGGCTTTGGGGACTTTCGCCCTAATGTTATTGAGCTTTTTTTCATTACATTTTTAGGTGCGCTTTTTCTTATCCCTAGTGATGATTCTCACAAAAAGCAATGGCGGTATTTTGTGTGGCTTTTTATTATGCTGTATTTCTCGCTTTATTTGGTGAGCGGGGGGATTGCTCATAGGGCAACCTTGCTTTTAAGCACTATTTTGCTGGGATTCTTGCTTTTTATGGGCTTTAGGGGCTTTATGATGTGTGCTTTGGGCTTTGGAGGATTGTGCTTTATCTATAAATGCAAGGTCTTGCTTTTTGGCAACAATGCCTATGAACTATGGCATAGCTATCCTGCTTATGGTGGGTGGTTTTATTATCTGTTTTAAGGAGAGAATATGAATGAAGTACGTGTTTTTGGGTTGATATGGGCTTATAAATGGCTTTTTTTGGGTGTTTTTGGGCTTGTGTTTGCTCTCGGGGGCGTGTATATCAATACAACAAGCAAAGCCACGATTCAAACAATAGAGCTTAAAAATTATGCGTTTTTTATTACACAAAAGGTAATCCACCAATCTTCTCATAACCACAATGCGTTTTTTGTGAATAATAAAATCTTAAATCCTATTTTAAACCGCCTCCTTGCTGCGCCATTGCAAAGTGAGGAGACTAACGAGACAATAGTCCTAAGCATTAAAAATCATCTCCATATAATCGCCCCTAGCGGCTATTCTATGGGTTATCCTGATGTGTATTGGTTTATCTACCCCGCACAAAGTAAAGAGCAGGCAGAAGCGATAAGCGATTTTATTAAAGACTATATTGCTACTTCGCCTGAAGTACAAGCATTGAGGGCTTATCTTGAATCTTTCACACCTTTACTCAAAGCACAAAATCTATGGAGTGCAAGTGTGAATGACATATTAGAAAATGGCTTTTTTATTAGCTCTGCTCCACAACTAACTTATACCAAAGGCTTTAAAGAGTTGGCTATTTTTAAAGATTCCCTAACGCAGGGGTTTAGCAAGAGGAGTATGTGGATTTTACTTTGTGTGAGTGCCTTTGTGCTAGCGGCTTTAAGTGTGTTTATAGCGGCATTTGTGCGCACATTGCGCAAATCCACATATATGATGGCAAATAAATGAGCGGGCAAATGAATATGCAAGAAAAAGTGTATTTGATGTGCTGTAGCGATGAAGCGTATGTAAAATACGCAAGTGTAACCATCCTCTCTGTACAAAAGTACACAACTTGCACTATAGAGTGCTTTTTTATCACTCCTAAGCCCTTAAGCCCTAAAGTACGCAAGAAGTTAGAATCTTTATCCGATCCATCTTTTGTCTTGCATATTATTGTGTGTGAAGAAACGCCATTTTTGCACTTACCTAGCCTTGGAGGGAGCTTTAGTACGTATTTGCGCTTGCTTTTGGGCGAATTTCTGCCCTCTTATGTAGAAAAGATTTGCTACATAGATTGCGATGTGCTTGTTTTGGCTGATATACAAGAGCTTTATCGCATAGATTTAGGAGATAAGCTCTTAGGGGCAGTGCGCGATATTGCCTATCAAGAGCCCTCATCTGTATGCCCTAATCATTTGGGATTTTATTTTAATGCGGGGGTGGAGCTTATTAATGTCAGCCTTTGGCGTAAAAGTGGGGCATGGGAGAGATTGAGTGAGTGTATAAAGCATAAAAGCTATGTTGCCAAGGGCTATCATGATCAGAATTGCTTGAATTTTTGCTTTTGGGATGAGGTGCTTGAATTCCCTTTAGAGTGGAATATGATATATCTTGCCCCATTTTTATTGTCTTTTGATGAAGAATCTCCTTTGGAAGATTCTCATTTGCAGGAAAATTTGCCCAAAGAATCGCAAGATTTATGGAGCGTAGAAGCATTGTTTGAGAAGCAAAGGCTAAGCTCTCGGCATACAAAAGCCGTGTATGAGAGAGCCTTAGCAAAGCCTAAGATTGTGCATTTTGCTTCTATACCTAAACCATGGCAAAGGGTATGCTACATAAGAGAGTATTTAAGCCACCCCGTGCTTGTAAGCATAGAAAATCCTTATGCCAAGCTATGGCGCAAGATGGCTAAAAAGTCTCCATTTTACAAAGAAATTAGGGCTGTGTATATGCCATATGTTTATGCAGAGTGCAAGACCCGCTTTGTATATGTGCTAAAGCGATTTTGCCCTAGGCTTTATGCTTTTTGCATAGGTGTATTAAGGAGTGTTCGTGGCTAGGCTAAAAGTCGTATTTTATGCCTTGCCGCTTAAAGATATGGGGCAGCACAATGCCTTTAGAAGTGGCATAGCCCTAAGTAGCTATCATATTTTGCTCCATTTAGCACAAATATGTGATGTAGTCTTATTCGCAGATGTGGAGCATTATGAAATATGTAAAAGACAATGCCAAAGTATAGAATCTTTAGCACATTTTAAGTTTATAGGGGATTATGGTTGGTTTTTAAGGCTTATATCTAAGATATGTTATTTTAAATTTTATTGCAAGAGCCATTTTGGCGGGACTTTTAGGGATTATCTTGGGCGGGCTTTAGCTTTCCCCGCGGTGCTTATAAGCAGACATACCCCTTTAAGCAAGCGCACACTGAAGAAAATAAGCCAAAATGATGTGATATTTTCACCCTATCACGCCCTCCCTAAGCAGATTATGAGCCTTAATATGCTGCGATTTATGCTTTTGCATGACGTGATACCGCTTATTAATAAAAAAGATTATGCAATGAGCAATAAAATTATAGATAAATTATTAAGGAAATTATTAAGGAAATTATTAAGGACGCGCCATGACTTTTATGATATTGTAAGCTCCTTAAATACGCATGATTATTACATAAGTAATTCTGCTTTTACAAAAAATGATTTTTTAAGGCTATGTGGGGATAAGCTTAAGGCTAGCCATATTAGTGTGGCTTTACTAGGTGTAGATAGAGCATACTTTCACCCGCATAAGGATTTAGAGCTAAATCTTACTTTGAGGGAGAAGTATCATATCCCTAAAAATATGCGCTATATTTTTTCACTCTGCTCCCTTGACCCGCGTAAGAACTTGCTTTTTGTGATAGAGAATGTTTTAGAGACTTTGGCGCGCTTTTGGATAAATGATGTCGTGCTTGTGCTTGCTGGCGGGGCATGGGAGGGCTTTGTAGATATTTTAGAGGCTAAAATTGCCTCTTTTGGCGCACGAAGTCAAAGCATTATCCGCATAGGCTATGTAGATGATACGCATTTAGCCAATCTCTTCTCTTGTGCGATGTGTAGCATTTATCTCTCTACCTATGAGGGCTTTGGACTGCCGGTTTTAGAATCTATGAGTTGTGGCTGTCCAACTATAGCCTCTAATACGACTTCAATCCCTGAAGTACTAGGCGATGGAGGCATAGCACTTCACCCGCAAGATGCACTAGGACTGCAAGAGGCGATTTATCGCATTTATAGTGAGCCTCAATATGCAAGCCTGCTTTCACAAAAGGCATTAGCTCGTGCCTCCTTATTTAGCTGGGAGCAATGCGCACAAGATATTTTGCATGCTTTTATGAGGGCTAAGGCGGATAGGGGAGAAGTTTGTTCCCTATTTACCAAAAACTCTAACAGAGATTCTTCACCTTCTGTGAGGGCTCAGAATGACAAAATGGGCAAAGTCGATGGTGATTCTAACAGAGATTCTTTGGTCGTTGCCGCTCCCGCAAGAGGCGACAATGAGTCCAATAATTCCTGCAAAGATTCTTCTACAAATAAAGACATAAAAAGCATTCACAGAATCTTCTTTGGCTTTGGTGGAGAAGAGGACATTTATAGGCGGTATGTACAGAATTGGCAGGAGCAGCTGCCAGATTTTGAGATAATTTTTTATAATGCTTCAAACCTCCCCCTTGGGGTATGTGAATACACAAAGGCATTAAGTAAGCTAGAAGATGGCGTGTTTTTGGGGGATTATTATCGTTGGTATTTGCTCTATCATTATGGGGGTGTGTATTTTGATGCAGATATTGAAGTCTATAACGGGGCGAAGTTTAGAGCGCTTATCGATGAGCTTCAAAGCAGCCAATATGAGATGATAATAGGCATAGAGGATAGGCTAGGAGGCTATACAAGCCATGCTATGGCGGCTAAAAAGGGTGCGAGATTAGCAAAATTTATGTGTGAGCTCTATGAGGGCTTGGGCAAGCTCTACTTGCTTCGTAAAGAAATACTCATAAGCCCCAAATTAGTGGGATTGTATTTTATGGCAAATGGGCATTATATTAAAAATCGGGGGTTTGTGGGAGATATAAGCGAGCCTTGCATTTGTGAGGGGGTGAAGATATATCCTAAGACATATTTTTCTCCCTTAAGTATAGGTGCTCCCCCGAAATTAGAGGATTTAAGCCCTTCTACATGTTTGGCTCATCATTGTGCGAGCTCATGGTGGGAAGAGGGGAGTAGATTCTATGCCCAAAAGCTAAGTTTTGCCTCTTCTCCAAAGCTTTTGGCAGATTATATCGCCCTAGAGGCTTCAATGCTATATAAAATTAAAACCTTACCTAAAAGGCTATTTATCGCCTTGCTTTTCCCGCATGGAAGTAAAAGGCGCGCATGGGCAAAGGTGTTAGCAACCAAGCTTATACACTTTGGTTTAAGATGATAAGAAGGAGAGCATTATGGTATTAAGATTCAAATTTTGGCTTAAAGGTAAGCTACCCTCTAAGTGCTGGCAATGGTTAGTTTGGGCTAAGGCTAAATGCAAGGGTAGGGCAATATATAGGCATGCGAGTTATTCTATAGAGGGTGAGGATAGAATCTTAAGTGCGCTTATGGGTGATAAAGAGGGGAAAAGTGGCTTTTATGTTGATGTGGGGGCACACCATCCTTTTAGATATTCAAACACATATTTGTTTTATACATGGGGTTGGATGGGGATTAATATCGATGCTACGCCCGGGAGTATGGCTGCCTTTAGGAAACACCGCCCAAGGGATATAAATATTGAGTGTGCCATAGGGAATGTAATAGCAGACAATAAGGAATCTCAAGCTTTTAGCTCTCCTTTAGTGCGAGGCAACACTGCCCCTTGTTCCAAGTCTTGTAAAGAAACTCCGCCCGAAATACTAACGACTTTCCAAGTTTGTCATGTCTTAGGGAAGGCACGCCTGATCGAAGAATCTCTCTTAAAAACACCAAAAAGCACGACTAGTGATTCAAAGAGCAATTCTTCGGGCTTTCAAGCTCTAAGACATGACAACAGGGACAGAGTTGCTGGTGATTCTAACAGAGATTCTTCACTTGTTTCACAAGCTCAGGATGACAAAATTTCTAACATATCTTGGCGAGATTCTGTAT
Organism: Helicobacter marmotae; assembly: GCF_003364255.1. Classification (GTDB taxonomy): domain Bacteria; phylum Campylobacterota; class Campylobacteria; order Campylobacterales; family Helicobacteraceae; genus Helicobacter_C; species Helicobacter_C marmotae. The sequence goes on from NZ_NXLR01000009.1 coordinate 32,187, forward strand.
ATGAATTTACTTCTCCTATCAAAGGCTCCCCGCAGGGCTTTAGGCGTGATGTGGAATTTACTTCCATATCACAAGACCTCGCGGCGATTTATCGCAATAGCGAGGATTCAATGGGGGGGGGGGGGATTATACCCTCAAAGCTTTGTGGAATATTATATATTTAATGAGAGTGCTTGGAATACTTGCAATAAAGATGTGGCGGCACAAAGTGAAGGGATTTTACAAAAGATAGTCAAAGTCCCTATCTATAGGCTTTGTGATGTGTTTGATATATATATGCCAAAAGATGCGGAGATTGATTTTTTAAGCGTAGATTGTGAGGGATTTGATTTGAGTGTGCTATCAAGCAATGATTGGCAGAGGTATCGTCCTAAGTTTGTTGTGGTTGAGATTTTGAGCAATGTTTATGGAGAGCTAGATATGTTTGCTTTAGAGAAAAATGAGATAGCCCAATTTTTATTTAGCAAAGATTACGCGCTTGTGGCTAAGGCGCATAATAGTGTGATTTTTAAGGATATAGCTTTATTGTGATAAAGGTATCTATCATTGTGCCTGTGTATAACACGCAAAAGTATATAGAGCGATGTTTAAGCTCACTTGTATCTCAAAGTATGAGGGATATTGAAATTATTATCGTTGATGATTGCGGGAGTGATAAGGCTATGGAGGTGGCTAAAGCATATGCTGCAAGAGATTCTCGCATTCAAATTGTACGTAATGTGTGCAATCGAGGTTTGCTTCATACGAGGATTATAGGGGGTAAATATGCTAAAGGCGAGTATATATGCTATGTAGATTCTGATGATTATATATCTTTAGATACGTGCTTGTTAGCCTATGAGGCTGCACTTAGGCAAGGGGCAGATGTGGTGGCATTTGGGGCGGTATGTGAGGGCTTTTATCGGCGCACTTTTTATACATATAAGGAGAGCATTTACGCTGATAGCTATAAGCTTTTATTCCCCACAAGAGGGAGCTTTACCCCTTATGTGTGGAATAAGCTCTATAAAAGGGAGCTTATATGCTCTGTAGATATCCTGCTAGAGGGGGCAGCTCCTATGAATATCGCTGAAGATGTGCTTAAAAGCTTTGTGCTTTTAAGTTGTGCTAAAAGAGTGGTGGGGATACCCCATAGGTTATATGTGTATTGCGCAAATAATGCTTCAAGCACGCAGCAAAGCCCTAGAGCGCATATTGCAGCTTATAGTATATGTGTGAAAAATATAGAATACGCACTAGCCCACATGAATAATGTTGATATAAATAAAGCGAAAAAACTCTTTAGGGTGTTGCAGTACCTTAAACTCAACGCCATGGCAAAGCAAGGGCGGTATTTATACTATATGTGCGCTTCGCTTAAGGTTTGGTTTCGATTTGAGAGCCTTATAAAAATAGCACTTTATATCTGCAGTGGCATAAAACGTTCAATTAAGGGGCTTCTTTAATGACTCTCTCATGCAAGGGCTGTGTGTCTCTTGCATTATTTCCAAAGGCTTTGTGGAGGCTCATAATTTGCTTTTTAGAGGCTTCTAGCGGGGTTTTAAGCACTATCCATTGTACATTATCGGTGCAAGGAGGCGTGGTAAGAGAGCCGCTAAAGGCGTAATAGCCTTGTTTTTTAGGCAAGAGATCAGCCACATTGAGTTCAGTTAGGGCTTTTGGCTCATTAATGTTATTTGGGATATTTTGGACAATATTTTTTAGGGCGAGGTTTTCTTTCTTTTCTTTAAAAAGCACAGAGAGCACAAGAAGGTGGTTTTGCTTATCTTTGTGCAAGAGGTGCATTTCCATAGGGAAAGATTTGTGGTTGATTTTGGTCTCAGATGGTGTATGGAAGTGAAGCTGCACTAAGGAGTAGTGCGTATCTTCAAATGTAATGCCACCTGCGTCGTTGAAATTCACTTGCACGCTATGCCCGTTATTGATGATGTCTTTTGCATTGTTTTTATAGAGGATGGTGAGCTGGTTAATAGTGGGCGTTGTGTGCTGGGTTGAAATATCAATGGGAGATTGGAGTTCATTTAATTTACATGGGGCGTATTTTGGATTTAAAGAAGCCCAAGAGTTTGGACCATTTTCTTTCCCATAGCCCCAATCTGAAGCATGGGCGAGGTTTATAAAGCATAAAAGTATCAAAAATAAAAATTTTCTTTTCATCATAAATCCTTTGAATAGAGAGTATTTGTGAGTTAGATTGTAACCTTTACTTTAATCGTAAGTATAATGTATGTAGAAAATCGTAATTTTATATTTTTGTATGTTACTTATATCTACATAATACGTACACAATGCTTTTTGGCTTTGGGTGTTGCTAAATATATGCCAATGGGTTTGAGTGGGGGTTTAAGGAGATTTTTGCCTCCTCTCACGCTCTCACGCTATGGGCGACAATTAGCCTTATCGTGCGGGTAGCCAAGTTAGTTATGTTTAGAGGGAGTGGTAATGACCGAAGAATCTCTAAGAGAATCACTAGAAAGCCAACAGCAATTCTTCACCCCCTAGCGGGCGTTCGTGATGACAAAATAACGGAGTCGTTAGTGGATTTATAATTGAGATTTTTTATTTGTGGCTAGGAGATGGCAAACTCCCCATAAATTAAGATTTTTCTTGCAGATAAGAGATGACGTAAGGTAGAGATTTCAGGCTTGCAGGCTTGAAGATAAGAATCAATGCAAGGAATTGTAAAGAGAAAGGATTTGGCTTTTATAATGAGTGTGAGCTTGTTTGTATTATTTAAGGGTAGCCTACCCCCTACTATTAGGGGGAGGGGATTAATGTAAGCTTATGATTGAACTAAGCTATCTTCTGCTTTGGGAGATTCTTTTGGGGTTTTTGTTTGAGCACTTTTAGGTTTAGGCGGTGTTTTTGCCACTTCTTTTGTATGTTTAGCTTGCTCCTTTTCTTCTCTTTCTTCTTGCTCTTTCTTTTCCTTAGCGGCAGCTTTTTGAGCCTTTTTCTTTGCACGTTTAGCTTCTTTGGCGTCTTCTAGCTGTCTTTTAATCTCTTCAGTGGGATCAAGGTGTGTCAATTGATATTGAGAATATGTCCATACAATGCTTGGGTCTGGCAATAAGCATACGCTGGTTTGGTCTTTACCCTCATAGTCAATTTTGCTTAGAATATCTCTAGCGATATTTAAGCGCGCGCGCTTTTTGTCGTTGGTATTGATAATAGTCCAAGGGCAGATATGTGTATGCGTGCGGGCAAACATTTTTTCAAACACTTCTGTATATTGCTCCCATAGGTCGAGTGATTTGCTATCAATGGGGCTTAGTTTCCACATTCTTAGTGGGTCTGTTTTACGACGTAAGATTCTACGTTTTTGCTCTTCTTTACCTACATCAAGGAAATATTTAAAAATCATCATACCGCTTGAGATAAGCATTTGCTCAAGATTGGAAACTTGAGTGATGAACTCTTTGTATTGCTCTTGAGTACAAAAGCCCATGACTTTCTCAACTCCTGCGCGGTTATACCAGCTTCTATCAAAGAATACTATTTCACCCCCGCTTGGCAAGGCACTGATATAGCGCTTAAAATACCATTCTGTTTTTTCTGTTTCTGTAGGTTTAGGTAGGGCTACTACTCTGCAACTACGGGGATTCATACGGCTGGTTAGGGCTTTAATCGTGCCCCCTTTTCCTGCTGCGTCACGTCCTTCCATAATAATGACAATTTTTTGATTTGTTGCCTTTACCCAATTTTGCAATTTGAGAAGTTCGATTTGTAGTTTTGTGAGCTCTTTGAGGTAGAAGTCCTCTTTCATGCGTCCGCTTTTGCGCTTATATATCTCTTCGATATTGCCCTCATTTTCCGGTCGAATAACGATGTGTCTGTCTTGTTTCCCCATGATTTGTCTCCTTAAAAATGAAATTATGGCTATTAGTGTAGTATTTATTGTTTAATATATAAATGAATAAAGTGAGATTTATTCTTATAGGAGTTACCAAATGAAGCCAAAAAGCACATTAGAATCCGCAGATTCTATACATTTAAGCCAAATGTCCCTAAATCTAGCTCTTGCAGAGCAAGTCTCTTTCCATCTTAGATATAAAGGGCTGAAAATAGCTATCGCAGAGAGCTGTACAGGAGGGCTTTTGAGCTACCATTTTAGCGCACTTAGTGGGGCTTCGTCTATTTTTAGCGGAGGTATGATTACCTATAGTAATGCTATGAAAGCTGCATGGCTTGGTGTGGAGAGCGAGGATTTAAACAAATATGGGGCAGTAAGCGAAGTTGTGGTAAGGGGTATGTGTGAGGGGATACTTAGGCAAAGCGGAGCAGATGTGGCTTTAGCTACAAGTGGCATTGCTGGTCCAAGCGGTGGAAGTGAGCAAATTCCGTTGGGTTGCGTGTATATCGGTGTGCAGTTTAAGGCAAGCCAAGCTTTGGTTGGGGCATATCAGTTTCAAGGTGATAGAAATAGCGTGCAGATACAAAGTTGCACCCAAGCACTTGAGTTGCTACTCGCACTTCTTCAAGCTTGACAATTAAAGGCAAACTTACTATAATTCCCCTTGCTTTAAACCACAGGTTCAAGTTCTCTTTACATTTCATCATCATAGTTTAGACCCGTTAGCTCAGTTGGTAGAGCAATTCCCTTTTAAGGAATGGGCCGTTGGTTCGAATCCAACACGGGTCACCACCAGAATAAAAGTGGCCCCGTCATCTAGCGGTTAGGATACCACCCTTTCACGGTGGCTACAGGGGTTCGAGTCCCCTCGGGGTCACCACTTTTGTTCAACATTTCTTTTATGGTCTTTCAGCTTGGTCGCTTAGCTCAGTTGGTAGAGCGCCACCCTTACAAGGTGGATGTCACAAGTTCGAGCCTTGTAGCGACCACCACTTTTTATGAATCCGCTTTTGCTGTGTCGCGGGTTAGCTTTTTATGGAGCGGTAGTTCAGCTGGTTAGAATACCTGCCTGTCACGCAGGGGGTCGCGGGTTCGAGCCCCGTCCGCTCCGCCACTCTCATATATAGTCATAACTTTATAATTCATAATTTCCTTATCTAGCAATGATAGCTTGATTGCATTACTTCATATTACTTTCCATATTTCATTTTATATTTCTTGGCACATTCAAGGCAGCAAAGATGTTTGTGCTTTATGCCATTTTATTTGCATAAACTAAGCTGATAGTTGTAGTTTAAGCTTTTAAGTTAGAATAGCAAACTTAAAATGAAAGGATAGGATATGGGCTACAAACGCGTGTTGGTGAAGTTTTCTGGTGAGGCACTATCGGGAAGTAGCGGATTTGGCATTGATGTGAAAGTCTTAGAATATATTGCAAGTGAGATTAAAACACTTGTTGATAGTGGTATTGAGGTGGGTATTGTCATTGGCGGAGGTAATATCATTCGCGGCGTATCTGCTGCCCAAGGGGGCATTATCCGCCGCACAAGTGGAGATTATATGGGTATGCTTGCCACGGTGATTAATGCTGTGGCTATGCAAGAGGCGTTAGAATATCTAGGTGTAGATGTACGTGTGCAAAGTGCGATAGAAATTAAAGAAGTGTGTGAAAGCTACATTTACCGCCGAGCAATCAGACATTTGCAAAAGGGACGAGTGGTGATTTTTGCTTCTGGGACGGGTAATCCATTCTTTACTACTGATAGTGCCGCAACTTTGCGTGCTGTAGAGATTGGTGCAGATGTGATTATCAAAGCCACAAAGGTTGATGGCGTGTATGATAAAGATCCACAAAAGTTTAGTGATGCCAAAATGCTTGAAAGTATTAGCTATGATGAGGCATTGCGAGACCATATTAAGGTAATGGATGATACAGCAATTGCGCTTGCTAAAGATAATAAACTCCCCATCCTTGTGTGCAATATGTTCAAAAAGGGGAATTTGCTTGATTTGGTGAAATACCATAAAGGCATTTATTCGATTGTCAAGTAGTCAAAGCAAAATCAAATGAAAATAACGATACAATCCGCAACTTTACAACTTCTAAAGGATTTACATTAAAGGATTCACATGGATACATTACGGACAGAAGAGATAGCAGCTCTTGCACTTAAGAGGGTTAATGATGATAGATATGTGCTTGCAAGCTTGATTTTTGAGCGCGTTAAGGAATTAGGCAATGGTGCAAAACCGCTTGTGGATATGGATATTAAAATCCACAAATTACCTGATATTGCAATGCGTGAAATTGCTGAGGGTAAGGTAGAGCTTACTTCCATTGAGGATAGAGAATAGGAAGAAGTTTTGGACTTTTTTGCCCAGATTGCTCAAATTGATACTATACAATCCGCTATTACTCAGCTCCAATCTTTAACTGACATTACTCCCAATGTCCAAAAAGCCATTGATATGGCAATAACTGCTCATCAAGGGCAATTTCGCAAGAGTGGTGAGCCTTATGTTGTGCATCCACTTTGTGTGGCATGTATTGTGGCATTTTATGGTGGTGATGAGACAATGCTTTGTGCGGCACTATTGCATGATGTGGTAGAAGATACATTATGCTCGCTCGATGATATAAGGCTTGCCTTTGGTTGGGACGTAGGACATTTAGTTGATGCTTTGACAAAAATCGTAGAAATTCGTAATGAAAAACTCAATAACCATTCAAATGATAAGCTTATCGCCTCTGCCTTAAGCTTTCGTAAAATGCTCCTTGCCTCAGTAAAGGATATTCGTGCTCTTGTGATTAAAATTAGCGATAGAATGCACAATATGCTAACGCTTAATGCCCTCCCAGAGCGTAAGCAGCATCGTATTGCAGAAGAAACGCTTATGGTGTATGCGCCCATTGCTCATCGCTTGGGTATTTCTTCACTTAAAAATGAGCTAGAAGATAGAAGCTTTTTTTATATTTTCCCCCAAGAGTATAAAAAAATTGAGCACTACATTAGTGAAAATAACCAATCTATCACATTAAGATTGAATGAATTTACACAGAAAATTACTACGATTTTATTGCAAAATGGCTTTACGCAAGCAGATTTTGTCATTGAAAGTCGCGTGAAACGTTACTATTCGATATTTTTAAAAATGCAGCGCAAGGGGGTAGGCATTGATGAGATACTTGACTTACTTGCTGTGCGTATTATTGTGCCTACAAATTTGGAATGCTACAAAGTTTTAGGCTTATTACATTTGCAGCTTAAACCTGTGGTGTCCCGTCTTAAGGATTATATTGCTATCCCTAAAGAAAATGGCTATCAAACCATACATACAACCATTTTTGATGGAGCGAGTATTTATGAAGTGCAGATTCGTACTTTTGATATGCACAAATCTGCACAATATGGTGTGGCAGCTCATTGGAAATATAAAAGTGGTGGAATGGAGCCAAATTTAGAATGGCTGAATAATTTGCAATACCAAAATGATACGATTGAAGAGTTTTATGAGCTAGCAAAAAATGATTTATATAAAGAGGATATGGTGGTTTTCTCCCCTGTGGGGGATATTTATAATTTGCCTGTAGGGGCTGTGGCATTAGATTTTGCCTATGCGGTGCATAGTGATATAGGAGATAATGCAAAAGAAGTACTTATTAATCATCAAAAAGCCTCATTATTACAACCGCTTAAAAATGGTGATATTGTGCGCATTATTGTGGCTCAAAATGGAGAGAAAATCCGCCCGCGTTGTACTTGGATTGATGCGGTAAAAACTTCTCGAGCAAAGAATCATATGAGGATTCAATGTCAGGCAAAATTAAAAGAAATTGATAAAAAGGTAGCCTGCCGTATTTTGCAAACAATTTTTGATAGCTCTAAACATACCATTGTGAGTTATCTTAAAGAAAATAAGCTTGAAACTCATATCCACAGGGCGGCATCAGATTTAGTGTTTTTGAAAGAGGTTAAAAATAGCATTAGAGGGAACTTCGCAAGAGAGGCAAATTTTTTAGGAAAAATTAAAATCAATATGTTGAAGTTAAAGCCTCTCAACTTTGATAATATCATTGTGCAAACTAATCGCAATATCGATGAGGTGATTTTTGATTATTGTTGTCATCCCAAATATGGTGATAATATCTTGGCTATTAAGATTGCTCAAAAAGCCTATATTCATCATAAAATGTGCGAGAGGGCATTAGGTGAGATAGAAGAGGGGAGTGAAATGCTTTTTGTGCAATGGGCAAATGAGCAAAAAGCGACTTATAAGGTGATTATCGCGCTTGAAAATCAAAAGGGCACTCTAGCGCAACTATGTGGGATACTTGCTAAGTATGATTGTAATATTTTAAGTGTAGATTATGATGTGCTAAATAGGCAGTTTTCGACATATTGTGAGATATGCTTTGAAAGTAAGACACATGATATTAAAACCTTAAAAGACATACTTCATAAAAAATACAAGATTATTGAACTTAAAAATCTTAAAGATGCGTATTCGGGCTAGAAAGGATAGTATATGAACACACAAGTTAAGCGGGCTTTACAAGAAATTTCTCGAGGTTGCGTGGAGTTTATAGGGGAAGATTATATTGCTTCTTTACTAGAGAGATTTTTCACTACAGGGGAGAGATTTTCTGTCAAAGCGGGATTTGACCCTACGGCTCCAGATTTGCATTTAGGGCATACTGTGCTTTTGCAAAAGCTTGCGACCTTTCAACGTTATGGTGGGGATATTAAGTTTCTTATTGGTGATTTTACAGCGACTATTGGCGATCCTAGCGGCAAGAGTGAAACGCGCAAACCACTAAGCAAAGAAGAGGTTTGTAAAAATGCCATTACATACAAAGAGCAGGTTTTTAAAGTGTTAGATCCCGCATATACGGAAGTATGCTTTAACTCACAATGGTTAGGGGAATTGGGTGTGGCTGGAATGATCATACTTACTTCAAAGTTTTCAGTAGCACGTATGCTTGAACGTGATGATTTTACCAAACGTTATAAGAATAATCAGCCTATTTCGATTGTGGAATTTATATATCCATTATTGCAAGGCTATGATTCTGTGGCATTAAATTGTGATATTGAGCTTGGAGGGAATGACCAGAAGTTTAATTTATTGGTTGGTCGGCATCTGCAGAGGGCTTATGGCTTAGATAAGGAGCAGGCTGTAATGATGATGCCTTTATTAGAGGGGCTTTGCGGTGTGCAAAAGATGAGCAAATCGCTCAATAACTACATTGGCGTAACAGAATCTGCAAATACGATGTATGCAAAGATTCTAAGTATTAGTGATGAGATGATGTGGCGATATTATGAGCTTTTATCTAGCTGCTCGATTGAAGAATTAGAGCAGCTTAGGGCTCAAGTGCAAGCAGGGGAATTCCACCCTAAGGCTGCAAAAGAGCAGCTTGCCTTAGAGATAACTGCGCGCTATCATAACATTGATTTAGCAAAACAAGCTAAAATAGAATTTGACAATGTGTTTAGTAAAGATGAAATTCCTGCAGATTTAGATGTATTTACATGCGCTCCAAATGAATGGATAGCCAAGGTGCTTACGCAAACAGGTCTTTGTGAATCTACCTCACAAGCTCGGAGGGACATTCGTGCTGGGGCATTGAAAATTAATAAAGAAAAAATAACCGATGAAAAACTGCAATTGTCAGTGGGTGAGTATATTATTCAAATTGGCAAAAGACGTTTTGCAAAAGTGATTATATCATAAGGGGTAAGTGATGGGATTAAAGCCACTTAAAATAGGAAAGCATACGATTAAATATCCAATTTTCCAAGGAGGCATGGGTGTGGGTATTAGTTGGGATAGGCTTGCTGGGAGTGTCTCCAAAGAAGGGGCTCTAGGTATTATTAGTGCGGTGGGCACAGGGTATTACCAAAAAATGCAATTTGTTGAAAAACTCGCTAATTCCAAACCTTTTGAAGCAATAAATTTTTATTCTAAACAAGCCCTCAATGAAATTTTTAAAAATGCTCGTAAAATTTGTGGTGATAAGCCGCTGGGGGCAAATATTTTGTATGCTATTAATGAATATGGACGTGTCGTACGTGATGCGTGTGAAGCAGGGGCAAATATCATCGTAACAGGGGCGGGACTTCCTACCAATATGCCAGAATTTACAAAAAACTTCCCAGATGTCGCTCTTGTGCCCATAGTATCTTCTGCAAAAGCATTAAAGATTATTTGCAAACGTTGGATGGATAGATATGCGAAGGTGCCTGATGCTGTCGTTGTGGAGGGACCTTTGAGCGGGGGACATCAAGGTTTTAGCTATGAGGATTGCTTTAAAGAGGAATGTCAGCTTGAAAATGTGCTCCCGCAAGTGGTAGATGAGGTTAAAAAATGGGGGAATATCCCTGTAATCGCTGCTGGAGGGATTTGGGATAGGGCTGATATTGATAGAATGCTACATTTAGGTGCAAGCGGTGTGCAAATGGGGACACGATGGCTTGGTTCTGAGGAGTGTGATGCGCTAGCTTATAGGGATTTAATGCCTCATGTTAAGAAAGAAGATATAGAGCTTGTAAAGTCGCCCGTTGGCTACCCCGCACGTGCTGTGAAAACAGGTATTTTTGAGGCAATGGCACATGGTGATGCACCAAAAATACGTTGCATTAGTAATTGTGTATCTCCTTGCCATAGGGGAGTAGAGGCAAAGAAAGTGGGCTATTGCATAGCAGATTCTTTAGGGCGCGGCTATATGGGTGATAGAGCGTATGGTCTTTACTTCACTGGTGCAAATGGATATAGAATCCGTAAGATTCAATCCGTGAAAGAAATCATTGCAGAATTAGTTCAAGATTAGGGGTATAAATGTTGCGGATTGTGGCAAGTTTATGCCTTGTAGTGCTGTGTTTATGTGCTGAGCATCGTATTATAAGAATCGTCCCCTTTGGTGATTATAATATGAAAATTGTGTTTGCTAATGATATTAGCGACCTTAAATGGCAAGTAAAAACCCTGCAAAATAATAAAAGCTTTATAGATTTTGAAGCCAATCTTACCCTCCCTAGACGCAATTTTATTTTTAAAGATAATTCGACACTACAAATAGCACAAAATACCCCACAAGTCGTTCGTATGGTAATTGTCCTCCAACCACAATCAACCTATGAAATAGTGAAAGAAAAAGAGAATTTGTATGTTTTTTTTAAACCAAAAGCTAAAGCCCAGCAAATTCAGCCAAAGCAACCTTCAAAAGAAAGCAAACCAGAGCAAGCAAAAAGCCCTAAAGATTCTCAAAATACATCTCCCCCCAAGTCGCCTAGCAAGCTTGCTTTGAGAAAAAAAATAGTTGTTGATGCTGGGCATGGAGGCAAGGATTGTGGGACAAAAAGCGTAGAGGGGATTTGTGAGAAAACTATTGTGCTTAGTGTCGCAAAAATGCTTAAAGAAGAGCTTGCAAATCGTGGATATATAGTCTATATGACACGCGATAGTGATATATATATTGATTTACGCAAGCGCACAGAATTTGCTAATGCTAAAAGTGCTGATTTATTTATATCTGTACACGCAAACTCTATGCCCAAAGATTCTGCAAAAACACCAAATGGTGTGGAAACTTATTTCCTCTCTCCTGCCAGAAGTGAGCGCGCCGAACAAGTAGCAAAAGCAGAAAACCAAGGTGATATTGAAACCATGAGCTATTTTGCGACAAAATCATTTTTAAATACCATTAGCGCGTATCATCTTGTCGCTTCACATAAGTTAGCCATTGAGATTCAATCAGGCATACTTAATGTCGTGCGACATCGTCATAATACCCACGATGGAGCAGTAAGGGAAGGTCCATTTTGGGTGCTAGCAGGTGCTCTTATGCCCTCTGTGCTTATTGAAATTGGTTATGCCTCTCATAAAGATGAGGGGAAATTGATTGCTAAAAAAGACTATCAAAAGCTCCTTGCTAAGGGCATTGCCGATGGTATAGATGGATACTTTTTAAGAAACTACTGATTGTAAGGAATGTGTATGAATCAACCCACACGCGTGAGTGTTATCTTTTCTCTTTGTTTTTTTTCACTTTTTATTTTTACGAATCTTACGCTTTTTACTTCCCAATTTTCACATTCCTTTTCACATCTCTTTTCTATTTTTATACGCGAAGATCATTTTTATGACCATTTAAGTATGTTTCTTTTTTTATGTGGTTTTGTATTATGCGGTGTTTTTATCATTATAAGCAGTTGGTATCAAACGAGCAATACCCTGCAGCGGATTTTAATGCTTATTTTGAGCATTATATTTATCTATCTTTTTATCCTTAAGGGGACATATGTCCCTAAGAGCGAGGATATTATGGATATGTTTGCTATTGAGGGGAGTATTTATCATCGTGATTTTTTTGAGCTTTTAGATGATTATTTGCCACATATTATATTAATCGCGTGTGCGTATGTATTTTTTGTATATATTCCACTTTTATTTGAGATTCTTGCTTTACGTCCCAATCATAATAGCCAAATTGCTAAATTGCTTTATGGTATGCGCCCATCTATAAATGTCATTATTTTTATGCTTTTTGGGCTTTCTTTGCAGCCCTATTATTTCCGCGATAATTTATATGCGTATTTTGATATTTTTGCATTTCTTGTAGGTATTGGCTTGCTTATATGGGTGATGATAAAGCATAGGGAGCTTTTTTTGTTCTATGAGTATGTGAATTTTTCACTCCTTGCGCTCAATGTGATTATTTGCTTTATTTGCACTTCTGTACTTTCTATATCAGATAACTATTTTAATGCACGTTATGCGTTTTTGGTCTTTGGTTTTGTGGGCTGGTGTGTTGAGTGGATGTATAATGATATTGTAAAACCCATAAAGGAGTAGGCATGGCACTTGATATTTACCCTGCGATAGATTTAAAAAATGGAAAAGCAGTGAGGCTTTTAAAAGGTGATATGGGGCGTGCAACTTTTTATGGAGAAGCCCTTGATTTTGCAAAGAAGTTTGCGGATATGGGGGCAAAATATTTGCATATTGTTGATTTAGATGGTGCGATTGCCGGCTCGCCACAGAATCAAGAAGTGATAGAAAAGATTGTCAAAACCACATCGCTTAAAATACAGCTTGGCGGGGGGATTCGCAATGAGGAGACTATTAAAAGCTATTTAGAGATGGGCATAGCAAGGGTGATACTTGGCTCTATTGCTATACATAATTGGGCGTTTGTGAAGCAAATGGCAGAAATTTATCCCATAGTGGTGGGCATTGATGCCCGCGAGGGTAGGGTAGCCGCACAGGGCTGGGTTGAGGAGAGCGGTGTGGATTCAAATGAGCTTGCTAGGAAATTTGCAGGAAGCCAAGTGCAAGCTATTATTTGCACAGATATTAACCGCGATGGCGCACTTAGTGGCGTAAATATGCCCTTTGCGCAAGAGATTGCCTTGCATAGTGGTATTGACACTATTGCAAGCGGTGGATTTGCAAGTATGCGTGAGCTTGAAATGCTTGATTGTAATCCTCATATTAGCGGGGTGATTGTGGGAAAAGCATTCTATGAGGGTAGGATTAATCTCCAAGAAGCGTTCCAACTTTTTTGCAATAAATAAGAAATGATTTTTGCTAAAAAAATAAAAGGATTAATCTAACTTATGCAAAAGATATGTTAAAATACTACATAGTAGCCACTTTTAAAGAAGGAGATAATTTGAAACTGCTGGTTGTTGATGATAGCTCTACAATGAGAAGGATTATAAAAAACACGCTCCAACGTTTGGGATATGAAGATATTTTAGAGGCTGAGCATGGCGTTGAAGCGTGGCAGATTATGGATACTACTGAGGGCATACAAATACTTATTACTGACTGGAATATGCCAGAAATGAATGGATTAGACTTAGTGAAAAAGGTGCGTTCTGATGAGCGATATACATCTATCCCTATTATTATGGTTACCACAGAAGGTGGTAAAGCGGAGGTAATTACCGCACTTAAGGCGGGGGTAAATAACTACATTGTAAAACCATTTACACCTCAAGTGCTTAAAGAAAAACTTGAAGTGGTGCTAGGCGTTAATGAAGATTAGGCTTAAGATTTTATGTATGGATTGGATAAACAAACATATTGGGAGATTATTGTCCATCCGAGCAACTTTGTAGAATTATTCGCTGATTTTATCATTCAAAAAACTTCTTCTGCTATCGAATACAACGACATATCAGCACAATCTAACCCTTTTACCATTATCTACGATGAGCGTTCATGGCAGAGTGTGGGTTTTGATATTCTCCAAGCCAAACAAAGCACTCAATTAACGCAAATCATCGCTCGCCTAAGTAGAGATGAGGTTAATATTTTCTTATTGATACAATCAATCGAAGAATTTGCCTCTAGGTTGAGTGAGGTTATGCAGGAGGATGTGGGCTTTTGCTATCATATTGAGGAGAAGCACAATAGTGATTGGATAAAGGCATATCAAGATTCTATCCAGCCTCTGCGGTGCGGGAGATTCTATATCCGTCCTTCATGGGAAAAGCCCATTGAAGGCAAGGATAAAGACAAGGAAGAAATCATCATCGACCCAGCCCTTGCTTTTGGCTCTGGTCATCATGCGAGCACTTTTATGTGTCTTGAGTTTTTAAGCGCAATGGATCTTAAGGGGAAAACCTTGCTTGATGTGGGTTGTGGAAGTGGGATTTTGAGTATTGCTGCTTGCAAGTGCGGGGCGAAAGTCTTTGCATGTGATACTGATGAGTTTGCAATACAAGAGAGCAAGAAAAATGCAGCACTCAACAACACTCATTTTGATACATTATGGCTAGGCAGCATTGATAAAGCCCCTCTTAGCACACCTCCAACCTATGATGTGATTGTTGTCAATATCGTGGCTTTTGTTGTGAAGCTTTTACACAACGATTTGCGCGCAAAATGTGCAAAAAATGGGCTTTTGATACTTTCTGGGATACTCGATGAATATAAATTTGATATAATAAATTCATTTTATGATTTTAATGTGCTAGAAACTCGCTCTATTGATGGGTGGATAGCTCTAAGATTAACTTTGCAGTAAATAAAGGGACAATATGGAAAATCCTAATGATAAAAAACCACCATTTAAACAGAATCCTTTTCTTACCTTTGCTATTTTTGTGATACTCGCTTTGCTTTTGTTTAAATTATTTTCACCAAGTGGAGGAGATTCTTTCACGGATAGACTATTGGGTGGGAGTGTTACTAAAGAAATTACTTACAATGAGCTAAAAGAGCTTATCACAAGGGGTGAGATTGGCTCTGTAAGTATAGGACAGACTTATATCAAGGCATATTCTGCAAGTAGCTCGCCGCGGATTCTTTATACAACCAAAAAAGTTGCTGATTTAGGACTCGTGCCTTTACTTGATGAGAAAAAAATCGAATATAGTGGCTTTAGCGAAGGGAGCTTTTTAGGTGATTTAGTGAATATGCTTCTTCCCATTTTTATTATCCTTGCTTTGTGGATGTTCCTTACTGCACGTATGCAAAAGAGCATGGGCGGGGGGATTTTTGGTATGGGTAATGCTAAAAGGCTTGTAAATGCAGAGAAGCCTAAAGTACGTTTTGATGATATGGCAGGAAATGCAGAGGCAAAAGAAGAGGTTGTAGAGATTGTAGATTTTTTAAAGTATCCCGAACGTTATGCTGCAGTGGGCGCTAAGATTCCAAGAGGAGTGCTTCTTGTGGGTCCTCCTGGAACGGGCAAAACACTTCTTGCAAAAGCGGTGGCTGGTGAAGCCAATGTGCCATTTTTCTCCATGAGTGGAAGTAGCTTTATTGAGATGTTTGTGGGATTAGGTGCGAGCCGTGTAAGAGATTTGTTTGAAATGGCAAAAAAAGATGCACCTAGCATTATATTTATTGATGAAATTGATGCAATCGGCAAAAGTCGCGCAGCTGGCAGTATGGTGGGCGGTAATGATGAAAGAGAGCAAACACTTAATCAACTTTTGGCAGAAATGGATGGTTTTGGCTCAGAATCTGCTCCTGTTATTGTGCTTGCTGCGACCAATCGCCCTGAAATCCTTGACCCTGCGTTATTGCGACCCGGGCGCTTTGATAGGCAAGTACTTGTAGATAAGCCCGATTTTGAAGGGCGTTTAGATATACTCAAAGTACATATTAAAAATGTAGCCCTAGCTCGAGATGTGGATTTGCATGAAATTGCTAAATTTACTGCTGGGCTTGCGGGGGCAGATTTAGCAAACATTATCAATGAAGCCGCTCTTTTAGCAGGGAGAGAAAATAAAAAAGAGGTAAGCCAAAAACACCTCAAAGAGGCAGTGGAGCGAGGCATTGCTGGTTTAGAGAAAAAATCTCGCCGCATTTCTCCTAAGGAGAAAAAAATTGTTGCCTACCATGAGAGCGGGCATGCTGTGGTATCTGAAATGACAAAGGGTGCTGATAGAGTAAATAAAGTATCTATCATTCCGCGTGGAATGGCTGCTCTTGGTTATACATTGCACACACCTGAAGAGAATCGCTACCTTATGCAAAAGCATGAACTTATGGCAGAGGTTGATGTGCTTTTAGGCGGTCGTGCAGCTGAAGATGTGTTTTTGGGTGAGATTTCAACTGGGGCGAGCAATGACTTAGAACGCGCTACGGGTATTTTAAAGTCGATGATTAGTTACTATGGTATGACAGATGTCAGTGGTTTAATGGTGCTTGAAAAGCAACGCAATACTTTTCTTGGCGGTGGTGGAGCACAAAGAGAATTTAGCGAACAACTTGCACAAGAAATTGATACGCATATTAAAAAGACACTTGATGAACGCTATGCACATGTGAAAAAGATTCTGAGTGATTACAGAGATGCGATTGAAAATATGGTAAAAGAGCTTTTTGACAAGGAAGTTATTGATGGTGCGCGGGTGCGGGAGATTATACAAGAGTATGAAGCAGAGCATAACTTGCAATCACGGCTTGTTCCACTTGAAGAAG
Source organism: Helicobacter marmotae (assembly GCF_003364255.1). GTDB lineage: Bacteria > Campylobacterota > Campylobacteria > Campylobacterales > Helicobacteraceae > Helicobacter_C > Helicobacter_C marmotae. The sequence continues at coordinate 48,985 of NZ_NXLR01000009.1, forward strand.
AGGAAGAATAAGGAGAGCTTATGACAACTACACAAATTATTGCAAAGCAAGGCTGGTTGGGTGCGTTGATATTGCTTATAGCCTTTTTATTAATGGTGTTTTTTGATTGGGATAGTGCTGCATTGATATTGTTCATAGCACTTGTGCTATGGCTAGTGATGTTTCGGAATCCAGAGCGCATACCAAGCAGTGAGGAAGAGAATGTGTTTGTTTCTCCAGTAGATGGAATTGTAAGAGATATTAATGTAGGTAATGCAGAAATAAGAATACTCATTGAAACGCGTTTTATTGATGTAGGTGTAATACGCGCTCCATGCGATGTTTTACAAAGCAAGTGTTATGAGAAAAAGGGTCTTAGTCTTACATATTGCAGCAAGGATAAACGCGAGGTGCTTAATGCATTTATGGAGTTTGAAAGTTTGCAAAATAGAGCATTTTCTATGAAGTTTTATCCTATCTTTTTCTCCTCTAGCGAGTTGTTTATTTCTGATAATTTAGATATGGGAGAACGTATAGGCTTTATGAAAGCGGGTATGACGCATATTATTATCCCCTTAAAGGGCAAAAAATCCACACAATCTAGCGAAGTAGAAATCAAAGTAGGCATTGGCGATAGAGTAAGGGCATTGCAGAGTGTCATAGGGTATTTTCATGAAGTTTAACCCCCTTTTTATCTTGCCTAATCTTTTCACTGCCGGAAGCATTTTTTTGGGTATTGTAAGTATTGTTTATGCTTCAAAGGCAAATTTTGAAATGGCTTGCTGGTTGATTTTAATCTCAATGATACTTGATGGGCTTGATGGTAGAGTAGCAAGACTTACCAATACTACCAGCAAGTTTGGTGTGGAGTTTGATTCACTTGCTGATATAGTGGCATTTGGTGTATCACCCGCCCTTTTGCTTTATTTTTACATTGGTGCGGATTATGGACGTTTGGGTATGGGTATCTCGGCGATTTTTGTCATACTTGGAGCAGTGAGATTAGCAAGATTCAATATCACTTCAAGCTCTGAACCAAACTTTTTTATAGGATTGCCCATTCCTTCTGCTGCACTTATTGTGATGTTATGGGTGCTTGTCGATTTGAAGTATGAATTTATTAAAACATATGGTTATGAATATATCATGTTATGTGCGAGTTTTGTTATAAGTATTCTTATGGTGAGTAATATTCGCTATCCCAGTTTTAAGAAAATGCAGTGGAATTTTAAATCTTTTATTCTTCTTATAGTGATTCTTGGTGTGATTTATGTCAATCCCCAAGAGATTCTATGTGCATTAATGAGTGCGTATGTGGTCTATGGTATAGTGCGTTGGATAGCGATTGTGCTTAAAATGCGTTTGAGCACAAAATCTAGCCCGCGAAGCAATGGTGCATAAAGTTAGATTTAGTGATTTTATGTTAGAGTAAGCTATCTTTAAATTGAGGTGTGATATGTCTAAAACGAGTATGGCAAAGATTGACCAAGTAACAAGCCTTCATAAAAATAATGAATTACAACTTCTTTGTTTTCGTTTAGAAAAAGGTAAAGATTTATATGCTGTTAATGTTTTTAAAATTCGAGAAGTTATTAAATATAGCGGTGCGCTCACGGTTGTTACACATGAAAATAATAGTCTCGTGGAAGGCTTGATTACCATTCGTGAATTAACTATCCCGCTTATTGATATGCGCAAGTGGTTTTATTATGATAGTAGCAATAAGGGAAAGAATCTACGCGATTATGGGGTAAAAAGAGCTGCGGGTGAGGAAGACATTATTATGATTTGTGAGTTTTCTCGCTGGACTATTGGTGTGAGAATCTACGAAGCAGATAGAATCTTAAACAAGAAATGGACAGAAATAGAGCAAGGCGTTGGCGTTGGTGGTGGAGGTCATAATGGCAAGCTTGTAAGTAGGACGCGCTATTTTGACGGACGTTTAGTGCAGGTTGTGGATATTGAAAAAATGCTTATTGATGTATTCCCATGGATTGAAAAAGACAAAGAAGAGGGTATTGCTAAAATTTCTCAAGTTCAGACAAGTAAAAGCATACTGCTTGCAGATGATAGCCCAACGGTGTTGCGCACAATGCAGCTTATTTTAAATAAGCTAGGAGTGGTTCATCATGATTTTATTAATGGGAAGCATTTGCTTGATTATCTTTTTGCACCCACTACAGATATTAACTCCGTAGGTATGATTATCACAGACCTTGAAATGCCAGAAGCAAGCGGTTTTGAGGTGATTAAACAAGTGAAGGGAAATCCAGCTACCGCACATTTGCCTATTGTTGTGAATTCTTCTATGAGCGGCAGTAGCAATGAAGATATGGCTCGCTCACTTGATGCAGATGATTTTATCTCAAAATCAAATCCCGTAGAAATTGAAGCTGCAGTAAGACGTTTTGCCCTTAAATAAGATGAGATCCCCATCTACACTTTTTGCTATTCCTTCTCCAGCCTATGTGCTAGAAGAAGAGAAGCTTAATGCCAACCTTGCTCTATTAGATTCTATTCAGCGACAAAGTGGAGCTAAGATTCTTCTTGCATTAAAGGGCTATGCGTTTTGGCGTGCATTTGATAGACTTAAGGCTACTTTAAGCGGTAGTACAGCGAGTGGCTTGTATGAGGCACGATTAGGCTATGAAGAGATAGGAGGTCGCGAGGAAAATAAAGAAATATGCGTTTTCTCCCCTGCGTATAAGCTTAAAGAAATGCAGCAGATTGTGCAATATGCTACACATATTATTTTTAATTCCTTTACCCAATGGCAAACTTTTAAGCCACTCATAGACACTACAAACCAAGCATTAAGAGATAAGAATCTCGCTCCTATTGAGGTAGGCTTACGGGTTAATCCACTTTATAGCGAGGTAGAGCCGCCTATTTATAACCCCTGCATAGCGGGCTCACGTTTGGGCATTACCCCTAAAGCTTTTAGCGAGGGTGTGGCAAGCTATGGTTTGGATGGCATTAGTGGGCTACATTTTCACACGCATTGTGAGCAAGATAGCACTGCATTAGAGCGGACTTTGCCATATTTTGAAAAACATTTTGCCAAATACATTCCGGGTAAAAAGTGGATTAATTTTGGCGGAGGTCATCATATTACGCGAGCAGATTATAATCGCGACTTGCTTATTAAGCTTATTAGAGACTTTAGGGCAAAGTATGATGTGGAAGTTTTTTTAGAGCCCGGCGAGGCTGTTGGCTGGGGCGTTGGATTCTTAATCGGGGAGGTTGTAGATATTGTCTATAATGAAATGTCCATAGCCATACTTGATGTGAGTGCTTCTGCACATATGCCAGATTGCCTTGAAATGCCCTATCGCCCAAATCTCACAAAACTCTCTGCTAATGGCTTAGAATCTGATAAAGGCATAGGGGTAGGAGAGTATGCTTATCGCTTGGGCGGTCCTACATGTTTAGCTGGAGATGTGATAGGGGATTATAGCTTTGATACGCCCTTAAATGTGGGCGATAGAGTGATTTTTGAGGATATGCTCCATTATAGTATTGTGAAAAATAATACCTTTAATGGTGTGCCACTTCCCTGCCTTGGTATGATTGGCACACAAGGGGTTTGGCGCTTGCTTAAAAGCTTTGACTATATGGATTACAAACAAAGAAATTAAATGATAAATTTTAACAATCTGCTTATGCTAGCCCCTCTTGCAGGATATACAGATTTGCCCTTTCGTAGTGTGGTTAAGGGCTTTGGTGTGGATATTACCGTGAGTGAGATGATAAGCTCTCATGCTCTTGTTTATAATAATATGCACACACTCAAAATGATTGAAAAAACACAAGAAGAGCAGCCCTATAGCGTGCAAATCTCTGGCTCAAAAGAAGAGATTGTTATTCAGGCAGTGGAGATTTTAAATGCCCAAACAGGGATTGATATTATTGATTTAAATTGTGGTTGCCCCGCCCCTAAGGTCGCTAATCATGGCAATGGCAGCGGTTTGCTTAGAGATTTAAAGCTCCTTGTGAAAATCGCTAATCTCATCAAAGAGAAAGCAAAAACGCCCTACACAAGCCTGAAACTTCGCTTGGGGTTTGATAAAAAGATTCCCCATGAGATCGCCCAAGCCCTTAAAGATGTGTCCTCTGATTTTGTTGTGATACATGGGCGCACACGTGCAGATGGGTATAAAAAAGACAGAATCGATTATGACGCGATAGCTTATATTAAAAGTCAAGTTTCCATCCCTGTAATTGCTAATGGTGAAATTGATAATCTCCATAAAGCAAAGCAGGTCATTAATCACACAGGAGCAAATGGCGTGATGATAGGCAGGGCAGCCATTAGCTCTCCTTGGATCTTTTGGCAGATTAAGCATAATACGGAGGAGATTCCACCAATTGTGAAAAAAGAGCTCGTGTTAAAGCATTTTGAGAAAATGGTGGAATTTTATGGAGAACGTGGGGCGATTATCTTCCGTAAAAATCTTCATGCTTATGCCAAAGGGCATGAGGGGGCAAGCGAGTTTCGAAACCTCGTCAATAGCTTAGAAAATGTGCATGAAATGAAGTCTCACATAGAGCAGTTTTTCTCACATCATCAAATGGTAGAGCATAGTTTCCCCCAACTTGTGCATTTAAATAAAAGGACAAGCCAATGAAAAGGCTTTTTTTAGTCTTTTGTATGCTTATTGGCTGGGCAGATGAGCCAAATGTGCAAAATAGTTCTTTGCTTGCAAGCATACGTGGTGCGGATTCTGAATTTTATCAAGGTGTGGTTATGTGGGTGAAAAATAGCGATGAAGCGAGTAAATTTTTAGAGAGTGCTTGCCAGAAGCGCCACCCCGGAGCATGCCTCTATTTAGGTAATTACTATGAGATAAAATCTCAAGATAAACGCGATTCACAAGCCAATCTTCTCAAATCCCAGCAATATTATCAAAAAGGCTATGAGAACAGCCTAGAGGCATGTAAAGATGGGGGTGTTGAATGGTGCACTATACAAGCAGTTGCCCTCATTGATGGGCGAGGTGTGGCAAAAGATATTGCCAAAGGCATGGAATATTTGCACATTATGTGTGATCACAATATGGAAAATGCGTGTTTTATGTTGGGGTCGTATTATTTTTATGGCACAAATGTAGAGAAAGATTTGCAAAAGGCAGAGGAGTTTAATCACAAGGCATTGGAGCTAGATTCTAAGGCGTGTGATGAGCGTAAAATGTATGCGTGTATTCTAAGTGCGGAGATTTATCAACAAGGCTTGAGTGTGGATATGGACTTGCCTAAGGCAAAAGATTTTTATCATCGTGCGTGCAAGCTAGGGAATCAATTTGCCTGCGATTATGTGCAAAAATTGAAATAAATATACCCAAAAGGCTTTTGCTCTCATTTAGTTTGCTAGGGAATCTTAAGGCTTTGTCGCCCTCTAGTGTGAAGCCAATAAACTCCCTTAGAGTTACCAAAAAGTGCGACTAGTGATTCCTTTGTGAATTCTTCGGTCAGGCTTTGCTTTCCCTCTAGAGATGACAAACTAGAACTTCTCTTGCGGGTAGCCAACTTTGTCATACTCAACCCCATGCAATAGGTGAAGAATCTCTATTTGGAATTACTAACGACTCTCTAAGTTTGTCATGTCTAGAGGGAGTATGAAATATGACCGAAGAATCTCTACTCGATTTACTATAAAGTCAGCCACTTTGTTATGTCTTTACCCTTTAGGGTGAAGAATCTCTGTTGTCCGCTAAAGACTCGAGTAGAGATTCTTTAGCCTTGCACGAGGGATAACAAGAGGGAATAAAATGACAACCCGCCAAACTTTTAAAAGAAAGTATGAACCCAAAAAATGAAAGAAAATGTGCATACATTCTCAATTTATTATCTCTATGATAATAGAATTATCTATTCATTTTAAGAGCTTCCCCCCGATTAAAGTCTGCGATTTATTGCAATAAAAATAGCAAAAAAGTATAAAAAGATAAATATTATTATAATTTTATATTTATCCTATAATTAATTTTATTTGAATCTAAGTCTAAAAATATATGATTTCAATCCAACAAATTTGGAAGGAGCTTAACTAATGAAAATAAAACTATCACTCAAGTTTTTATTTGGTATTTGTATGATTTTTAATCTAGGGTATGCGAATTCACTGATAGATGAAGCAAAGGCAGCTGGATTGGTGGCTTTACCTAAAAATCAAAAAGAAGTAGATGCGATGTTGAAGGCAAACAATATCAAAGCAAGCCCATTTAGTGAGGCAAAGGTAGAGCTTGGCAAAAAGCTATATTTTGACCCACGTCTTTCAAAAAGTGGATTAATTTCTTGTAATACCTGCCACAATTTGGGCTTAGGCGGAGCTGATGGCATACCCGCAGCTGTAGGGCATAGATGGAGTCCAAATCCACATCACTTAAATTCTCCCACCGTGTATAATTCAATTTTTAATACCACGCAATTTTGGGATGGACGTGTAGGTACTCTAGCCGATCAAGCAAAGCAACCCATAGAATCTGAATTTGAAATGGCAACCCCCGCAAAACTCGCCGTGGAAAGAATCTCATCTTTGCCTGAATACGTGCTTGAGTTTAAAAAGATTTATGGCAAAGTGAGCTTTGATAATATCGCTGATGCGATTGCTAACTTTGAGCGCACATTGCTTACTCCCTCTCCATTTGATAAATTCTTAGAAGGAGATGAAAAAGCTCTAAGCAAAGAGCAGCAAGCAGGCTTAAAACTCTTTATTGATAAAGGCTGCACCGCTTGCCACACAGGTGTGAATCTCGGTGATTCTATGCAGGCTTTTGAAGTGGCAGGGAAGTATAAATTTGCACATATTGGCGACTTTAAGGGAGATGAAAATGGTATGGTGAAAGTTCCTACCTTAAGAAATGTCGCCGAGACCGCACCTTACTTCCACAATGGAGCGATTTGGTCTTTACAAGAAGCGATAAAAGAGATGGGAAGCATTCAATTAGGTATTGAGATCACTGATAAGGAAGCCCAAAGTATAGAGGCATTCTTACACGCTCTTACAGGTGATAAACCAGTCATTACTTACCCTCAACTCCCTGTTTCTAGGGCGAAAACTCCAAAACCAGAGCTATAAGTTACTTAGGGCAACTCCTTTGCCCTAAGCTTTGTGATATTTCTACCCCAATTTCTTGCAAACCTTTTATCATCTCTAAAGCGAAGTTAAAGAGCTTTAACAGACTTTCTTAGCTTTAGAGATAATAAACTTTGCTACCTCACAAAGGAAGCCCATACATAACAGATACAATCGCCTACAACGGAAATGAGTTTGTCGCCTCTTGTGGGAAAGCAAAGCCTGAGCGAAGAATCATTATTAGATTTACCAGCAACTCTGCCCCCCTTATCATTCTGAAGTCCCGCTATGGGCGAAACATCTCTGCAAGAATCACTAGTCGCCAACACAACCTCTCTGGTCATATTTCATACTTCTGCTAGAGCCGACAAACAGAATCGTCAATGAAACTTGCAGAGTTTCTTCACCCTAATTTCACTAATGAATCTGTTGGTGTTCAAAATGACAAGGAAGAGGATTCTTTAAACTCCATATGCACGTGCTTTTATTCTCATATTGTACATTTGTAGTAGATACTATTCCACGGTAACGCTTTTAGCGAGGTTGCGTGGCATATCTACATCATTTCCTAAGCGGATAGCCACTTCTAGGGCGAAAAGTTGGAGTGCAACCATCATTGCAAAAAATTCTTCCATATAGCTTTCACATACGGGTATATAAATCATATCATCAACCCCTCTTATAGCCTCAGAGCTTAGCGCACAAATGGTCGCATCGCGGGCACTTAGCTCCTCTACATTGCTTTTAATCTTATCAAAGAGTAAATGCTTTGGCATAAGGGCTAAAGTAAAAAGCTCCGCGTCTGCTAGAGCAATGGGACCATGCTTCATCTCTCCGCTAGGGTAGCCCTCTGCATGCAGATAGCTAATTTCTTTTAATTTTAATGCCCCCTCAAGCGCAAGAGGGTAGAAAATATCCCGCCCGATAAAGAAAAATCCATGCCCATGCAAGTATCGCTTGGAAATTCGCTTGATGTGTTCGTGCATTTGTGTATCTACTTCTGTGATTTTAGCAGCCCTTAACATTTGGGCAATATGCTCCTTAAGCTGTGTTTGAGTGATATGCCCCCTTTGCTCTCCTATATAAATACTTATAATCCAAAGTAACATCATTTGCGTAGCAAAGGCTTTAGTGCTTGCTACGCCCTTTTCAATCCCCGCCCTTGTGAGTAGGGAGACTTGGGATTCCCTCACAATAGAGCTATTATCCACATTGCACAAAGCAAGCGTTTTTAAATCATTGGCTTTAGCGAGCTTTAGGGCTTCAAGTGTATCTGCTGTCTCGCCACTTTGGGAGATAACAATAAAAAGTTCATTTTTACTCATCACAGGCTGGGCATAGCGAAACTCACTTGCAATCAGCACATTTGTTTTGATTTTGGCAATACGTTCAAAGAGATATTTCGCACTTAAGCCCGCATGATAGCTTGTACCACACGCACAAATGCTAATGCTCTTAATATCATCAAAAAACCCACTTGGAATTTCACTTAATGTAATTTGCCCCTCACTTACGCGCCCCATCATCGTTTCAAGCAGCACTTTATGTTGCTCATAAATTTCCTTTTCCATAAAGTAGCGATAGCCCTCTTTTTGTGCGTATGCTTTGGTACCTTCTAATCTTTTTGCGCCTTTAAGCGTTTTGAAACCCCCCATTTGCATAACGCCCACATCTCCATCTTGCAAATACACTACACTCTCAGCAAGCCCCATAAGTGGCGCATCAGAGCTTGCAAAGTAAATTTCATCTTCATCTAAAGCACTTTTGCCAATAATCAAAGGCGAGCCATTTTTAGCATAAAAGATAGAATCTGGAGCCTTTTTTGTAATAAGCAAAATCGCAAATGCCCCTTTAAGCTCAGCAATGCTCGCTTGAAATGCCTCAAGGCAATTGGGCAGGGTTTTTGTGTATTCTTCAAATAAATGCACGATTACTTCAGTGTCCGTTTGAGATAAAAATATATGCCCTTTAGCTTCTAGGCTTTGCTTAATTTCTTGGTAATTTTCAATAATCCCATTATGCACGACATTACTAAAGGTAGCGATATGTGGGTGGGCATTTGCTTCAGTTGGCTTGCCATGCGTAGCCCAGCGCGTATGCCCAATGCTTACACCAAATCCGGTGGAGCTAAAGTCTTTGCATTTATTTTCTAAAGATTCTATTTTGCCCACGGAGCGGAATGTATAGAGATTATCCGCACTTAAGATAGCAATGCCCGCGCTATCATAGCCACGATATTCAAGCTCTTTTAAGCCATTAATGAGGATTTGCTTTTTTTCACTTTTGCCAATATAGCCCACAATGCCACACATTTGCACTCCTTAAGAGAGAGGATTAATCTATTTTTGTGCATTTTACTATAAAATTATCTATGCTTTTTAGATTTTACTTGGTTTGGTTATAGCAGCTTTGATACCCTTGTGGGTTTCTGGCTGATTTTATTATTAAGTGCGTTTGTATAAGTGGTGATTCATTCAAAATATAAGGAGGAAGTGAATGAAAGGGCTGTATATATTAGGCGTTTTAGCTCCCATTTTAGCACTCTTGGTGTGCCACTCTTATGGGGAGGAAGGAGATATAAAAGATACAAAAGATCTAATGGAGGCTAGCTCCAAAGAGGATTCTCAAAATAAACATTCTCGCTTTTTGTTATTCCCACCTGTAGATAATACTTATAAAAAGCCCTATATCGCTCTCTATCCGCATAAGTCTGTGTATATCTTGCCCTATTATAGGAGCTTGAGTGAGCCTACAGGAAGCAATATAGACACAGAGACAAAGTTCCAATTTAGCTTTAAGCTGGCTGTGCTGAATGGATTTCTCTCCCCTTATGGGGTGTTTTATTTTGCTTATACGCAGAGTGCTTGGTTTCAAAACTATAATAAAAAAGATTCTCGCCCCTTTAGAGATGTGGATTATCAGCCAGAGTTTTTCTATAGCTATGAGAAGCCTATTGCCTTTTTAGGCGGGGCATTTAAGGATATATCTCTAGGATATAACCATGTAAGCAATGGCGAGCGTTCTTTGCGTTCTCGTACTTCAAATCGTATGCTCCTTAATGTGCGTTGGGAAAAAGGTGAGAAACATATATTTGGTTTGAAATTTCGCGCTTGGGTGTTTTATGGTACGCATAAAGATGGATTTATGCACGATAATGCAGATTTGCCCTCATTTTGGGGCTACAATGATATACAACTTTATTATAAAAGTAATAGGCATTTGCTTGAGCTCTATGTGCGTCCGCCTATTGCAAGGGTGTATCACCCATATTTTGAGCTAGGCTATACATTGCGCGTGAGTGAAAATTTGGGGCTATATTGTCAATATGTCAATGGATATGGGGATAATATGTTTGAATATAATCAACATGCCAGACGTGTAGGCGTGGGATTCCGTTTATGGACGAAATAATTTCCATAATTTGCTAAGCAAAAAATTTAAATTACATATTGTATTTATAAATTTTATATAGAATATTGAAATATTTTACAAAGGAGAATGTATGAGCAGTATTTTAGGATTTCCACGTATAGGGAAAAATAGAGAGTTAAAAAAGGCATTAGAGAGCTTTTGGGGAGAGAAATGTAGCCAGAGCGAGCTAGAAGATGTGGCAAAAACATTACGTGCTAAACACTGGGAAGCACAAAAAGAGTTAAGCCATGTATGCGTAAATGACTTTAGTTTGTATGATAATGTCTTAGACCTTGCCTATGCCCTTTCTTGCAAACCTGCTAGATTTAAGCATTTAAGCGGACTAGAGGGGTATTTTGCTATGGCTAGGGGGCATAAAGATGGCGTAGCTTGTGAGATGACAAAATGGTTTAATACAAATTATCACTATGTAGTGCCTGAACTTAGCATTGATGATGAGTATAAAGCCGATGCAAGCGGGATTATCGCGCAGTATAATGAAGCAAAATCACTCGGCTTTTCTCCAAAGATTCAACTCCTTGGCGTTTTTACATTCTTTGCATTAAGCAAGATTAATAAGGGCGCACCCCAAGCGGTTTTTGATAAGATTAAAAGTGCATATTTTGATTTGATTAGCCAAATTGCTAAGGTAGATTCTGAAGTATTGATAGAATTTAGTGAGCCTATTTTTGCTAAAGGTTTTGATGCAAGTCTTTTTGGTTTAGAGTGCAAGGAGGCTAGCAGCGCCATTGAATGCGTTTATAATGATATTGCAAGCAAAGGCATTAAAGCTATAGTGAGCACATTTTTTGAGCATAGTAATGAACTCACAGCCATTTTGCTACGAACCAATATTTATGGCATAGGGCTTGATTTTGTCGCTGGGGAGAAAAATATCCAAAGCTTAGAGGCTATTGCTAAGAGTGATAAAGTGCTCTATGCAGGGGTGATTGATGGGCGCAATATTTGGGTAGCAGATTTAGAATCTAAATTAGCCCTTTTAGATTCTATACATAAATTTATCCCTAAAGAGCGTATCGTGGTGAGTGCATCTTGCTCGCTTTTGCATGTGCCTTTTAGCAAAGATGGTGAAGAGAAAATAGAGAGTGAAATCCTCTCATGGCTTAGCTTTGCCACCGATAAGATTAAAGAAATTTGTGCTTTAGAGAGCATTTTTCAGGGCAGGGGAGATGATGGATTTTTGCAAGAAAATAAGCGCATTAATCTCTCGCGTAAAAATTCAGATAAGACAAACAACAAAGCTGTGCGCGAACGTGTGAAAAATTACACCCAAAAAAGCAGGGCAGAGAGTTTCCAAGAGCGCATTAAGATTCAAAAAGCAAGTTTTAACTTCCCTATCCTTCCTACTACTACCATTGGTTCCTTTCCTCAAACAGCCCAGATTCGTAAATTGCGCTTAGAATACAAAAAAGGTGAGGTAAGTAAAGCAGAATATGAAGAGGGCATAAAGGATTACATTAGGGATTGTGTGAAGTTCCAAGAAGAAATAGGCATAGATGTTTTGGTGCATGGAGAGCCTGAGCGCAATGATATGGTGGAATATTTTGGTGAGCAACTAGAGGGCTTTACATTTAGTGCTAATGCGTGGGTGCAAAGCTATGGCAGCCGCTGCGTGAAGCCACCTATTATTTTTGGTGATATTCATCGCCCTAAGCCTATGACTATTGATTGGATTAGTTTTGCCCAAAGCCTTACAAATAAAGTGATGAAAGGTATGCTTACAGGACCTGTAACGATTTTAAATTGGAGTTTTGTAAGAGATGATTTAAGTAGAAGTGCGGTATGTGAGCAAATAGCCCTTTGCATTGCAGATGAGATTGATGATTTGCAAAAGGCGGGCATTAAGATTATTCAAGTTGATGAAGCCGCATTTAAAGAGGGCTATCCTTTGAGAGCGGAGAATATCAAAGCGTATGAAGAATGGGCTCTTGCATGTTTTAAGACTTCTACGGCTATATCTTGGGCGCAAACGCAGATTCACACCCATATGTGCTATAGCGATTTTAATGATATTATTAAAACCATTGAAGCCCTCGATGCTGATGTTATAAGCATTGAAACCGCACGAAGTGGCAATAAATTATTAAAAATCTTTAAAGAAGTAGGCTATACGCATGAAGTAGGTCCGGGTGTATATGATATACATAGCCCTAGAATCCCTAGTGTAGAAGAGCTAGAGAAGCAGATAAAAGCCCTCCTTGAGGTATTACCCAAAGAGCAGTTGTGGATTAACCCTGATTGTGGGCTTAAAACAAGAAAATGGGAAGAAGTCAAACCCAGCCTTGCAAATATTGTCCAAGCAGTCAAAAAAGTGCGAGCAAGCCTATAAGCCTAACCTTTCGTTTGAGGTGTAATAGGTGTAATGATATATAGCAGGGGTAGGGCATGGATATAGAATCGCTTGTTGGTAAGATTCAAAATAAAAGCTCATTTTTAAGCTTTGAAATCTCGCCAAATATCAGTGCTAGGCTTGATAAAGAGCTTGTTGTAGCCTTGAGAAGCTTACAAGAGGTTGATGCCTTTGTTTGCACAGATTCGCCTTTGGCGAGGTTTAAGCCATCATCAATTTTAAGCTCTGTTAAACTCCAGCAAGCCCTTAATAAGCCCGTGATTTGCACATTATCTATGCGTGATAGAAACTCCATAGCCTTATGTGGTGATATTTTGGCTGCAAATGAATTAGGTTTGCGCACTTTTCTCACACTCAGCGGGGATTCTATTAAATATGGAGATTGCAAAGAGAGCAAAGGAGTTTTTGAAGAGAGTTCATTAAAGCTTGGCAAAATTATTGATAGCCTTAATGCAGGGGTAGCTCTTAATGGCAAGCCGCTTAAAGAGCCGGTGGATAGAATTTATAATTTTCAAGTGATTAATGCCTATGCTAATAATCCTCAAAGCCTTATTCATAAGATAGAAAAAAAGCTTGGTGCTTCTAAGGTTTATGCGCTTTTCACCCAGCCCGTGTATTCTTTACAAGCTGCAGAATTTTTACTCACACATGTAGAGAAATACAATGTGGCTAATCACACTAATTGTGCTCTTGTACTAGGGTTTTACCCTGTGATGAGCTATAAAGGGGCTTTGTTTTTACGCGATAAATTGCCCGGAGTGTATATCCCCGATGAATGGGTGCAAAAGCTTGAAAATGCTCACCATAAAGGGGTAGATGAGGAGAAAAAGGTCGGTTTGGAGATTTCTTTAGCCTTGCTGGAAAGGCTTAAGGGCTTGCATAATAAGTTTCATTTTATGAGTGCTAATAAACCTCATTTGCTTAAAAGCTTCATCTAAGCTGGCTTATTGTCATTTGCGTTAAAAGGATTTTGTTAGCAAAATATGCTATGATTGCAACCTCATTTTATGATTAAAAGGAGAACAAATGGGACTTTATGATAGAAATTATATGGGTAATTTACATACTTCAGCTCAAAGTGCCGCCGAGGCTGATAGTGCACTTGTAAAATTTGTAAAAACCACTTACATCTTTTTTGCGGCAAGTTTATTTTTTGCATTTGTTGGGGCGGTGTTTGGTTTGATGAATCTTGCTTTGGTGGTTGAATACCGCATGCCAATTTTTATTGCTGAAATTGTAGCTTTGTTTGGACTTATGTTTTCTCGTTCAAAACCGGGTTTAAATATCGCTATGCTCTTTATTTTCACAACTCTTACAGGTTTGGCAATCACCCCTCTTGTAGCTATGGTAGCATTCAAGTCTGGTGCAGGCGCTGTGGTTATGGCATTTGCGATGACTACCATTGTATTTGGCGTAATGAGCATTTTTGGGCTTAAAACACGAAAAGACTTAGCTAATATGGGCAAAATGCTTTTTATTGCTTTAATCGTTGTGTTTGTATGCTCTTTAATTAACTTATTCCTTGGAAGTTCAATGTTTCAGGTATTGATTTCAAGTGCTGCGGTGATACTCTTTAGCGTGTATGTAGCCTATGATACACAAAATATTGTTCGTGGCTTATACAGCAGCCCTGTAGATGCAGCTATTAATTTATATCTTGATTTTTACAATATCTTTGTACATTTGCTTTCACTTATTGGTCTCACAAGTAGAGATTAATACCTCTTTTTCCCTATAGATTGATTAACTCAATCTATAGGCTTTCTTTACGCACTTCTTTATTCCGCACTTCTTTCTTTATGTTGGACTTTTTACTTTTTCTATTTTTTGTGTGCTTTTTATCGGCTTTTGCGGGAGTGTAGTGCGTGAGCGAAGAAATGCTTTTGAGCCCTAGCGATTCTATTATTTTGTCATGTTTTTATCCTTTAGTGTGAAGAATCTCATTTAGAATTACCAAAAAACGGCTAGTGGCTCGGGTGTGAATTCTTCGGTGGCACTTTGTGCTTCCTCAGAATGACAAGCTAATAGAATCGCTGGTGATTCCTTAAGCAATTCAACATAATGCTAAAGGGCTTAAAGCTTTTTGTTATATAAAATTTTATATAGTTATTCCCTTACATTTTCATCACAAAGGGTCTATTATGTTAAAACTCGCTCAAAGTGCTTTTATTGCGTGTATTCTATGTGTTGGCTCCATAGCTGAAGAAATCAATGTCCTTGCTGCTGCAAGCTTAAAATATGTGCTTGAAGATATTAAGGCAGAATTTCTCAAAACCCACAAAACAGATAAAATCCAAGTGAGCTATATCTCCTCAGGTAAAGCCTATGCGCAAATACAAAATGGCTCACCCACTCATCTTTTTATCGCTGCGGATACAAGTTACCCACAGAAGGTGTATGATGAAAAACTCGCACCAAACCAACCTCAAAATTATGCCAAAGGCAAGCTCATACTTTTTAGTGTGAATCCCGCATTTAATGCAAGCAATATCAATGTGCTAAGTGATAGCAAGGTTATGGATATTGCTATGCCTAATCCTAAAGTCGCTCCATATGGCAGAGCTGCACAAGAATTCTTACAATCCCAAAACCTTGATAAAACGCTCGCCCCTAAGCTAAGAATTGGGGAATCTATCGGGCAAGCCACGACCTATGTTTTACAAGGCTCAAGTGAAATTGGCTTTAGCGCACTCTCTATGGTCATTAAAGACAAAAGTGCAAATCTCACTTACACGCTTATTGATGAGGGCACTTATACACCTATTAATCAAGCTTTAATTATCCCCAATTATGGTGCGAATTCCGCCCTTGCAAAGGCATTTGCAGACTATATTCTCACTTCAGAAGTCGCACAAAAAATCTTCCAAGACTATGGGTATGACAAAGCAGATAAATAGGTAATGAACAAAATCTCTGCTTCCATTACTCAAATCATCGCCCAAGATTCTTGTGCGATGATACAAATGCAGTGTGGCTTTGGGCGTTTATATGCTGCAATGGTGCATACAGATGAATTTGCTATTGATGATAAAGTGATAGCTACTTTTAGAGAAAATGAAGTGTTTGTTATGCCAAAAATGCCAAAAATGCCTGCCATTCCTAATATGTTTGATGGCAGAATTCACTCTTTTACACAAAATGGCATTTTTACACATCTCTCTCTTATGCCCATGCTTAATGATACCCCCTATGATGAAATCTACGCACTCTTGCCCGCACCTTATCCCTTAATGCCAAAGCAAGAATGCCTCTGGTATGTGCCTTGCTCTGCTATTTTGCTAGAAAAGGACATCAAGTGGATTTCTTAGAGACTATGCGTCTAACCTTTCTTGTAGCCACACTCACTACAATCATTCTCCTCCCCATTGGCATTGTGCTAGGCAATTATCTTGCCTTTTCCCCAAATCCGCTGCGCCCAGTCATTGAAGTGCTCGTGTGGATGCCCCTTGTGCTGCCTCCCTCTGTGCTAGGATTCTATCTGCTTATCACCTTTAGCCCTAAAAATGCCCTAGGAGCATTCCTCTTAGAACACTTTGGATTCAAACTTGTTTTTAGCTTTGAGGGCTTAATTTTAGCAAGTGTAATTTTCTCTCTGCCATTTATGTGTAACCCAATAAAAAGCGCACTTGTAAGCTTACCAAGCTCACTCAAAGAAGCCAGCTTTACATTAGGAAAAGGTCGTATTTATACACTTTGGCATGTGCTTTTACCCAATATCAAGCCAAGCCTGCTTTTGGGCTGTGTTACGAGCTTTGCGCATACGATAGGCGAATTTGGCGTGGTGATGATGATAGGCGGGAATATCCCTAATCAAACGCGCGTAGCAAGCATTGCTATTTATGATGAAGTGGAGGCGACCAACTATACACTTGCCCATCAATATGCCTTTAGCCTTTTTATCGTGTGCTTTGTGCTGCTTTTAGCGATTTTCTACCTCAATAAACACTTCCAGCAGAAAGTTGCCATAAATGGGTGATATTCATATTCGTTTTAATAAAACATTGTTAGGAAGCGATGGTGTTTTTGAACTCAAAGTTGATAAACATATCACTTATGGGGAGTTTATCGCCATTTTTGGCAAAAGCGGCGCGGGTAAAACAAGCATTTTGCGCATTCTAAGCGGGCTTGAGGAGGCAGATAGTGGCTATATCCGTGTAGGAGAAGAGATATGGTATGATAGCTCTAAGGGTATTAATCTCCCTCCGCAAAAGCGGCGCATAGGCTTTGTGTTTCAAAATTATGCGCTTTTCCCACATTTAAATGTGTATGAAAATATCTGTTTTGGTATTAAAAGCAAGGCGGATAAAACTTATGCCGATGAACTTCTCTCTTTAATGGAGCTACACTCACTCAAAAAAGCTAAAATCCACCAACTCTCAGGCGGACAAGCCCAGCGCGTAGCCTTAGCAAGAGCACTTGCCTCACGCCCTGCGCTTTTATTGCTTGATGAGCCATTTTCTGCCCTTGATAATGCTATAGCCAAAACATTGCAAAACACACTTAAAACGATTCATCAACACTTCAAACTCACAACTATGCTTGTAAGCCATAACTTGAGTGAAATCTTTGCTCTTTGCAAGAGAAGCTTTGTGATACATAATGGAGTAATAATCCGCGATGGCAGTAATGAAGAGGTCTTTATCCAAAAGCGCTTGAGTGCAAAGATCAAACTAAGCGGGGAGATTATAGATATACATATGCAGGATATGTATTGCATTATCAATGTCCTCTGTGAGGGGGAAATTTATCAAATTGTGTATGATTCTATAAGCGGGAGAGAATTTCACATAGGACAAAGCGTTATCATAGCCATTAAAGCATTTAGCCCCATGCTCTATAAATGCGATACATTTGTAAGTAAAAGTTAATGAATTACTTCAGCGATAAATAGTATAATATCCTTTCATTTTAATAAAGAGGAAGTGTAATGACTCAAGAAGAGCTAGATTCCCTTATGAGTGGCGAGTCTGATATAGATGATGTAGATAATCTTTCAGATTCTAAGCCTGATGATGAGTTTAAGAAAGAAACCATTGACCCGCATGACTTTCGTGTAGATGCTGACAAAAAATGGCCCCCACCTCCGCCTACAGAAGACCATAAAGTCGTTCATCAACTCGATGAGGTAACAAAAGATACAGAAGTCAAAGGTACGCAGATTTTCGACCAGCTTGAGATTATGAGTAATGGTGCAGAAAAGGTCAATAAACAAGCTAAAAATCTCAAGCAATACCTTAAAGACCAAGAAGAGCTTTTTAATAAGCTTTGCACAAGTTTTCCTCATATTCAAACCTTTCAAAATGCTTTAGAATCCACAAAAAATATGCAAAAAAACAACCAAGAAATCACAGAAATGTCAAATGACATAAGCGATGCGTGTATGCAAGCTATGGATTTAATGCAGTATCAAGATATTCACCGCCAGAAGATTGAGCGAGTAATTAATGTAATGCGTGCGCTTGCGCAATATATGAATTCTCTCTTTGAGGGCAAAATCGATGATAGCAAACGCGTAAGTTCAGCTGTATTTATAGCAGGAGATGATAAGGCAGATATAGCCAATGATGATGATATTGAAGCCCTTATTGCTTCATTTGGCTCTAAAAATACATAAGTAAAATATATGAATCTATGAATCCACCTAAAAAAGTCCAACTCCTCTCTCCCGCAGGTAATCTCAAAAAGCTTAAAATCGCCCTTGCTTATGGTGCAGATGCCGTATATGGCGGAGTAAGCCACTTTTCACTCAGGTCAAGGGCGGCAAAAGAATTTCGATTTGAAGATTTTGCAGAGGGTGTGAAGTATGCCCACAATTTAGGGAAAAAGGTGTTTGTTACCATTAATGGCTTTCCTTTTAATTCCCAACTTAAGCTTTTAGAATCCCATATAGAAAAAATGGCAAGCTTAAAACCCGATGCCTTTATAGTCGCCGCTATAGGCGTGCTCAAACTTGCTCAAAAAATTGCCCCCCATATTCCTATCCATCTCTCCACGCAAGCCAATGTCCTAAACGTCCTTGATGCGCAAAGCTATTATGAAATGGGAGTGAAACGTATCGTAGCAGCGCGCGAGATGAGTTTAAAAGACGCCATAGAGATTAAAAAGCATCTCCCAGAGCTAGAGCTTGAAATCTTTGTGCATGGGAGTATGTGCTTTGCGTTCTCTGGGCGATGTTTGATTTCTGCTTTGCAAAGCGGGAGAATGCCTAATCGCGGGAGTTGTGCAAATGACTGCCGATTTGATTATGAATATTTTGTGCGCAATGTAGAAAATGATGAGCTCATTAAATTTGATGGCAAAGAATTTTATGTCAAAAACCCCGATAATGGCGCAATGATGAGGCTTGAAGAAACAGAGGGCTTAGGGACACATATCTTTAACTCTAAAGATTTAAATCTAAGTGGGCATATCCATGAAATTCTAGATTCCGGAGTGATTAATGCGCTTAAAATCGAGGGGCGCACAAAGTCAGATTATTATGCGGGCATTACGGCTAGGGCGTATAGAGCAGCGATTGATGACTATTATAAGGGAGAGAAAAGGGAGGCATTTTACGCCCATGAGCTGAATACCTTAAAAAATCGCGGTTTCACCTCAGGCTATCTCATCTCCCGCCCTTATGAGAAAAACAACACACAAAACCACTTAAGCGCCATTAGCGAGGGAAGTTACCAAGTAAATGCAGAAGTGCTTGAAAATGGCGAGTGGGCGATATGCAAGCACACTATTATGCAAGGAGAGGCAAAGGAGATTGTCCTCCCATTTGGGCAAGATGTGGCTTGTGGGAGGAGTGAGTTAGGCGAAATCTATGAGGAGGATGGCAAAAAGATGATGCGCTTTGATAGAATCTGCCTTGAAAATGGCAAAGAGCTTACATCAATCCATAGTGGCAATACCAATGCCTTTAAGCTCCCGCTGCCTCTCCCAGCCTTTAGCTTCTTGCGTCAAAGGCAAGATTCTTAAAGCTTGCTTTGGTATATGAGTGTAAATTTCCCAGTGCCCATATCTCAAGGTGAAAGTAAAGAAACTCTACTAGAAATACTGGACATTTTGCCATGTCTTTGCTTTCGCAAGAAAGCGAAGAATTCACGTGGGCTTTCTAGTAGGTTTGAAAGCAATTCTTCGCCCTCTGTAATGAGGGCTCAGAATGACAAGATAATTTCCTTTGCAGGTGTTTGTTGTGTGTGGGTTTCCCTTGCGGGTAGCAAAGTTTGTTATTCTGAACCCTCACAGAGGGTGAAGAATTGCTGTTTGGATTTTTAGCAAATGTTGTTAGTTTGTCATTCTGAGGGAGTGAAACGACCGAAGAATCTCTCTTATATACTAGAGACTCTCTTTCAAAAATACCAAAAAGCACGACTAGTGATTCTTGCAGAGATTCTTCGGTTGGGCTACGCCCTCCCTCAGAATGACAAAATGACGGAGTCGCTGGTAATTCCATTTTTTCTTTTTCTATAAGGGGGAGGGGCTTGAATGTGCAAGTATGGGCAAGAGCTTCGCTCGTGCGCGAAGTCCAACCCCATAATAATATTCTTGCCCCCTTATATATCCCCCGCCCCGACGACGCTTTAAGAGGTGGCACTTCGTGCGATTTAATTTTATCCTAGACGAGAGCGTGTCTCACTGTTGAAAGACGTTTGGGACTTGTTGTCATTCTGAACCCCTGCAAGGGGTGAATCATTGCTTTTTGGATTTCTAGTAAATGTTGTTACTTTGTCATTCTGAGCCTGTGAAACAGGCGAAGAATCTCTCTTAGCGACTAGTGACTCTGGTAGAGATTCTTCGCAATGCTTAGAATGACAAAATAACTGCCTTTCTAGCGATTTCTTTAGAGAGTCTTTAGCGGATAAGAGAGATTCTTCGGTTGGGCTACGCCCTCCCTCAGAATGACAAAATGGCAGACTCGCTGGTGATTCAGGCTGAGATTCTTCGCCTAAAGGCTCAGAATGACAAACTTTGCTACCGCTTGGGGTTTGCGGTGTGAATTCTTCGCTTCCACTTCGTGCTCCTAAGACAGCACAATTTGCCTTAAGTCTTAAAATCCCCTTTATCCCTTATCTCCTTGTATGATATGAATTTCTTCTTCACTTAAGCCATAAAGTGCATAGACTAAAGCATCAATTTGGGATTCTAAATGCGAAATATCAGCACTAGAATCTTTGAGTGCCAATATCTCCTCCACTAAGGCAATAATTGTATCTATGATATGTTGATTGGATGCTGTGATTTTGGGGATGGGGAGTTGCTTTTGATGTTCGGGGTAGAAGTGCAATCCATCGTGCAAAAGCTCTTTGACATAAAAGCTAATGAGTTTAGCATTTAGCACACCTTGCAAAAACTTCAAATCATACCGCTTGGATAAAGCAATTTTGTCTTCATTGATTAGCTTTTTAGGGCTTGTGTGCGTGGCATTGACTAAGTCTTTCCAAAGGACAATGCAGCACATAGAATCATTACAGAATCTCCCCTTATCATCATAGACAAAATTAATCAAATCAGTATTGCTTAAAGTCCGCCCACACATGAGTTTTGCAGGGGTGAAAAGCGATTCAAACATAGCATTATAGATTTTGTCTTTTTGGTAATCCAAATAATAATGCGTGTGAATCCTATAGGGCAAAATAAAGCTAGACTTTGCCTCTATGTAGGGCTTGGCATTCCCTATGGGGAGCTTATGTATAAAGTCTTCTTTCTTTAAATGCGGGTATTTGGCATTGCCACAGGGGCGCACACCATAGCTTACAAACGCGATTTGCTCTAATGTGTGAGATTGTGCTTTGATAGATTCTAAAAGTTGGTATTTTTCTTGTGTGAGTGTAAGGCGAAAGTTGCATAATGCGAGAGATTTAAAGCTCTCTTGATGAATGCCTTTAAGGGGCAAACTCTCAAAGCCATTATAGTCTTGCTTATGCTCTATATTTGCGGTTTTTATAACATTATTTGGCGTGTAATGCTTAGAGGCAACGCTAATGCAAGTATCAACATTTGCACTTTTAAAGACATTGGTATTAAAGTTAATAAGCTTGCATAGCTTGTTTTTCAAAAACAACTCCCTTAGCTTCAAGCCATATTCTTGGGAGAGAAATTTATTTGAAGTGATATAGCTCACCACGCCCTTAGGTTTTAGAATCTTAAAGGCAAACTCGTAGAAAAACACATAAATATCTGTTTTCTTATAAGCTGTTTCAAACAAGTGGCGATTGTCTTTAATGACTTTTGGCATATTTTCTGATGAAAGATAGGGCGGATTCCCTAGCACTATATCCCAGCCCTCTTCATTGTTTATTTCATTATCTATTTGGCTAGTGTCAGACACATTGTCAGTTTTAGGCTTTGCACAAGCCGAAGAATCTTTTTTAGAATGGCTCGTTATTTTGTCATGTCTAGAGCGTAGTCCGCGAAGCGAAGAATTGCTTTTGGAACTACTAGAAACGCTATTCCTCTTGTCATCACGAGTCAAAGTCGAAGAATTGCTACTTGGACTTCTAGTAAATGTTGTTAGCTTGTCATGTCTAGCGGGAGTGGAAACGACCGAAGAATCTCTCTTAGCGACTAGTGATTCCTTTAGAGATTCTTCGGTTGGGCTACGCCCGCCCTCAGAATGACAAAGTAACTGCCTTTCTAGTGATTCTGTTGAGGAGTCTTTAGTAGATAAGGGAGATTCTTCGCCTCCTAAAGGAGGCTCAGAATGACAAAATAATTTCCATTGCAGGTGTTTGTTGTGTGTGGGTTTCCCTTGCGGGTAGCCAAGTTTGTCATTCTGAGGGAGTGAAACGACCGAAGAATCTCTGTCCGAATCACTAGTCGTGCCTTTTGGTGTTTTTAAAAGCGATTCTTCGCCCTTTATTGGGGGCTCAGAATGACAAAACTTGCGTGTCCGCCTCACAAGATATACTTCACTGCTGGGCTCTCTATATGTTGCTGTGTCTTTTGCTGTCATTGTTCCTCCTTTAATTCATATCATTGTGTGTGCTTAAGTTTAGAAGCAAGGGTTTGCTCTAGGGTTATTTCATCTAAAAATACTTCTTGTGGGCAAATGTCTTTAAATTGCGTGCGGTTAAAGGTAGTTTGTCGTTTGGCAAGTTGGCAAGTGTGGATATAAATCTGCTCTTCTAAATCTCTCAAAGTCGGGATTTTTCCTTGCAAAAAGCTCACACATTCCTTTGTGCCAATGGCTTGCAAGGCTTTGGCATTTTGTCCATAAGATTCTAAGACTTTTGCTACTTCTTCTACTATGCCTTGCTTTATCATCTCCTTTGTCCGCATAGCAATGCGCCCTCTTAGCTCCTCTCGCTCTCTTTTTAAGAAAAATATATCAATATGGTGTTTTAAGGGCTTTTTCGTATATGTGGCGAAATACTCGCTAGGCGGGAGATTCGTGGCTTTATAGAGGGCTAGGGCTTTGTGGATTCTATATGTATCTGTGGGGGAGAGGGTTTGGGCGTAGGCTTTATCAATGCTAGAGAGAGTGGCATATTGTGCGTGAATATCTCCCAATGTATCTACCCATCCTTGGTGGGATTCTAACTCTGGCATAGGGCTTAGCCCAGCAATTATGCTTTTAAGATAAAAGCTACTCCCTCCCACAATCAGCAGGGTTTTGTCTTTGGGGAGTTGGGATAGGGCTTGAGTAAGGAGTGTGTGAAAAAGCATAGCATTGCTTTTTTGGTCTGGTTCTAAAAGACTAAGGGCATGGTAGCGCACTTGAGATTGCTCTAAGGGCGTGGGTTTGGCTGAAGCGATGTCAATATATTTATAAATACTCAGTGAATCAAGGCTAAAAATTTCACATTTATATTGAAGGGCTAGGCGATGAGCAAGCGCGCTCTTGCCACTTCCGCTAGCCCCGAGTATGGCAATGAGTTTCATTAAGATTGCAAGGCATAATAATGCTGCAAGAAAATTTTATTTGCTTCTCCATTAAATGGACGTATGTTAAGAGAGGCAAGGGCTAACTCAATGGCATTGACAACCCATAAACTTTGCTCTATAGGGATAAGCCCCATTTGATTAATGCGTATAAGGCTTGTTTTTAGCTTATCCTGCCCTCCTGCTACATTGAGGTTAAATTCACTTTTGAGAATCTTTCTTAATGGGGCGGCATTTGCTTCATCATAGATCGTATTCATCGCTATAGCTGGGGATTTGGGGTAAATGTTCAGTCCTAAAGATTCTAAAGCCTTTTGGGTAGCAAGCGATCGTGCTTTGGTGGCTTTGTAGATAGATTCAAAGTCATTATTAATGAGTTCAAAATACTTCTTTAAGCCCGTTATAATCGTAGTGGGCGCCGTCCATGCGGTGGTATTTTGAGCTTGGTTTTTAAGCTCTGTTTTGAGATTAAAATAAAAGCCTACATCGCGCTCATTTGCTACATCTATAGCAAGCTTTGATAAGCCGATGATACTTAGCCCCGGTGGGAGCATAAAGGCTTTTTGCGAGCCGCCAATAAGGGCGTCAATATGTGTTGTATCAATGGCTTCCACACCCATAGCAGTAATGGCATCAACTACGACAATAATATTTGGATTATATGCTTTGATCGCTTTAGCGATTTGCTCTACATTATGGCGTAAGCCCCCTGCAGATTCACACATTTGGATACAAAAGCAATCTACATCTTTCTCTTCTTCTAGGGCTTTTTGCACTTCTTCAAGGCTTGCAGGAGTATCCCATTCATTAATAATCTCTCTATAAGGGATTTTGTGAGCTTTTGCTATTTTGCCAAATCTCTCGCCAAATTTACCACTATTTACACTGAGCACTTTCTTTTGCCCAAAAGTACATACACATGCCTCCATAGCGCCACTACCGCTGCTTGCAAGCATAAGTACTTCAGGCATTTTAATAAGTTCTAAAAGCCCCGCTCTAGCACTTGCAAAGATAGCTTCAAATTCTGGTGTGCGATGATGAAGTGTAGGCTCACTCATAGCCTTACGGATAGATTCTGGAATAGGCGTGGGACCGGGGGTAAAAAGCAGCATATTTTCTCCTTCAAATCAAAACTAAAAGCACATTATACTTGAAATTTGCTTTTGCTTATTTTATATCACAATGCAGCAGGGGCTCGCCTGCTTCAATAGCCCTTTTTGCCCTCTTTCCTAAGATTTTTGGCAAATATTTAGGGTGCAATCCCCCATTAGGGCGCAAAACTTGGATATTTTCTTCCCTTAGCTTTTCTCCCTTGGCTATATCTTTGACTACCCAAATACTTCGCGCAAAGTTCTCTCCGCTTTTTTTCTCTTTTATAGTAGGTTTTGCTTCTCCTAAGGCAAGTGCAGCTTCTTTCACTTGAGCTACCATAAGCTTAAAGTCATCTTTATTCATACTAAAGGCACTATCTGCACCTCCAAGTGAGCTATCAAGTATGAAGTGCTTTTCAATCATACTTGCTCCTAGACTTGTAGCCACAATAGGGCAGAGTGAGCCTAAGGTGTGGTCAGATAAGCCATATTGAATGCGATATTTTTTATAGGTTTTAGCAAGTTGTGGCATAGCAAGCAGATTTGCCCTCTCTATGGGGGCAGGATATTGACTAATGCAATGCAGAAGCGTGATGTCTCTAGCCCCGTGTTTATGGCAAATATCAAGGGCGTGTTTTATCTCTTTGTGTGTGGCTACTCCTGTTGATATGACAATGGGCTTTTTGGTTTTGGCAATAGATTCTATGAGTTCATAATGCCTCACTTCAAAGCTAGCGACTTTATACATCGGGCATTGCAAAGATTCTAAAAATGCTACTCCCTTTGGTGAAAAAGGCGAGCTAAAAATAAGTAGCCCCAAGCTCCTTGCAAGGCTAAAAAGCTCTTCATGCCATTCCCAAGGAGTTTGTGCTTCTTTATAGAGGTCATAGAGATAGGTATTATCCCATAAAGTCCCTCCTTGAATGCGAAAATAGGGTTTATGTGATTGGAGTGTGAGGCATTCTGGCGTGTAGGTTTGGAGTTTCACTCCACAAGCCCCGCATTCTTTGATAGCATATATGGAATCTTTAGCAATTTGCAAACTTTGCCTGTGATTTGCACTAAGCTCTGCGATAATAAGAGGAGAGTGTGTGCTCATTGGAGCTCCTTATACATTAATATCACATCACAATATCGTTTTTCTCCATTTTCTTTACATATTGCAAAATCATGTAAAAGTCCCTCTTGTATATAGCCGCATTTTTTATAGAATCTCAGTGCGCGCTCATTATGGCTAAGCACTTCAAGGTGCAAAGTATGGAGAGCAAGCTCATTTCGTGCAAAAGATTCTAAAAACTCCATAATACGCATACCCTTAGATTTGCTTCCACAAAAGGGGTTGATATACACACCAAGATAAGCATGTTTGTGGGCAATATTAATGCGTGTGAGTGAGCCTACGCCTATGTATTGGCTATCTTCCTTAAAAAGCCAATATCGCTTTGAATGATCTTGGGAGAGGTGTTGTAAGAATTGAGTATGTGAAGATGGTGTGATATGGCTTGCATACATCCATTGGGCAATGTCGGGGTGGTTTCGCATGGAAAGCACAAGATGAGATTGCTCTTGTGTAAGTTCGGTAAAATTGATAGCAAGAAGCGAATTTTGAGTGCCCTCATCACTAAGTTGGGTAAAAAGTGCGCACAGGGCTTTTGAAAGCTGGTTTCCTAAGGATAGAGATGCTAACACAGAGGTAATGGAGTGAAGGAGGGCATTTGTAGAATCTTGCATAAGCCAATCTTGTAAGATAAGGAGCGCTTCATGTATGTGCTCTGCCTTTGCTATGGCGCCTTCTTTCTGCCATTGTGTGATATGGAAATGCTGATTGGGGGCAGATTCTATAATAATACTTGGGATTTTAAGTGCTATAAGCTCAAGCATACTCCCTCCGCCCGCGCTAATAGCATAGCTACATTCTTGGGCTAAGGCTAGAAATGCTTTGGGGCTTAAGTGATAGTGGAGATGAAGAGATGGTGCAATATGCTCTTTAATCATAGGCTTATGCGTATAGGCATTGCCTAAGATAATATGAAAGCAAAGTGTGGATAAATGCTCTATAGGGAGCGTGGCTAGGGCATTAAGGAAGCTTTGGGTGAGATTTTGCACATCTGCCCCACCAAAGCTAACAAATATATGTCTATAATTGCCCTCTAGCGTATGTGCTTTACTAGGGAGTGTAATAGGGGGTATCATATAGTCTTTTCCACACCAGAGGTGATAGTCTTTAGAGAAGTATGACGTGCAATTGGGCGTTGGGTTTAAGATATAGCTTTTTGGCGGATAGACATCTCTTAGCGTATCATCAAGACAAATAAGGGCTTTACTCTGTGCTTTAATGCGATAATAAAACCACTCCTGTGCCTCATAGCTATCGATAAAGGCAATATCAAGCATTTGCGGCTGGGTGGAGAGCCATTCATAATTTTTACACTCAATAGTGCCTTGTATATCCTCTCCTAAAAGCGTGGAGAGTGCAGGCGGGATAAAATCTCCGCGATTATGCAAGGTAATGCTATGGGCTTTTTTTGTCTTAAGGCATAGGGCTATAAGCTTTATGCAACGATAAAAATGCCCTAACCCAAACTTCGCTCCACTCTCACAAAAAATATCAATACGCATATACGCCCTTTTGTTTATTGCTTTTATAGCAAAGGGAGTTCCATTAAGTGGCTTAGAGATTTTGACTTTGTCTTTAAGCACTAGGGAGATAAAAAGAGCAATTCTCCGCTTGCGCGTTGTCTCCCGGAATACAAATTAAATGACAAACTCATTTCACTTGATTGGGCAAGTTCAAAATCACAAAGAGGGGCAAGAAAGAGCAATAGGTCTATTTATTTGATTAAGATAATCTTCGCACTATTTGCCCATATTTTACCCACAAGGAGCATTCTATGAAAAATCTCCCCTTTATTGTCTGTATATGTGCTTTGGCATACTCTCTCATATATGCCAAGACCCCAAAAATCCCAGAAGTTGATGAAAAGCTTATCCAAACGCTTCTCTCGCCTTTGATTTATGGGACAAAGTGCAAACAAATGCGCGAAATCTCGCATTTTGACCCAAGTGTGCTCTGGGTAGAAAATAATAGCAAGCTTGATGTGCAACAAATCTCTCCAAAAATCCACTACCTCCGCTTTGCTGGAGCAATCTTAAATGGTGGGATTTATGACTTTAAGGCTCAAGCCTATATAAGCCCCAATAGGGAGTTTATGTATTTTCTCAAAGGGAGTGAATTAGTAGTGCAAAATATCTGCGATAAGCAGCAGTTTGTCCTTAGAAACTATGAAAACAAAAGTGATGTCTTGCACCTCAAGCTTCGTAACAAACCTGCCAAAGAAATCGCTATCGTGCTGAATGTGGCAGATTCTATGAAAGATTATGTGCTAGCTTTTAAGGAAATCGCCCCTTTTGTAGCAAAGCATATCTTCAAAGATGAGCAAAAAGATGTATATAGTAAAATCACACTTGTAGCCTTTAGCTCCTCTTATATAAAAGACTTTGATGATGTGATTCATACAGAGGACTTTATAAATGATGTAAAAAGTTTGCAAGTAAAAAGCACTCAAAGCAAAATGGTAAATTACGCACTAATTAAGGCGATGAGTCATTTTAGTAAAGATAATGGCTTGCAAAAGGAAGTTTATTTGATTACCAATACTGAGCAGAGTGATAAGCATAATACAGAGAGATTGCTCAAACTCACTAAAAACCTCAATGACAATATTGTCTATAATAGCGGAGGCTCTAAGGAAAATTGGGTGAAGATACATACCTTTTCTTTAGGCTCAGATATGCCATTTTTACGCACTTTGGCTAAAGAGAGTGGCGGGGAGGACTATGTGCTAAAGAGTATTTATGAGTTTAAAAAGGCACTTTTAAAGCTAAGTAATGATGGCAAAGATGTTAATCCCAAAGAAATAGGTAATGAGATTATCCCAAGCAAAACGCATAAAATGTATGACCCTGATAATCCAAATGAACCCCCAAAATAATACAAAGTCTTGTGTAAAAAGAGTTTATGCTTTTTACACAAACGCAGTAGGGCTGCTTAAGATTCTATAATGGTAATTTCCTCATCATTTAAACTATGCAACATATACACCAAATTATCAATTTTAGATTCTAGCTGGCTTGTGTTATTTCTGTCATATTGAGTCAAAGCCGAAGCATTGCTGTTTGGATTTTTAGTAAATGCTGTTAGTTTGTCATGTCTAAAGCTTGAGAATCAAGCGAAGAATCTCTCTTATCTGCTAAGGACTCTCTTTCAAAAACACCAAAAAGTGCGACTAGTGATTCGGACAGAGATTCTTCACCCTCTGTGAGGGTTCAGAATGACAAACTTAGCAGAGTCTCTTGTGATTCTCTTTTTTCTTTTTCTATAAGGGGGAGGGGCTTGAATGTGCAAAGTTTTATAAAATAATGGGGGGCAAGAGCTTCGCTCGTGCAGGCAAGCTCCAACCCCATAATAATGTTCTTGCCCCCTTATATATCCCCCCCCCCCCCCTACCTTGTATGTCTTTCCACGATATCATTCCCTCCCCCGCCCCCCCTTCAGCAGGTTGCCCTCCGGTCCATTTCATTTTTTCCTGTGTTTCGGA